>CAZULT010000036.1:0-25023 GCA_964621295.1 uncultured Anaerolineaceae bacterium | reverse complement strand
GCCAGATAGGCCATCTCGACCTGGAAGATATAGCCTTGCGCCTGGACCCGGTCGAGTGGCATGCCCCGCAGCGTCTCGGACTTCCACAGGCGGTAGCCGGTTGTCACATCCTTGAGAGGCAGGCTCAAAATGCTGCGCGCGTAAAAATTTCCCCCGGCTGAAAGACCTCTGCGCCAGAACGGCCAGCGGGCATCCACACTGCCGCCCCGCGTGTAACGCGAACCCATGACCACATCGCACGAGTCCAACCATTTCGACATCGAAACCAGTACGGCCGCATCGTGAGAGAAGTCTGCATCCATCTGGGCGATCGCATCCGCGCCCTGCTGCAGAACATGGTGGAATCCCTGTAAATAGGCCGAGGCGATCCCAAGTTTGCCCGGCCGGTGGAGCACCTGTATTCTGCCGGCATTCGCCAGCGCCAGCGCCTCCGCGAGATCGCCGGTGCCATCCGGGCTGTGATCATCCACAATCAGCACGCTCAACTGCAGCGGCAGCGAGAACAGCTCGTGGAGTAATCCAGGTAGATTTTCGGCTTCGTTATAGGTTGGGATCACGACCGCGATGTGCATGGGCGAGTCTTTCACATGATAAGGAAGGGGCGGTTGTTGCAATGGTATCACGGTTTTATGCCAAGTTCTTACACCTGCCAAGACTTAATGAATCGCCATCATCCACGCTGGGGAATGCATGGCCACGCCTGCACGGCACACGGCGCTTGAAAGGGTCAGCTTCCCCGGAAGTTATCTAAAGAAAACAAAGGTGAAATTACCTCTTGACAAAATCTAAAAATAGGGTAAAATAGGTGTATGGCTGACACTAAAGAGATGAACTACGAAGAACCCGGCGTGACCGTTGACGTGGTCATCTTCACCATCAGTGAAGACCGCCTCAACGTATTGCTGGTGAAACGCAACGAGGAGCCCTTCCGCGGGCGCTGGGCCCTGCCGGGCGGCTTCCTGCTGCAGGGCGAATCACTCGAAGGTGCCGTGAAGCGCATCGTCGACCAGAAGGCCGGTCTGAAGGCCTCCTACTTCGAGCAGCTCTACACTTTCGGCCAGCCCGATCGCGACCCGCGCTCGCGCGTGATCACCGTGGCCTACTTCGCCCTGGTGCCCTGGACGCGCCTGCCCGAACCCGTCTCCCCCAAGGTGGCAGGCGTGGAATGGACCCCGACCGTTTACCTGCCCGAGTTGGCCTTCGACCATAACCGCATCGTGTTCTACGCCGTCGAGCGCCTGCGCGCCAAGATCGCCTACAGCAGCATCGCGGTCGGCCTGCTGCCCACCATGTTCCGCCTCTCGGACCTGCAGCGCCTGTACGAGATCATCCTGGGCCGCGAGCTCGATAAGCGCAACTTCCGCAAGAAGATGCACGCCACCGGCCTGCTGGAAGAGACCGGCCAGCGCGAGATCATCGGCGCCCACCGCCCGGCCATGCTCTACCGCTTCAAGGAGAAGAAAGTCGTTAACATCGATTGAGCCCGTGTCAAGCAAAATCCGGAGAGGCGACCTGACTTTTATTTTTAGAGAAGATTGTGTGGCACCGACATTTACAGGAGAGATCCATGCACATGCGATTACCAACCCTTCCGAACTCACGTACCCGCCGGTCGCGCAGAGCGCAAACCGGCCGGGCCCTGCTTCGCGTGCCGGCGCTGGCTTTCGTCCGGAATTTAAAACCGCAAGCCTTCGCACTCGCCGGACCTGCTCGTGTGCCACCATCACCGGGGCATGTCATCGAGGAACACCGCCCTGTTCCACTATCACCAAGGATCGTCATCGAGGGTCACTGCCGTGTTCCCTTATCACCAGGGCATGTCATCGAAGCACATTGCTATGTTCCCCTATCACCAGTCGATGTCATCGAGGAACACTGCCACGTTCCTTCATCACCAGGCCCTGTCATCGAGGAGCGCCGCCATGTTCCGTTATCACCAGGCCATGTTCCAGCTTGCCGGGCGCATGTCATGGCAGCGCGTGCACAGGTTCTTCCGTTACACGCGCATGGAGTCGAAACTCCGCGCCAAGCAACCCGGCTTTCACATATTTTCGAACGGCGTGTCGAATGTCTTTCCACGCTGATGCCGCCCCAGGACCGGATCCGGAGATCCGGGAGAAAGGTCCTGCTGCGGCGTGAGCGCGGAACGCGCGCCGCGCTTACCGGCAGGCCAACCCTGCCGCGTGGCCCTGGCAACGAGGAGCTCCGGGGCTCGATCCAAATCCAACCCAAAGGAGGTGAACAACCATGGCGAAGAACCAGACCATCCGCAGGAGACCCGCACAGGTGCGCGAGGACTCCGAGGCCTATTTCGGCCTGATGGCGCTGGAAGACTACCAGCCTGCCAACCCAACCTTCTCCAAGGAAACCATGACCCAGCACTACCAGGTCATGCTGACCGCGGTCGAGGCGGAGGTGAACGCCGCCAACGCGCTGGCTGCAGCGCGCGACACGGCTGTGGCGGCCGAGTGGGACTTCCACAACGCCATGCTGGGCGCGAAGGCCCAGGTGGTGGCGCAGTACGGTGACGACTCCGATCAGGTCCAGTCGCTGGGCATGAAGAAGAAGTCCGAGTACCGGCGCCCCGCCCGTAGCGTGGAAGGCTGACCCTGATCCGGCAGCCTGAACCCTGTAACGGCCTGCGGCGCAGCCGCATCGCCGCCGCAGGCCACGCCGGGGAACGGCTCGCCGGCAAGCCTATTCTTTTCGAAAAGTTAGTGTTAGTACAACATGTACAGAAAGGCACAAATGCATGAACGCTGATCTTACCCAACTGGCGCGCGAGCTGGATTGCGCGCTTTCCCCCGAGCAGGTGTTCGGCGGCAGCCACCTGCCCCGTGACCAGCAGGCCGCAGCCGTACGGGGGGCCTACCGCCGCCTGGCGCGCCGGGCTCATCCCGACGCCTACCGCGCGCCTGAAGAACAGATCCTGGCCGCCCGCGCCTTCCAGCGTCTGGCTGAATGGCTGGCGCGCGCCGAAGCATTGCTGGCCGCGCAAGCCTATGGCGAGCCTCAGGGAGCGTCCCCCCAGGTGATCTTGAAGAGCCCCCGCCGGGAATACCGGGTCGATACGCGCTACCAGATCGACGGGCCCTACAACACGTACGCCTGCCGCTTCGGCACGTTCGGCCGGGTGCATACCGCCCTGCTCAAGATCGTGCGCGACCCTCGTGACAACGGCCTGGCCCTCCGCGAATCCCGGACGCTGGGACACATGCGGCGCAGCAGGTGGGGAGCCTCCTTTGTTGCCTACCTGCCGGGATTGCTGGAGGCCTTCTCCTACCAGGCAGAAGGTCGTACGCACCGGGCACTGGTCCTGGCCGCAGAACCGGGCTGGTACTCGCTCGAAACCGTGCGGCAGGCCTTCCCCGATGGGGTCGACCCGAAGGATATGGCCTGGATCTGGCGCCGCCTGCTGGTAATTATTGGCTACGCGCACAACATGGGAGTCCTGCACCGCGCCGTGCTGTCACAGAACGTCTGGATCCACCCGGAACAGCACGGCCTGCAATTGCGCGGCTGGACGCGCGCCGCCCTGCCCGCCCTGGACGGCCTTGCGCCGCTCAACCAGATCGACCCGGCCACCATGGATCGGTACTCACCCGGCGCGTACAGCCCGCCCACGCCCGGTATGGATGTGGCCATGTCGGCCAAAACCATGATCTACATTCTAGGAGGTGATCCCCACACACATAGCCTTCCCAACCAAGTCCCTGCACGTTTGCAGGCCTTCCTGCGCGGCAGCGTACTGCCCGGCAGACGCGCCCCGCAAGACGCATGGGCCCTGAAGGAGGAATTCGACGCATTACTCGAGTCCCTCTGGGGGCCTCGCAAATTCCACCCGTTTCAGATCCCAACCCTATTCAAACCTGAGGAGGTAACCCATGGGTAGTGGAAGATGGTCCACCAATGTATATGACGAGCACGCCCGCATGAAAGCGGCAGCCGGCATGAGCACCTTTGATTACTACGACAACCTGCGCCGGCGCCACCCGTCCAACTGGCGCGTGCACGACACGCTCGACCCGTTCGGCGTGCGTTTCCGCGAAAGTCGCGACAGCGACGAACACCCCAACTCGACCGCCATCGCGATCCTGTTCGATGTGACCGGCTCGATGGGGGCGATCCCCATTACGCTGCAGCGCAAGCTGCCCGAACTGCTGGGCCTGCTGCTGCGCAAAGGGTACGTGGCGCACCCGCAGATCCTGTTCGGCGCCATCGGCGACGCGAATTGCGACCGCGTCCCGCTGCAGATCGGCCAGTTCGAATCCGACAACCGCATGGACGAGAACCTGGAGCATATCTTTCTGGAGGGCGGCGGCGGCGGCCAGCGCATGGAAACCTACGAGCTGGCCATGTACTTCATGGCGCGCCACACCGACATCGACTGCTGGAACAAGCGCCGCCAGAAAGGCTACCTGTTCCTGATCGGCGACGAGATGGCCTACCCGCAAGTGCGTCGCCGGCAGGTGAAAGACCTGATCGGCGGAGGCCTCGAACGCGACCTGCCCACAGAAAAACTCGTGCGCGAGCTGCGAGAGCGCTACCACACCTTCTACATCCTGCCGCGCGGCGCCTGCTACGGCGGCGATCCGCAGATCCTGCGGTCGTGGCGGCGGTTGCTGGGCGAGCAGGTGCTCGAGCTCGACGACCCTGCCGCGGTGTGCGAGACCATCGCCCTGTCGATCGGACTGTACGAAGGCGCCATCGACCTGCAGGCCGGCACGGACGACCTGCGCGACCTGGGTGTGGGCGAACCAACCCTCAAGACGGTCAGCACCGCCCTGGCAACCCTGCCTACCAGCCTGGCGAAGGCGCGCCCGGTGGGCGCGGCCCTGCCCGGGTTGTAGGTACCAGTCCGGGGACCGGGGGCCGAGACATATAAGCAGGGCGCCGGAGCCCCCTGCCCCCGGCTTTACCCCAACCGTCAGGAGACGTTGGGATACAAAAGACAATGGAGGTGACATGCAAACCAATGCCATCCTGGTCGCGGACCTGGGTTACGGCGACGCCGGCAAAGGGAGTCTGGTGGATTACCTGGCTCGCGAGACCGGAGCCCACACGGTCGTGCGTTACAACGGAGGCGCGCAAGCCGCCCACAACGTGGTTACCCCGGACGGACGGCATCACACCTTCGCCCAGTTCGGCAGCGGGAGCTTCCTGCCCGGCGTACGCACCTACCTTTCGCGCTTCATGGTGCTCAATCCGCTCGCCATGCTGGCCGAGGAGCGCGCCCTGGCGTCGCTGGGCGTACCTGCGGCCTTTGAAAGCACCGCCCACCACCCCCGGGCGCAGGTCACCACCCCTTTCCAGATCGCGACGAACCGCATCAAGGAACTGGCGCGAGGAGACGCCCGCCACGGAAGCTGCGGCCTGGGCGTGGGTGAGACCATGGCAGACTGGCTGGAGCACGGCGAGGAAGTGCTGTTCGCAGGCGACCTGAAAGACAGGCGTTCCCTGCTGCGCAAGCTATCCCTGCTGCGTGACGCCAAGCTGGCCCAGCTAGAAGAATTGTCCCGGACTCACGGGGAGATGCCTGCCATCCGCTCGGAACTGGAACCTTTCCACGATTCGGACTTCCTGCCCGCTGCGGCGGAAGTCTACACGCGCTTTGCGGCGCAGGTCGCGCTGGTGGATGAGAGGTACCTGACCGAATTGTGCGCCGCACCCGGCACACTGCTCTTCGAAGGCGCCCAGGGCGTGCTGCTGGACGAATGGCGCGGCTTCTTCCCTTTCAACACGTGGAGCACGACCACCTTCCAGAACGCCGAAACACTGCTGGCAGAAGGCGGCTTCGAAGCCAACTCCATCCGGCTGGGTGCGACGCGCGCGTACGCTACGCGTCACGGTCCCGGGCCCTTTATGAGCGAGTCCCGCGCGCTGACCAGCCTGCTGCCGGACCGGCACAACGGGCTCAATCCCTGGCAGCGCGCCTTTCGCGTCGGCCACCTGGACCTGTTGGCGCTGCGTTACGCACTCAAGGCGACAGGCCCCATCGACGGGCTGGCCGTCACAAACCTGGATCGCCTGCCAGCGGCCGAGGCCTGGTACACCTGCGAACGCTATCGCTACCTGGGCAACGCGTCTGACGTTCAAGAGTACTTCGAACTTTCAGATGGCTGGGTTACGGGGATCCGTCTCTCGCCCGACCCCACCGACCTGGAACGCCAGAAGGACCTGACAGACCTGCTTTTCGAGGTCCAGCCGGTATGCACGCCCTGGGTGGGCACTCCGGGGGCATTTGCCGAGTACATCGCCGATAGCCTCAATGCCCCTCTGGCGCTCACTTCCTCCGGCCCAACGGCACGGGAGAAGTTCCGCTTGATCGATTTCTAGTTTGCACTACGAAAGGACTGCTCCAAAATTGCGACAAACGTGCAGTTTCCCACAAGGGGACCTGTCACGACGATCGAATTTTAAAAAACTCCCGCAGGATCAAGGATCCTGCGAGTGATCTACTTTGGGGTGACGGGCGGTTTCGCTTCTTTCGGAACCTTAGCTTTGCGGTTCTCCCATTAAACGCATTACATCCTCCTGTACGTCTTCGCCGATCTGCGTACGCAGCGCGTCCATGTGGGCTTCGACCTGCCTGGGATCGGTCATCTTCGACACGACTATCTGCCCGGTCTCGAGCAGGACGGGCAAGGCTTCGCGCAGGATGCCCAGAGGGTACTCACCAGTCAGCACCGTTTGATAGTTGAACTGCAACGGCCAATTGTGATGGGTAGCCGTATTTCGTAATTCTTCCAGGAAAGCCTTGGCCAGGACTTCTCCGCCCTCCTGGAATGTGATATCCAGTAACGCCTTAAAAAAGGGTAAATAGTAATCGAGAAGGAATTGCCCGGTTTCAGCCTTGTATTGGCTTTCGCTGCGCTCGAGCACGTACTCTGCCATGCCCCGGCTCTCTCGGCTTAAGGAGGAGTCGATCATGCCAGAGGGGTCCGGAATCCGCAGCACCAGGTTGGCGCCCGCGTATTCCATCTGGGTGTTGATCGGCGCCACCCCACACAGCACCGCTGCCTTCGAAGCGCCGTTCCGGTCGTGGATCGTGATCGGCAGGTCTGCCGCCTTGCGTCCAAAGCGGAGTTTTGTGAAGATGGTTTGTTCTTCCTGTTCGCTGATCGAAAGCGCCTCCCCCAGCGATTTCCCTTGCACGTCGATCTCAGCGAAGATACGCTCAAAATTGGAGCTTACCGAGAGGATCTTGTCCTCGTTGTCGGTGAAGATCAGGACATGGCCATAGGACGGCAGACGCCTGACCCGGGGTATCGCCTCCACAGGCCTCTTTTCTCTGCGTAACAGGCGCAGGGCGAAGATCCCGGCGATCCAGACCAGGTAAGACACCGTATAGGGAAAATCGATCACCAGCCGGCTGAGCAGCGTGGCTTTCATATCCGGGTAATACAAACCGTACCAGTCGGCATATGTGAAGAGCAAATCAGAGAAGGTCATCAGGATAAAGCCGAACGCCAACAACCTCCAGCCGGTTCCAGACTCGCCCTTTTCATACGTGAAGGACATCCACCAGATGATGCTCAACAAGAACAGATCGGCCAACGGATAGATGATGTTCAGCAGGCTCTGCACCAAAAACTGCGGGTCGAAGTACTGGATGATTGGAAGGAAGATAAAAACAAAGATGAACGCGAAGGTGACCGCAGATACACCCAGCATCCAATAACGCTGGGCGACGGTTGGCTGGTAGGTAGAGTTGCGCAGGCGGGTCAACAATCCCACGCCCATGGGGATATACCCGGCGACCCAGAAAAGGTCGGCGAGTGAAGGATAGGGTACCTCCTGGCCCAGCACCGAGAAGGCGGCCCAGATCGTCTCCGCCAGCGCCCACAACGCCCAGCCCAGCACCAAACCGCTCCACATCTGGCGGCGCTGTGTTTCGCCGCTCATATACTGCCAGATCGAAGCGGACAGGATGGTCACGATGACCGCCAGCGGCGCATTCAGGCTGCTGTGCAGGGTAAACAAAAAGGTATCTCCGCCGATGGCGAAGATATCGATGACCAGCAAGACCAGGATGACCAACACAACCGCGTAGACTATCCAGCGGAAGGTACGGTTCGAAAAGGGTTGAGAGACGTTCATCTTTAAATCTCCTTGCTCCGAGCCTCAATTATACAAAATTATGCCGCCCGCTTCATTGCCGTTGTATGATAGCCCTGATCGCGCCGGTGTCAGCTGCCGCGCGGGCAGAGCCACGCGATCCGGGTCCTGGTACCAATCCCGTGCAGAAATCAGGGGAAAATGATATAGTCTGACCAACTCCAACTTTCGAGGTGAGCGATGGTAAATCCTGATCTGTTCAACGAGGTACCACTCTTTCAATTACTGGACGCAGAAGAAAGGCGGGTGCTGGCAGAACAAGTATCGCGTCTGTCCTTCAAGAAAGGAGAGGTAATCTTCCAGGCGGGCGATTCCGGCGGATTGGCTTACCTGATCCAAAGAGGGTTGGTGCACGTGACCATCACAGACGCCAATTTCGAGGACATCATTGTCGATGTGGCTGATGAAGGCGGGTTGGTCGGCATGTCGGCTCTACTGGCAGGCGAAGCGCACCAGACGACCGCCATCGCTGTGGAGGAGACGCTTGCGATCGAAATCGACCGGGACGACATCACTGCCCTGCTCAAAGCCAAACCGCTGGCAGGCCTCGATATGCTGACGATCGTCGAGAAACAGTTGCGTACCGTGCACGAATTGATGCGCACGCGCGTGACACGCAACGTCAACGAGGAGATCGAACAGCAAGAAACCCTGGGCGAAAAACTTGCAGATGGAGTGGCCAGGTTCGGCGGTTCGTGGGGTTTTGTGTTGCTGTTCGGCGTTGTGCTCCTGGTCTACGTGACCATCAATGCCACCCTGCCCCTTCCCTGGGACCCTTACCCATTCATCCTGCTCAATCTATTCCTGTCCATGCTGGCAGCCATCCAGGCGCCCGTCATCATGATGAGCCAGAACCGGCAGGACGCCAAGGACCGCCTGCGCAGTGAGATGGATTACCGCATTAACTTGAAAGCCGAGCTGGAGATCGAGCAGGTGCTGCAGCGCGTCGGTAAGATCGAGAAGATGCTTGTCGAGCAGGACCAGGACGAATACGAATAGACCCGATCGGGTGCAACCAGGGTGGATCCGGGTTCTGGCTTAAGAAAAGCAGCAACGGATTCGCAAAGAGACTCCGCTACTGCAACACCGCGAAGCGCACCTCAAAAATGCTGCCCTGGCCCGGTGTGCTCTCCACCCGGACTTCTCCCCCGTGCGCCTGCGCGATCCACTGGATGATGGAGAGGCCCAGCCCGCTGCCGGCTGGAGATCCCTGATCGGCGTGCTCTTCTGAAGCGCGCGTACGAGCCTGGTCCACGCGATAGAAACGGTCGAACAGATGCGGGAGATGTTCTGGAGCGATGCCCGGTCCGTTGTCCGTGACGCGCACCCAGGCGAAGTCACCTGTAACGCCCGTCTCGATCAGGACTTTCTTCTGATCCCCACCCGTATATTTGATGGCATTCTCGATCAGGTTGCTGATCATCTGCAGGAGGGACTGGTGATCTCCCAGCATACCCGCTTCGGGCAGGTCGCCCGTTTCGAGTTCGACGTGATGGCGGGCGGCCAGCGGGGTAAGGCGTTCGATGGCTTCCAGACCCACATCACTCAAGTCGAGTGGAGACATTTCCAGCGGCATCTGGCCGTTGTCCATGCGCGCCAGGGTGAGCAGGTCATTCACCAAATGTGACATGAATTCGTTTTCGCCGTGGATCACGCGCAATGCCCGTTGGTATTCACTTTGCGGCCGGCGAGCTTCCAGCGCCCGGCTGGTTTCAAGGCTAACGATGGTCAGGGGGGTGCGCAATTCGTGACTGGCATCGGCGACGAACTGGCGTTGCCGCTCGAAGGCAGCCTGCAAACGGGCGAGCATGCCATCGAAGGTGCCGGCAAGCTCGCCGATTTCGTCCCTGCTCTCCAGGTTGATGCGGCGGCTCAGATCCGTTTCGCTGATCGTACGCGCCGTCTGCGTGATGGTCTGCACGGGGCGCATGGCGCGGTCTGCAAGCCAGAACCCGCCTCCCAGTGCAATCGCCAGGGTGATCAAACTCCCCACGAGTAGATTCGCGGTGAGCGTGGGGATCCTTCCCGAAGGATCCAGAGGGCTGCCCAGGATGGTCAGGCTGGTCTGTCCGGTTTCCATAAAAATGGGGGCCACCACGAATCCATACCCCGTATCCGTATCCACCCATGCGAGGTCCTCTTCAAAAGTATCTTGAGGCTGGGACCTGTTCTGGAGGACGGCATTGGCATGCTGGACGGCCTCCTGGGCCGAATCAGTCCCACGGCTGGCCATTATCTGTCCCCTGGCGTTGACCAGGACAAAAATATCGTTGTCCTGGAAGAGGTTCTCCGGCAGGACCAGGTGCTCATCCTGCTCATTTAACGAAACGCGGATCGCTTCCTGCATACCTGCCAGCCTGCGCGAGAGCTGCCCCAGGGAATCGTCTTGCAGGTCGCGCACCTGGTTCAGGTAAATGAACGCGCTGAATACGAACATGACCAGCACAAGGATGGCGGTGAACCACAGCAGCAGGCGGAAACGAATGCTGTGGAAGAAAGCCGTTACGGTCTTCTTGAAACCGGACGGGGGGTTCAAGGCTTGCGTTCCTCAGGCACACGCAACCGATATCCCGCGCCGCGCACGGTCTCGAATAGTTTGATCTTATGCGGGTCGTCGATCTTGCGCCGCAAACGACGAATGTACACATCGATCACGTTCGACGAAACGACATGATCGTAACTCCACAGGTGTGATTCAGCCTTCTCTCGTGAGATGAGGTGGTTGGGATGGCGCAAAAAGTACTCTAGAAGAGCATATTCCTTGGCCGTTAATTCAACCGCCTTCCCCGCCCTTTCGACGGCGTGCGTGGCCGGGTCCAATGTCAGGTCTCCAACCTGCAGCATCCCGGACTTGCTGGAAGACTCTCTTCGCAGCAGGGAACGGATGCGGGCGCGCAGTTCGTCCACTTCGAAGGGCTTGATCAGGTAGTCGTCCGCACCGCTGTCCAATCCGCTGACACGGTCCCCCAGCGCATCACGGGCGGTCAGCATCAGGATGGGTGTGTTGATACGCCGGTTGCGCAAATCCCGGCATACGGTCAGGCCATCTTTCTGAGGCAGCATGATATCCAGAATGATGACATCATAGGTTCCCATGAGCGCCATTTCTTCCCCGTCCAACCCATCATAGGCTGTATCGACAGCATAGCCATCATCCTCAAGCGTCATTTGCAGGGAATCGCTCAATCGTCGGTTGTCTTCGACCACCAGGATGCGCACGGTTGTACTCCAGGACAATGGTTTGTGATCAAATTCTAGCACGCAAACATGACTGCGGCATGAACAATTCCCGCACAATTCATGCGGTCAATTTCATCCTGGCGTCATCTTTGACCTGTATACTGCAGACAACACAACAACGAGGTGAACCATGAAAAAACAACTTCCCGCCTTTATTGCGGCCATGCTGGTAACCGGTTTCATTGCCTTGGCAATGCTTGTTACCAGCGCAAATGCGTTCATGAACAAGAACGGTACGGCCGTTTCGAACGATCCGGCGGTGTCTGCTGGGACCACGTCAACAAGCATAGACCAGGCGCAGATCGTGCAGTTGCAGGCGCGCATCGATGAATACCAGCAGCGTGAATTACAGTACCAGCAATTGTTGCAACAGGACCAGCAACAGATCCAACAATTCCGGCAATTCCTGTTCGCCATGCAGCAGGCTGGATTGATCCAGGTCCGCAGCGACGGGACGATCCTGATCACGGGAAACAGCGGCCATTAATTCTGGAGCAAAAGCAATGAGACTATACAAAGGCTTTTACCACTTTTTGATCACGCTTGTCAGTATGTTCGCCTTCCTGATCGGTTGGGCCACGCTGGCGCACTCGCTCAAACCGGTTCAGCCGATCACACAACGAGCACTGGGTCGACTTGATCCCTTACCTCCGGTCGGAATGGTGAGAACCACCTCCTCAAATGGACTGCAATTGTTCTCACCATCTCCCCGGATGCGCTCGCGCTCTTTCTTGATGACCCGTGGTTCCTGACATGGAAATGATGCGTTTTCGTGCCATGAATACCGACATCACCCTGGCAGCGCAGGGGAATTCCAGCCGTGTGAACCAGGGCTTCGAACAGGCGCAGCATACCATCGAAGCGAGTGAACGCCGTTTTACGCGTTTCTCCGATGACAGCGAACTCTCCCGGCTCAACCGCTCTGCCGGAAGCTGGTTTCAAGCCTCAGCCGATATGACGATTGTGGTGCTGCTGGCGCAGGAGTACGCCGCCCAAACCGGGGGCCTGTTCGACCCGTCCATTTTGCCGGACCTGGAACGCATTGGATACGACCGCAGCATGGACTTGATCCGGGAGGTGGGTGGCTTGCTCTCCCCTGCCCGCTTCAGACCAACCCCCAGCACGGGTCCGCTCAGCAGGATGATCGTCAACCCGGATGAGAACCTGATCCTCTTGCCTCCCGGCATGCGCCTCGACCTGGGTGGTATTGCCAAGGGCTGGATCGCCGAACAGGCCGCGATGGTCCTGGCGGAGTATGCACAGGCTTGCCTGGTGGATGCCGGAGGCGACATGTTCCTGGTTGGGCTACCCGAAGGCGAAGAGTTCTGGCAGATCGAACTTGAAGACCCGCGAAATGCAGGTCAGCCCCTAGTAGGGCTCAACGTACCACCCGGTGCGCTGACCACCTCCTCCATCGCGAAGCGCACCTGGAAGCAGGGTGGACGATCCCGCCATCATTTGATCGACCCGCGTACCGGCGAGCCGGCCGAAACGGATTGGCTGAGCGTCACGGTCGTTGCGCCGCATGCGGAGATGTCTGAAGTCTTCGCCAAGGCGCTTTTGATCGCCGGGCCAAGGGGTGCGGAACCTCTCGCCCAGAACGCGCCGGAGATATCGTACCTGGCCGTAGACCGTGAAGGAAACGTTTGGGGAACGTTGGAAAGTCTGGAGTTCGTGCATGCCTGCTAAAATGACTGCAAAACAAAAAAAGGGTATGATCAATGCCCTGCTGTTATCTCTCACGCTCCTCCTGGGTGCCGGTCTTGCGGCAACCCTGATCCTACTGCCACAAACCGCGGCCGGCCAGAGTGCCCTCAGCGGATGGAAGCAGGTATTTGCCGCCGACAGCACGCAGCTCTGGTGGTACGTCACCCGATCGGCCGGCATCATCGCCTACCTGTTGTTATGGTTCTCGACTGTCTGGGGGCTGGCAGTACCGTCAAAACTGCTCACCCCGGTCATAGAGCATACATTTACCTTCGACTTTCACGAGTTCATCTCGTTGCTGTCGATCGGGTTCGTACTGCTGCACGTGGTCGTGCTGACGATCGACCGTTTCCTGCCTTATACGCCGTTCCAGATCCTGGTCCCCTTCCTGTCGCCGTACCGCCCGTTCTGGGTAGGCATGGGGATCCTGGGCTTCTATATCAGCCTGCTGGTGACGGTGACCTTTTACCTCCGCAGCAAGATCGGAGTAAAAACCTTTCGCAGCCTTCATGTACTCAGCCTGCTCGGCTACCTGGGCGTGACGCTGCACGGACTTTATGCCGGCACCGACTCGCCCTTGATCGCCATGTCATTGCTTTACAAAGGGACCGCGCTCGTGGTGATCTTCCTGACGGTCTACTGGTTGGGTTTGAAATACTTCCAGTCCAGGGAAGCCAAAGAGCTGGCGTTTAGAAAGCGCTACCACCGGCCCAGGAACGTGCATGCGCGCTAAGTGATTAAGGGCTTTTCGGAAAGGATCAGGAAATTCAATCTATCGTGAGCTTTCAAGGGTGGAGTTTTCCATGTATCACAAGAGAACGGCGTGAATCACAGGTCTTATGGCACCACAATGACCTTCAAACCGCCTTCCCTGGCCAGTTTGTCCGCAAAAGCTTCCATTTCATCCATTTTGAACAAATTGGAGGTCGGACTGCGGGTAGGACGTCCAACGATCATGATCTCTGCTTTGGTTTCGATAGCAATGTACATCATTTGCTTGCGAATATTGCCTTCCCGCATGATGTAATCCACATTCTCCACGCCGCGCCGCTGAGCGCGGTCCACCAGGATCAACATAGCAAACTTGCCCATCTCGTGCAGTTCGTCATAAATACCGCTGAGCGTGCGTCCTATGGCAGCCTGCCCGAGAAACTCAGCGTCCAAGGCATGGAAGAAGGTAAGTTTAGCGCCAGTTTCAAGCGCCAGATCAACAGCGTGCGTCACAGTTTCCCGGCTTTCAGGGCCACCACGCACCGCGCATAAGATTTGTCTGATTTTATTTTCCATTGGTGAATCCTCACAAGAACCTTAGGAAGAGCCAGATCGTCGCCAGCCCGACCGTGATCAGCAAAGCCGGGTAACCCTTCTTCAGGAAGTAGACATAGGTGATGGGGTAACCCGCCCGTTCCGCAATCCCGGCAGTGACCATGTTGGCTGAAGCGCCGATCAACGAGCCGTTGCCGCCCATGGCTGAACCAACTGCCAGACAGTAGAACAGCACCTTGCTCTCCGCGCCGGTAATATTGCCGGTCAGGAAACCGATCACAGGCAGCATGGCAGCAGTAAAGGGGATATTGGCAATCACCGTGGATAACAGGGCGCTGATCCAGACGACCGCCAGCATGGCGAATACCAGGTTGTTACCAACCAGATTCGCGATCCAATCTGCGATGAAGGAGACCAATCCCACTTCCTGGATCGCGCCAACACAAATGAAAAGCGTCATGAAAAAGACCAGGGTGGTCCAATCCACCGACTCGATCATTTCATCAATATCAGGCCTGATCCAAACCAGCAGGGCGGTCGCGCCCATAATGGCGATTACAGATGGCAGTAAATGAATATGCTCCCCGGTAACGAATAAGAAACCCATTCCCAGGGCAACCCAGCCAGCTTTCTTCAAGTTACCCGGCTCGCTGATGGTGGCCTGTTTCGCCAATCTCTGCATCAATAGTTCCGCCATTTCTGCGTCAGCATCGATTTTCAATTCTTCGCGATAGATCCACAGCGAATAGAGCATCAATCCCAATAGCGCAACCAGCACGCCAGGCGTCAAATTGGACAGGAAGTCCGTAAATGAAATCCTGCCGTACGAGCCGATCAGGATGTTCGTCGGTGTACCCACCAATGTGCTGATCCCAACCACATTGGAAGCAAATACTTCGGGGATCAGCAGCGCAAGCGGATTGATGCCCATGCTTAAAGCGATCTGCACAGTGATGGGCGTCATCAGCAGCATGGTGGTTACGTTATCCAGGAAAGCTGATGCCACGCCGGTAATCACCATCAAAATAGCCAGCAGCAGCCAGGTGCGCCCACCGGATGTCTTGTACGCCATGAACGCCAGCCATTGGAAGATCCCCGTGCGTTCGACCACGGCGATCACGATCATCATACCCATGATCAGGAAGATCACGTTCCAGTCAATATACTTAAGCGCGCCATTGAAATCAAAAATGAACAGGTCGGCGCGTACCAGCGGGCCCAGGTAACTGACGGCAAAGATCAAAGCCGCGCCCATCAAGGCTGAGAGCGTGTTGTGCAACCAGCCCGAAGCGATCAACACCAGAACCATCACAAAAATGCACGTGGCGATCCAAAAAGCCGGACTGATCTGGCGCGGTAGCACCACATCCTCCAGAAAAACCGCTTCGCCCGCATTCAGTTTTTCGACCAGCGTGAGCGGAAGCTGCACTTCTACGGTTTGGAAGTGCGCGCGCTTGACAACCAGCACATCCTCGTCCGGCAACTTATCCGGGATGGGCAACAGATAATGCCCGTCCGCTTGCGTGACCACCTGCATCGCCCCGGAAGCTTCCCCCTGGGCAGGAACTCCCCCGCTGCCCCCCGGAACTTGAATGCTTACCGTGGCTCCCTGCACCGGCTGCCCCTGGTGATCAAGCACAGCTCCGGTCAGCGCTGCACCGGACGAACCGCCCTGTGCCCCTCCGCTCGAGACCGAGACTCCAAAGTACAGCACTCCCGCAAATACAAGCACAAGCAGGATCAATCCTCTTTTCACGGAAAGCGCCATGCTAGCCCCTCTGGGAAAACACGACCTCGGCTCCGGTTTGTGCTTCCAACGTCTGGCCAAACTTCTTTAGTCGCTCCAGGTCAAAGATATTGGTGGCATGTTCGCCTTGAGGGCGACCAAGAACCACATAATCTGCCTTGATTTCCTGACTTAAGGCAATGATCTCCTCGACCACATTGCCCTCACGCACGGCAATGTCAGCCTGCACGCCTTCACGCTTCGCTTCGATCTGTGCCTTCAGGCAAATGAACTCGCCCATCGCGCGCATTTCCCGCTGGATGACCTGCGTTCGCGAATGTTCAGTATGCTCCAGAAAATCCAGATTCACCACATACAAAAAGTAGACCGGAATTTGGTGTTGCTTGGCCGTGGACATTGCTTGCCGTATGGTGGGCTGGCTGTGCGGGCCGCCACGAATAGCGCATACAATCCCAGACATTTTTCCTCCGACATTCGTATCAGATAGCGATGGGTGGATACAAAAAGCTGCGCCTTCATAGCGCCAACGAGCACTCCAGGAACAATCCTATCGTCCTCGCGTTCGGGTTATCTCATTGTAAAAGGAATGGCGTCTGGATTCAAGTCTTCGGTTGGGTTTCTTCAGGTTCCTTTTCGTCGGCCGGTGTCTCGAGCCCTTTGCGGAACTGGCGGATGCTGTCTCCAAGCTCGCGCCCGACTTTTGCGATGCGGCCGGGGCCGAAGATCAGCAATACCACGATCAAGATAATCAACAGTTCAGGAGGTCCGATTTCCATGGGGTTTTCCTTTCAAAGGAAATAGTTTTCACTCTCGGTTGGGCAGCCAGGGGCTGTGGGGCTTGAGATCGTACTGGTTGTGGGAGTAGCTAGAACGGCCGCACGATCAGGGCCCACAAAACGGATGAATCCGTTCAAGACGATCAACAGGAACATCAATACACAAAACCCCGCATAAGAGGGGAAGAGGCCCATTCTGCTCTTCGAACCGGGTGGGTTTCCCAGGCAGATGAGTTTGCACCTCAAGCATAGGGTGGTGTGCGAGGCGGGGGCAACCCTGAGGGTTGCCCCCGCATGAACCAGTATGAGTACGTCGACCCGGGGATTTACTTCCCCGGCTGGATGGTAATCTGAAGCTCCAGACCATCCCGCAGCAGGGTAAGTTCCAGCGACTGGTCCGGTATGATCTGTGCCAGGCCAGCCTGCAATTCCTGGATGGATGCGACGGGTGCGCCGTTGAGCGCCGTAATGATATCACCGCCCAGCATGACGTCCTGCCCATTAAGTGTGACGGACTTCGTGCCTGCACGTATGCCGGCGGTATCGGCCAGGCTGCCCTGTTCGACCTGCTGCACCAACACGCCGGTCTGGTCTTCGGGCAGGTTCAGCGCTTTCGCAATGGAGGCATTGACGGTCATACCCAGGATGCCCAGGCGCACGCCGCGCTGGCTGGCGCCGGCATCCGCACTGACGCGCGCCTCCGCTGAGGGCCGGGCTGCCAGGGTCAACTCAACCGTTTGCGGCTTGCCATCCCGCAGCAGGGAGAGGCTCACGGTCTGGTCCACTTTGGTGGAGCTCACCAGGTAAGCGATCAGGTCATCCATACCCAACACCTGCTGTTGATCGATAGCGGTGATCACGTCGCCACCCACCGTGGTGGTCCGGCCGTCGATGGTAACCTGCTGGCTGCTGCCTTGCAACCCGGCTTTTTCTGCAGGGCTGTTCGGAAGGATCTCTTCGACCAGCGCTCCGCGCTGGCTTGAGTCCAGCTTCATGGCTGTGGCCAGATCCGGGGTCAGGCTCGTACCGCTGATTCCCAACCAGGCATGCACATAGCTGCCGTCTGTAATCAGGACCGGGACGACATTGTTCACAATGGCTGACGGAATGGCGAAGCCAATGCCGGCGTTGGCGCGCACCGGCGATTCGATCGCCGAAGTGACACCCAACACCTGACCCTGCACATCCACGAGCACGCCACCGGAATTGCCCGGGTTGATAGGTGCATCGGTCTGGATCACATCAGGTATGGTATAGGACACCGCCGCGCTCTCATCGGCCGGCAGGGAGCGCCCCATCGCGCTGATGATGCCGGTGGTCATGGTACCTTGCAAACCGAAGGGGTTGCCGATCGCAATTGCTAGCTGGCCAACCTTGACCGCCGTTGAATCTCCCAGACGCACGGGTTGCAGTAAAGCCGCCGGGGCGTCCACCTGGATCACCGCCAGATCGCTATCGGGGTCAGCTCCCACCAGTGTGGCCGGCAGGACCGTACCATCGCTGAAGGTCACCTCGATCTTGTCGGCGCCATTGACGACGTGATTGTTGGTCACGATGTGGCCTTGGGCATCCCACACGAAACCGGAACCCAGCGCACTCTGGTACTGTTGTGGCGGCTGCTGGTTCTGAGGCAGATTGAAGAAGGGGATGTCCGGTAATTGCGGAATGGTTGCATTCGAGGCATCTGCCTTCGTGACCGTGCGGATGTTGACCACGGACGGGCTGACTGTGGCGTACAGGTTTTCGAGCGTGCCCTGGTAGGCGGCCAGCAAGTCCCCTGAAGCGCCAGAGAGTACGCTCCCCTGCGCGGGTGCGGCCTGCGTGGGCGCGGGTAGCGCAGGGACCTGGTTCGTGACCGGGTTGGCGGCCGATAGTCCGAGGTTACCGCAGGCCGTCAACGCCAGCAACGCAAAGGCCACCAGAACAGATAAAGATGTGGTTCGCTTGTTCATTATTTTATCTCCTTGAGTAACTGTCGGCTCCTGTGTATACGAGGGAACCGTACAAACCAGATCATAAACCTGCCTATGTGATTTTGACTTTACGACCAGAATAAGCGCACCTTATGGATTCCTTAAGGAACGATTCGTTTTGAGGAAAACCGCAAGACACCAAACAACCATGCTGCGAATGAGAAACGTATCGCGAGCAACGGCTTCGGCCGTATCAGCCAGCTGGTTCTCCTTCATTGATTGAAGGATGGTAAGGTTTGTATTCAGGAACGCTCACAGAGACCATAATGCGTAATTCGGAGTGATTCGCGCTGCCTGCAACTCCCGATGTGCTTTTCACCGGCAATCGTTAACAGTTATATACAAAACGCTTACGGTTCTTTTATCTCACGCAGATGCTCTTCAGACAATCATTGGATACGATGTGAGTGTAAATAATTCGATGCTTTACCATAAAGGAGGTGTTCTATGTCAAACCTAACTCGTTGGGAACCCGCACGTGAGATGATGACTCTACGTGAAGCCATGGACCATCTATTCGACGACGCCTTCACGCGCCCACTCAGCCACGACGGCTTCAATGCCATACCTGCGGTCGACCTATACCAGACGGACGACTCCGTGGTCGTGAAGGCGACCCTGCCCGGCCTGAAAGCCGAAGACGTGGATATTTCAGTGGTGGGTGACCGTATCACCCTGCGTGGCGAGTTCAAGCAAGAGGGTGAGCAGAACGGCGCCACCTACCATCTGCGCGAACAAAGCTACGGGACCTTTGAGCGTTCGCTGCGGCTGCCGACCGACGTCAAGACCGACAAGGCCAAGGCTGAGTTCAAGGACGGCATCCTGACCGTCACCCTGCCGATCGCCGAAGAGGTCAAACCCAAGAGCATCACCATCAAAGCCAATTAAGCTTCGCTCTCCGCTAGCGAAAACAAGCGCGCCCGCCTGGGCGCGCTTGTTTCCTTGCAGGTCCCGTTTGACAAATCCTTCGGTATTTTCATCTTGCAATGGATCAATGGGACGGGTTATTTGTGCATTGTACTCTTTCCTGAATTGCGTTCGCGTTTCCTGGATAGCAATACTGCAGCGGTCGAGCCCGGCTCAGTGTTTTTACCTTTCACGATTTTTGGTACGCCTTGTTCGGGAACAACCCGTTCAAGCGGGATGATTAAGGATTGCCTCCCGCGCACATCCTGTGACCAATCCATCTTCCGTGTATGCACCTTGACCTCGAGCAATGCAGAGATCCGCTCGCTGGCAGCTGTTCCAGTACGCATCGATCTTCTGCTAAACAACACAGCATCCTTCAGCCAGCACCAACTTTTCTCCAATTCCTGGTTAGAAATCCTCAACCTCCTGACGGCAATATCCATGACCAACAGTACCACTCCCATTAATAGCAGTTCCCGCCAGACAGGTCGAATTGAAAAGTTGAGAGGCAGATTGTGTTTGAATACCTGATTGGCGTCTTCCGTAAACGCCACCAGTGGTGAGATCTGCGCATTCGAATCTTCTGTAATCTGCATAGGAACGTATTCGGGAGAATAACCTTGAGACCATCCGAAGGTTTCCATGAAGCGTTCATCGCCTTCCAGGTTTTTCCCGGAAAGACTGATGGTATAGCTACCAGGTGCAAGGGTATCTATCTGTGCCTGGTACTTGCCGGCACCTGTTTGCCTGAGGCGCACTTCACGCATTTCGCCTTCCTGTGAAACAATGTTTGCAATGACTTCAAAGGAATTCAACGTCTCACCAATCTCGTTGCGCGCCATGACGGAAATCGTTTGCGCCCCGTTGTTGGCCTGCACATCCATCTCAATGTTAGACGAATCAACCGGGGAACTCACGTAGCTGATGGTCTGGCTCCAAAACGAAGCGAAACCTGTCCAGGTCAACCAGTTCCGGGCCCACCTTCCAGTCGCATCAGATGTAAACGCTGCCGATTTTCCAAGACCATACTGCCAGGCTGCGAGGATGGGATCGCCGTGATCAGAGGCCAAAATGACCGTCCCTGCCTCCTTGGGACTGCTTGTCACATACCCGTGTAAGACCGGCAGAGTGTTGATACCAGCCAGGATCGGAGAATTCGTTCTCACCTGCGGCGTAAAAGGTTGTTCAACAACATAGGAACGGGTCGCAAGTGTAGTCTCTTCAGTGAATATGCTCGGGATGGTTTGCGGATCGGAAACATGGTGGAATCGCCCTCCCCCAAGCAGCGCCAGGTCAGGCAGGAATGGCGCAGCGTCATTACCAACACCCACACTGGTAAGCGTGATCTCATGCACTTGATTCATTCGCTGGACGATCTCAGGGATACCGCTTGGACTTGCGCCTCCATCCGTCAACAGGATGATGTGCTTTACCTGTGCATCGTCGGCAGGCAACTCACGGGCCACAGCCTGTAAGCCAGAAAGGATATTCGTGCCGCCCCCAGAGCGTATAGAACCTACTGCCTCCTTGATGGCATCCTTGTTTTCCACCTCGGTGATCGGAGAAACCCAACGAGGGGTGGAATCAAATACCACAACACCAACCTTATCCGTTGGCATTAACAGGTCAATGGACCGGAGTACGGCCTCCTTGGCCAGTTCCAACTTACTGATTCCGCCACTGGTGTCTGTCATACTATTGGAGCGATCGATCACGAAAACAAGCGCGAGCGTGCTGTGGCGCACTTCATCCTGGTTTTGCATGTTGATCGGCAAAGCCTCCGCCAGCGGAGTATCGTAATACCCTCCGACCCCATAACTTGTAAGACCGCCAATGGTCACCAATCCACCGCCCAAATCACGGACATAGCTTTGCAGGGTTCGCATCTGGAGCTGCGACAGATCCCGGCCGGGCACATCAATCAGGATCACAGCATTATAGTGGGCAAGTTCTCCCGGTTCCAGAGGCAGGTTTTCCGGCCGGACCAGGTCATATTCAAAATTGCTGCTTTCCAAAACTCCGATAAGCGCATCGGCTTCATCCGGCCTTGTCTCGCCATTGGGGTAAATGCCACCTGCCGGAACCGAAACCACCAATACCCTGGGTGGGCCGGTTACATAGGTGACGCCTGACAATCGATTGTTTTGTATCACGGAGTCATTTGCGTTGATCAATTGAACTTCGAATTCATTCACTCCTGTTTGATCGCTTACCAGCGAGAGCGTATACGATTGTTCCCCTTCACTTAAAAGGAGATCTTGTTCTGAAACAACAATTCCGCCGGTAAGCACCCTGACCAATGCCGGCTGGCTAATTGAAGAATAGATCGTAAAAGTGAGATCGAAACGTTTTCCGGGTGAGAGACGAGAAGGCAGTTGCAGGTCAGTAATGGCTGCATCTGCTGAAGCAGTCGAACCGATGGGGATTTGCATGAGATCGATCCCATTCGTGATTGCAACCTGGATGGCTGCATGCATACTACCCTGGTTGTTTTTCCCATCGCTCAACAACACAATTCTCTTCGCTGTATCTGATGGGAAGAGAGCTTGCGCCAAATTCATGGCTTCCCCAATATCGGTTTGACTCGTCCCAGGCACAGATTGAATCGCGTCGACCTCCGGAGTTGCGGATAACGGGGTTTCAACCAACGCATTTTTTCCGAATACGATTAGACCTGCAAGATCATCCGCTGGTTTGGCCTTTATGGATTGTTGAATGAGATTAACCGCAGCCTGTTGTTGGGTCTTTTGGATCGAATCTGAGACATCTAACAAGTAGAGAACTGAAAGATGGTCATTGGGAATTCGAATGGTAAATTCTGCCAATCCCAGGATTAAACAAACGATCAACACGCCTCTAAAGAACAAGGCGGCATATTCCCCGAAATGCTGTTTCCCGCGGTCCGGCCATCCCAACCACAGGAAATACGGCAGCAGTAGCAACAACCACAAATACCCAGGGGATTGAAACATGGTTCCTAGGGGTTCTTCGACCAAAAGAGGAGCGTTTTCTTCAAGCCGTCTGGCGGGATTTGCGGCCGGTAATACACCCACCACTCAATGCCCAAGACAAAGAGAGCGAAAAGTACTGGAAATTGCCAGAGATTCTTCAACCCTTGTTGTTTAGGGAGCTGATCGGAATTGCCCGGGACTTGTTTCGTGAGCGCAACATCAGATCGAGGCGCGATCTGTGACTCGGTTTCCGAAAAAGCGTTCACTGCAAACTGTTCAGTGTACTCTCCAGGCAAAGCAGTAATGGTATAGATCCCCGGCTCCCCCGTTTTGAGAAAAGCCGCACCGTACTCATCCAAAGGGACTTCCTGTTCATTTCCGTCAGGTAAACGGACGTTCAGGCTTTCAACACTGGGGCCAGGTTTAATTTGAACCGGATCACCCACCTTATATCCATCAGGCGCATCATACATGACAGGCGGGTTGAGATAATCGATCAACTGGTCGAACAAGATCGGAAAGGTTACCTGAAGGGGAAGATCGGATTCGAGCAAATCAAAGCTGACGACCGCAAATCGGTGTGCCTGAATTTCCCCAACGAAAACCAACGGACCGGATTCGCTGGTTACAAGCGGCTCCCCCCAATCCGGCAATTCAATGACTTTTGTCTGTAATATCTGTACTTCGTTCCATTCGATAAACCGTGTAAGTGAGTGGTCGGACACATCAATTTGACCAAAAGTCTGGGTGGTGGGGCCAACCTCGATAATCGGATTTTCAGGCGGGTTGATCAGCAGAATATTACCGTTGGGTATTTTGTCTGGGAAGATACCGTCGTAGATGAATATGGAAAACCCCTCACCTGGCAGTGAATGACCTGCCTCGATTTCATTCGGGAACACCATAAAGGCTTCAGTGTCGGGCAGCACGGAGAGAAATTGTTCGAGAAAAAAATTTCCTTCCGTCACCAGCAAGATCCGTTTCGCTTCCGAGGGATGGTATGAAATAAAAGCCTGGTCATCAAGGGAATAATCATCCAGATACTCATCCGCCAGATCATCTGACAGGCGAGCAGAATAGGTCTGGGCGCCAGCAGGGAGCCTTTTTATCACCTGGGTGTGGTCATCCTCGGGGGCCAACTGGATCCGCTCTGCTTGAAGCAATTCACCATTCTGGAATATGGACAGCAATGCGGCTTTTGGAATAGATCCGTAATTGTGGACATTAATGAACAATTCGGTGCCGGTCTTTCCGGGGGAAACCGAGAAGGCATTTATCCCAATATTATTCTCGCTTGTTCCGATTTGCTTGTATTCGAATTGGTCAGTGTACAGTGAAATATGCTCAGTCGGGAAATTGCCGTCTGAAAACAGGAGAATGAGGTGATCCGGATCAGTTATCGAAGCGTTCGCCAGGGCAAATACCGCTCCCCAGTTTGCTTCACCCGAACTCACCAGCGCCCCATCGACGGCCTCACGCATTTCGAATTTGTTCTGACCATGTGCGATCAAAACAACTGGTTCGGCACTTGCCTGGATCAGCGTCAATTCACTGGCGTTGGGAAGTGCATCGATGATCACATGGATCTCTTTTTTAGCGGCTTCGAACCGGGATGGGGGTATATCTACTGCCTGCATCGATGCCGAGGCATCCAGGATCACAATGACCTGCGCATTGCTGATGGCATCCCCCAGAACAGCAGGTTGGAGGAGGGCGATGACCATCGCAACCAGGATCATTATTTGCAGAATCAGTAACAGGTTTCGTGTCAGCTTCTGCCAGGGACGGTTCGCCTGCCGGTCTTGCAATACCATCTGCCAAAGCAATATGGAGGAAACTTCGAATTTTTCTCTCCGGAGCCTCAACATGTACAGCAAGAGGATGGGGATTGCGAGCAGGCCGAGCAAGGCAAACCAGGGAGATATGAATCTCACTGCACTACTCCAGCCTTCCGCATTTCATAGAGTAGGAATTGGTCCCAAGCCAGCGATGTATCCACGGGGAAATACCTGACACGCCGCTGAATGCAGAATTCGCGAATACCTGCCTGCCAGGCATTCAACCGCCTGCGATACACCGTGCGCATGGACGGGTCAATGTTGACCTCCTGAGGCTCTCCAGTCTCACAATCGACCAACCGCAATTCTCCTTGCAATGTAGGATGGAGTTCTTCCCTGCAGAGGGTTTGCAGCAAAATAACTTCGTGTCCATGGCCCTGAAGATGCTTTACTCCTTCTTGATATCCGTTCGCCAATAACATATCTGAGAGAATGATGACCAGTCCCGGTCTTTTTCTGGAAACTGTAAATTTCTTGCACTCCTCATTCAAATCCATC
>CAZULT010000035.1:0-41792 GCA_964621295.1 uncultured Anaerolineaceae bacterium | reverse complement strand
AAAATGATTCGCGAGCCTTTCCCAACGGCGCTGTCAATTTCGAACGTTCCGCCAAGCATCCCAACGCGTTCGCGGATCAACTTCAATCCAAGGCTTTTACTCTCATTGATCGCATCAGGATCAAATCCTTTCCCATTGTCATCCACCTGAACCCGGATCAGTTCATCGGCCAGATCCAGATTGACTTTCATCTGGTTGCCCTGGCTGTGGCGAATCACATTGCCCATCAGTTCCTGCACAGCCCGAAAAACCATCACTTCCAGGTAGGGTTCTAATCGGCGTTCCGTGCCGCTGATGGTGACATTGACTTCAAAGTTACCTTGTTCCTTGATCGCATCCGAATAGCGTTTAATAGTTGGCAACAGACCCAGGTCATCCAGCATCATTGGCCGTAATTCAAATATAAAATTACGTACCTTTTGGAAGGTGCCCATGGCTGCCCCCTTGAGGTTTCCAAGTTCCTCTCTGGCTTGTGCGGGGTCCACCTCTAGCAGTCTCATCGCAATCTCAGTTTGTAAAATAAAATTGGAGAGGGCCTGAGCTGGACCGTCGTGCATCTGGCGTGAAAGACGCTGGCGTTCCGATTCTTGCGCATTGACAACCATTTCAACAGTTGCTAACTGCCCCTTGCCAGCGTTGGTTGTGGGTGTAGCGCCGTCGGTTGATGGCTGGCCACCCCCATCCAGAATCCTCAATATTTGCAAATATTTATCCAGATGTGTTTTATCGCTTTGTAGCTTTTCAAGTTGCCCGCGCATGACAAACAAGCGCTGCAGTGCATCCAGGGCAGAATCATAGGCCATTTGAACTTCATCCAACGAAATATCCCCTATTTGGTTTTGCACTTGCTTTAAATGTGAGGAAATCGCTGAGTTGCGTTGCGTGAGCTTGGAAACTTCACCCTGGCTCTGCTCAATCATCAAAGTGGTTTCGCGAAGAGCTCGTTGGGTCTCTTCAAGTTCTGATTTGACATTAAAGGGTGCTGCTTCTTCCTGGTGTTCTTTGGTTTCTAACGCCATAAGAGGTTTACTCCTGCGGTGGGTGTATGTCCGTGTCCTGCAACTTAACCCAGCCCCGTTTCAGGGCATACACAACAGCTTGGGTTCGGTCCTCGACACCAAATTTTCTTAGGATGGAAGTTACGTGGTTTTTTACGGTCTGGTGAGAAATACCAAGGATATTGGCGATCTCTTTGTTGCTCATCCCGCGCACCACACAGGATAACACTTCTAATTCTCGATCCGACAAAGGATGAAATGGGCTTCCCGGTTCACTATAGGAGCGCCTGGACCCATCAACTTGACTGTTCAACCATTCATCCAATTCTCGTCGTGTAAACACGTTGTCCCAGATTACGTATTTTCCATTTGCCACCTCGCGAATCACGCCAACAAGATTTTGAGGCTGAATGTCCTTGGAGCAATAAGCCGCAGCACCTGCATGCGCTGCATGGATTGCCTGTTCGATATCATCATACCCGGTCAGTAAGAGAATACGGGTCGAGAGTTTTTCCTGGTTGACTTGGTGAGTGATCTGCTGACCATTGATATCAGGTAAATTAACATCCAATACAGCAATATCCGGCGTCAACGAACGAATCATTTCCAAGCCTTGCTGACCATCAGGAGCCTGGCCAATCACCCTCAAGCCAGGTTCCAATGCCAGTGCATCCGCGACACCCTGTCGAAATAAAGGGTGATCATCAATAATTACCAACGTTATTTCTTTCATTTTTAGCCCCAATGAATAAACGACTGTTCACAGTATAGCATAGTAACCAGAAAGGTTGATACCTTATTTTATCTCAACGCCAGCGATAGACGATCATGTTTTCACCGCCAAGCATTGGAGCAAAACGGCCTTCTGTGGAATGAATCGGTTCAGCTCTCTGGCTAAGTGTTGGATAAAAATCCGGAAATGCAATAAAATACGCCACACCATGATCATCCAGATAACGAGCCAATTGCCCCTCATCACGCATAAAAGGCACAACTTCTGGTGTGACCAAACCCGCCAGATCAAGCAGTGGATGAGTGTCATAAAACCCCAAGGCACCAATGTCATGGGCGGCAATGAGATCCCCAACCGGGATATTTTCGGCGACCCACAGGGCTGTGTTAACCATTTCGCTTTCAATAATAGCAACGTCCTGGGCATAAGCCCGGGCACCAAATACCCAAAAAGTCAAGCACAAAACTAAAAGAAAAATTCTCCAACCCGTCTGAAACAATCTGAGGATATGGCCCTTTTTTGCAGGCTGTAACTGGTCTTTGCCGGCGAAATCAAGGAAACCCAACCATCCCCACAGAAAAAATATCGGCATGGCTGGCATCACATAACGACCATGCTGATAGATGGGCAACCTTGAAAGGTACAACAAGAGAAAACCAAGAAACCATACCAAGCCTAGCAGTCCGCCCCATTCCCGACGACGCAGAGCACCTTTAAACCAGAGCAACGCCCCTGGAAACAATGCCAGGCTGGGACCGGTGAAGAATTGAAGTGCCAACTGTCCTGAACGGGTGGAGAAAGGAAGAGCTTGCCAGACTGCATACTCGGCTTGTTTGGCGTAGAACGTGTTCGGCATTGGCGTGCCGGATAGTACCAAGTTGAACAACAAGTAGGGTACAAAGAAAACCGAAAATCCAAAGGCACACACAGAAAGATTGTGCCAACGGCTTCGCCCCGATGATACCGCGAATAAGGCGTACACCATAAGTGGACCAAGCAGTGTCGCTCCATCCGGCCGGATCCAGATTCCAAGGCCGGCAAGCATGCCCATCGCCAGGAACCGTCTTGAATGTGTAAGAAGCATTCCCAGGACTGTAGTGACTAATAATGCATGTAATAAAGTTTCCATCCCAGAAGCAGCAGACCAGACCATATGCCATTCCGCCACGAAGAACAACCCAACCCATGGTAGTTGTGGATGGTAATCTGGTCGCAACGCACGTACGACATATTCACCTAACCAACCCAATCCAAAGAGAATTAGACCACCCAGAAAGTAGGTCCAGATATAAGGTGCAAGAGAACCAAGAAACCCTACTGCGAGCAAGGCGGTCCAGAGAGGCGATGTAGAGCCCGCGGAAGGCAAACCTGGCTGGAAGGCCCATTCCCGGTTCGTCACAAGGTTGCGGGCATAGGTCAAATGGATCCAAGAATCATCCAGTGGAAATCCAATCCGAAAGGTAAACCTGCTGGCAACCAGGTAGGCTCCCAAGCTTAACAGGCTTCCGAACGCCAGGATCAGAAAATCGCGTTTATTGAGGAGGCTGAAGCGTAAAAATCTTCGCACCTTTGACCTCTCCTAAATAATCAAAGCCTGGATAATGTTGGTACTGCGTGTACAGATTCTGAAATTCATCCAATACGCCTTCCGGTTCTAGCACGAAGTACGAAGCGCCATAACGAGCCGCAAGGGCCAGAATGGTTTCAGGCCCTCCCGGGGGCATCACAATCGCAGAACGACCGCTTACCAAATAATACCCCGGTGGATTACGTACAATCGCGATTTGTTCTGTTGTGGCCCCCTTCGCTAAAAGGACTTGTTCCACTTGTGCATATAGTTCTTCCTCGGGTTGCCACCCCGGAAGGAGGATGCGTAAATAAACAATCATACCGGTCAGTACGACACAGATACCGACCAATGCAACCCGAAATATGCTGTAAGCCAAATCATTTAGCAGGTTATGCCGCCGAATAAAATCAACTGCTCGTTCGAGCCCCAGAGGCGCAACAGCCCACCAGAACGGTTGAAATGCGGCCCCAGCGTGAAAGAAACCGCCCCGAGCCCCTGCAAACGGAAAGATCAACGTCATCACAACCAGAAGCAACAACCAACCCGTCATTGCTAACCTGGCGCGGACAGTGCGACGTACCTGAAAGACACCGATCAATATAAAAGGGAAAAGCAATATGCCTCCCTGCGCCGCAAATGTATTAAGCAGGTTCATTCGTAAAGCCCAGAGACGAACCTTAAGCGCCGCCAAACACCCAGACGCAATCCAGGATTCCATATTTACTTGATTGGCAGGATAGGCGAAGGTATCGTTATAGTCTGTCAACCAGAGAATACGGCTGCCTCCTGGAGGAAGCGGTACGCCAAATACAAACAAATTCCTAACAAACCAGGGTCCCATCACAAGCAGATATCCAGCCAACACCAAACAACCGCGCCAAATGAATGCACGCACTCTTCGTTCCTTTGAATCATCCTTGAGTAAAAGAAGCAAACCGCTCAAACCTAACCACAACAGACCATCATTGCGCGCCAGGTGCATGGCTCCAGCGCACAGTCCCATCCCTAAGAAAACGGTCCAATGGTCTTTCATGGCAAGCAGAAAGATCATTCCCCCCAGCAACAAGAACGGGGAAAAATTATCCGTCACCGGCAGGAAGGGTACATGGTAAATTGAGAACACCGCCAGCAATCCTGAGGTCAGGGCCAAATCCTTGCGCCGGGAAATATCCAAGGCCAAATAGGCTGTCAAGACAGGGATGACTGCCGCCATCAGGATGAAGATGAGTCGGGCTCCTGAATAGGTGTGTATTCCGGATACAAACATACTACCCGCAGCCAGGATAGAAGCCAGAGGAAACCAGTACGTATGGGAAGGGTGTGGAATCCCGGTTGGATCATCCAGATAGTTCCACAGGTAAGGCTCCGTGAAACCCTTACCTCTCACAAGTTGGAGCCCGCCTGCGAAATAATAATCAGAATCGAGATATCCTGGCAAATCCTGAATAGATGCAATACCCAGGGCAACGATCAAACCCAGGATAAAAAGTGGGAGCATAGTGCGCCAGCCCATATTCACCTCAGAGGGTTCCGGTTATCTAGCCAGGTGCGCGGGAGGCGAATCATCCACCACCGAACCCAATACAAACCAATCACGGTAATGGCTGGAAAGAATAGGAACAGGACCTCACGAACCCTGCTGAAAGGCAATGGGAATGTACCTAAGAGCACGCCCCATGGCAATGCCACCGCACCCAATTGTAGTGCGGCCATCAGCCATAATCCAGGTGTTTTCCATCTTTCCCTTATGAAATAAAGGATGAGTACCCATGGAAATAACAGCGTGACCAAATTTTCGATTTCGGAACGGAAACCCAGCAAAGGAGTAGCTGCAATGGTCAATCCTGCCGTCCAGACAACGCGCTTGAAATCCGAGCCGCGACTGGCGCTCCACTCAAATCCAAGTGCAACCACCAGGACCGCAGCCAGCACCCATGCTATCAAATTCCCATATTCAGGCCAGTGGGAGGTGAAAATCATCCGGGTTGAAATTCCATTCCTCGCCAGTAAGGAATTCCAGGTTGCACGCAAAAAAGGCAAAATCCAGCCAGGGTAAAGCAAGAAGGAGGTCATAAAAGTTACAAATGCCAACATACCGGCACCCACAAATACGCGCCAGCGCTGTGCCCAAATGACTGATACGACAATAAAAAGAAGGAAAGGACCTCCAACTTGCCATTTGAACGCAGATATCACCAGAAGGGCACCTGTTAACTCATCACTCTGCGAACGCGTTGCCAGCAACATTCCCACATACGCGAGCCCCAAAAGGATAACCTCCGAACCTTCCTGCAGGGACTGAAGGGCGTATACCGTCCCACAAGATCCAAGTACCAGGATCACACCCATCACGATGGAAAGACGATCCGTGACCAGACGCAGACTCAAGATCAGGAAAGATACCAGACCTATTTCAAGCGCGACCATCCAGAATGCACGTGCCAACCGTTCGTCCGGCACCCAGGCCAACGGGAAGAAGAGTGGTAGGAGGTGAAAGGGGGCGTCAAGGATGTAGGGTTTCTCGTCGGGAGTTGCAAAACGACCGAATACTTTCTCTTGAACGGCTGTGGGGATATTGGCACTATAGGGTTCTATGCGATCGAATAGAAAGGCGTGTGAAGCTATTCTATAGAGATAGAATTGACCTCCGCCGGGCAGCGCACCAACCAGGTAATAATTCCCTAGCACAAACAACGCCAACACAAGCACCAGGCCTAACACAATCAAGATAAGCAAGCGTATTTCTTGCGGAGAAAACTTTCCGCGAGAATTCATAAATTGCTGAAAGGACATGACTCACTCAATCCGGAATCGGAATATGGGGCGTTTTGCGGAACGTCTGGCGACTTCACGAAAGCCAGCAGCACGAAAGACAGATGCAAAGCCTGTGTAAGCGAATACAGCTGGTACTTCTTCCTGCTGATCCGCTGGATATCCCTCCACGATAGTTCCACCTTCTTGCCTGACGTATTCTATTGCCCCTTGGAGCAGTGCCAGGGTCGTACCTTGCCGGCGCGCCTGCCTGGTCACGAAGAAACAGGTCACTGACCAAACTTCAGTATCGTCCACAGGTTTAAGGATGCGAGAATGCGCCAGTTTGGGGTAGGCGGAACGAGGCTCAACTGCAATCCATCCCAGGGGTTCGCCGCGTTGGTAGGCCAGCAAACCCGGAATCGTACCTGCCTCGACTTGGGAACGTTGCATCTGCCGGGCGGAGTCCCCTTTATGCTCGTCGAAAGCTTTTCCGCGTAATTTCCAGAACATGCACCAACAACCTCCGCAGGCTCCTCGCGGTCCGAAAAGCTTTTCAAAATCAGACCAGCGATCAGGGGTTAGTGGGTATATCGATATTCCAGATGGATTCATTATTTCAGGGAAGAAGTATTTTCAATTTCGCCGGAAATATTCGATACTCAAAATCCTGTATGGGCTGTTCAAACAATTCGCCATCAGTATGAGCTGGGGAAGGTCTATCCAGGTGTAAACGCAAATGCGTGGTGTGGACTTCGTGCATGCCATCCATCTCGATGTAATTGCCTTCACCTGGTTTCATAGCTCTCGGCAAGGCTTGGAACAAACCCGATCGAGTGGGGCGGTACCCATAGGCAAATGTCAACCGCCCGTCGAATGGATCAGCATGCGGCGTCATATAGAATCCTCCCGTCCGGGGGGCATTACCAATCGAAACCAGTGAGAGCGGGCCGTTGTATTCTCCATCATCCCATTTCACCGCCCCGCGCCATTCGGGTTTATCCATGATCGCCCAGACTGCCGCCACCAGGTAACGCAGGATACCTTTGATCCAATGGATGCGCTCATGCCTGGTGGTGACGTAAGGCTCAAGGCCAGCCGCTGAATTATTCACAAAATACTTCTCATTCAAGCGGCCAACATCCATTAAACGCGTCTTGCCTCCTGCGATCACATCCGCCGCACTGCTAAAGTCAAGAGGTAACCCAAGACTGACAACCAGATCGTTTGCTGAACCCAGTGGAAGGATACCCAGTGGACCTAACAGGTCCTGTTCGGTTGGTGCAGCCTGTGCCATCCCGATCACAGTCTCCCCTATGGTGCCATCCCCGCCTGCTGCAATCAGAGGCGAGAAACCTTCTCTCGCAGCCTGTTCGGCAAGCTCGATTACTTGATGCTTACACTTCGAGACGACCAGATCAAAAGACACCCCAGCAGCAGTCAGGGCAGCTTCGGCTTCCGGCCAGCGAGCTTCTGATCTCCACCGATTGGCATACGGATTCAGAATCACCTTTGCGACCATGAGAGTATTTTACTCCGATTTCAGGTCAGGAACGCATCCCAATACTATAGTGAACCCAACCCTGCTCCCCTACTAAATGCAGAAAATGGTAGATTCTCATTTCCACTTAACGTCTCCAACAGCAAACCAGGTATACTATGCAAATTACAGGTGTCTGATGAATACTCCTTTTATCTCAACTGAATCAGTCAAATCCGCCCTCTCTGCGCAACGTTATATTCCTTCTGATGAAATTGCGACCACGGTTTATTTGGCGCAAACTCTCGGAAAACCACTATTAACAGAAGGTCCAGCAGGGGTTGGCAAGACAGAGCTTGCCAAAGCCGTAGCAGGTGCCACGCATCGCGAGTTGATCCGCTTGCAATGTTACGAAGGATTGGATGAATCCAAGGCTCTCTATGAGTGGGAATACTCAAAACAATTGCTCTATACTCAATTATTGCGCGACAAACTCAACGACACACTAGGGTCAGCGAAATCCCTTACTGAAGCCGCCGACTGGCTGGCAGGTCAAGAGGACGTGTTCTTCTCCAATCGCTTTCTCCTGCAACGGCCGCTACTTCGCGCCATTCTGAGCGAACAACCTGCTGTTTTGCTGATCGATGAGATCGACCGAGCTGACGCCGAATTTGAGGCCTTTCTGCTGGAAGTATTAAGCGACTTCCAGGTATCCATACCGGAATTTGGTACTCAGGTGGCGATAAACAAGCCGTTTGTAGTGCTGACCTCCAACAACACCCGTGAACTCTCGGAAGCCTTAAAAAGGCGATGCCTGTACCTGTTTATTGATTACCCCACCCTGCAGGAGGAGTTGGCAGTTGTTCGCTTGAAAGTGCCGGATTTGAATCCAAAATTAGCACAGCAGGCTGTGGAATTCGTCCAAAAATTACGCCGGTCGGATATGCGCAAAGCTCCTTCCATCAGCGAGACGCTGGACTGGGCCAATGCGTTGGTTGTCCTGAACGCCGACCACATCGACAAAGAGCTGCTGGACAAAACGTTGTCCGTGTTGCTCAAGCACGAAATAGATCTCAGGAAAGCCAAACACCAGCTATTCTCTTCTGCCCCTCCGTCAGGACAACTTCCGGATGAACTCAGTCGGTTCTCAGGGAACTAGGCCCGAGAGAATGGATGGGGCTTCCCGTCAAATGAGTTCTTTTCAATACAAATTAACTTAAGAATCCCATGGAATCCCGCATTTTACAATTGATCTATGCCTTGCGAAGCAGCGGAGTGCGCATTTCGCTGGCCGAGAGCGCAGAGGCCTTTTCGGCTGTGGACTTGATGGGTATTCAAGACCGCGAGCATTTCCGAATCTCCTTACGAACCACGCTCATTAAAAATGTGCGCGACCTGGCCATATTCGATCGCCTATTTCCGTTATTCTTCGGGTCCGGAAATCCGCCAACCATGGGCGGCAACCCCTCCGATGACATGACACCCGCCGAAGCACAGATGCTGGCAAATGCTTTGCACCAGATGACCGAGAACCTGCGTAGACGCACAGAGAGGTTAATGAGCGGCGAACCGCTATCGAAAGCGGAATTGGAAGCCTTGGCGCAATTGGTGGGATTGAACCAGTCGAATGACTTGCGCCACCAGAACTGGATGGCACAACGCATGCGGCGGGCCCTGGCTTTCCCTCAAGTAAGAGAAGCGTTACAGGAATTAATGGAAGAATTGGGGAGAATGGGTATGAACGCCGATCGCCTTCGGGATGTTCAGGACCGAATTCAGCAGAACTTGCTGGGAATTGAAGATCAGCTCAACCGGTTTGCGGGCGAGCGCATTGCAGAAAACCTGAGTGAACGCCCTCGATCGGATTATGCGGAAAACCTGATGAACCGTCCCTTTCATTCTTTATCCGATCAGGACAAAAAAGCGCTCCAACGCGAAGTGAACCGGCTGGCAGCCAGGTTGCGCACGCGCATCGCCCTGCGCCAGAAACGCGCCCGCATTGGCGTGTTGGATCCGAAGGCAACCCTACGAGCCAACCTGAAGTACCACGGAGTCCCTATGGAACTTCGCTACCGGGATCGGGCGCGTAAGCCAAAAATCGTGGCGATTTGCGATATCAGCACCTCCATGCGTTTTTGTTCCGAGCTCATGTTGAGCTTTCTTTTCACGCTGCAAGGACAGGTGCGCAAGACACATGCCTTTGCATTTATCGACCACCTGGAATACGTCTCCGATGATTTCAACGGCTCAAATGCGGATGAAGCCATGACCGCCGTGCTTTGGCGCATGCCCAGCGGTTACTACAATACAGATCTCGGCGGTTCATTGATCCAGTTCCAGGCTGACTATATGGATATGCTTAACGGTGGGTCGACTCTGATCATTGTGGGTGATGGGCGCAACAATTACAATGATCCGCGTTTGGATATCTTTTCAAAGATGGTTCGCCGCTCGGGGAGAACGATCTGGCTTAATCCTGAACCTCCGCATTTTTGGCGCGGCGATAGCGATATGCCCAGGTACGCCCCCCTGTGTCATGATGTATTAAAGGTGGGGAATCTTAACGAACTTGCGAATGCGATTGATACGCTGCTGGCTAGTTAGCGCCTGAAAATTTTTCGTTCGGCTTCAGGACTGATCCCAAGCCGTCAAATCCTTCAGGCGTTGGTGCTGTTCCGGTGTCAACTTTAACAACAAGGCCCCAAGATTTTCATCTAATTGACCGGTCGAAGTCGCGCCGATGATTGGGCTGGTAACCACCGGGTCGGCTAACAGCCAAGCCAACGCTACCTGGGAGAGTGAGGCATTTAGGTCTTTGGCGATAGTGTCCATTGCGCCCAGCAATTCGAAGTTCCCATCCGTCATCAAATGCCGTCTTCCCTCCGCTCGCCGGCTTTCAGGTAATTGCTTGCCACGACGATATTTTCCAGTCAAGAACCCCCCGGCTAAAGGACTGTATGGGATTACCCCCAGACCGTAGGTGTCGCAAACTGCCCGTAATTCCCTTTCAAACTCGTCCCGTTCGACCAGGTTGTAATGCGGCTGAAGGACGTCGAAGCGCGTCAGGTTTAACCTGTCAGAGGTCCATAAAGCTCGCATAAGCTCCCATGCTTTGAAATTCGAAACGCCCAGGTATCGCACTTTGCCCACCCGAACCAGGTCATCCAATGCACGTAAAGTCTCTTCAATGGGCGTCTCATCGTCTGGCCAATGCAACTGGTACAGGTCAATATAATCGGTCTGCAAACGCCGTAAGGAGGCTTCCACGGCATTCATCAGGTGAACACGTGACAAACCTTCTGCATTAGGTTCTTCACCCATGCGCCCGCGAACTTTGGTTGCGATCACCAGCCGGTCCCGCGGAATTCTGGCTTGAATCCTCCAGCGGCCAACGATCTCTTCTGATACACCTCCTTCATTTCTTTCCACCCACTTAGAATAAATATCAGCCGTATCGATGAAATTAAGCCCTGCTTCAAAAGAATGGGAAAGAATGCGCTTCGATCCTGCCATGTTTACCGACCAACCGAATTGCATGGTTCCCATACATAAAGGCGAGACCTTCAAACCGGTCCTGCCTAGGTTTCGATATTCCATTTTTCCTCTGGCCCGAACCTGTTCGGCTTAGATGGATCGAGTGATCTAATTAACGCACATTGAAATACAAGGTCTCGACCAAGTTGTCGTTCAATAATACATCTACTTTATACTCTCCACTCTGCCAACCCTGATCATTTGACAATTGGAAGTAAATCGACCCGGTAAACAGGTCGTCTGTAAAATCGTTGATTTCCTGGTGAAAAATCAACTCTTCAGGCGCGTACCCGTCGATCGCAACAGCCCGCCAATCGGCGGTCACTAAGGTTCCAGCAGGTGCATTGTCCAGATCACCAACGGCGAAAAATTCGTCGTTCGATGAAAAAACCGTGGTAGGCGCATTTCCATCCTGGTCAAACGCCATACGTAAATTGGTAAGGCTCATTACCTGGTTGAACAGTCCACAGGCCAGGCCCACCAGGACAAGCGTCATCATCGCCAAGAATATTGCTGCTCGATTTTTCATTGCATTCTCCTCTTGGAATTGTATATTGCATAAGTAGAAGCGCGTGAAACATTCGTGGTCTGTGGTCTGGAATTGCAGATGCAGAGCCTGCACCTGGTCTCACTGAACTTCAATATAAATCCGTTTGTTGATGGCGCCCTTACTCTTGTAATCTACGATTTTAATAGTACCGACTTCAGATGTATTTCTGACATGCGTTCCACCGTCAGCCTGTAAATCTAAACCGACGATCTCCACTGTCCGAATCTGCTGGATTCCTTCTGGCAGTAAGTTGATCTTGGTACGTATCAGGTCAGGAATCTGGAAGGCTTCTTCGCGGGGAAGGATCTTCACCCGCACCTCGCGGTTGGCTGCCACTTCTTGATTGATAGCGGCCTCGATCTCGCTCACCAGTTCACCCTTCAAGGTTTCAAATTCAAAATCCATGCGACCTTTCAGCGGCTCCATATTGCCCCCGGTGACCAACGCACCATAATCGCGGTAGACCACCCCACACAGGATATGCAACGCGGTGTGGGTGCGCATCAAGGCATAGCGATGATCCCAATCGATACGACCCTGCACCTTTGCACCAACTTCAGGAAGATCTCCTGCCAGGATATGGACAACATCTGCGCCCTCTTTACGAGTCTTAATAACAGGCCGTTCTTCCTGGTTTGGAACGATGATTATTCCTGTATCGGCAGGCTGCCCTCCTCCGCCAGGGTAGAAGGCGGTCTTATCGAGAACAAGACCGTTTTCGTCATGGATCTGTTTGGTGACCACTGCCGTAAATTCACGCAGGTAACTATCTGTTTGAAAAAGCCATTCAGTCATGCCGCCTCCTGGGATGAATACAAGTAGTGTACAACAAATTGGGACAGAACTCAACAAAGATTAGTAATAGATTAGAAATACAAAAGCCGCTTGACTTTCGTGCTTGAAGTGCTGTATAGTAATCATCGGTACTAGAGTTCTGGCACTGCCGCCCCCCGGCTGCTGTGCCTTTTGTTTCGTCGGCGAATAAGGAGTTCCAAATGATTCGAGTGAGTGGACTGACCAAAGATTATGGCGCGCGCCGGGCCATCGAAGACCTCACCTTCGAAGCGGAGCAAGGTGAAATCCTAGGTTTCTTGGGTCCGAACGGCGCAGGTAAGACGACCACCATGCGCATTCTATCGGGTTACATGCCTCCCACTATTGGGGAAGCTACGGTGGCTGGGTATGACATCATTTCTGAATCTATAGATGTGCGCCGCCGGGTCGGGTACCTGCCTGAAACTGCTCCACTTTACAATGACATGACGGTCTTTGACTTTTTGAAGTTCATGGCCGACCTCAGACATCTACCCCATTCCGATGACCGCATTGTAGAAACGCTTGAAATGGTCGGTATGGAAGACAGGGCTGAAGGCTACATTAGTAATCTTTCTAAAGGGATGCGTCAGCGTATAGGACTTGCCCAGGCGCTATTGCACCGGCCGGAAGTACTTATCCTTGACGAACCTTCCATCGGCTTGGACCCAGGCCAGGTGGTCGAAGTCCGCAACATTATCCGTGAAATCGGCACAGAACGCACCGTTTTGCTCTCAACCCATATTCTTTCTGAAGCCCAGCAGCTTTGCGACCGGGTATTGATCATCAACAAAGGCCACATCATTGCCGAAGATACACCCGCCAACTTGCAAGCCCGACTTGTGGGTGCTGAACGAGCATTGCTGCGTGTACGCGGCGAAGCGGATGATCTGGTGGTTAAGATCGGAAAGATCAAGGGCATCAGCCATGTACAGCAAACCGAAGAAGGAGTGCTCGAATTCCAATTTGCGCCTGGACAGGACGTTCGAGCGCAAGTCGCCCGTGCAACGGTCAAAGCCGGGTACGATTTGTTGGAACTGCGCCCATTTGGGATGAGCCTGGAAGATATCTTCCTGCAATTAACCCGCGAAGAATCGGCTGACAAGTAAAGCGAGGGATAGATGCGGAATATTTGGACAATTGCCAAACGCGAATATAAAATCTATTTCAGCAGTCCACTGGCGTATATCGTGATGCTCATCATCTTGAGCGTGATCGGCTGGATCTTTGCGCTCAACCTCATCAGTCTCACGAACAACCCTTTTGGGATGGGTCAAGCGCCGGACATCTCGATTGTGATTGGACCAATGGCGTTCATGCTGGTCTTTACCGTGCCGGCACTCACCATGCGCCTGTTGGCTGATGAACAACGCATGGGCACGCTGGAATTAATGCTCACTGCCCCTATTCGGGATTGGGAGCTGGTGGTCGGAAAATGGCTGGGATCATTCTTGTTTGTGTTGACCTTGATCGGCTTCACTCTGGTCTATCCGCTTATCTTACATAACCTCACCACGCCTGGCATCGACCAGCAATTGATGCTTTCCGGTTACCTTGGCATTATCCTGGTGGCAGCGGCATTTCTGGCGATCGGTGTGAGCATTTCCGCCATGTTCCAGAACCAATTTGCAGCATTTTTCCTGGCAATGGGTATCTTGGTCATATTATGGTTCTTGATCGGTATCCCTGCTAATCTGCTATCTTCCGGAGCGGAGTTCTTTAAATATCTGGATATGAATACGCGCTTCTACGATTCTTTAAGTCGGGGCATTATCAACCTGTCAGATATCGTTTATTTCTTGAGCGTTACTTCACTTGGACTCTTCATCGGAACAGCAGCCATTGAAATTCGGAGGTGGCGCTAATGAAACAGAAACCTAGTCGTTTTGCGCCTATTGGGTTGGCACTTTCAGGACTTGCTTTCCTGACGATCGTGGGAGTGTTGATTGTGCGGGCATTCGAAGCCACTGGCCTATATACGCCTCCCGATCCAGCCCTATTGGATCGCATTCTATACATCGCAATTGCTGTTTTTGTCGCTGGCTATGCGGTTTATGCCGTTCTTGATCCGGAGCGAGTTCGAAAGATGCTGACTGGACGCCAGCTACAGTATGGCAGCAACTCACTCATCATGTTCGCGGCTTTTGTAGGTATATTGGTTGTGGTGAACCTTCTGGTGAACCAATTCCCAAAACGATGGGACGTGACTGAAGACAAGCAGCACACTCTGGCGCCTGAAACGATCGACGCCCTGGCAAAATTACCGGAACCTGTACAGGCTACGGCATTCTTCAGCGCGCGCTTGCGACCCGATACAGCCCGGCAACTACTGGAGGATTACAAAACTAGCAGCGCAGGCAATTTCGATTATCAATTCATGGATCCCGATTCCAACCCAGTGCTCGTCAAGCAACTGGGTATCACGGGTGATGGCAAGATTCTATTGCAAATGGGAGACAACCAAGAAATTGTCACGCTTGCGAGTGAACAGGCGTTAACCGGCGGTTTGGTCCGCTTGCTGAATCCGGAAAAGCCGGTCGTGTATTTCCTGACTGGAAACGGCGAACACGATATCGAAAACCCGGGAGATACAGCCTACACCAATGTGAAGCAGGTTTTGGAAAACAAGAATTACGTGATCAAAACCCTGAACTTGCAGGCTACAGGCAGCATACCGGAGGATACCAGCGCATTGGTAATTGCAGGACCACTGGCCCCACTTTCGGCTGAATCTTTAGCTGAGGTGCAGGCATACCTTGAACAAGGAGGAAAGGCCCTCATCATGGTTGATCCGGTTCCTTTGACGGAATTCGGTGATAAAAGTGATCCCCTCACAGAATACCTTTCCACCAATTGGGGTATAACACTAAGCAACGACATGATCGTGGACACCAATTCCACTTCTTCGCCTTTCTTTGCCGTAGGTGCACAGTACAACAACCACCCGATCACAGAGAAGATGCAGGGCATTGCAGCCCTGTTCCCCTATGCCAGAAGTCTGTCGATCGATTCGGATGTTTCGGGAATATCCACCACGCCGCTGGTCCTGACCATTCCCAGCTCATGGGGGGAAACAGATTTCAAAGCACTCGAGCAGCAATCCCTGGGCTTTGACGAGGGGGTGGATCTCCCTGGTCCGATGGTACTCGGCGCTGCCGCCGAAAATGCCATGACAGGTAGCCGGGTGGTTGTGTTTGGAAATTCTAGCTTCCCGCAGGACAGCAACTTTGATTTCTCTGGAAACGGCGACCTGGTGATCAACTCCATCGATTGGTTGACCGAGAAAGAGAATCTCATCGGCATCACAGCTCAAGATACTACTACAAGGACCTTTAATCCTCCTGGTTCGCTCCAATTCATATTTCTGGTGGCCAGTTCGGTTTGTGTGATCCCATTGATCATTACTGTAGCCGGTGTCTATGCCTGGATCCTGCGCCGCCGTAGAGGCTGATCCTCAATGAAGCGTCCGACCTGGATATTACTTTTCATTCTGCTGGTGCTGGTTGGCCTGATGATCTATCTCAAACGGCAGGACAATCTTGCTACCCTGGAAGTATCCACGCCGGCTCAACCGGTTGAATTTCTGATCGTGGAAACCGACGGGTTACCGGTCAGGATTCGTATTGCTGGTAACGAAGAGGCGCAGCAGGTTCTTCTCACTCGCAGCGAGACAGGTTTATGGGTCATGGAAGAACCCACAGAATCGGAAGTCGACCAGGGATCTGCGGAAGCGGCTGCAACTCAACTTTCTACACTTCGCATCCTCTCTCGTCCAAGCGTGCCCCTTGACGACGCCGGATTAGCTCCAGAAAGTTATCTGATATCGATTGACTTCAGCGGCGGAACGCATAAAGACGTAAGAATTGGAGACCTCACCCCGACTAATAGTGGTTACTATGCAGCCATCGACGAAGAGCCCGGGGTTGTCATTCTGGACCAGACAGGGATCCAATCACTCTTGAATCTACTGACATCCCCGCCTTATCTTCACACTCCTACACCAACGTTCGCACCAAGCGAGACACCAGATGTTTTGATGAATTCCGCCACTGAAGCGAGCCTGACTGCAACTCCTGCACCCTAAGGATTGCAACTTGGTAATAGGTATTGAATTTCGTATCAAAAAAGAGTATTCTGGACATATCAATTCAGGTTAGGTAGGATGATCGTTTTATGGATATGGAAAAGTTATTGATGGTTGAAGAGGAAGAAGAATTTCCCGCCATTGCGCGGTTGATCGAAATGGGTCGGCAGAAAACTTACGTGACCCTGGACGATATTCTTCACTTCTTCCCAGAAGCCGAGCAGGACGTAGAACAACTGGAGGAAGCTTTTTCTGCATTGTTGAGCGCGGGAATTCCATTCGTTGAGGATGTACCCACGTCAGAACCCAGCGAGGACGAGCTTGCGGCGGTTGAATCTTCGGAGGAGGCGGAACAAGCTTCGGAATTGGTGTTGGATGATTACCTGGCCAACATTGACACTGACGATACGATCGGATTGTATCTGAAAGAGGTCAGCCGGGTTCCCCTATTGACCGCTGAAGAAGAAGTGGAGCTGGCTCAGCGTATCGAAAGAGGGCGCATGGCGCGAGAGGAGCTGGCAAAAGGCAATGTCAGCCCGCGACGGCGGACCGAACTGCGGCGGCTGATCGAGGATGGTTGGGCTGCTCGTGAACATCTGATCACGGCCAACTCACGCCTGGTGATCAGCGTCGCTAAGAAATATATGGGGCGAGGTGTGCCGTTCCTGGACCTCATCCAGGAGGGCAATATTGGCCTGATTCGCGCTACTAAGAAATTCGATTACCGCCGAGGCCATAAGTTCAGTACCTATGCCACCTGGTGGATTCGCCAGGCCGTCACCCGCGCCATTGCCGATCAAGGGCGCACAATCCGCGTACCGGTCCATATGGGGGATCAGATCAATAAACTGCTTCGCGTCCAACATCAATTGACCCAACGTCTTGGGCGTGAACCTACTGTTGAAGAATTGGCAGACGCACTGGAAGTACCGCCCAAAAAAGTGGAGAATATGATTCAGGTTGCACGCCGTCCGCTGTCTCTGGAAACACCAACGGACGACGAAGAAGATTCTGTGCTTGGAGATTTCATTGAGGATGATGAAGCTCCACCGCCGGACGATACCGCTACTTACAACCTGCTACGCGAGCACCTGGGCGAAGTCCTGAACGGACTCCCTCCTCGAGAAGTACGAATTCTGCAATTACGCTATGGCTTGCTAGACGGTCAGGCTTATACACTCGAAGAGGTCGGCCGCAAAATGGGGGTTACGCGTGAACGCGTTCGCCAGATCGAGGCGCAAGCCCTAAGCCGGTTGAGGCACCCAACCATCCGGCGCAAGTTGAGGGACTACCTGGGCGAGTAAACGTATGCCCACTTACACCAAAGGACAGGGTAAACAAATGAACCCTGTCCTTTTTTATCGTTCCTGCAATGAATTCAACACGTAGTTTCCTGTAAGATAGTCACACTCCAACTCGTGAGATTAACAAGGAGCACGTCCATGCGTTCGATAATGGCCATTCTCGGCGACATGCTTCTACCTAGCCTGAAAGACATCCTGTTCGTTGCCCTTTTCATTGCTGCCATGCTACTTGGCCCTCGCCTGCTCAATTTGGATGGGGACCTGCCGAGACATCTCTTGACGGGCAAGTACATTCAGGAGACAAGCTCCATACCAACCACGGAACCTTTTGCCTATCCTTACCAGGGCAGGTTGTATATATCACATGAATGGCTAACTGATTTGCTCTTCTTTCAAATCTACCATCTCGCCGGGCTGCCAGGTCTTGCTACCCTGGCAGCCTCACTTTTGGCCACGACCTTCTATATCACCTACGGTTACATTTCTTCTGTGTCCGGGCGACGACTGCTTCCCCTCATTCTGGTGATCTGGGGTGCAGCCGCATCCTCCCTGAATTGGGCTGTGCGTCCTCACCTGATCTCGATGGCTCTCTTCATAATCTGGCTTGTATGGCTCGACCAGTTGAGCAAAGGCGAGAAAACCTGGCTCTGGAAATTTCCTCTGCTAATGCTGGTGTGGAGCAACCTGCACGGCGAGTTCATCATCGGTATGTTGGCCATGGGAGCTTATGTGGCTGGCTGGATCTGGGATCGGTTGGCAGCAAGGAACCAGATGACACCCCGAGTTGGCAGAAACCTGGTTCTGGCGAGCGGTTTATCCATGCTGGCAAGCCTCGTGAATCCGGCTGGCCTTGGTCCCTGGAGGACTCTGATCGGATTTGTGAACAACGCTTACCTGATGTCAAGAATGTATGAAGCCAGACCTCCCGATTTCTCCCGACCAGAATTTATCGTCCTGCTTGGGCTGATTTCCTGCTCCGTGCTCTTTCTCGCCGTTCTTCGAATGCGTCTCTCCAGCACGCATGCATTCTTGTTGGCAGGATTCACGGCCATGACACTCGTGGCCGGACGCAACATCCATTTCTATGGTATCGTTGCGCCCTTCGTACTTGGTATAGGAGGATCTGAGATTTCTATCTTTGAAAAATTGAAGGGCCTCGAATCGAATCTGGTCCAGGTCGAACCGTCCATTGACCGACCCTTCTGGCCAGCCCTGACACTGTTGATCTGCATGGTATCGTTTTCGAGCGAAACGGCCAGGACGCGCTATGTTTTCGCGCCCAGCATATTTCCTGTCCATGCCACCGAATGGCTTCAGGCACACCCTCAACCTGGAAAGATGTTCAATGACCTTAACTGGGGAGGTTACCTTGCCTTCAATCTCTGGCCGCAATACACCGTCTTCGCAGATAGCATGGCTGACACTACAGGGGAATTAACCTCTAATTACGAAAGCGTGATCACGCTTGCCCCGCACTGGGAGCAAATACTCTCCAACTATCGGGTGGAATGGGCGATTATACAACCGTCCTCTCAATTGGCCCGGACTCTAGAATCTTCAGGCTGGCTTGTATTGTACGAGGATAAAACTGCCATCATCCTTCGAAACAGTAGCCCACCTTGAACCACGACCTTGCTCAGCTGCCAGATATACATGCCTCAGCGCGTATCGTGGGTTGTAAACAAGACCACATCCACGTTTTCATAAACCAACTCATAGCCCGTGGAATTACGCAGCAGGTACAATAACAAGGCCGGATTGCGGGCGCCCTCATCTTGCCCCGTAAATGGAGTCTTGAGCAGGTAGATAAAATCGAACGGCTTACCCAAAGAACTTGTTTTGTGCAAAATGCATTCCGGGGCCGCATTCAGACAAGATTGGATGGAGCTTATCTTGCCGGCATACTCAAGAAAACCGCGACCCAGCGACCACTCTTTACCCTGGATGGTACTGACACTGACACGCTCTGCAAAAACCGGAAACCACTCATTGACCGGATCTCCAAATGGATCGCTGTTGCCTGTCAGAACCAAGAAAGTACTTTCTGGAGATGTGTTTTCTTCGATCCAAACCATGGCTTCACGACTCGACGGTGGCACGATTGTACGAGACAGAGGTTGGTCGTACGCATAAGCGCCCAGCAGCGAGATCAAAAGGAAATATCCAAGGGTCCAACTGGCAACCGGAGAATGTGAAACCTGGTCGAACCAGCCCTGTGTGTGCAGCAACTCCGGATTGTCCCTGGCTTGCGTGGTCAATCTGGCAATGGCCGGCAAGACCAGATCGTGCAATCCAACCCCGGCCAGCATCGCCAATGCAAGGATCGCAATAGAGGAAGCAGATCTGGGATCGACGATAAACGGCAAGATCAAGATTCCCAGCAGGAGATACTCTCGCCGCGTCAACTGAACTACCAGTCCAAGTACCGCAAAAAGCGTGAATACGGTCAAGAAATTCTCTTCAGCAAAGGTGGGAAACAGCAATTCAAGCCAGAACAAACCAGAAACTCCTCCAGTCTGTGCCGCAGACAGGTAAGGGGCAATCCCATGACGAGCAATCACTGTCAGCCACCAGGGAGCGCAGAGAGCTGCTGCACCACCAGCGATCCACAATGCGCGCAGCCACCCCTTCCGGTCCAGATACAACCACAACCAGGCGCATAGGACAATCGCATGCAATAATTGGCCTGGATGACTGAGCGCCACCAGAGCCCCAAATATGGAGGCAAACAAAACATGCCTGTATTGCTTGTCGCTGAATGCCCGGTATGCCGCCCAGGCGGTTAATAGAAGGAATAACTGACCAAGAGCCCGGCTGATACCGCCACCCATGACAAACCAGGTGTATGCACGGGGCAGGAACGCAAATGCACTGGTGGCCAATAAAGCTGGACCCGAGGCTCTAAGAAGGGTTCTTGAAAATAGGAAGAAGGCCAGAATCGAAAAGGTCGATAGCAACGCGGGGATCCATCGGAATACTTCGATCAACGGCCAATTAAATAAATCCGAAAGCAGGGCCGCTAGATAGAAAGGCAAAGGGGGATAAGCAAAGGGTACATTCAAGCCATTGTAGAATATGGTGAACGGCAGGCTGAAATGGGCTTCGTGCACTGCCTGCGCCATATGGTAGAACATACCTCCGTCGTTGATCACTTGCCCTGACAGAGTTGTGGGAGCGAAGCGCAACCAACCGCCCAGTAAAACCATCAAAATCAAATAGAATGTCTGAAATGGTTTTTTTGTTATTTCATTCATCATGAAGGGACCAGCAAGCCCGGATGCCTGATTCTAGCACAGCAATTCTTACCGCGATTCTGCCGCCAACGGAATCGCTCGATATCCCCCTTAGAAAAATTGAGACACTCAACCAAAATCCCTTCGAGTGAATCGAAGGGATTTTCTTATATTCCTATCCACTACTCAGGTTAAATCTTTGGATGATTTACATCACCGCATCTACCATCAAGGCCAGAAAGATAAAAGCCAGATACATGCTTGAGTAGCGATACATCTTCCAGGCAATCTTGTTCCCTTGTTTGCGCAAGACTTGCCAGGACGTGTGAAGCAACCAGGCTCCCAGCACAATCGCCGAAACCACGTATACCGCACCAGCCACATTGAACACCGGAAAAAGCAAGGTAACTGCGACCAACTCCAGCGTATAAATGAAGATCTGTGATCTCGTCTCTTTTTCTCCACGTACCACAGGCAACATCGGTACGCCAGCACGGGCGTAATCCTTCTTACGAACGATCGCCAGTGCCCAGAAGTGCGGCGGTGTCCACATGAATATGATCGCAAATAGGAACAGCGCTGGAATATTGAGTCCCCCAGTAGCCGCGGCCCAGCCAACCAACGGCGGAATGGCGCCAGCGCCTCCACCAATGACAATATTTTGAACTGTCTTTTTCTTTAGCAGCAGGCTATAGAACACAACATAATAAACGATACCAGCCAGGGACAAAAAGGCTGCGAGTAAATTCACCAGGCCCGCATATACATAAAAGCTTAATACGGACATCGCCAGTCCAAACGCCAATCCTTCCGCCGGCGTCATTCGTTTTGCCGCCAGCGGGCGCTTCGCAGTACGTTGCATTTTTTTATCAAGGTCACGGTCGATATACTGGTTCAGTGCCGAAGAACCTCCTGCAGCCAGAAATCCACCCAGTAATGTAAAGATGGTCAACGAAAGGGATGGCCAGGCACGCCCTCCAACTACCATACCTGCATAGGTGGTCACGAGTAAGAGTAGTACGACGATAGGTTTGGTCAGTGTCAGAAAATCACGAATTCGCTGCAAAATATCCTGAATTGGATGGTGGATATCCAGTGGCGGGAACTCTACCGTCTCACGCGCCATTACACCTGAAGTGATTACCAATCCCAACATTCCCATCCAGAGAGCCACCGTCGAAAGCGCGTGCAACACCCCCAGATAAGGTGGGAAATTCCGGGTAACTTGCATAGCGCCGACAAACCCTTGCGCAAAGAACAATACGACTGTCAACGTAGCGAGCGGGAGCAATACCCGATGGTCACGCATCTCACGCCAGGCGCGTACAAGCAGGATCACCATCAGCAGGCTGGTGAAGCCAACCGAAGCGCGGTGAATCAATTGGATCCAACCCAAGAAACCCTGAGGTTGACATATCGGCCAGCCAAGGCAGGTCTCGGAACCACCATTCACAGAAACCAACCGTCCGCCGATTGTAACCAGAAAGACCGCCAGCAGTACAAGTAGGGTTAACCGGGCAAAGGATGAACTGAGTGAAAATTTCATGGGGTTTCTCCAGGATTAACGTCCTTAGAATTCGATTCCACAGAAGTGGCTAATTGTTTGCGGAGATAAACAGGATAGCCTAACAAAAGGATGAGTGCGAATGTGAACCACTGGCCGGCATAGCCCCGGTGAGGCCCCTCGCTAAGTTCTATTGCCGGTTGATATGGAATAGGAGGCGACTGATCTTCAGGATCGGGGGTTGGCTGAATGTAGACATCTAACAAAGGATACGGCAATTGCAGGCCGATGCGGTCCAGGTTGACAATATTCCAAAAATCCAACCCTACTTGGCCAGGTGTCAAGGTAGGATCAGGCACTCCACCGACGTCCGGTTTATTTTGACCAAGACGAATTTGGCCCTGAATGGAAACCCGACCTGTCTGGTCGTACTTTTGCCAATCGACCGGTGCCTCATTCCCACTGGCCGGGATCCAACCCCGGTCTACCAGCACTGCGGTCCCATCTTCCAGGAAAAGGGGCGTAAGCAGGTGGTAGCCATACTCGTTCTGAAAATACTGGTTTCGTAAAACGATCTGATGGTCGGTATCATATGCCCCGGTAACGGAAACTGCCCGGTATTCCATCGAAGTCAATTCTTCATTTGGCCTGCCGGTTAATCGTAGCGGCGGTGCGGCCCACATAGCCTCGACATGCGCATTGAAGGCTTGCCGCTGATGTAGGCGATCCAATTGCCAGAGGCCCAACCGGACACACCCCCCCCCACCTGCCAGCACCAATAGCGTGGTGAGCAACCATTGACGGGAGAACATGACGCGCAGAATCACGCACTTAGCTCCTTTTTCGAGTGAGGCGAAAGCACCACGCTGTAAACTGCAAATAATGCTCCCAGCGGGAACCCTGCGAACAGGATACCCACCACCCTCGTTCCGAGAGTGACTGGCTGAAGCACGTCGATGCCGAAAACCTTGGTAGGTTGGAAGGAACAGTCCAGAATGTAATTCTGTTCGGTGTCGAGGTTCAAACTTGCGGAAGCCCCGGCTGGAATCCAAATTGGACCAAGTTGGTGGTCCACATCATCCTGGTTGACGACCACCAGGGTATCGCCGACAACAAAAGTCATATCCTCCGGCAATGAGGGGGGCGTTTCACCCCCAGATACCTGGCGCGCTGTGCCAGCCGGGATGACCATTTCAATTTGTTGCGGTGCCCGATTCTCGCGCTTTAACACCTGGTATGCAAATTCGCTCATAATGGCTGCCAGAAGAACCCCAAGCAGCATAGAAAAGACAACGCGTTTGAAAATCGATTTATTCATCCGTTTCGTTCACTGGATCCTTTCGATCCTTAGGAACCGGATTCCTCTCATTCAAAGAGAATTGTGAAAAGGATCATGGCGCTAAGGTGGTCACTGTTATTGTCTGCTCACCTGCTTTTTCAAAATCCAGCGTGACGTCGAATGTGTCGCCAACTGCTAAATCCTTCTTCAAGCCAATCAGCATGACATGCAAATCGCCTGGTTTGAATTCGGTCTTTCCCTTTGGTATCAGCACACTCATCTGTTGGTCCATTTTCGCGACACCTGCTTGCATGCTGGTGCGGTGCATTTCGACTGCATCGGCTACCATGCTGGAAGCCGAAAGCAAGACATCCTCCTTGCCAGGATTCTCGATGATAAAGAAAACAGCACTGTTTCCTCCAGCCAACCCCGGACGCGCCCAGACATCAGTCGCCTGCAGCCTTTGAACTGAGGTTGGCGCGCAAGCTGATAAGATAACCGCCACTATAACGAAAGGGATCACCATCCATTTTTTGTTCAACGTATACCTCATTCACTTAAGCAGAATTTTCAGATCGTGCAGGATGTCATCCGTCGGAGTGCCATAGCTGTAGGAAAGACGCAAGTTACCTTCCTGGTCGATCACGTACACCCGCGCGGTGTGAGTCACCGCGTACCCCAAAGCAGAGGAAGAAGCCTGCTCAATCTCGCGATAAACTCCATACTCTTTCCAGACAGGTTCCAATTCCTGTAAGGTGCCGCTCAAACCGATAAATGCAGGATTAAAAATGGAAACATATTTCTGGATCACTTCGGGGGTATCGCGATCCGGATCTACTGTAAGAAATACGACCTGCACCTGGCCGTTCTCGCCTCCTAATTCTTCGTTCACTTTTTTCAATTCGGAAAGCGTGATCGGGCAAACATCCGGACAAGAGGTATATCCGAAGAAGAGCAATATGACATTTCCGCGTTGGTCGCTCAGGCGGTAAACACTTCCATCGTTGCGAATCAATTCGATCTCTGGTGCCTTTTGCGCCGGATCGTAGAGCGTTCCACGGAAGGCTTCTGTTTGAGGAATCAACACCGCCATCCCCGTCGCCAACCCTATTAGAACCATCAATCCAATACCAACCCTTAACATATTCTTGTTCATTTTCATACCCCTAACTGGTTGAGACCGCTGGGCTTACCAATTTAAACTTCCCTTCAATCAAATCACTGTACCGATCAAATACAACGCCGGATAAAAGAAAATCCAAACCACATCGACGAAATGCCAGTACACGGCTGCAGCTTCAACAGCCCAGTGTTTTTCTGAAGAATATGAACCTTTCGCCCCGTTGCGAAGGACAATCGCCAGAAAGATCACACCGGTCAAGACATGAAAAGCGTGCATCCCGGTCATCATGAAGAAGATCGCGCCGCCAACTCCAGAGGAAGGTGTAATACCTTCGTGTAGAGCTTGTGGCCATTCCACTCCAACTACCCCGGCCAAAAACCCTATCCCCAGAATCAGCGCAAGTGTTGTTCCAACCAGGAAGCCTCGCCGGTCACCGTGCTCCATGGACGTCTCTGCCCGATTGATGAAGAACGAGGAGAGCAGCAGGACGCTGGTCACCAACAGGCCGAGCGTCTGGGTCAATCCCGGGCGGGTGAGCCCGAGCAAATTAAAGCGAGCAACCGCCAACCCGCCAAACACAAATGAATCCGACAAGAGGAACAACCACAATCCAAAACGGTTGGTACCGGTCTTGTATTCATAGGAATGGTGGTCCCCTTCATCCGCGCGGTTCAAGCGGTAGATATGCATGTAGTAATAACCCACCAACCCGGCTTTTACCAGCGCAAGGAGTACCAACAAGGCAACCGATCCGATCGCAATTGCAACGAAGAATTCCAACCCCGTAAGGACAGCCAGGAAGATGAAGATGATCACACCTTGATTGAGAGCTGCACTCTTTTCCATTGATGCCATATCTAACGAATCTCCTTGCCCGCTCATGAATGTTTCTCCTTGCCCTCGTCAAAGGTGACATAGGTGGAACCCGGCAAACCATAATCATAAGGCTCGCCAACAACCTCAAACGCTTGATCGTAATTGTGCAAAGGCATGGGGGAAGGCACTTGCCATTCTGGCGAGCGCGAGTTCCACAGGTTGCCGTCAGCTACCTCCCCATACTTCATGCTGTGGAAAAAATTGTACAGAAAGAGTACGACCGAGGTAAATATGACGTATCCTGCCACAGTCATGATCAAGTGGGAAAGATCAAAACCCAAGAGCGGATCATAATCCGCAATCCTGCGACGCATCCCCAGCAAGCCAACTCGCATCATGGTGAAAGTCAACACAAGGAAGGAAGGGGTTATCAACCAAAAATGCAGTTTACCCAGTTTCTCATTCATACGACGGCCGGTCGCTTTTGGGAACCAGAAGTAGATCGCCGCAAAGAAAGGAAAGATATAACCGCCGAACATCGTGTCGTGGAAATGGCCGACTATGTAGTAGGTGTCGTGCAGGTGCAAATCCGTTGAAACGGTTGCATTCGGTGGTCCAGTCAGACCACCCATCAGAAATACTACGATACCGCCAAGAACGAACAACATGGGAGTAGGCAGTTCGATCTTTCCCTTCCACAACGTGGCCACCCAGGAAAAGAATTTGACGCCTGTCGGAATGGCTACAAGCAGCGTGCTATACATGAACGGTACGCGCAGGTACTCGTTCATGCCGGATGTAAACATATGGTGCGCCCAAACCAGAAAACCAACCAACGCAATGCCCAACGAAGACATGGCAATCCAGCGATAACCAAAAAGTGGTTTACGCACGAAGACCGGTAGCAATTCTGAGATGATGCCCAACCCGGGCAGCACAAAAACGTACACGGCCGGGTGCGAATAAAACCAGAAAAGGTGCTGGAACAGCACCGGGTTACCCCCTTGAGCCACATCGAAGAAACCCATGCCCAATAAGCGCTGGAACATCACCAACTGGAACGAGAGACCTATCAACTGCGTGGCGGTCAATGAGATCAAGGAAGTCGCAATCGCCGACCACACAAAGATCGGCATGCGGAATGCAGTCATTCCTCGGGCTCGCATGCGGACCACGGTGGCGAGCACATTCAGTGCGCCAAGAATGGAAGACCAGCCCGCTACGAAGACGCCCAGGAAGAACATCTGAATGCCCAATGGGGAGCGCGTGGAGAGAGGTGGATAGCCAGTCCAACCGGTATCGAACCCACCCAGGAAGAGCGCTGAAAGCAACAGAACAGCTGCCGGTACTGCAAGCCAGAAGGAAAAGGCGTTCAAGCGCGGGAAGGCCATATCCTGTGCGCCGATCAGCAAAGGAACCAGGTAATTAATAACGCCAGCAATGCCAAGAAGGATCGAAACGATCATCACCATGCCATGTAAACTGAGTAGGGTATTGTAAAATTGCAATCCGCTCTGGTCGAAGGCGCGAAAGGTATTCGTCAGGAACTGTAATTGTGAAGAGGCTAACTCAGTGCGGAAGATCATGGCAAATATTCCACCAAACCCCATCAGGGCAATTGCAGTCAATGTATATTGCACCCCGATGATCTTATGGTCGAGTGATACACCAAAATAGCGTTGCCAACCCGGCGGATCTTCATGATGCTCTGGAGTTTCCTCACCTTTGGCCCATTTGAACCAATCCGTCAGCGCGCCTACGCCGATCAGAGAGAAAATCGTTCCAAATAGGCCACCAACAACCCAGGCCGGCTCTGTAAAGAAGAAGTTGCCAAACGCTGGTAGGCCAAATAAAGCGCGTAAGGCAGTCACGAAGAGCCCACCCAGCAAGGTGCCACCTACCTGCCAAATCAATCCACGTGTAATTCCATGGAAACCAACCAGTCCGAAGAAAAATGATGACACCGCACCCAGCATTGTAAAAAGGCCACCTAATGGTGCTGTAAAATCCGCTCTCCCCAGAACGAGCGCATCCAGCCCGACTCCCAGGATATACCCCAGTCCCCCTCCGAGTACTAGCAGCACCAGGCCGCGCCAAACAGGTTTCATGGTCTTCATGTTTGTTCCTCCACCTATTTCAGAGTCTTCATGTATGCGATCATGTCGGCAATTTGTTCGTCAGAGAATTGGAAAGCAGGCATGAGCACGTTCTCAAATCCGGCTACAATCTTTGCCTGCGGATTTAAGATCGATTCTTTGATGTAAGCGTCATCGATAACGATCGTACCGCCACCCGCCATCTGCTCCTGACGTCCGTAAATTCCCAACCAGGTTGGGCCGGTGTTTGGGCTACCATCAAGCGAGTGGCATCCCTGGCAACCACTTTGCGCAACCAGGACACCACCGCGACCTTCCGGTGTGTCGGCAGCTTGCCGGGCTTCCTCCTGGCGAGCTGCCACCCATTTCTCAAATTCGGCCTGCGTGACTACATTGACATCGGCCAGCATGTAAGCGTGCGAGGCACCGCACAGTTCCGCGCAGCGGACCTTGTAAGGTTTCGCTTCAGTCAGGAGACGCGGGGTAATACGATATTCGGTCGTTCGGCCAGGCACGATGTCCTGTTTAATTCGAAACTCAGGCACCCAGAAAGAATGGATTACATCTTTTGAAGTCATTCTAAGCACTACCTGTTCGTTCACGGGCAGATAAAGCTCTTTTGAGAAAAACCCGAACTGTGGGTACTCAAATGTGAAGGCGAATTGTTGAGCAGTGACTTTGATTTCCATCGCCTGAGGATCTACTCGCCGCGTTTCCCCGAGGTTATAAGCCCCAAGATAAGCGAAGGTCATGACGATGAACAGAGGAACGACCGTCCAGGTAATTTCGAGGGTGGTATTGCCCTCGAAGTGCTCACCATCGCCTAATTCACCTTTCTTCCGGCGAAAGACGACCAGACTGTAGAACAAAGGAACGACTATAAGCGCAAACAGGAAGGAAATCGTCATCAATTCCAGATTCCAAAGCTGGTCGATGATGACCGCTTGTTCACTTCCCTCGATGGGCATCAATCCAGCCTTGTCCAATCCAGCATAGGTCAGCATCGCCAGGGCGATGATTAGGATTGCGACGATCACAAAGTGGCGCATAGAAATACTCCTGAAGGGGATGGTTGAGTTATTCGTCCCATGGATTTGCCAGCCAGTCCTCAGCCTCTGCAGCCGTTAGCTGCTTGCGGTTGTAAATAACAATTGATTCGGAAGCAGCCAGGGAGACCAGGATGACTTTCATGGGCATTTCACCAATTACAAAACGGTTAAGGAATTCACTTCGGTTAATGGTTTTATCGTCATGGTCAACAATCACGAGGTCAGGAGACTCTCGCTCAAGAAAGCTGAGCGTCTCCTGCATGGTTGTGGCCATATCGACGCGGACATTTTGGTCGCTCCAACATTCAGCATAATGTTTGTGCAACCCCTCGCGAAACAATGGGTTGGCAGAAGCGATAAGTAGCCTGCGAGAAATATCGGATTGCGGGTTCAAAGCATTAACCTGTGGATTCTCTTGTGAATACTGTCTATAATTTACCAAATATTCCCTGGTTTGTCATGTTATTTTCCTAAGTAAAAGAGGGATTTAAATAAATCAAGCGGGTGATTTCACAATCACCCGCTTGTATCATCCGTTCCAATTTCATTAGATTAACCCGAGCTGGGCTGCCCTGGCAACCGCTTCAGCTCGATTGCTTACCTCCAACTTCTTAAGGATATGGCGGATATGGGTCTTTACCGTATTCTCAGAAATGAACAATTCTGCGCCTGTTTGTGCAGTAGTAAGGCCACGAGCCAAACGATGCAGCACATCCGCTTCGCGCTCGGTCAGCAGATCGGTATTGACCACCGGGCTGGCTCTGACAACTCTAAGCACCTGCCCGGTAACCTCGGGATCCAGAACCGCCTTTCCGGCTGCCACGTTCAGGATCGTCTCGCGCAGTGTTTCTGGTTCGGTATTCTTAAGCAGGTATCCATCGGCTCCTGCTTTGATAGCGCCAATCAGGTCCTCCTCATGCTGAGAGATGGTCAGCATCAACACAGCAACCGGCTCTTTTTTCTTTCTCAAGGCAATGAGAGTTTCGACGCCTCCCATGCCCGGCATATTGATGTCCAATAGGACCACATCGGGATTTTTGTCCTCAACCAAACTGAGCGCCTCTTGACCGTCTGCAGCCTCCCCAACGACTTGAATCCCGGTCATTTCTGCCAGTAAACCTACCAGGCCTCGTCGAAAGAGCGAATGGTCGTCTACTACGACGATACGGATGGGCTCACTCATGAACCGACATTCCCCGGATTGGGATACACAACCGTACAGTGGTTCCCGATTTTAAAGCGCTGTCGATTTGGAGAGATGCGCCGATCGAGTCTGCTCGTTCACGCATGCTTCGCAACCCATACTGTGATACATGTTCGGCGCCTGCAGGGTCGAAACCTAAACCATTATCGGTGATTTCAAAGACAGCCTCTCTGTCGTCTTCGAAGGCAGATATGGTAACGGAACAGGCCTGCGCGTGCTTGCGGATATTCGTGAGTGCTTCCTGAATAATTCGCACCAGCTGCATTTTAACGACTGGTGGAAGATCATGGCAAAGGCGTACATTTGAAACATCAACAGGAACTCCGGTAACCGATTTGAATTCGGAAGCAGTCATCGACAACCACTCAGCCATCGCTCCAGCCGGAATCTGGCGCAAGTTATCAATGGCCTCCCTCGAATCAAGGTACGCAGTAGATAGCGTCTGGTAACAAGCTTCAAGTTTGGTCCTGACCGCCTCCAACTCGCCCTTATCAAGAGAAGTTTGCAGCAGGCCAGCTTCAATCTTCAGGAATGCCAAGGTTTGAGCCAGACCATCGTGTATTTCTCGCGCAAGCCGGGTGCGCTCTTCTATAACTGCCGTGTATGCCAAATGGTCAAGGACTTCCTGGCTCATACCCTCCTGCATCTTTACAATCCCATTAACCGCCCTAGCCGAAGTGACTTGCCGGCCTGCTTCTGATTGCTCCGCACTATTGCGCCTTTTCACCAATGCAATATCTAATAGATGAACGAGTTCTCCCAGAAAAAGGTGTATGTTTTCGTGAATTTTAATAGGCGCAGAAAAGAAATAATTGATCACCCCAATCTCCCGACCAGCTCTGCGAACGCCGACACATATCACTTGTTCAGCCTCCGATGAATTTTGGCGCAAGACACACACTTCTTCAGGACTCTGGCGCTTACATATTCGGCAAGCTTGTCGCGTATTGGGAGAATCAAGGAGTGACAGCCATTGCACATCCTCTAAAAAATCCGCATCCCCGTGTTTCAATGGCCTCAGCGTAGTTATCCATTCTTGTAGTGGGATGAACGAGCAACCCATTGCCCCGATAAACTCCGCGCTTACTTGCATAGCTCCAAGAATGGCAGCCTCCTCATCCTCAGCCTGTAACAGGGCGCGAGCCAGCGCAAAGCTGGCTCCCAGTTGTTCTTGGAGTGTTGGCGCGGGAACGTCCATTCCTGCCACAGGTCTCATGTGACGTGTCTCATTTTGGCGAATAGAAACTCATCCCCGGGTTAGTGCAACCCCAGAGCCGCCAGCACTTCGTTACTGTGCTCGGATGGTTTAACATTTTCAAAGACACGCTCGACCAGTCCTTCATCGTCTATTAAAAAAGTAGTGCGCAAGACGCCCATATATTCGCGACCCTTAGACTTTTTCTGTCCCCAAACCCCATACAGCTGACATATCTTATGGTCGCTATCCACCAATAATGGGAAGGGCAAATCATATTTTTCCTTGAATTTCGAATGTGATTTTGTCGAATCAGGACTCACACCCAGAATCACAACGCCAGCTTTCTGAAAAGCAGAGTAATCGTCACGAAAATTACAGGCTTCAGTCGTGCACCCAGGTGTATCGTCCTTGGGGTAGAAATACAATACCACCGGTTTGCCGCGAAATTCTATTAGGCGTCTTAACGCACCAGTTTCATCTAAAAGTTCAAATTCGGGTGCGGGGTCTCCTTGTTGAATTGGCATTTAAACCTCCTGTTCTATTATATCAAGCGAGTGAAATTAAAAGCCGGGGTTTACCCGGCTTTAAGACATTTACATTGTGTTCTTTCTTACAATAGATTGGCTTCTTTCAATGCAGCTTCAAGCGCGTCCAGAGTGGCAGGTTTGATCAACATGGAGCTTGCCCCACCCCTTTTAACTTTATCTCGTGTTTCTGGTTGGTCATCAGAGGTGATCACGATCACCGGTATGGACGCCAAACGAGGTTCGCGCCGAATGAATGAAAGGATTTCGATCCCGTCCACGCCAGGCATATTGATATCGAGCAGGATCAAACGCGGCGTCATGGTCTGTAGAATAGAGATCGCCGGGCTCGATCCATAGGCCACGCGAGCTTCAACACCAAGGATGTCCAGCATTTGATGCAGTGCGTCGGCCGTCATACGGTTATCGTCGATGATAAGTGCGGTTGTCATGTCCTCAATCCTCCAAGACCAGGTTGCCCATACTCCTGACATCGTACCCAGGTAACGCTGATACTGCTGCACGGAAGGATGAGTCTTGCAGCAAGTCAAAAATCGGAGCTACCAGATCCTGATTTGATATGCTTTTTGGGACGACCAGATCGTAACGTTCCTGGTAGAGTGGGATAAAATCCAACTCCAGCGCCCTGGCTGCCGCAACGACCCCAAGTCCACAATCTGCCCGTCCAGATGCCACAGCAGCTGCTACACCCAGGTGAGTGTATTCTTCCTGATTGTACCCAATAATACCGTCTGGCGCTATCCCCTTTAAGTTTAGATGATAATCCAACAGCACACGCGTGCCAGCTCCTCGTTGGCGGTTCACGAACCGTATTTCAGGACGAATTAAATCCTCGAGATCTTTGATTGACTTTGGGTTACCTGGCTCAATGATCAGTCCCTGTTCTCTACCGGCAAGGGTGACGATCCTGACAGGCGTTCCAGGTAAATATTTGCGCACATACGTTAGATTGTATTCACCCGTTTCCGGATCCAGTAAATGAGAACCGGCCAGGTGCGCTTCGCCCCTCTGCAACGTCAACAGACCTGCCAAAGAACCCACATTAGCAGAAACCAACCGGCGATCGCATTTGGCGAGAAACTGGGCAATCAGATCAAGCGCGAGGTCGTGAGATCCAATACAGAGGATCGTGCGCTCCAATTCGGCCCCGGACCGGTATAAATGCACGTCCATTTCCTCGCCAGCTTCAACTCCTTGTTTTCCTCGTGGTATGACCACCAAACCATCCGCCTTGACAAGCGAAGTAATCACACCTGCGCCTCGCGATAGCGGGGCGGCCAGTAACCTGTTCCCAACTCTTCCAACGGTAACGCGGACGTAATCATCATCGCCAGCCGGAGAGACGATCTTCCGGGTTAGGGAGGCTTTAATGATCGGCAACTCCGAAACCGTGCGACCCAACCAGCAGGCCAACAATTCTTCGACGAAAATCTCAATTGTCAAAGCTGCTGATACTGGGTACCCCGGCACACCAATGACCGGAACTTGTGCATTACTGTTAGCCTCTTTCATCCGGGATTCGCGGTTCAGGATACCTAGAATAACCGGATGCCCCGGACGAACTGCGATCCCGTGCACCAGCACCTCACCGAGTTGTTCGATAACCTCCGCGGAGAAATCCTCGGCACCGGCGGAGGAACCCGCATTTATAAGCACCAAATCGTTGGAGGAAGAAGCTTCTTGCACACGCTGGAGGATCTCCTGTAAATTGTCAGCCGTGATCGGGAAACGTGTGGCGATACCTCCCATCGTATTGATTTGAGCGGCCATCACCAAGGAGTTGTATTCAAGGATTTCTCCAGATTTTGCCGGCTTCCCCAACGGGATGAGTTCGGATCCAGTGGGCAAGATCGCCACACGTGGTTTGCGTGCCAACGTTACCTGCATAAGGCCAGCGGCAGCAATCGCTCCTAGATCAACCGCTCGGAGCACATGACCTGCAGGCAGCACCAATTCGGTAGCAACGATATCCTCTCCAAGGGGTCGGACATGCATCCAAGGCGCCACCGACGCGCGAATACGCACAGAGTCGGGGTTCCGGATGTCACCGGTGATTTGACCCTGGGCATCCAAAGCTTCCGTGTTTTCGATAGGGATGACCGCATCGAATGTAGGAGGCATTGGGTCACCAGTATCCACATAAACTGCCTGAGGGCCGATTTCCAATGAAACTGGTGTAGTCGGACCCGCATTGACGGTCTCCCCAGTGCGCACCGCAAACCCGTCCATCGCTGAAGCGTGGTAATGAGGCGATGAGCTTTGAGCCCAAACGGGCGCCGCCAGTGTTCGGCCGACCACGGTCTCATCCAGATCGATCGTTTCTTCCCCCAGGACTCGCCATAATCCTGCCTGCTCTAAGGCGGCCTGGTAACGAGCTTTTGCCTCTTGCAACGGAATATCTTGGAGATAGACAGACATGCAATAAATTATATCAGTGACCCCTTGAGGTGATATGATTATTGGTATCACACATAGTCGAGCGGTCGAAATTATTGGAGCATTTGACAGATGGCCATCACGATCAAGGATATCTACCGGGCTTCGGAATGTATCCACCCCTACATTCACCATACCCCGGTACTTACCTGCCAGAGTCTTAACGACCGTGTAAATGCGCAAATTTATTTGAAATGCGAGAACCTGCAAAAAGTGGGGGCTTTTAAATTTCGTGGAGCCTGCAATGCGGTATTTTCCCTGACGGACCCCCAGGCCGAACATGGTGTGGTGACTCATTCCTCCGGAAATCATGCCCAGGCGCTGGCACTGGCCGCCCGCATGCGCGGCATTCCAGCCTATATTGTCATGCCAGAGAATGCACCTGCAGTCAAGCAGAATGCTGTACTCGGATATGGCGGGCAGGTCAGCCTATGCGAACCAACCTTGGAGGCGCGAGAGCGCACCACAAAAGATCTCGAGCGCACCACAGGTGCCACGCTCATCCATCCTTTTAACAATGAACGGGTCATCGCCGGACAGGGTACCGCAGCGTTGGAACTATTGGAGGAATATCCGGACCTGGATGTCGTGGTTGCGCCAGTAGGGGGTGGAGGCCTATTGGGTGGAACAGCCATCGCGGTAAAAGCCCTGGCCCCTGCTTCACGAGTGGTCGCCGGAGAGCCGGAGCTTGCAGACGACGCCTACCGGTCCTTTCAATCCGGCAAAATCCTGCCTTCGGTGAATCCCACTACAATTGCTGATGGACTGCTAACGTCCCTCGGCGATCTTACTTTTCCGATCATTCAGGCATATGTTGACCAGATTGTTACCGTCAGTGAAAAAGGAATCATCGATACCATGAAATTCATCTGGGAAAGGGCGAAGATTATCATCGAGCCCTCCGCCGCTGTGGCTGTAAGTGTGCTCTGGGAACACAGGATCGACCTGACGGGTTTAAAGGTTGGGGTAATTCTTAGTGGGGGAAATGTGGACTTGAAGAAGTTGCCCTGGATGGGAACTAGAGTAGTATAACGTCTACCAATTCACCCTGACTCAGCCCGGTGGAATGAGGAGGAATGCGCAATAACCCATCCGCTCTTGCCAGCGAGAAGATCAAGTTTGACTTCCCAAATATTGGTTCTGCCTGCAAAGGCACGTTCCCCTTGGAAAGATTTGAATCCAAAGGCTGCAACCTTACCGGCCACCAATCCTCTCGTCCTGCCTGAGAGGCAAGATTCACTGATAACCGCGCCCGTAGAGCCGCCTTCTTTCGTGGAATTTCCCCCATCAGGTATTCGATCACTGGCACAACAAACAAATACCCATTGACCAATGCGCTTACCGGATTTCCGGGTAGTCCAATGATCGGTTTCCCGCTGCAAACCCCCAGTATGGTGGGTTTACCCGGGCGCGTATTGATGCCGTGTACCAGAACGCCTGGTTTCCCTAAAGTGGAAAATACCTCGGCGGTCATATCACGCACACTGGCAGAAGAGCCTGCGGTAATGACCAATACATCACAAGTAGAGAGGGCCTTTTCCGCCAATGCCTGCAACTCTTTGAATGCATCCTTTACAATACCAAAAGACACCGGTTCAGCCCCGGACTTACTTACCAGCGCGGCCAACGTGTATGTGTTGATATCTCTTATTTGGCCAGGCTTAGGCGTCTCAGATGGAGGAATGATTTCATCCCCGGTAGAGATCAACCCGATTTTGATTCTTTTTGAAACGCGAACCGTGGTGATTCCCAAAGCCAACAACCCCCCGATCTCAGCCGGGCGCAACCGCCTCCCCCGCGCCTGCACCAGATCCCCGGCAGCGATATCCTCCCCAACCTTGATCACATTTTCACCGACAGCCACCGCATGATAAATTTCGATATCGCCTGTGTGAGAGGTCTGAGCATATTCCAGCATCACTACCGCGTCCGCGTGTTCGGGCAACATGCCCCCGGTATGGATTCCCATACACTGGCCCGAAGCCAATTCAATGGAGGGTATTCCGCCCATCGGCACTTCGCCTGTAAGCTGAAGATACGCAGGTAATGAATCGCCTGCACCATACGTATCCCCAGCGATGACGGCATACCCGTCAACCGTAGATCGTTGAAACTCAGGTAAGGGGTGCGGGGCGCGAATATCCTCTATGCATACCCGGTCCAGGGCAGCAGATACGTCAATGGCTTCGCTCAGCGGCTGAGGAACAGGAAGCCGTGAGAACAACAAATCTCGGGCCTGGCGCGGTGGCAGCAAAGTTAGAAATTCTGGCATGATTTACCGCAACCAAAATGCAAACGTAAGCAGATAAGCCGTCAAGCCAAATACTGCCAGGGCATTCACGGTCAGCAATCTCCACATCGGTCTCGCGCCCAGGCGGATGTTACGAAGCCATAGTATCTGTAGTAATGCAAAAGGGAAGGTAAGAAAAGCAGGCCAGACCAGACCCCAGGCCAATCCAAAGCGTAAGGCGGCCGTCAGGAGCAGGTAGGCGCCCAGTACGATGCCATGATGGAAAGGAATGGCGCGTTCCCAACCCATGTTTCGGAGCAGAGTGCGCCGCTCAAATTTCTGATCTTCAGCGAAAGTAGGAAAGGATTGGACCAGAAGATAAGCAAGCGCCAGCAATATCAAAGGAAAGGAGACCATGGCAACCAGGCGGTGGTAAGAACCGGCTTGAAGCACGAATCCCAGCGCTGGAGCGATCAAAGCCAGATGAACAGCCAGAAGGAATTCTCCAAATCCTGCATAGACCAATCTCAGCGGAGGTACACCATAAATCAGCACCATGATCAAAGACAATCCTAAAAAGAATAGTGCCGCGGGAGTGAGGTTGGCCGCTCTGCTCAACAGCAAAAAGAAGATAGCAGAGATCGCCAATGTTCCGAGCGCAAGGAACAAAGCCGCGTTACGAATGGCGACCCGCAAGGATTTGTTCTCCTCCTCCTTGGTCGGTTCAATCACCGGGCGGAACGCTTCTGCCAGCAAGCCCATACTGAATTGAATGGATACGATGCCTCCAAAGCCTAGCCAGAAAGCCGGCAGGCTTTGAAAGTCGCCCAAATATCGCGCGATGCCTGCGCCCAGTACATAGATCAATGCAGCCAGCAATACATTGAGTGGCCGCGACAAACGCATTAAAGTTCGGAATGGGAACATAGAAGCCATTATTAGGCGAGGTGGGCGGTCGACAGGATATTACCCTTCACATCCATTATATAGGTTCCTTCTTGACTACCTTGTGAATATCTCTCAAATGAATCTGGTTATGCAAATATACCATTTTGATCATCTCAAGAAGCGATACCTGACCGAGGTATGGGTGCCGCCCTATTTTTTCTAAATCATTCTCAGATAAGGCTTCGACCCATTGACACAATTCATTTCGGACATCTCGAAAATCAACCAATAATTCATCAGGGGTCTTTGCTTCCATTTTAATTTGTTGGGAGGCATTGAACCGGTCAATGGAAAAATCCTCCGAGGCCCCGTTACCTCCCTGACGAATATCTTCGAACAATTTAATGAATCCACGTTCAGCTGTCACAAAGTGCGACAGCACGTTTCGAATCGTCCATACACTCCCCTCCGTGTATATTTCAGATCGCCATTGATCTTGATCGAGGCTTGAAAAAAAACGCGCGAATCTGTCACCTTCAGTCCGTAAGCGAGTCGCCAACTTTTGTGTTGTATCCATCTTCGACTCCATTAGATCAAAGAATATCCACCATCCACAACGATGGTTTGGCCGGTTATATAGGCGTTCTTCAACAACAACTCTAGCGCGGTGGAAACTTCTTCAACTGTGCCGTGGCGCTTGAGTGGCATCTTCTCAGCCAGCGTTTTCCACTGTGTCGGTGGCATAGATTCGTCCGGCAGGATCAAACCAGGAGCAATCGCATTGACCCGAATTGTGGGCGCAAGTGATCTCGCTAAAACCCGGGTTAGTCCTTCCAAACCGGCTTTGCTGATCGAATAAGATGGGAAACGACTCCAGGATTTTTGTGCACCGATATCGCTCACGTTTACGATCAAGCCTCCGTGTTTCATTCTTTTGGCGGCATTCTGGGCACAAAAGTAGGGAGCGCGCAGGTTCAGATTCATGGTCGTATCCCAATCTTCAAAAGACAATTCCATCACGCCCTCGCGAGTCAATCGTGCAGCCGAATTGACCAGAACCGCCAGTTGTGAGATTTGTGAGTCAGGCGCAGCAAGTAATGAATCTACGTAGTTGAACATCGCCTCGATCTGGCGAGGGTCCAGAAGATCCGCCTCGAAGAAATATGCCGGCACCCTAAAAGAACGTATATCCTCGACCGTCTGTTCGGCAGCCTTCGAGGCCCTGTGGTAATGAACCAGGACGCCAAACCCCTGGTAGGCCAGGGTAAGTGCAAAAGCGCGGCCAAGCCGATGGGCTCCTCCGGTTACGATCCCAAGTGGAAAAGCGGGCATACGCCTGTTGTACCACAAAACAATCCGCCACACGTGATTGCGGCGGATTGTTCCTGACTACTTTCGGAAGAAATTTGAAACGAAGAACCAGATATTCGCCGGCCTCTCCGCCAACCTGCGCATAAAATAAGGATACCAGTGCGTCCCGAAAGGCACATAAACTCGCACAGGATATCTTTCATCCGCCAGCGTCCGTTGCAAATCCCTGCGTATGCCATACAACATTTGAAATTCCATAGCTGCTTTCGGGAGATCTACTTTTTCGGCATATTGTTTGGCAAAAAGGATGCGCTTCTCATCATGCGTGCCGATCGCAGGTAGAGGCGGGATGCGTCCGTCCTTGCTTAACTTCGGCGCGCCGGTAGCCAACGCAGCATCAATCGTAATCTTCGACAACAGGTCAAAATTCGCATCCGCGTCTGTTTTCTTGGGGTAGGCTTTATCAGCGGGTTCTTTATAAGCCCCCTTGACGAGGCGCAGTCGAACCTCCCGTTCCACCAATTTACGCGTGTCTTCTTCAGTACGGTAAAGGTAGGATTGTACAACCAGGCCAACTGTCTTTGTATTGAAGCCCTGATCAACCGCCTTGTATAACAGGCGAATGGTGGTGTCCGTATAGGGAGTATCCTCCATATCGATGCGCACGAAGTTCTTATACTCCTTGGCTCGCTGGAGGATGCGAATGAGGTTTTCGAAGCAAACCGTATCGTCTAACGCCATCCCGATCTGGGTTAACTTGATCGAGACATTTGAGCGAATACCAGATTCTTGGATCTCATCCAGGATAGACAGAATTTCCTGAGTCGCCTGATTTGCTTCCTCCATGGTAGTGGTGTGTTCCCCAAGATGATCTAATGTAGCCACGATGCCCTGTTGATTTAATTCACTCACCACCTGGATAGCATCCTTGATGCTATCTCCAGCCACAAAACGGGAGGCGGTATTCCAGGCAAATTTCCAGCCGGTTATCGAACGCTGCGCCCAACCGGCTTTCGAAAGATAAATAAAAAAGGACCGAAGCATATCTGTGACCTCACTACAAGAATGTCAAGGAAAGCAGCAAATCTATTCTAGCATAACTGGTATAGGTGATTGTGTTATACTCTCCGGGTGATTTAAGTCACCTTTTTCCCTAATCTCTCCATGAAACTACCTAAATTCTTCATTTATAGCTGGATCGTGCTTGGTTGGAATTTACTTGTCATTTTATGGGGAGCATATGTGCGCGCGACGGGGTCCGGCGCAGGTTGCGGAAGACATTGGCCTTTATGTAACGGACAAGTCGTTCCACAGAATCCAGGCGCAGCGATGACCGTAGAGTTCACACACCGTTTGCTTTCCGGTGGGGCGATCGTATTGATCGCAGCGCTCGTTGTGTGGGGTTTCCGTGTCAGCTCACGGGGACACCCGGTCCGGAAAAGCCTGGTTGCTGCGGGTATCTTGATCTTTGTGGAAGCGTTATTGGGAGCCGGATTGGTCCTGTTCGAGTTAGTTGCGGAGAATACCTCCGCCATTCGCGCCGTAGCCGTCGCCCTTCATCTCGCAAACACTTTTTTACTTGTTGCAAGCCTGGCGTTAACCGCTTACTGGGCTTCCGGAGGCGCGCCCTTCAACATCCCTGCCAACCGCAGAACAGCGCTCCTGAACGGACTGGGCCTGTTGGGCATTCTCTTCATTGGGATGAGCGGAGCCATCACTGCGCTCGGCGACACGTTGTTTCCTCCCTCCACACTGGCAGAAGGCTTTGCACAGGATATAAGGCCGGGAGCCCATTTTTTGATCGAACTACGCGTTTATCACCCAGTGATTGCCATCCTGGTTGCCATCTATACACTCTACTTGGTCAGATCCCTGTACAACAGAAATTGGGGATTTTCCCGGAAAATGCTGGTCACTCTATTTATCGTGGGTGGCGCGCAAATCCTGGTCGGTGTCACCAACTTGCTTACGCTGGCTCCTATCCCATTGCAGCTCTTTCATCTATTTATGGCAGACATGGTTTGGATATTCTACATATTGACTACCGCAGTGCTCCTAGGAGTACCCCAATCTTTGAAGATCCGTTTAGCGGAGGTTGAGTGAGGAACAGGAACACATCCATTTTTATTCGCATTCTTTCGATCCTCTTATTGAGCGCGACGATCATTATAACGATCATTTCACTGATCGGCTATAGCCGGCAGCGCAGTTATTACCCCGCAGGAATGACCATAGCCGGGGTTCCCGTTGGAGGCCTGGATCCTCAGGGCGCATCACAACGGGTTCTCCAGGTTTATTCGTCTCCTATTGAAGCACAATATGGGGATGCTTTGATCCAGATCAATCCAACCACGCTTGGATTTGAACTTAATATCGAGGTCATGCTGGCGGCTGCAGATCTGGTTCGCACGGGCGGCTCCTTTTGGATGGGCTTTTGGGATTATCTTTGGAACCGGGCGACGACTCCTGTCGCCATTCCACTGAGTTTTTCACTTTCAGAAGATAGATTACGTTCCTATTTGGTCAATGAGATTTCTGCACGATACGATATCCCGCCCGAACCTGCGCAGCCTATTCCGGGTACCGCCCAATTCGCCCCTGGCCGGCCAGGTCAGGTTCTGGATGTGGATCGAGCTGTGATCCTGCTCGAAGACGCTTTGAGTTCTCCAACAAACAGGACTTTATCTTTGACATTTCAACGCAGCGCAGCGGCGCGACCGACCCTCGAGAACCTGGAAATCCTTTTACAGCAAACCATAAACCTGTCCGGATTTGACGGTGTGATTGGGTATTACATGCTCGATCTACAGACGGGCCAGGAGATCCATTTCGCGCTGGATGCAGGTCGTGAGATTCCTGTTGAACCTGATGTAGCTTTCACTGCTTCGAGTACAATGAAGATCCCCATCCTGGTGACTTACTATATTAAGAACGGATCAACACCTCTCGATGCACAAACACTGGAGTTGATCGGAAATATGCTCCGCAGATCTGATAATCCGCCTGCAGATGCATTGATGGAGCGACTGGACGTTCTGCGTGGCCCGCTGCTTGTGACCGAAT
>CAZULT010000034.1:0-42334 GCA_964621295.1 uncultured Anaerolineaceae bacterium | reverse complement strand
TACCAGGGTTTTTGCGTCCCTTCTCGTCGTTGACGGTCGTCCCGTTGAACGCGCCGGAGTTGACCATGCGTCCAGGGCCGATATACGCCACTTCCATGGTGTCACCATCAAAATCCGGTTCAGACTCCGGCTGGATGACCGGGATGATAGGCAGTCCGAACTTACGCGCAAACTCGAAGTCGCGCTCGTCGTGGGCCGGCACGGCCATGATGGCGCCGGTGCCATAGGTCATCAGCACGTAATCCGCGATCCAGATCGGGATGCGTTCGTTATTGACCGGGTTAATGGCGTAACCTCCGGTGAAGACGCCGGTCTTTTCCTTGTCGGTCGCCTCGCGCTCGATATCGGACTGGCGCGCGGCCTGGGCCTGATAGGCCTCCACTTCGGCCTGGTGCTCGGGAGTGGTGATCGCTCCCACCAGTGGGTGCTCGGGCGAGAAAACCATGAAGGTCGCGCCCCACAGCGTGTCCGGCCGGGTTGTAAAGATTTCGATATCATGTTCATCCTTCTCGGTTTTGAAGATAACCGAGGCGCCTTCCGAGCGGCCGATCCAGTTGGTTTGTAAGGTGCGCACACGATCCGGCCAGTCGAGGTGGGAGAAATCCAGCAGTTCGTCGGCGTATTGGGTGGTGGTAAAGAACCACTGGTCCAGGTCCCTCTTGATGACAGGCGTTCCGCAGCGCTCGCAGTGGCGGTCTTCGCCCCAAACCTGCTCACGCGCCAGGGTGGTGTTGCAATTCGGGCAGAAATCCACCGGCGACATCTTGCGGTAGGCCAGGCCTTTCTTATAGAGCTGGATGAAGAACCATTCGCTCCACTTGTAGTATTCGGGATCGGCGGAAATCGCCTCGCGTTCCCAGTCGAACATGGTGCCCATGCCGCGCAGCTGGCGACGCATGTTCTCAATGTTCTTGTAGGTCCACTCCTTGGGATGGATGCCTCGCTTGATGGCTGCATTCTCGGCGGGCAGCCCAAAGGCGTCGAAGCCGATCGGGAAGAGCACATTGTAGCCGTTCATACGCTTGAAACGAGCGCGCGCGTCCGAGGGCGCCATGGGATACCAGTGACCGAAATGCAGGTCGCCGGAGGTGTACGGCAGCATGGTCAGGGCGTAATGCTTGGGGCGGCTCTTGTCGATCACGGCGCGGTAGAGCTGGTCCGCCTCCCATTTCTCCTGCCATTTTTTTTCGATCTTTGCATGGTTATACGATTTTTCAGCCATTCCTGCCTCATTGCTATCAATGTTAGTTGAAGAGGTTATTTTACCTGAAGCGCGGAAACCTGCGCCGAGCACAAGCGAGGAGAAGAGGCTCTTCTTTCCAGAAGATGCAATTCATGCGGATACTGGCTTTCATAGCAGCCTCCTTTTCGGACTTTAGACTTTAGGATTTGGACATTAGCGTGTAGGCTTCAAGTCATTTGACTCGCAAAGTGAGCTGGGTGTTCTAAGGTCTAACATTTATAGGCTAAGGTCTATAATAAAAAATCCCTTCCTCCACTCAGGGACGAAGGGTTCCTCCGCGGTACCACCCTGATTCAGTTGAAGGTTTTAAGACCTTTCAACCGCATCTCGGTTCGCTGTAACGGGCTTGCCCGGCGCTGGCTACTGTTCTTCACCACAGAGCTATTTACTTCGTGGTGAGGTTTCACCGTTGCAGTCTCCCTTGCGGGCGGCAGGCGAGTTCAGTCTTATCGCGCGCTTCAGGGTGCTCTGGCGCTCCCGCGGGCGCCGCGCAGGGCTTCCACCTCGCTCTACCCTTGTAGGGCACATGTCCCTGCTCGCTGCCGGGATGACCTACTACTCCTGTCCTGACCATTTAATTTCGGCAATTATAGCATAAGAGCGACCAGTCCGGCTGATCACTCTTTGCAGGTGGACCCAGAGGGATTCGAACCCTCGACCTCCTCAATGCCATTGAGGCGCGCTCCCAACTGCGCTATGGGCCCTTGTCTGTTCTTATTGTGAGCAGTGAACACGGGCTGCAATGTTAGCTATGTCACTGTTCACTGCCCAAGTGGACCTGAGGGGATTCGAACCCCTGACCTCCTCAGTGCGATTGAGGCGCGCTCCCAGCTGCGCTACAGGCCCGAGGGATGGGCGAAAGCTATTCTACCTGAGGCGAGGAGGGATGTCAAGCACAGCGGGGTTGCCCTGTACAATCCCTGCCATTTTAAGGTACTATGGAGCAGATCGCGTTCCCAAACCAGATTTCCTCGTCGATCGTGAATCGTTCAGGAGGGCTGCATGCAGCAAAAGATCTTAGGTATGACCATAGGGCAACTCATCATCCTGAGCGTGTTGGGTTGCCTGGCCTGTGCCCTGGTCGGGTTTGCAGGTTCGATGCTGCTCACACTTAATCCCGCTGCCCAACCGGCAGCCCCGCAGACCTACACTCCTGCGCCCAGCCCGACACCCCCACCCACCAGCACACCGCTGGCCACCATTACCGCCATCCCAAACTGGAATGAATTCCGTTTTGCCGATGACCAGGCCAGCATCTGGCTGCCTGCGAGCTACTCCGGCGGAAACACGACCACTTCCTCTGATGCGATCATACAGAAGCTGCGAAGCGCCACCAGGGATGAAGCCTTTATCAACGACATCCAGGAATTGATCGTTCTACCAGAGATCAAATTTTTCGCCTTCGATACCAATTTCGATGACGGCTCCAAATCCATGTATGTCGGTAACGAGGTTCTGACCGCCGGCTCAACGTTAACCATGGATGAGTATCTGAACCGCATGATGAACAATTTCACCGGCGGCGAAAGGGTGGTGGAAAGGCAGATCGTGGATATGGACCGCTTCCCCGCCGGGAAGCTGGTGATCGAAAACAAAGTCCCGGCCGGTGAAGGCGAAGCTTTCATCAGTATGGCCATTTACACGATTCGATCCGGCGATACCATGTGGTTCATCACCTTCCGGACCGGCCGAGACGAGTTCAAAGACAACCAGGCGACCATTGAAGCGAGCATCAACTCCTTTTGGGCCCAACCCTGATCAAGAGGAGGGGGTAGCATGACCGAACCCGTTTCTCGTCCTGTCTATCGCATCACTGATCTGCAAGAGTCGGATCGGCCGCGCGAACGGCTGGCCGCGCTGGGCGCTGAGGCGCTCAGCAGCGCTGAATTGCTGGCCATCCTGCTGCGCGTCGGCGTGCAGGGGGAGAACGCCGTACAGGTCGGGCAGCGCCTGCTGAGCAAGTACAAGAATCTGAGCGGACTGCATCGCGCGCCGTTCGATGAGCTGGTGAGCGAACGCGGCCTCGGCGCCGCAAAAGCGGCCCAGCTCAAAGCCGCCATCGAACTGGGACGCCGGCTGTCACGTGAATCACCGGATGAGCGCGCCACCATCAACTCCCCCAAGGATGCGGCCGATCTGGTCCGGTACGAAATGGCTGCGCTCGAGCAGGAACACCTGCGCGTGATCCTGCTTGACACGCGCAACCATGTGCTCGATCTCGTGGAAGTCTATAAGGGCTCACTCAACTCCTCGCAGGTACGGGTAGGGGAAGTGTTCAAGGCGGCAGTGCGCCGCAGCGCCGCTTCCGTGATCGTGGTGCACAACCATCCCAGCGGCGACCCGACCCCCAGCCCGGACGATGTGGCGGTCACGCGCGCCTTCGTCCAGGCCGGTAAGCTGCTGGACGTGGAAGTGCTCGACCACCTGATCATCGGCCAGGGCCAGTGGGTTTCGCTCAAGGAACGCGGACTGGGATTCTCCTGACGACACCTCAAGAAAACCACACGAGGGTACAACTTCGACCCATGCAGGAGGCTGAACTGGATACCTACCTGGCTGACTCCATTTCCGGTTATGCAGACGACAAGGTCAAGGCCGGGAGCTGGTCCCCGGAGGAGGCTCTGGAACGTTCTCGGGTGGAATTCAAAAGGTATTTACCGGAGGGGGTCAACTCACCCGGCCAGCACCTTTATTGCATCGTCGATACCGGTCAGGATGTGACGGTGGGTATGCTCTGGTTTGGCGTCATGCATGACTCTCCCCGCCCATACGCCTTCATTTACGAATTACGCATCTTTGAACTCTTCCAGGATCAGGGCTACGGCAAACAGGCCATGCTGGCGCTGGAAGCGGAAGTGGAAGCGATGGGCCTGGACACCATCTCACTGCACGTGTTCGGGCACAATCCTGCCGCCCGGGCGCTGTATGACCGGCTCGGGTACGAAGTCACCGATCTCAACATGTCCAAGAAACTCTAAGGTTTGCCGGGCGGCAGGGCTTCACGCTTCGGGCACCTGGCGCCGGATGAGCCTCATCACCTGGAAAGGGTGCTTCGTCAGGTAACCCACGATCGGGGGCGGCGGGTCTGGATGAAGCGCCTCGGCCGACGCCGGCCACTCGAAGGGCAGGTGGCTAACCGTGCCCGGCGTCCGGGCGTCCACAAGCGCCTGCAGGGTCGCACGCAGTACAGCCAGTTGCGTCTCAGCATCGCCCACGCGCCCGACATTCTGCCCAAAAGGGTGCTCAATGGCGGCGATCCGCGGCACGCTGACCGCCGCCGTCAGGTCGGGGATGTTCGACAGGCAGATGGTACTGAAGCCGGCCGCTTCGATCTCGCGCTGTGCCAGTCCCACGGATTAGCAGCAGACCGGTCAGCTGGGAACAAGCACCATGATATCGACCCGCTCTTCTTCCAGGCGCCGGATGATGGCCGGGATGCTCTCCCGCAGCATGGCTTCGGGCTGCAGTAAATAGCCCATGATGGAGTAATGCGAGGCAGCCGGCCGGCCGATCTCGCCCTGCACTTCCATTGCTTCCAGGCGCCTCAAAGGCAAAATACAATTGAGGTCCTGCCGGGCGTAGGCAGGATTGAGGTGCAGGTAGTAGACCTCCACATCCTTCTCTGTAGCTGATTTCGGGACGACGCGGAAAGAAGGATCCCCCCACCAGGGATTGCGCCGCTCTCCTTCCTGATCGAAGGGTTTATCATCCCTCATGGCGACGCCGCCCGAACTGAGCAGCGCCACCGTACACTCTGACAACGGTTTGTCCAGCGGCGTCCAGGGGATCGGGCGCGGCGCTTCCATGTTGATCCAGGTTTCGATCGTCCGGCGGGTGATACCGCTCACGAGGCGGAATGAGTCAACGGTTTTCGACAAGGCCTGTGTCTCCCTACTTGCCCTGTTCTCTTACTTATTTACGGGAGCGGGCTCTGCACGTTGCCGCTTTGCAAGCCGGTTGTGCCGGAACGCATAAAATCCACACACCACGGCGCCTCCCAGGAAGAAGGCGCGCCAGACCAGCAGGAACACCACCACGAAGAGCAGCGCGGTGTTTACCATGCTCACCGCCACCCGGCGCTGGGACAGTGCGTAGCTCTGCTGCAGTCTGCCCTGCAGGCTGTCCGGTTGCTTCCTCAACATGGCCACCACGCTCAGGTTCTCGATGTGCCTGAAATCGGTGACCAGCACCAGCAGCAGCACCGCACCGGCCAGCCCTTCGAACCAGTCCGGCGGAAGCCACAGGCCTCCCAACACGAGCAGGAGTACAACGGACACCAGCGCCAGCAGGTAGCGCGGGCTAAACCAGCGCAGTTCGCTGACGTCTTTTTCGAAAGTGGGATTCATCTCCATCCCGCCCTCGTAGGTAATGGTTCCTTTCAGGAATTCCCGGTAGGCTTTGGAATACAGCATGGTGGCTACAAAATCAAACAGACTCAATACCGCCCACAACGCGGCCGCCAGCCAGGGCCTTCCCACCAACGCGTCCAACCCCATCTTTCCTCCTCTCGGATCAGATCTAGATGCTGCTCTTCACCCTGAAAGATGCAAATTCACCCGTGACAGTCTCCCATTCCTCCCGCGCTTCGTCCACCCGCGAGGCGCTCGGGCCGTGCTTCAACATGGCCAGGAACCGGTCGATCTGCGCCGGGCTGCCTTCAGCCACCGCTTCCACACCGTCGTAACCGACGTTGCGCACCCAACCGGTCACACCGATCATCAGGGCCTGCTGCTGCACGTAGGCGCGGAACCCCACCCCCTGTACACGCCCTCTGACCCAGGCATGTACGCGTAACCTTTCACTGTGATTCTCCATCGTTTGACCTCTCTTCACGCGATCCGGCACTGAGCGCACCGGGCAAGCGGACGTCAGGCCACGGCTCAACCGCGCAGCAGCACCAGCAGCGGCGTCAGCGTGAGCGGGCTCAGCAGGGTGCTCGCAAACACAATGGAGGTGACAAGCGGCGGCTCAAGGTTGTATTCCTCTGCCAGTACCGTGCAGGATACGGCGCTGGGCATGGAAGCCTGCACGATATCCGCCTGGCGCGCCAGGGGTGGTAACCCGAACAGCGCCGCCAATGTCAAACCCACCAGCGGACCAACCAGCAGGCGCAAACCCGTGCTTAACCCGACCAGCGGAAGGCTGTTCGCCCACTGTACGCGTGTGAGCTCCAGGCCCAGCAGGATGATCATCAATGGGATCGTGCCATTCGCGACCAACTGCACGGCGTGCGCCAGCGGCAAATAGAGCTGGATATGCAACTGGTTCAGGGCCAGGCCCAACACCCCGGCATAGACGGTCGGGACCCTGAACAGCGCCAGGATAGCCTCCCGGAAGCGCAAATGTCCCAGCGAAGCGACCAGCACGCCCAGAGAATTGAAAAAGACGCTGGTCGCCACAAAGTACAGGCTGGCATGCGCCGCCCCGCCATCGCCGAAGGCGAAGGTGACCAGAGGCAGCCCATAATTGCCGGTATTGGCGAACATGCTGGTCAGCAACACCGCCATCAGGAGCGGGCGCGGGATGCGGAAGATCCAGCCCGCCGCCAGCACCAATGCGCCCACCACGGCGATGACCGAGGCGGCAATGCCCATGGTTTGCAGGATCTCTCCCAGGGGTAACTGGTTCGTGTAGAGCAGATTGAAGATCAGAACAGGGCTGAAGAAATAGAACAGTACGCGCCCCACACTGCGCGCATCGATCGAAAGCCGATTGCCGAGCAGATAGCCCACACCGGCAATGAGCATGATCGGTAACAGGTTGTTGAAAAAGGTGGCGCTGAGGTCTGAGAAGGACATACGGCCTGGCTCAACGCCTAGGTATCACTGTCTTCCAGTTCTTCCAGTTCGTCCAGGGACACATCGGGGTCCAGCGCCAGCAGATCGAACCGGCTCATGTCATCTGTAAAAGCCAGGTTGTCAAGCGCTTCTTCGAGAAAAACGATCTGCTCCTCATCTTCGGCCAGGTCGAGCAGGCTTTCCAGGTAGACACGCGCATCCTCCCCGCCGATCTGGGAAAGGGACCAGATGGCCGCCCCGGTGACCGTATCGTTCTCTTCTTCTTCCAGCAGCCTGAGCAGGAACGGGCGTGCGGCAGCCAGTTCCAGTTCGCCTGCTGCCACGACGGCAGCCAGCCGCACCGCATCGTGAATCGAGGGGATCATTTGCAGGACGTACTCCTGCCACCCCTCATCACCGGACCGTCCCATGGCGAACACCGCGCTGCCTTTCCAATCCGGGTCCTGGCGTTTGACGGCCGATTCGATCAACACGGCCGCTTCGGGGCGGGATGAGAAGCCCAGGGATTCAAGCGCGCGGCGCTGCACTTTCACTTCATCTTCCCCACCCAGGACAGCCAGCAAAGCCTCTTCCACCTGCTGATGGGTTTCCTTTGGAATGTCGTCGAACTCCCCCAACTGCACGAACAACCCCAATAAAGACGCCGCCTCGGCGCGCACTGCCACATCGCTGTCGTTCTGCAGAATACCGATGTAGATCGGGACAAGCCTGGCATCCCCGCATTCGGCCAGCAAGTGCATGGCGCGCACGCGCACCGGCGCTTCGTCGTCACGCAGCAGGGCGCGGCCCAATTCCTCGAAGGAGACCAGCGTGTCCACTTCCGCCAGGGCGATCAGGCGGTCGAGCAGTTGCACCTTCCGGCTGAGCGCGATGCGCGGCCAGGCTTCCCGCAGCGCGCCAAGCGCCGCCGGCTCGATGTCCGAAAACTCGTTCAGGTACGGCTGAGGCAGGTCCTTACTTTCCTCCAGCAGGACCTCCAGCACCTTTTGAAAAGCGGGGGAAGGGGCATTCATCTTCAGGGTAGATTCACGTTGACCGGATGGATGAAGTCCATGGCATTGATATAGACCATAAACAGCAATAGCAGCAAAAAGCCGACGGTGTGCACCCAGTTCTCGAATTCTGCCGGTACGCGCCGGCGTATCACGAACTCCGGCAACACGAACAGGATGCGCCCGCCATCCAGCGCCGGGAACGGCAGCAGGTTGAAGATCCCCAGGGTCAGGGTCAGGGAGGCGATCAACTGGATGGTGAAGTTGGTCGGTTCCACGCCGCCCGACTCGGGTACCGTGGGCTCCGTCAGGTCGCGGCTCTGCACGTCGCGGCTGACGGCCTGGCCGAACAGGTCGTAGATGCCTTTCAACCCGATAAAACGGCCTTCTTCCGGCGTGAGATTGCCCCGGAGGATCTGGGCCGGCAGCGACAGAATTGCGCGCACCTGGTTATAGGTATACAAAGCGCCGAACGGGATGGTCTGGATATACGACTCTGCCGGGACCAGCGGCGGGCCGGGCAGGATGCCCAGGGCGCCCTCCTCCGCCGTGCGGCTGCTGAGCGGTGTGGCGGTGAACTCCAGCACCTGCTCACCGCGCTGCACGGTGATCTGCATCGGCTGGTCGAGGTGCGCGCGGATCGAATCGCGGAAATCGTCTTCGCCCAGCATGCGGACGCCATCCACGCTGAGGATCGCGTCATCCGTCTGTAAGCCTGCCTGCGCGGCCGGCGAACCCGGCATGACCTCATACAGCATGACCTGATCCATGGCCGGGACGCCCATCTGGGCGAACAGCATGCTGTTGACCAGCACGCCCGCCAGCAGGTTCATCAGCGGGCCGGCCAGCAGCACCCCCAGGCGCACCCAGGGGCTGGAAGCGGCCAGACCGCCGGGCACGCCGGGGTCGTTTTCGCCCTTCGGGCGCACAAAACCGCCCAACGGTAACCAGTTGAGCGTGAAGTCCGTCCCTTTCCAGTGGAACAGGGTCAGGGCGCGCGGAGGCAGGCCAAAGCCGAACTCCTCCACTTCCACGTTAAACAGGCGCGCTGCCAGGAAGTGTCCAAACTCGTGGATGAACACCACCCCGGCGAACACACCGACAAAGATCAAACCCGAAAACAAAGAAATATTCATAGTCCGTTCGCTACCAATCGAAATGTCGCGCCTTTTCAGGCGCGCTCATTATATCCCGAATTGAAATTGGAAGATGAGAGCGACTTAAGAGAGGCGCCGCGCCGGCCCGCCGGCACCTGCTACCAACACCTGCTCTACGCCGGGCAGTTCCCGCAGGCGCCGCTCGACATCTCCGGCCCGCTCGCGGGGGCACAGGGCATGCACGTTGGGCCCGGCGTCCACCGTGTACAGGATGGGGATGCCCTCCGCCCGCCAGGCGCGCACTGCGTGCATGATCCCCATTGAGGCGGGCAGCCAGTAATGCAGCGGCGGCCGGCTGGTCATCATGACCGCGTGCATCAGGTCCGAATCCAGCTCGACTACTTCGGCCAAGGCTTCAAAATCGCGCGCCAGCAGCGCCCGGCGGCACTCGTCCAACCGGCGGGGGGCGTCCGCCACGCGCGCAGCCTGCAGCGGGCTGGTGCCCGCCAGCGCGTGGCCCTCGGTCGAACCCGTTTGCTTGTGCCGCGCGTTGACGATCGCCACGCAATCCACCAGTTCCCAGTGCTCGGGCGGGGCGATGGAAACCGCGAAGGAATCCGTGTCCCCTGCTCCGACCCGCCATTCGACGAAGCCGCCCGGGACCGAGCGGCAGGCCGACCCGGAACCGCGCCGCGCCAGGCGCGAGAGCCCCGCTTCGCTCAGGTCCAGGCCAGCCGCCCCCGCGGCAGCCAGCGCCAGCGCGGCGAAGGCTGAGGCCGAAGAGGCGATGCCCGCCCCGGAAGGGAAGTTGTTCTCACTGGTCACTTCCGCGCGCGCGTCCATGCCCGCCATCCCACGCACCAGGTCCAGGAACCCACTGACGCGCTCCAGGCCGGATCCTCGGACAGGTTGGCCCGTAAGGATCAGGCGGTCGGCCTCGAAGGCCGGGTCGAAGGTCACCGTCGTCCGCGTGACCAGGCCGTCCAGGTTCATCGAGATGGAGCCGTTGGCCGGCAGGCGCAGGCGTTCGTCGTGATTGCCCCAGTACTTGATGAAGGCGATGTTGGGGTGGGCCTGTGCAGAGGCGAAAGTGATTGGCATGTGCTTTCTTTCCACAGGGAGGTTATCGTGGCTAGTGTATCATGGAGGTAGGAGCAGGGTATGCGAAAAGCCAACGATAAGATGAGTTGCCACGCCGAACCAGGAAGTCCTACCCCTTTATCCAACGCTCATGATCCAATCGATATGGTCCCTAAGCGATCAACTCCAGCGCCATGTTAGGCGGAATATTTATTCGAATTCACCACAAGAACGCTACAGCTCGTTTTCCAAGAATTTGGTCATTAAATATCAGCCTAGCTGGCTTTTCCGCCATGCCAAGGCATACATGAAGTGGCAATAAATGCTCCTCCCGAGGATGACAGTAGCGGGCATGAGGGGCCTTTTCCCAGTTGATTAGCTGTTGCTCACGTTGCTCCTGCTGGTTTGAGCCTGTGCATACTTGAATTAGCCATTCCTGAAAAGCATCATTTCTCGAATCAGATTGAATTCCACCATTCCAAGAAAAGGCGCTCAGATTGTGGAATGAGAATCCTGATCCAACAACCAAAATGTTTTCTTGCATCAATTCACGTAATGCTTTGCCAAGCGCAATATGAGCGGCAGGGTTTAGACCACGCAACAACGATAGCTGAATAGATGGAATATCCGCTTGAGGATACATTAGTTTCAATGGGATGAATAATCCATGATCGAAACCTCGTTCAGCATCGATACGAGCAGGTATCTTGCTTTTCTCTAGCAATTGGACAATTCGATTTGCATAGTCAGGGCTTCCTGGTGCGGGGTAGGTAATTTCATAAGCTTCAGCAGGAAAGCCATAGTAGTCATAAAGCATGGGAGGCGTATTGGACCCTAATAGGGTTGCAGAGCTTTCCTCCCAATGCGCACTGATAACGAGGATCGCATCTGGCTTTCTGAGCTGAGATGGAAGCTGCAGCATGAAGTCCACCATAGCTTTGTGGCCCTCGTCTCCAAGAATGGGCAGCGGGCCTCCACCATGGGAGAAATATACAATCTGAGCCGTATCTTTTGGGTTGTTTAGTTTCATTCCTAAGAGATCCTCTCCTATACAAAAGGAAACCGGCATTGGGGCAACAAGATTACTTTCCGCCCAACGGTTTGCGCTACCTGCCTGTGGGCGGGTGTGGATTTAACTTATTATACGGAAAAACGCTTGTGTAAAGTATCTCTTTTCTCGAAGGGGGCCTAACGGTCGGGTTCAGCCACGTTGCGAAGCGTAGCAGAGCAATGTCGGCTGCAATCCATTGTGATGTGTTCTGTTTACTTCCCTATGAGCCAATTCAAAGCCTCGGCGATTTCGATGACTTTTCGGCAATCAACAATGTCAGTATTGTCTTTAGGAGTATGCGTAATCTCCTGGCTCTCAATATGTTCTACAAACCATTGTGATGATACGGCAATGGCTGGACATCCATATTGAATGAAAATGCTATGGTCTCCTTGAGGCCACTGAATCCCCTCTGTGATTCCATCAAATTTTGCCAACATGTCATTGGCCTTTGCTCTCATGGCTTCAGGAACATCAAAAAACGAAAATGCTGATTTGCCTTCTTTGTACCCTGCGCCATCAATGTTAATATTCAAGACAATGTTCCTGAAATACTCTTGATTCTTCCTGATGTAATCCATTTGTCCAGGCACGGCATAATAATCTTCACCATTGAACGCCACGATCTCAAGCAATCTGTCACCGTCATAATCTTTGAGTAATTCGGCCAGAAGCAATAAGGCAATAACCCCTGTTGCATTGTCAATCGCTCCCGGAGTGCCCTTCTTCGCGTCAATATGTGCCGTGATGACAATACGCTCATCCAGGTTTTTCCCCTTTCGTGCAACAACATTATAGGCTTTTGCGGGAATTCGAGTTGATCGAGATTGCAACATAACAAGTTTCCCGATGCAAGATAAGAGTTTTTTCCCTTCCTCTTCGGTCATATACACTGAAGGAATATCAAAATCGCCGTCTTCAATAAGGGGAAAAGGATAGACACCTCCTGCCAGGGCAGCATTTCTGCCAGTTGCGGAGATAATTGCCGCAGGTCGCGTTTGTTCAAGAAGAGCAATGATTCTTCGATGTTCATCCGGGTTATAGAACACGAAGTTCTTTGGCATGAGTTGTTCTTTTGCAATTTCGCCAGATAAAAGAAGATTTTTGCCAGTTATCTCCTGCTGTTCGATTTCTTCAAGACAGGATGCGTTTATCAACGGTGCTTGAACGGAGCATCCAAGAGAGTAGGGACTGACTAACACATTAAAGCTTTGATCCGCGACACGCAACGTTGCCCCGCCGTCTTCCCAATCAATCACGTCTAATTCAGATATCTCTGTCTGCCATCCCAATGAGGATAATTCTCTTTCAAAAAAACTCGTTGCCCGTCTATTGCCCTCACTGCCCACGCATCGTTCTGGAATTTCTTCGCACAGCGTTTTCAAATAGGACATACTTTTCTGATAGAGTTGTTTTGTCTCCATTGTGTTCTCTGCTGATTTTACACAAAACGGCTGAGGTTACCGGTTCATAGGTGGGATTTGGATAACGCTATTATAGCGGTAATCCTTTCGGCCAGAATCCCACGAGTCCGGTGCGCGTCGCGACATTGTGCCCGCCGCAGGTCCCTCGCTCAGCACACCCGGAGGGTGCGGAAGGGAAAGGGAGCAGCGCCCACTTCCAGGGATTACCCTGGCGATCGTCCGGGACGCTTTGTCAGGCACAATTTGCTAATAGTACTTATCGCGTTTTTCAATCAAGCGTGTCACGGGTTCACATTCAAAGCACTTTCTATTATGGATTGAGATCATGCCTCCGCACGTTGAACAATGATGCTTTCTGTATTGTTCTTCAATGAATTTTCCGATACCGATCTTGCTGATCGTTTCCAGATTCTCCTTCACACTCATTTCGTAGTTCTTTCTATATCGTTCGTCCATACGATCGATCTGTTTACACGGAAACTGGTCACATTCAAAACAAAAGACGGCATCGCCCTTGGAGCCATGATTAATGCCTGAACATTTCTTAAATAAATACTCACAAGCTTCTTTTCGTGGCCGGCAGCCGGTGCATTGGCTTCGGTTTAGATTGTTGACATAGGAAAGATACCGGCTGCAAATGGCACAATTCATTCCGCACGGCGCTATAAGCTCTTCTGGGATTGGATTCATATTCTTCATTTTAGTACTTCGCTGTATGCGTTCGCGGAACGGGTTGGAGCACCCGTTAGGGCCACGAAGTGCCCGCGAGGCGGAGTAGCATGACTAACTCACATTATGGCACGAATTCGAGCAATACGCACTATGAATCGTGAATCAGTAAGTCCGTCCCCTGCATGGTCCTGTCGATCGTCCAGGAGGCAGTGTTAGATGTCCAAACTCATTTATTCCTTGGATTTCTCATTCGATCAATCACATTAATGCTCAGTGTCGCTATTCGTTCTTCTTCACTTAATTTCTGGTTCCCATATGCATTTCGAAGCCTACCTTGATCTTCTTTTGAGAATTTATCATCAAGATAGTTTTGCAACAATTCAATGATCTTTTCTTCTTCCTTCCCACCCTGGGGGATCAACTTTGCATTGATCACGTTGGGATGAAACGAGTTGATATAAACGTGATCAAGCGTATAACTGCCAATCCGCCCATCGATACAAAATACATATCGAATGTCCGATGAATCAAGTAAACCAACACCTATACTTCCACCATCACGGAATAGATCAATTTTCTCAATTGTTATTGGGGGTGATATTTTTAGGAATTCTTGGTTTTCCATCTGGTATTTTGGGCACCTAACTACTGTCTATTCGGAACCCTTCGTCATCATGAACGATAGGTGGAATGCTAATTGGATCGAATTCACTATACAGCAAACCAACCCTCGATTCAAGCAAGCCCGTGTGGCGTACCCCTGCGAAAGGCCCCCCGGGCGAAGGGCGCACGCTGCTTCTTCCAGGCAGACGGCTAGGTCTCCTTCCGCGGGGGTCGCTCCCAGATCAGGTCGTCGGGGGAAAGGAAGGCCCCGCTCAGGACAGCCTGTGAGAAGTCGTCGGGTGGGCGGTATCCGTGGTCGAGTATGTAATGAAGGAGCAGCGCCGGCGCCATGAACACGCGTTCGTCCAGGCGAATGAGGTAGTGGCCGTGCCCGAACAGGCGTTGTTCCTGATCGCGCCACCTGACTACCGGCCCGACTTTTCCGCCCGGGTACCACGCCTCCGGACCCGGACAAAGCTCACAGTCGTGAAAGCCGTCGAAGCCGTCGCTGAAGAGCGCTTTCTCCCTGTAGGCGGTCAGAAGCCGGTCGATAACCTTCGCGTCTGTGGAACCGCTTGACGGAACGGAGTCGCCGAGCCATCCCACCGGAAGCAGGGTCGATTCCTCGGGCAGGCGGCCGGTCCCCCACAGCTCGCCGCGCTTCAGCGGGAGCGGAACCGGGTAGGGTGACGGCGGGTGGTCCGCCGGAAGGGTGAGAAGATCTTCGATGTACATGATGGCTGCTGGCGTCCGGCCACCTGGCAGTCTGCGCAGCATCCCCGGAGCGTCGGGCGAAGGAGCTGTCCTATGCGACTACACCTGTCCCAGGAGCGCCTGTCCCTGAAAGGGGAAGCGGATGGGATCGCCCACCCAAAGCGCATGAGCGCTGGGAATCCCACCTGTCGGATGGACGCTTTGTCAGGCGGCGGATTGGTCCGGTCGTATGGTCACCAACAAGTCGGAGACGAACACTAATCCAGGGCGGCTGCCTCGGCAAGTCTGCGTGCCCAGTCGGCTGCGCGCTCCACTTCCCCTGGCTCGAGATGCTCGAGCTCGTGCCGGCGCTTCTGGCTTTGCGGAGGTTCATCTCGCGCCATGAAGAAGCTTTCGGGCGGCACTGTGAGGTGTGCGCCTGCCTTCTTCAGGAGCCGTGCTATGCGCGCGGCAGCTGACCCTGTGAGCAATGCAGACATCCGGTACCGAGTGTCGAATGCCGCTGCCTCCACACCTTTCAGACTTCGACGAGGAATGGTCTCAAGGATTTCCTTCAAACCCGCTGTCATGCGCTGGCGCTGCGTCGGGCCACCTACGATGAGCAAGTCGACGTGCTCGAGAACGAGCGATCCCTTTGGGGTTGCGTTTTGCACGCGCACCGAGGCGGTTGACGGAAAGGCGCCACCGATCGCGCGTGCTATCTTCTCTGTATTGCCGAATTGAGTGTCGAAAAGAACAAGAACGTTCATGTAGGGATCCTTCTTAATGCGGGCTCATGCCGCCGCCTAACGGTTTGCGTTCGCGAAGCGCAGCGAAGCACCCTTTAGGGTACCGGCTGGTGGGCGGGCATAGACTACATTCATTATACGGAAAATTGCTCAAGGATAAAACACGCTCTTTTTAGCGGCACGATCGGGCGAGGGAGCAATCCGCTGCGACCACACCTGTCCCAGGAGCGCCTGTCCCTGAAAGGGGAAGCGGATGGGATCGCCCATCCCACCAGTCCGGCCCATGATCCTGGCGATCGTCCAGGGCGCGACGTCGGGCACCTCCCCAGGTGGGGCAGACAAAGAATTCAATTAACGCGCTTATTCTTTTTGCGACGTTGGCTGAAAGTATAAGAAGCCCTGGATCACTCCCTGACTATGCGCGCATAACACGGTAGATCATCAAGGCTCACTGACAATTGTCGCACCTCAGATACACTCTGACACACAACTTGGGATTTGGCTGGTTGTTATATCTACCCGCGTCCGGTTCGCTGGTCAAGTTCAGCGTCCAGGTACCGCTGGCCGGAAAACCCGAAAGCGCAGTTCCGTCCCCGCTCTCTGGCAGGATCTCGGATGTTGATGCTGAATCGTTGCCAACATTGATCCGGAAGTCCTGCTGCAGGTTGTGCGTGTGGTCAATGAGGACTCCTGGTCCGAAGTTCTGATAACCCTGAAACGGCTTGGGCCATTGTAACATTCCGTTGTAACAAATGTCCTGATAGCGCTTGTTACCGTCTACAACTTGCACGGTCAGCTTCTGTGACGCTTTTCCAGAGCAGGTTTCCCCTCCATCGACAGTGAGTTCATACTCTGTATCATGGGTCAATCTGATTTTCTGACTGCCTTCATAAACTCCCGTCGAAGGATTCGAGTACGAGAGGCCAGGCTCGTCCACATTGTCCGTCACATTCTTGATCTTGATCGAGAGATTCTGTGGCGCTTCGCATACTTCGTTTTGGTCTGAGCGGAATTCTATTGAGTAGTTGATTTGTGTTTCTCCTCCGCCCGGACAATTGCCAGGACAGATCCATGGATCGCTGACAGTAAATGCCTTGATGACAGGATCACAGCGCGAAGAACAGCCAACTACCCCGGTGCATGAAGTCGATGCAGGCATCAGAAACAACACTGTGAGCATTACTAAAAGTGGAATGCGGTTCAGGTATCGCTTGTTTATCATTTTGGGCCTCCATTCGGTTATAGTGAACCATCCTTTTTACTGACTCTATAGTATTTTACTGCTTGATACAACTCGTAACGTGTTGCGTGCGCGGAACGGGCTGGAGCACCCCCGTCCGGCCCATGATCCTGGCGATCGTCCAGGGCGCGTTGTTGGGCTGCCGCGAATATTGCACAACAACACGTACTCAAGATCGAGCTGTCCTAGACACTGTGAATACTAGAAACACGCCGACGAGATACAATCCCATCGTCAACCAGAAGTAACTATGCACCACTACCGGCCTCATCGCTAAAAGCAGTTTCCCTACATCATTTGGGCCGTACAAACCACCCCGATAGTTATAAGCTGAGTTCACCAGCGGCGAGATAATTCCAACTACTACTCCATTGAGCCAAATCCATCGCCGCTTGCCAAATCGAATTGTCATACAACCTAAGAAAAACACTACGAAGGTTAGCAGGTCACAAATGTATGGCGCTGCTGTCACCGCTGTAGTTACTGACCCCTCCCAATTCACATACCCCCAATAGCCCTGTGTAGGCCAGAAGACAAATTCAATAATTCTGGCACCCTGCATCAACGCTACTACAGCATGACTCAGCTCATGTCGTAATGTGCCAATCAACTGATATAAGGGATACGCAAGAATCCACCAGAAGTCTTTTCTCCTCAAACATCTTCTCCTTGATCGGAATTGATGCAAATCCCCGTGGCAGCCCAACTTATATTTATACGGAACCCTTCTTCACAATGAACTCTAGGTGGAACCCACACTGGCTTGAATCCACTATACAGCAAACCAACCCTCGATTCAAGCAAGCCCATGTTGCGTCCTCCCACGTCAGGCCCTCCGGGCAAAGGGCGCGCGTTTCTTTATTCCAGGCGCCTCGCAGTGCGTGACACGCCGGCGCGCAGCGCGTTTCCAGCCGTCTCGTATCGCCTGGCATAGCGATGCGCATCCAAAGACTCGGCGACTCCCATCGCAAGAGTCGCCGAGTCTTATCGCAAGAGTCGGCGAGTCTTTCAACAAGAGTCGCCGAGTCTTCCTACAAGAGTCGGCGACTCTTTCAACGCCTCTAGCCTGGAAATGAAACCGTTCCTTGCTGGAAATCCGAGGCCCCCTTACTGGAAACGAAGCTTTGCCTCCCTGGGAAAGGGACCTCCCCTGCCTGGACCCGTCACGATCCTTCCAGGTCTTTGGAATGTCATCCTCCCGAAGGTCTCTGGGACGGTGCGAGGGAGCGGTTCTCGCGACCAAAGCAACTCCTGCACGTATCGGAGATACTTCGTCACCGCGTGGCGGCTCCTCAGCATGACATGCCATTAAGGTACTTTAAGAATATCCTGGCTGGATCCTCACTCCGGCATGCGGGGCTATGCCTCCACCGGGTCGTCGGGGTGCTCGCGGTTCCACTGCGCCACCAGCTCGTCGGCTCCGCGGGTCAGGTTGGCGTGGTTGTGCACCACCGCGGCCGTCCACAGGGCCGGGTCGTTCAGGGCCGCCACGGCGGCGCGGTCGCCGCGCAAGGTCAGGCCCACCTCCCCGCCGACCTTGAGGTTGGCGCTCAGCCTGGCCAGCCCGTCGATCTTCACCGTCACCCCGGCCTGCAGCGCCTGGTTGACCTCGCGCACGAGCATGCGCAGCACACTGTAGACCTCCTCGGGGTTGTAGGTGGTGTTCTTGGCGATCCCGCGGGCAAGCCCCTCCAGGTTCACCTCGCCCTGGCTGATCAGCCGCGGGCGGGTCTGGCTGATGGCCGTCAGTCGTTTTGCCATGTTCGCTCCTCCTGTTGTGCTCTGTGGGTTCAATTATAGGCGCGTTCGGGGCAAGATATGCCCTCCCCAACCCCCTCCCCGGATCGGGGAGGGGAGATGGTGTTCAAAAGGTTTACCCAAAAGGAGTGCAGGGGGATGGGCAACGGGGATCCTCTCCTGACCGGCACAGCTTGAAACAACTGCCGCTCGGCTTCGGAAAGCCGCGGCAGCGAAAGCCGCCTCCCTTGACTTAGAACTTATGTTCTACTATAATACTAACCAGGATGTCTATCTGGCAAAGGTTCTTATACCTGATAGGCTTGCGTCCTGAACACGGCCCTCGTTACTATGAACTGACCGACAGCTTACACACCACAATCGCCACCCTAGCCTCGCATGAAGGCCGCCCTGAAGATGAACTTGTCACGACACTGCTGGCCGCCGGCCTCACACACTACTACGCCCTGGACGAGCTGTGGCCCAGGTGGGAATCGCTATCCCCGCGCGAACAGGAGGTAGCCGCGCTCACCTGTCTGGGCTATACCAACCGCCAGATCGCCGGCAGGCTCTCGCTTTCCCCCGAAACCGTCAAGACCCATATCCGCCACATGCTGGGCAAATTCGAGTTGACCAGTAAAGCGGAACTGCGCCAGGCGCTGGCCGAGTGGGATTTCAGCGCCTGGAAGTGATCCCCCACGGGTTAACCGCTTTCTCCCCCCACTCTCCCCCCTTAACGGGATGGGCAAGCCGCTCCAGCGGGTCTATGCTGGGGGCATGGACATCCTTCCCGCCCTCGCGCAAGGCCGCCTGACCCTGGCGCTCATCGATTCCGGCCTGGGCCACTCCTGGCTGATGACGCCCCTGGCGATCCTGGCCCGCAAAGGCCCGGTCAGGGTCATCGATGGGGGCAACCACTTTGACGCCTACCGCCTGGCCAGGGCCCTGCGCTGGCAGGGCATCGACCCCGTGCCGGTCCTCGAGGGGGTCGCCATCAGCCGGGCTTTCACCTGCCACCAGGTGTCCTGCTCGCTTGCGCAGGAGTTTTCCCCGGCTGCGCCCCTGATCGTCCTGGACCTCCTGGCGACCTTCCAGGATGAAAACGTGCCGCTGCACGAAAGGCAGCGCCTGTTCCAAACCTGCCTGCTGCGGCTGAAGAGCTTCGCGCAGGGCGCCCCGGTCCTGGTGACGGCCAGGACCGGCCAGGCAGACTTCAGCGAGGCGCTGTCGCGGGCCGCCGACCGGGTGCTGCACCGGGACCCCCCGGCACTGCCCCAACCCATCCCGCTCTGGTAGGGGGAGCCATGGGCCGCACCGTTCCCTCCATCACCATCGCCTTCCTGCAGGAGCAGGACTCCCTGTCGCGCTTTCGCCGCGCATTACGCAGAAGCGACCAGCTGGCCCTGGATGAACTGCTGGCCGCTGTCCGCCAGCACCTGGCCCCCGCGGCTTACGCCGCCCACCCGCTGCCCTTCGAGTCGTTCCTGCTGGCCATGCTCCTGGAAGAGCACAAAGAAGTCATGCGACTGAGAAGCATGCTCGAACGCTTCAGCAACGCGCAGGAAGAATGAGCCAGCTGAAAGGCTGGCTGTTCGATCTATATCCCGCGCAACAGGGCGGGATGACCGTCTGGATCATTGACGAGGGCGGCCAGCGGCTGCAACTCTGGCAACCGTTCCCCGTGACGTGCTATGCGGCCGGCCCGTCGCACAGGCTGCGGGGCCTGTGGCACTTCCTCGAAAAGCAGGACACAACCGTCGCTCTTTCCCGCACGGAGCGCCGCGACCTGTTCCAGGCCGCGGCCCAGCCCGTGCTGGGCATGACCTGCGAGGGCCAGGCGCAACTCCAACGGGTCTTCTCCAAAGCGCACTCCGCCTTCCCCGACCTGGAGTACTACGACGTCGACATCGCGCCCGCCCTGCGGCACGCAGCCTGCCACGGCACCTTCCCGCTGGCCCATTGCACGTTCGAGATGGACAATAAACACATCGCCGCCATCACCCCACTGCAAACTCCCTGGGACCTGGATCTCCCCGCCCCCCCGCTGCGCGTGCTGAGTCTTGCGCCCGACACCGACCCCAGCCATGCCGCGCCTCTCAAAGTGGAGATCGCGTACGAGCGCATCTCGTACGCCCTGCCTCTGCACTTCCCGCGGGCGCTGCTGGCGGACCTGAACAGCATCTTGCGCCGCTACGACCCCGACCTGATCCTGACGCGCTGGGGCGATACCTGGCTGCTGCCGCGCCTGCTGGAGCTCTCCACAGGGTGGGACCTGCCCCTGCCGTTCAACCGCGACACGGCCCAGGAGGTGGCGTTCGCAAAAGAGCGCTCGTATTTCTCCTACGGAAAGATCGTCTACCGTGGCCAGCAGGTGCACCTGGCCGGGCGCTGGCATATCGATGGGACCAATGCCCTGCTCTACGACGACTTCGACCTGGAAGGCATCTACGAGACCGCCCGCGTCACCCGGCTGCCTGTGCAGACGTCCGCGCGCGTTTCCCCGGGGACGGGAGTCTCCTCCATGCAGATCGTCAAGGCCCTGCAGGCGGGCATCCTGGTGCCCTGGCGCAAACAGCAGAGCGAGCAGTTCAAGACGGCCCTGGACCTGATCCGGCGCGACCAGGGCGGCCTGGTGTACCAGCCCATCATCGGCGTGCACTCTAACGTGGCAGAGGTGGATTTCGTCTCCATGTACCCGGGTCTGATGGTCAGGTTCAACATTTCCCCGGAAACCGCCGGGGGATCCGAAGGACGGCCCGAAGCGTTGTGCCCCTTTCCTGACGCGGACAGACCCGGCCTCATCCCCCAGACGCTGGCGCCGCTGCTGGAAAAGCGCATCCGCCTGAAGGAGCGCCTGAGGACCTTCTCGAAGTGGGACAGCCGCGTGAAGCGCGACCAGGCCCGCGCCAGCGCCCACAAATGGCTGCTGGTGACCTGCTTCGGGTACCTGGGATACAAGAACGCCCGCTTCGGGCGCATCGAGGCGCACGAGGCGGTCACGGCCTATGGCCGCGAGGCGCTGCTGAGGGCCAAGGAAGCTGCGGAAGACGCGGCCTGCACCGTCCTGCAACTGTACGTGGACGGGCTGTGGGTCCGGCACCCCGCATGGCGAGACGCGCAGGACTACCACCAGGTTGTGGTCGCCATCCACGAGCGCACCGGTTTGCCGATCGTCCTGGAGGGCGTCTACCGCTGGATCGCCTTTCTGCCCTCCAAACAGAACCCCAGGGTCCCTGTCCCCAACCGCTATTTCGGGGTGTTCCAGGACGGAACGCTCAAGGCCAGGGGCATCGAAGCGCGCCGCCGCGACACGCCGGTCTGGGTGGCCGGGGCACAGATGCGCATGCTGGAAGCGCTTGCCCGGGCACCAGCGGTGGAAGAGGTCTACGATCGCCTGCCGGAGGCCCTGGCGATCCTGCATGCGGCCTGGCGTGAGCTGCAGGCCGGGCGGGTTCCACTCGACGAGTTGATCGTATCGCAACGGCTCAGCCGGGAGGTCGACGAGTACCAGGCGCGCTCTCCCGCCGCGCGCGCGGCAGTGCAACTGAACCGGGCGGGAAAGGTCGTCAAACCCGGGCAAAAGGTGAGGTTCTTGCTGACCTGCGGCGAACCGGGCGTGCAGGCCTGGGACCTGGAGGCATCGCCGGAAAGAGGCAGCCTCAACCTCCCGCAATACCGGGTGCTGCTCCAGAGAGCCGCCAGTACCATCCTGCAGCCCTTCGGAATGGTTGACGCCGACCTGAAGGAATGGATCCTCCACGGGCGGCAACCGACCAGACAACTGCCGCTCGCCGGCCTGGCGAAACGTACCAGGCGCATGTTCCCGCCTCCCCGGCCGGACCCATCTGAAGGCACGTAGCGCTCGCGCTGATGACTGTAAAGGCCTCTGCTATAATCCAACCATGATCCTCGTCACAGGAGCGACCGGCTTTATCGGCCGCGTACTGGTCCGGCAACTGTTCGAAACGGGATATCCGGTCCGGGCTCTGTTGCGCCCGTCTCCGCGTACGCCGCGCCTGCCCAGAGGCGTCCCCGTGGAAGTGGCTGTGGTCAGCCTGGGAGACGTGCGCGGCCTGAGCGCCGCGTTGCGGGATGTGGATGTGATCCTGCACCTGGCAGGGTCCGAGCACCAGGGCCGCAACGCCACGCTCCTGACGACGGACGTTCGAGGCACCTACAATTTAGCTCAGGTTGCCAAACAGGCCGGTGTCAAACGGTTCGTCTACCTGAGCCATATCGGCGCAGACAAGGCCTCCGCCTTCCCGGTGCAAAAAGCCAAAGGACTGGCAGAGGAGAACTTGCGCAAATCGGGCGTCCCGTATACGATCGTGCGGTCATCCATCGTGTACGGCCCTGAAGACCACTTCACCACCGACCTCGCCCGCCTGTTGAGGCGCTCGCCCGGATTCTTCCCGATGCCCGGGGACGGGCAAACGCTCATTCAACCATTGTGGGTGGAGGACTTGGTTACCTGCCTGTTGTGGGCCATGGAAAACCCTGAAACCCTCAACGAGGTCTATGAAGTAGGGGGAAGCGAGTATTTCACCGTGCGGCAAACGCTCGAGATCCTCATGGGTACGACCAGCGCCCGCCGCAGGCTGCTGCCCATCCCACCTCCGTTCCTGCGTGCGCTGGTGGTCACGCTCGAATCCTTCGTACCGCGTTTCCCTGCCTCTTCCTTCTGGATCGATTACTATGCCGTCCACCGCACGTGCCCGGTTGACAACCTGCCGCGCATCTTCGGTTTGATGCCGGCCCGTTTCACCTACCGGCTGGACTATATCCAACGAAGGCCCTGGTACCACTCGGCATGGCGGCGGCTCTCAGCCGCTTACGCAAGGTTGAGCGCCAGCATCCTGCGCCTGCTCCGGTTGACACGCTAAGCGCCCATGGCTGACTACGCCATCCGCTTATTGGAAACCCCGGAAGAAATGGTGTCGGTCGAAGACCTGCAACGCCTGGTCTGGCCGGGAAGCGAGACCGAGATCGTCCCGACCCATGTATTGATCACCACCATTCACAACGGCGGCATCGTGTTGGGCGCTTTTGTCAAGGAGCAGCTGGTAGGATTCGTCTTCGGTTTTCCGGGGTTCGAGATGCTACCGGATGGGCCTCACCCAAAACACTGCTCGCACATGCTGGGCGTCCATCCCGAGTGGCGCGATTCCGGGCTGGGCTTTGCACTCAAACGGGCGCAGTGGCAGATCGTCCGCCACCAGGGGCTAGACCGCATCACCTGGACGTACGATCCCCTGCTCAGCCGCAATGCCTACCTGAACATCGCCAAATTAGGGGCGATCTGCAACACCTACCGCCGGTCTGAGTACGGAGATCTGCACGATGGGCTGAATGCCGGCCTCCCGACGGATCGCTTCCAGGTGGACTGGTGGCTGACCACGCGCCGGGTGGAACAGCGGCTGGGCAAGCGCGCGCGCGGTACGCTCAGGCTCTCCAACGTCAACAAAGCCGGACTGGAACCTTTGTACCACCCGCAAACCGGACCCGACGGCTGGCTGCTTGTGCCGGAGCATTTCACGCCGCCCGCCACGCCGCTGCTGCTGGCAGAAATCCCGCCGGATTTCGACGCGTTGAAAGCCGCGGACCTGTCCCTGGCCCGGGACTGGCGCTACTTTGCGCGCGAGGTCTTCGAAACAGCCTTTGCCTCTGGCTATTATGTCACCGACTTCATCTATGATGCGCGATCCAAAGCGCCTCGCAGCCTGTACATTCTCACCGACGGGCAGGCAATCCTGAATGATATAGGCTAATGATCCACGTAATTTGTGAAAGCAAAAGGCGGCCTCTCGGGCCGCCTTATTATTCATATGGGTTATATATTCTTTTATCGCCGGGGGCGCTCATCCGCAGAAGGCTTGGCGCTCACCCCTACCGGATGGTAACTCGGGTCGGCGACGGAAGGCCGGGGTCTGGGCGCGGTCGAGAGCGGCCGCGGCGCAGGGCGCACGAAGGCAGGCGGTGTGACGCGCTGTGCGACCGCGGCCGGACGAGCAGACCGAGCGGGGCGCGCGTGTGATTCTGTCTGGCTGAACAGGTTCTCACCGGCGATCGAGAACGTACCAATGATCAGGATGCGGATCACCCACACCATGACCGCCACGAACACAGGTACGACCCTGGTCATGGTGGTCTGCCCCAGCAGAATGCCCCCCGCCGAAGTATGACTCAGCACCGCGATCGAAACACCCCACCAGGTCAGGATCGCGTTCATGGCAGCTGCCAGCAGCCAGGCCCCAAACAGGTACCAGACTTCAGCCGGCTCGTTCTTCCCGGTTTCAGGTGTAAAAAGGCGCGCAATGCCGGCAAAGTCGATCCCGCAGAACGCCAGAGAGAGGATCGTCGACCAGCGCAATCCCGCAAATTGCAGATCGCCCAACACGTCACGCAAGGCGAAATCGGTGGTCGAGTAGTTGAAGACCTCGAAAGCCAGCAGGGCCCCAAGCAGGATACCTCCGAATACCATACCGCGTCGCAGGGCTGCGCCCTGCAGGAAGGGCAACAAACGAATATTCAATGAACGGTTCATGGCAACCTCCTTTGGGTAAGACCATGCAAAGCATAAGGTTAGTTGTTCTTATTATAGAACGTTTGTTCTTTTTGTCAAGAGCCTGGGCCGGTTGTGAGATTCGGCTATCAGGCGTAAAATAGGCTCGAATGCCGCAAATGGCATGGATCTGTACTATGGTTTGCCAGGAAGAAGATCGTTCCTCTTCAGAGAAACAACCGCCCAGTACCCCGCCGGGTGGTCGGCATGGATTCAATTTGCTCGAAAAGTTCACGGAGGGCTGCAAGGCTCCTGCCTGACGTGACCGCACGCACAGGAGGCTGACATGCTCACCATCTATAGGACCACCCCTGAAGGCCTACAGACTCTAGAAAATACCACCAACGGCTGCTGGATCAATGCGATCGACCCGGACCAGCAGGAGATTGCCCGGCTGGTGGATTGGGGGATCGAGCCGGAGCTGATCACTTATTCTCTGGACCAGGACGAAATGCCCCGTGTGGAACGAGATGAGGGCTACACGCTCATTCTGATCCGCATCCCGCATTTTCAGGGGGAAACCCACGACATCCCCTATACCACCACGCCAATAGGCATCATCATTAAGGACAATCTGATCGCCACAATTTGCCGTCATGAGAGCCAGATCACTCGCATCCTTACCGACGGGAAATACCGCGGTTTTAAGACCGCAAAGCGCTATCGCTTCGTGCTTTACGTTCTGCTCGAAACCGCAACGCGCTACCTCACCTACTTGCGCGAGATCACGCGCTCAGTGGATCGTGTCGAGGACCAGCTTCAAAAATCCACCCGCAACCGCGAACTCCTGGAGCTCCTGAAGTTCCAAAAGAGCATGGTGTACTTCACCACCGCCCTGCATTCCAATGAAGTGATGATGGAACGCCTGCAGCGTATGCGCATGTTTAACCAGTACGAAGAGGATGAGGACCTGCTCGAAGACGTGATCACGGAAAACCAGCAAGCCATCCAGATGACCAACATCAACGCCGAAATCCTAAGCGGCACGATGGACGCCTTTGCCTCTATCATCTCCAACAACCTTAACGCCGTCATGAAGGTCCTGGCGACGCTCACCATTGTGGTCAGTCTGCCGACGCTGGTGGCTTCCTTTTACGGCATGAACGTCAGCCTGCCAGGCGATAGCCATCCCTATGCTTTTCTGGTGATCTTTATCGTTTCTCTGGTGCTGACCAGTATCGCGGCTTACATCTTCTACAGGCGTGACTGGTTGTAGTGGACGTCGAAATCCTCCACGAGGCACAGGCTGAACTGGGTGAAGGCCCCGCCTGGGATGCCAGAACCGGGGCGCTCTATTGGGTGGATATCCTCAAGAAACGCCTGCATATCTACCGCGAGGGCCAGCGCGACCATCTTCAGCTGGAGCATACACCCGGGTGCGTTGCGCCTTGCTCAGACAGGAGCCTGGTCCTGGCCCTGAGCGCGCCCGGAGGACGCCAGTCTTTCACCCGCCTGGACATCGCCGCCGCCAGTACGACCGTCCTGGGGACCATCACAGAAACAGCGAACAACCGCTTCAACGACGGCAAGTGCGACCCGCGCGGCCGCTTCCTGGCCGGGACGATGGACATGAACGAAAAAGAGGCCAGCGGAGCGCTCTACGCCTTCGACGGTACGCGAGTCGCCACCCTGCTGACAGGCATCCGCATTTCAAACGGCCTGGCCTGGAGCCCGGATTTCAAGACCTTTTACTACATCGACACGCCTACCCGCCAGGTCAGGGCTTTCGATTACGTCCTGGACTCCGGCCAGCTCCACGATCCCAGGGTGGTACTGACCGTGCCTCAAGCACTGGGGTGGCCGGACGGCATGACCTCCGACACACAGGGCAACCTGTGGATCGCCATGTGGGGCGGCGCGCAGGTCACCCGCTGGGATCCCCGCACCGGGCAACTTGTCGGGCAAATCCCATTGCCGGCCAGGCAGGTCACCTCCTGCGTGTTCGGCGGAGACGACCTGGACGAACTCTACATCACCTCGGCTCGTACTGGATTGAGTGCGGCAGACTTAACGGCCTTCCGATATTCGGGCAGCCTGATGCGCCTCAAGACTGGTTTCACGGGAATGCCCACTTTTGAGTTCGGGTACAATCAGAGCCATGGTCACGGATAATCCATCCGGGCGGATTGTCTATCTGGATATCGCCAAGGGTATCGGCATCTTGCTGGTGGTAATGGCACACAATGACCTTGCGCTGGTATCCATCCCCCTCTATCGCTTCATCTATTCGTTCCACATGCCCCTGTTCTTCTTCCTATCCGGTTATTTCCTCGATAGCGGGCTACCCGTTTTCACATTTTTCGGAAAGAGATTCAACAGCATCCTGAAACCGTACCTGTTCACGATCCTGTTGATCTATACGACGTCGGTTTCCTTCAGCAACATGAGCTTCAAGACGGCCCTGGGACGGATAGGGAAAGCCATGTACGCCAGCGGCCTGTACATCGATTGGGTACAACTCTGGTTCCTGCCAAGCCTGTTCGTTACCAGCCTGTTCGCCTTCCTCCTGCAGCGTTTGCTTCTCCGGCGTATACACAACCGTTGGATGCGCTGGCTGCTGCTGTTGGGGGTGGCTGCCGTTGGGGTATATTTCCTGGACGCGTTCTACCCGTATGCGCTCTCGCTTTTCGGAAAACAATACCAGCTATTTGGCCTGCCTTACAGCCTTGATCTGGTGCTGCTGACGGGTTTCTATTACCTGCTGGGGAGTGAAATAAGGCAATGCGCCTCCAACCGCATGTTTAGCAACCACTGGTTTACGCTGGGTACAGGCGGGATCCTGGTCCTCACTGCCTTCCTTATTCCCCAGACCATCGATCTGAATACCCGGCTATTCCCCCTGTTCTTTGTGAATACGACTCGAGCGATCCTGGGCATCCTCTTCACATTCTCCCTCTCAAAACTCATCGAGAGTCGCAGCGCCCTGCTCGCCTCCCCATTGGCCTATATCGGCCAGGCTTCCTTGTTCATCCTGATCTTTCATGTGCCCATCCAGGAGTTCTGGAACAACAAGATCCTGCAGGTCACCGGTTCGCAAATCGTTGCGACCGTGGTTGCCTTTCTGGTAAGCGTGGGACTGTCCCTGGCCTTTTACAGCATCTTCGTCGAACAAAACCCGATCGCGCTGTACCTGTACGGGCGAAAATCTTCGACTGCCCCGAAAGCAGACCACGATTAACCCATAAGAAAACCTGCCAAAACGAAACTCACCCCGTGATATCACGGGGTGAGTTTATCGATCAGGTATTGTTATTTCTTGCCTTCGCCAGACTTGGGGGCCGCCTGCCCTGCAGAGGGGGCGGGAACCTTCCGCATGCGCTCTTCTTCCAGCGTGCGTATCCCATTCCGGACCTGCACCATCGTGCGCTCCATTTCATCCTGCAAACGAGCCAGCGTTTCGAGCACGTAGTCATCTGCATCGTGGCGGGTAGCTTCGGCATCCGCGCGCGCCTGGCCAACGATCTGTTCCGCCCGCCGCTGGGCTTCCTGGACAACCCCATCCTTTGTGATCAGCCCGTCGGCTTTCTCGCGAGCCAGTTCGATGGTGCGGTTGGCTTCTTCTTGCGCCTGCGCCATGATGCGGTCGCGCTGCGAAAGCAGCTGCTGCGCTTTTTTCACTTCCTCCGGGATGGCGATGCGCATCTGGTCGATGATATCCAGCATACGGTCCTCGTCCACCGCTACCGTATGGGTGAACGGGATGGCCTTCCCCTCGTTGAAAAGTTCTTCCAGCCGGTCAATTAATTGCAGGATGTCCATAGACTCCTCCGTATTCCAACCACGGATACCCTAATTCTATCCGATTTTTAATCCCTGAGCGCATTCGGGAAGTCCTGGTCCCCCATATTTTTGAGCGTTTTCTTGAGCGCCTTCCCGACGAAGGGAGGAACCATGCTCGATACATCCCCGCCCAAGGAGGCGATCTCTCGTACCGTCGTGGAAGAAAGGAAGGTGTGTTCTTCCGCAGTGATCAAGGCCATATATTCGATATCGGGCGAGAGGCGGTGGTTTGCCAGAGCCATGCGGAATTCAAACTCGAAATCCGAGAAGACCCGCAAGCCGCGCACGATGACCTGGGCGCCCACCTTGCGCGCAAAATCTACCGTCAGATTGCTGTAACCGGTGACCCTGATCTTGGGATTGCCCCCAACAGCCTGCTCAACGAGCGAGATGCGTTCCTCTGGGGAAAAGAACAATGATTTGGCAGGCCGGTCGTAGACGGCAACGACCAATTCATCGAACAGTCGCGAGGCTCGCTCGGCGATATCCATGTGCCCGTAATGGATCGGGTCAAACGTCCCAGGAAACAGCGCGCGTACCATCAGGAAACATCTCCCTTCCCGTCCCCCCAGAAGCGGCCCAGCGCTTCTGCCAGCAGGGCGTGTTCGGGTTTCTCCAATCCAGCATCCTGCTCGAATAGTTTTAGCGCGTGCGAGCGCGCTTTCTCGATCATAGCCAGGTCTGTAAGGCTTGCCATCTGCAATCCGCTGGTATACCCCGATTGGCGTGTGCCCAGGAATTCACCCGGGCCGCGCTGCTGCAGGTCGCGCTCTGCCAGTACAAACCCATCGCCGCTCTCAGTCATGGCCTGCAGGCGCTCATTCTCCGCCGCATCCTCGTGGTCAGGGATGAGCAGACAATACGACTGGTCGGAGCCGCGCCCGACGCGCCCGCGCAGCTGGTGCAGTTGCGCCAGACCAAAGCGGTTGGCCCCTTCGATCATCATGACACTGGCATTGGGTACGTCCACCCCCACCTCCACGACCGTGGTCGAGACCAGGATATGGTACTGCCTGTCGCGGAACTTGCGCATGACCTCGTCCTTCTCGTCTGCGCGCAGGCGTCCATGCAACAACCCCAATTCCAGCTCCGGGAATATCTCGGTCGAAAGCGTCTCGTAATCATCTACTGCCGCGCGCGCGTCGATGTTTTCGCTCTCCTCGATCAAGGGATAAATGATAAAAGCCTGCGCGCCGGCTTTGATCTGCGAACGGATCAGTGAGTAGGCGCGTTCGCGCTCTTTGGGTAACAAGACATGTGTGGCCACCGGCTGCCGCCCGGCAGGCATTTCGTCCATTACGCTCAGATCAAGGTCACCATAGAGCGTCAATGCCAGCGAGCGCGGAATAGGGGTAGCGGTCATGACCAGCAGGTGGGGTGTACTCCCTTTGGTGCGCAGCGCCGCCCGCTGCTCCACACCGAAGCGATGCTGCTCATCGATCACTGCCAGTTGCAAATCGTGGAATTGAACCGGATCCTCCAAAAGCGCGTGCGTTCCCACCACGACCTTGACACTGCCGTCCTCCAGACCGGCGCGGATGGCTTCTTTCTCTGCCTGGGGCGTGTCCCCGATTAACAGGCGGACCGCTTCTTCCGGTAGTAACCCGCCTTCACCCGAGAGCAACTGCGAGAAGGTCTGGAAATGCTGTTCTGCTAAAATCGAGGTGGGCGCCATGACTGCCGCCTGCGCACCGGCATGCGTGACGATGGCCGCCGCCAGCACGGCCACGACCGTCTTGCCGGAGCCTACATCCCCTTGCAACAGGCGGTTCATCGGGCGTCCGGAGCCCAGGTCCACCAGCAGATCAGACAGGGCGCGGCTTTGCGCGCCGGTAAGTTCGAACGGCAGCCCTGCCACGCGCGCTTCGATCCATTCATCCGGCACATCGAAAATACGCGCCGTAACGGATTGCCACTCGCGTTTTTGTTGCAGTACGCCCACCTGCAGGAAGAAGATCTCGTCAAACGCCAGCCGTTCGCGTGCGGACTTCAGGATCTCCTGCGAGTCTGGGAAGTGCGCCTGCAACAATGCATCCCCAAGTTCCAGCAGGTCAGCTGAGGCGCGCAGACCCTCCGGCAGGTGATCGGTCACACGCGGAGCCCAGTGGGTGACGACCTGGTTCATCAAATTGCGCAGCCACTTCTGGGTGACCTTCTCTGTCAGGGAATAGATCGGTACAATGCGATTGGTATGCAAGTTCTCAGTTTCAACCGGTTCCCAATCAGGATTGTTCATCACCAGGCGGCCCAAGTACTGCTCGATCCTCCCTGAGACAGAAATGGCCGCACCGCCCTTCAAGCGGTTGGCTATCCAGGGCTGGTTGAACCAGGATAGCCTGAGCGCGCCTGTACCATCCGAGAGTACGGCTTCTACCAGTTGCTGCTTTCCGCCTTTGATCGGGCGTGTGTGAACCGAATCCACCATGCCGATGACAGTGACCTGCTCGCCATACCACAGACTTTTGATGGGTTTAAGCTGGCTGTAGTCTTCGTACCGGCGCGGAAAATAGTAAAGCATATCCCCAAGGGTATGCAGGCCGAGTTTCCCCAGGGTCTGCGCGTGGCGCGGACCAACGCCCTGCAAGACGGTCAGGTCGGCCTCCAGCGCGGCCGGGGTGGCCGAGGTCTTCCCGCCCGGCGCAGTTTCAGCGCGGCCACGGGGGGTGGCCTTCGTCGGTGCTCTTTCGGGCACCTTTTCTTTCTGCTTTTTTGGGGGCGGTTTTGGTTCCGAAACGGGACGCTTGGAGGACGGGGTGTCGCTATCCGGGTAGCTTTCCTGGATGCGCTTCCACAGTCCTTGCAGGGATTCTGCACGCGATTCAGGCGCCAGGTGCGCGTACGATTGCAAACGCTCCACCACGGCCTGGACGATCTCCTCTTCAATCCCCTCCGCGCGGGCTTCCCCCTCCCAATAGTCGAGCATCTTGGCCAGCCCGCCAATGATCGCTGTATCGGTATAGCCGTTTTGATGTTCCAGGCGGAAGAATTTGCGAAGCTTCTCTAAAGCTGGCTGCATGGCGCAATTGTATCATGGCGGACCCGGTGAACCTCAGCCCCGAATCGCGGCAAACCCCAGCCCGTTAGGCCCCACATGTGTGCCGATGACGGTGGTGACATTGACGATCATCACCTCGCGCGGCACTGACTGGCTGGCGCCCGCCATCAACTCGCGGATCAATTCCTTCGCGCGAGCCTCGGCGTTGGTGTGCAGGATGGCCAAGCGTTCAAGCGAACCCATGGCCTGAAGCGCCCCCAGCAGGCGTGTGCCTCCCTGACGGGTCGTGCGCACCGCGCCCAGCGGTTTGACCTCACCGTCGCGCAACTCCACCACAGGTTTGACACGCAGCAGACCGCCCAGCGCGGCGACTGTGCCCGGAATGCGCCCGCTGCGTTTGAGATACTCCATTGTGTCCAGGGCCGCCACGACTTGCAGGCGGCTGCGCAGCGAGTCGAGTGTAGCCAGGATCTCGGGCAACCTCAGGCCTTGCGCAACCGCTTCCACCGCCGCCAGCACCTGGAAACCCAGCCCCAAAGTCAGCGAACCGCTATCGAGCACCGTGACGCGCTCGCCGAAGCTCTCGGCTGCCAGTCGTGATGTATTGACAATGTTGGTCAACTGGTGGGCGGCATGAATGGCAAGCACATGCTCGCAACCCGCAGCAAACAGCTTTTCAAACCGTTCGGCGAATTCGCCGGTCGAGGGCGTTGCGGTGGAGGGTGGGTTCTTCATATGAGGCAGGCGGGTGTAAAAGGTCTCGCGCGTCAGGCCCTCTCCGTCCGCATAGCTCACCCCATCCACGACCAGCACGGCCGGGACGACCTCGATGCCATGTGTCTGCACCAGCCCCTCGGGGAGATCTGAGGTGGAGTCGGTCACAAAACCAATCTTCATTCAGGTCTGCTTGAAGGGGTATCGCGCCCACTGCATGCGCGAAGTAGGAGGAGGGGACTTGCAACCCTCATTCGACGGAGAGAATGAACTGGTAGTGCGGCTGCCCGCCGTCCTGGACCTCGATCTCCTGCCCCGGGTAGGCCTTGCGCACCTTATCGGCGATCAGGTTGGCTTCCACGTTCGACAGGTCTTCCCCAAAAAACAGGGTGACCAGTTCGTGCTGCTCGGCTTTGGCTTTCTTTAAAAGGCCCAGGCAGGCCTTCTCGACCGTCTTTGCGGATAGCACCAGCTTGCCATCCAGCAGGGCGATTACCTGGTCTTTTTCCACCATCACGCCGTCGATCTCCACCGAACGGGTGGCAATCGTCACTTCCCCGGATTGCACCAGCGCCAGGGACCTGTTCATCTTCTCCGCCACAGCTTCCGGCTCGCCGTCCGGATTGAAGGACAGCATAGCCGCCAAGCCCTGCGGGATGGTGCGGCTGGGGATGACAGAGACGTTCTTGACGGTTACTTCTTTGGCCTGATTGGAGGCCATCAGGATGTTCTTGTTGTTGGGCAGGATGACGACCTTGTCGGTCGGAAGGTTCTCGAACGCGGCCAGGATCTCCTGCGTGCTGGGGTTCATGGTCTGCCCGCCTTCGACGATGGCTGCCACGCCCAGGCTGGCAAAGATGCGACTCAAACCCGGCCCCGGCGAAACCGTCACCACCGCGATCTGCCCCGGCTCCACATTGGCCAGTTCGAAATAATCGCCCTTGGTGCGCTGATCGATTTCATCCATCTGGGCCACCAGGTTCTCCATGGCCACCTTTGTGATGGTCCCCAGCCCCATGATGTAGTCGATCGGTTCGTAACGCTTTTCCAGCGGCACGTGGATGTGCATGCGATACATGCCTTCGCCCTCGCCTACCTGGATGGAGGTGCCCATGCTTTCCAACGCCCCGTAAAACACCGGCAGGTTCAATTCGCTCCCCGGGTAGAAATCCACGACCACTTCATAATCCTGACCTTCTTCGACTTCTTCCATAGCACTCTCCAGGTTCATGGCGGAGAGTGCCTGCACCGAGACCAGAGGTGTATCCAGCGGCTCACCGTAGACATGACGCAACATGCCTTCCAGGATGAAAAACAACCCCTTACCCCCCGAGTCGACCACGCCTGCCTGCTTGAGCACCGGCAGCAACTCCGGGGTCCGTTCGACCGATTCGCCCGCCGCCTTCACGGACAAAGCCAGGATCTCAATCGGATCCTTGAGGGACGAGAAGTTCTCCTGCGCGGCAGCAGCGATATCCTTGGCCACAGTCAGGATAGTGCCCTCCACCGGGCGTACCACACCCTTGTAGGCCGTATCCCGTGCTTCTGCAAAAGCGCGCACCAACCCCGAAACATCCAGAAATTCCTGGCCCTGCAGGCTGCGTGAAAACCCGCGCCACAACTGCGAAAGGATCACGCCAGAGTTGCCGCGTGCGCCCATTAAGGCGCCCTGCGAAACAGCCGCGGCCATCTCGCCCACGTTGCGGTGGCCCAGGTCATTGATCTCGTTGTAAGCCGATTGCATGGTCAGCACCATGTTGGTGCCGGTATCGCCATCCGGCACTGGGAACACATTGAGCGCGTTCACGATCTGCTGGTTGGTGCGCAACCAGGTCAACCCGGCTTCCACCAGGCGTTTGAGCGCCTGTCCATCGACGGGCGCTTTGCGGAATTTATCCAGCCTTTTCTGAGTCTCCGGGGAATCCAAACCCATTCTGCCTCTCCTGCTGCGCGGGATCAATCCGTGTTGCTGACGCGCAACCCGGCAACGTGGACGTTGATGGTGTTGACGCGCAACCCCAGGGCCTTTTCGACGTGGAAACGCACCGTGTTGGCCACGCTACTGGCCACCGAGGTGATGCGTGTGCCGTACTCCACGATAATATTGATCGCGATATCAATGTTCTCGCCGTCGTATTCCACAGAGACACCGCGCGTCGGTTCACGCGTAATGGTAGCGGCCAGACCCTCCGCAAAATTCCTGGGGGCCAGCCCCACCACACCATAGGATTCGAGCGTGGCATGGTAAGCGATGGTAGCCACCGCGCCGGGTGAAATGTTGATGCTTCCGAGAGATGTGGTTTCTTCGCCCATGAATCTGTCCTCTGATTTTTATTAACAATCCGTCTTGTAGAAGGATACGTTGTATGGTAGAATGCTGTGCTCGTAAACACGAGCGTGTACGCCGGAATTATAGCAAGAAAGGATCATCCCCGATGGCAAAGTGCGCTCACTGCGGAAAAACGACAACGTTCGGCCATAACCGGTCGTTCTCGATGCGCGCCACCAACCGCTCGTTCAAACCGAACCTGCAGAAGGTGACGGTCTTCGAGGGCAAGCGCAAGGTCAAGAAGATGCTGTGCACCAAATGCATTCGCACCATGACCAAGACCAAAGCCTGACCTGCCCTTCTTCCTCACCGATAAAAAATCGCGGCCTTTGCCGTGATTTTTTTGTTTCTTCCTCAGTCTCTCTTAAACAGAGCAGGGACATAGGTGAGGTAATTACGCTTCCCGCAATGAAGCAATGCCTGTCGCAATGCCCGCCGGGTGCTTGAAGACCGCCGTAGCCGACACAAAGGCATTCGCCCCGGCAGCCCGCATCTGCGGCAGTGTCTTGGGGGTAATGCCGCCGTCCACTTCCAACCAGGCCGAGGAACCGATCTCGTCCAGCCGGGCGCGGATCTCCGCCACCTTGCCGACCATTTCCGGAATGTAAACCCCGCCCGAGAAACCCGGATCCACACTCATCACCAGCACCAGGTCCACGAACGGCAGTGCCTGGAAGATGGAAGAGGCCGGCGTAGCGGGATTGAGCGTCACACCTGCCTTACATCCCAATGAGCGTATGTCCTGCAGTGTACGGTGCAGGTGCGGGCAGGTCTCGACATGCACCGTCAGGTGCGAGGCGCCCGCCTCCGCGAAGGCCTGCAGCAGGGGCTCCGGCCGTTTGACCATCAGGTGCACGTCCAGCGGCAGGTTCGTGGCGCGGCGGCAATGCCGGACGATGAAGGGCCCCATCGTCAGGTTGGGCACGAAGTGCCCGTCCATCACGTCCACGTGGATCCAGTCGGCGCCGGCCGACTGGCAGGTCAGTAGCTCCTGTTCTAGATGAAGGAAGTCCGCTGAAAGGATGGAGGGGGCGATGACGAAGGGATCGCTCATCAACGAATGGGGGGATTGTAGGTGAAATAGACCCACATCCAGAATGGGATCAGTCCGCCGATCGTGATGAGGGCCAGCAGGCCCAGCACCACCGAGAGCCAGTCGATGTCCAGCTCCCGTGCAGCCGGAGCGCGGAAGGTCCCGTCTTCCGGCTCGATGTAAGTGGAGGAAGCCTCTGGGGTCAGCGTCAGGGTAGGCGGGGTGTTGCGCTGTGTGCCGAACTTCAGCAGCACGCGGCCGAACTGGTCCGCGGTGCGGTAGCGCGCCGAAGGCTCTTTCGAGAGCACCTTGTCGACGATCTGCGCCAGCGCATCCGGCACTTCCGGCAAGTACTCCACGATGGGCTGCGGGGCCGCCTCGAGGTGCATCCGTCCGAGCTCCTCAGGTGTCGCCGCGCTAAAAGGCAGCGAGCCGGTCAGGGTCTCGTAGAGCACGATCCCCAGGGAGTACACGTCCGAGGCCGGAGAAGGCGGCTCGCCGGCCGCCTGCTCGGGCGAGAAGTACTGCGGGGAGCCCCACACTACGTCGCTGCGCTCCTCGGGGTGGATGGTGGCCAGCGCGCGCGCGATGCCAAAGTCCGTCACCTTCAGGCGCCGGTCCGGCGTGACCAGCATGTTGTGCGGCTTGACATCGCAGTGGATCAACCCGGCGCGGTGGGCGTAGCCGATGCCGGCGCAGGCCTGCACCAGCAACGGGATAGCCTCCTCGATGCTGAAGCGACCGCGCTGGCGCAGCAGGCTTTTCAGGTCGGAGCCGGGCACGTGCTCCATGACGATGAACAGGCGGCCCTGGTCCAACCCAAAATCGTGCACGGTGACGATGTTGGGGTGCGACAGGTTGGCCGCCGCGCGCGCTTCCTGGCGGAAGCGCTCCTGGAAGGCTTCGTTGCCGGTGTAATCGGGGCGCAGGACCTTGATGGCCACGTAGCGTTCGAGCATGGCATCGCGCGCGCGGAAGACCTCCGCCATGCCGCCCGAGCCGACCTTCTGCAGCAGGCGGTAGCGGTTGTTGAGCAGGGCACCTTCGTCCATAGCGAAATCGATTATATCATCCGGAATTGCGCTTTGCTTCTTCATCCTGCACGTATTGTGCCACTCCCCAAGAAGCGTCTCTGCATTTTGTCATGCTTCTGAAGGCCCTCTCGCTCAGTGTATAATCCCCTGCATGCGCAAAGCCTTGATCGTCTACAACCCGGCCGCCGGGCGTTTCCCGGTCAGGTCCTTCGTGCGCTCTGTCGAGAAAGAGTTGTCCGGCTCCGGCTGGGAGGTAGATTCGGCCGCTACGCAGAGCGGCGAGCATGCCGTGCAACTGGCAAGCGAGGCGGCTGAACGGGGCGATGGGGCGGTTTTCGCCATCGGCGGGGATGGCACGGTCGGCCAGGTCGCCAGCGGCCTGCGCGGCTCGGAGACTGCTCTAGGCGTGTTGCCTGCCGGCACCTCTAACGTTTGGGCGCAGGAGCTGGGGCTGCCGTCCTTCTCCTGGTTCCACTGGGGCCGCCTGCGAACAAACGCCCGCCTGCTGTCGGACGCGCCGGTCTTCCGCGTGGACATGGGCCGCTGCAACGAGCACTCCTTCATGATGTGGGCCGGCATGGGCCTGGACGCCATGGCCATCCATGCCATCGAGCCGCGCGCGCGCATCGAAAAGTTCTTTGCGGTGCCCGAGTACGCCGCCTCCACCATCCGCGAAGCCAGCCAGTGGCGCGGACTGCGCCTGCGCCTGCAGGCGGACGGCCGGCAGGTAGAGGGTCAGTACATCCTGGCGGTAGCCAACAACATCCGGCGCTACATGGGCGGGCATTCGGAGCTTTCGCCGAACGCCTACCTGGACGATGGCCTGCTCGACCTGTGGCTCTTCGGCGGCGACAGCCTGGCGGACGCTTTCCGCCACGCCTACGACCTGTGGCGCGGGCACCACGTCAACTCACATGACGTGCAGCGCATCGCCTTCCAGGAACTGCACCTTCAGGCCGAAGCGCCCTTCTTCATCCACATGGACGCCGAGCCCAAGGCGGCCGCGCAGGAGGCACATATCACCGTGGAGCGACGCGTGCTCAAAGTACTCATGCCGCCCAAAGCGCTCAAATTGCTCAGACAGGCAGATTGATACGATGAATCGCACTGACTGGACTTCCCTGTTGAACACGCGCGTGCTGGTGGCAGCCGCCGGCATTGCCGGGATATTGATCGTGATCACGCTGCTTTCGATCGGCTGGTCGCGCCCCGATCCCCAACGCGAACTCGGCTTCGTGCCCGCCGACCTGACCATTATCCCGGCCCCCAGCTCCACGCCGGACGCGCCCGCCACTGCCACCCCGGACCCGTTGCTGGCCGGCACCGCCACTCTGGCTCCGGACGTGATCGGCGTGGGCGGCTACGTGCAAATCAGCGGCACCGAAGGCGACCCGCTGCGCCTGCGCGCTGCTCCGGGCCTTTCGGGTGAGCCGCTCTTCCTGGGCTATGCCGAGGAGGTCTTCGAGGTGCGCGAGGGACCGCAGGAAGCGGACGATTACGTCTGGTGGTACCTGGTGGCGCCCTACGACGAGGCGCGCGCCGGCTGGGCCGCAGCCGACTTCCTGAGCCCGATCCCTTCCCCGTAGACGAAACCATGGAGTACGCATGAACGAGAGACCGACCGGCATTACCGCGAACAAGAGTGCCCACGAACTGACCGTGACCTGGGGAGATGGCCACACCAGCGTCTACCCGTTCGGCTTGCTGCGCGCAGCCTGCCCGTGCGCCTCCTGCCGTGGAGGACACGAGAACATGGGTCCCGAGCCCGATGAGCACGTCTTCGAGTTGCAGCCGCCTGAATCAGCCGCCAACCGCCTGGTAAACGTGGTGGCGGTCGGCTCGTATGCGCTCTCGATCGTATGGGAGGACGGCCACGACTACGGCATCTACAACTGGCATTACCTGCGCGCGCTGTGCCCGTGCGCGGAATGCAGGAGAGCAAGAGAGCAAGTATAAGGGGAAAGGGAGCTTCTAAGGCCCCTTCCCAACCTCCCCCAAATGCGGAAAAGCGCCAAATTTGGGGGAGGGAGCCTAAGAGGGGAGTTGAAAAGAAGGATCAATACCGTGCCCACGAAGGAGCAACACAAGACATCTCGCGACCAGGCTGCGCAAAGAACCCACGCCTACCGAGGCTAGACTTTGGGCACGACTCCGGAATAACCAGCTTGGAGTCAGCTTTCGCCGCCAGCATACCATCGGCGATTTCATCACCGATTTCTGTTCTCCCAAAGCTAAACTTGTCGTCGAGCTGGACGGTAGCCAGCACCTGGATCAGGAAACGTACGACCAGGATAGGACAGTCTTCCTGGAATCGCAGGGCTATAAGGTGCTGCGTTTCTGGAACCATGAAGTCATCGATCACACGAATAACGTGGTACTTGCAATCCTGAGCGCCCTGGAGAAGGACGATTTCTAGATTCCAGGCGCTGTGCCTCCCCCATTTTCCTCCCGTTGCTCTTGGCGGGGCACAAATGGGAGAGGGGTGCCGAAGAGGGGAGAAATGAAGAAGCAATGCTTTCCCTGATCAAACCTCCGTATAATGAGAAATGGTCCGCGCCCATCCACCAGCCGGTGCGCTCACAGCGTACCCTGTGAACGCGGACCTTTGGGCACCTGGTCGAATTTCTACTACCATTGCATCCTCAGGAGCGCAGAAATGACAGATAAGCTATCGGAAGCCATCCAGCACATCAAATCCGGGAATAAGACCGTTGGGAAACAACTTCTGACAGAAATCCTGAAAGCCGATCCCAGAAACGAACTTGCCTGGCTATGGATGTCGGCTGCGGTAGATACAGACGATCTGCGCCGGGAATGTCTCGAGGAGGTGCTGAAATACAACCCGGACAACGAAACCGCTAAGCGGGGGCTTGCCCGTTTGCCTCAAACACAGCCGACCTCCTATGCGTTCACAACCCAGGAACCACCCCAGGTTCCCATGGAAATCCCACAGGTGGAACCGGCCGCTGACAAAAGTTTCAAGTTCCGCTACGTAGTGGGGGGGCGGACTTCCGGGCTCTTAAATCAACCCGGGAAAGCGACGGGACAGGCCCTGATCCTGGGAGAAGACACCCTGGGCTATGACGAAATCGCGGACACCACCGTTCGCAATAACCGGCTGCTGATGGCCTTGTCACCCAAAAGAAGCTGGGGGAAGAAACTCTCCAAGGCAGTCATGAAAGGGAACATGCTGGCGATCGAGGTGTCCAGAGTCCCGGCCCTGAATCTGGAACGGCATATCGACAGGATCTGTTCTAGCCGGAACGCGGAAGCCAACCGGGGACGGCTCATGGATGCCGGCAAAGGTGGTCTTTTCCGGTTTGCGGTCTGCCCGGAATGCCACGCCATCATCGACCTTTCAGAGCTGAACGAGTCCCATTACACCTACTGCCGTTTCTGCGAGACCGTTTTTACACATGGGGGGAAGATCAGCACCAAAGGGTCCGTTTACCGGATCTGCGGTGAGTGCGGCATGTTCGACCGGGTGAGAGGCTATACGGAGTTCTATTTTTACTTTCTTCTGGTTGCTTACGGATTTTCTTGGAAGCGCCGCTTCGTGTGCGACAACTGCGCAGATCGAATCTTTTGGAAAACTTTCTGGGTCAACCTGATCTTCCTGCTGGGTGTGCCTTCCTCCATTTACCTCAAAATCAAATCCCTGACAGGGCGCGACCCATATTTGAGGGACCTTGCCAGAGCCAATGCCCTGGCGCGCAAGGGCCGTTACCAGGAAGCGGCACCGATCTTCGCAACGTTGAAGAGCAAGTATCCAGACCACCCCGGCTTACTGCTGGATGAAGGTATGGGATACCTTGCGGGGAAGAACCATACCAACGCGGTTGGCTATTTCAAACGAGCGTTGACCTCCTGCAACAATTACCTGCCTGCTTTTCAGGTCCTGCAGCGCATGCAGAAAGCCTCCAACCAGGTCAGGTGACCCTCCTTCCCGGCCACCCTGGCTACAGGTCCCGCAGGGAGGGCGCCGTACACGGCGTAGGAACTGCGCGCCCGCACGTCGCGAGAGAACACGACAGTCTTGACCACAACCCAAGACATGCCATGCTGAGCGCAGTGCCCCCTCCCGTCCTCCCCGAAATGCGGAAAGGCGCCGAATTCGCCCTAAAGGGTGCTTCGCGAGGTGAGGGGCATCGCTCGTGAAAGAATTCCTTAATTTGACAAACGTCCCCGGAAGCCGTATAATGTAGGCGTCTTAAAAACACTATATTCCCTTCGCTGCACGTGCAGCGCAAGCCGGTCGGCAGGCTGCGACCGCTTTTTCTTGCCCGAAAGAATGTGTTTATATGACACGTAGAGAGCGGGAATCACGGAAAGTCCTCTCCCCTATGCTGCCCCCATGCCCGTTTTCTATCGGAAAGAAGGTCTTAACCAGGAGTTCTCCCGCGGCGCAGGCGCCTGCGCCCGGAGTTCAACCCGAGAGAAAGGAGGCGCACGGAAAGCCATGGTAAGGCACGACCCGGAGGCAGGCGCCTGCCTGCAGTTCTGGGACCCCGCGGACCGAAGTCCGCGCAGCAAACAATACAAAGGAGGTAGACAATGGCAAAGCGAATCCAAGCCTGGACAGCCTATGGCCCGCGACTGGAACCGGTCAAGCCGATCAAGCCCGATGAACTCATCGAGAATATCGTGCAGGCCACCAACCAGAGCCGCGGCAGCGTCAAAGCCGTGCTCGACGAGCTGGACGTGCAGATCGAAAACGGCCTACGCAAAGGCGCGGTCGTGCGCCTGCCCAACGGCACGCATTTCCGCCCGATCGGCAAACAGAATGGCACCATCAGGGTCAAGGTGCGCATCAACCCGGAAGTGAAAAAGAACGTCAACACCCACTACCGTGGTGGTTGGCTCAACGCCGAGAACATCGGGAAGAGCATCGCAGAACTCGCCGACCTGTGGAACGAAGCGTACCCCGACGACCCGATCGAACCGTAAGGACGTGAACGACGGACCCGGCGGCAGAATGCGAGCTTTCCCAGGGCCACGCGCGCGAATCCACGCGGATTGTTGAAACTTTCCACGGCTCTCCGCGCGAATATTCGCCCTAAATTTCAATATTTACGGCCTTAACGCGCTCATTTTCGGCGAAGACGGTGAAATTTACACGGCTTAACGCGAAAGTTCTGGGCGAGAATGTGAACGTTTCCACGGCGATTTGCACATTGCACATAACCACGGGCCCCTTACAACTGAATAGCGAAACCCGCCTCCCTGCGGCTGCCTCCGTGCGGCCACAGGGCGTTTAAAGGAGATGAACGAGTATTGCAATCAGAGATCGATTCCTCGAGACTGAAGCCTGGCATGAACAACAGGTATTTTCTATATCCCAGCTAAAAGCTTTTAGAAAGAAATCTTCTGTATAATACTCATCACTGGGTATCATATGTAGAACAGTTCTTTATAAGCCTAGTTCAGCGTCGCTCGCAGGGACAAAGAACGTCCCCCCTCGCTAGACGCTGAATGACGCGAAATTGACAATCGGAGCTAGTCCGGCTT
>CAZULT010000033.1:16053-42385 GCA_964621295.1 uncultured Anaerolineaceae bacterium | reverse complement strand
GCGGCAGCGCGGCAGTCAGAGTTTGCAAGTGAGGCAGCACAACGGACTCGAACAGCTTTGGCCCCAGCACGCCCGGCGAGCCGCCCATCTCGTGCACCGTCAGGAAGTCCGCGCCCGCCTGTCGGTAGGCATGGCCGACACCGGCCAGCGCCTGGTCCAGGATCTCCAGCGCCGCCTGTACTTGCTGGGGCGCCTTGCGCATCGAAAGATGCAGCGCGCTCGTCTCCACCAGCAGCGAGAGCAGCGTGAACGGACCTGGCAGGTAGCCGCCCAGAACGATCTCTCCCCCTACGTCTTCTTTCAATAACTCGAGCGCCTCACACACCAGCGGAATCCTTCTTTGATTTTGAATCTTCGTGTTCTTTATGCCCTTCTTGTTGAATTCCGCTACATTTTCGTAAGTAAACGCCGTCACGCGCGGGTATTCCGCTCGTCCCCCCTCGCGGAAGTCGACCTGCGCGCCCAGCGCCTCGGCTTCCACGCACATATCCAACGGCAGCACGGCGGACCCGAACCCACAAACCCGGTAGGTGCTGGCCGCGGCCCGCGCCATCCTGGTCGCGTCGCGATGCGTCTCATGAAAGTCCAGTCCTTCCCTTTCCAGGACAGGCGCGCTGACGCTGATCAGCCCGGAGAAGGCCGGCGGGTATTCATCTCGTTTTACAGATAAAAGAGAAAGGATGATCCGTCGGAGGGAGTTCATGCTAATCACGAAGGGCACCAAGGTTTCTTCTTTGTGTTCCTTCGTGCCCTTTGTGGTTAAGGTTTTTTGACAGCCCTGACGATTCCGGCCACATGCCCGGGCGTGGACCCACAGCAGCCGCCCACCACGCGCGCGCCCAGCGCCACGTACTTTCGGGCGTACGCGCCCATTTCTTCAGGCGTCAGGTCGTACACGGCGGTTTCGGTCTCCACGTCCATACGCGGCAGGCCGGCGTTGGGCTTGGCCCACAGCGGTGTGCCCGGCGCGGTCTCGGCGTATTCCTTGAGGATCGTTTCCATGTTTTCCAGCGTGGTGCCGCAGTTGGCGCCCACCAGGGCAGCGCCCTTCTCCTGGTATTTTTTGATCACGTCGGCCGGCTTGACGCCCATCATGGTGCGGGTACCGCGATCGTAGGAAAAGCTGACTACAATGGGCAGATCGCTGACGGAGCGCGCCCCTTCGAAGGCCGCGTCCGCCTCTTCGAAGGCGAACATGGTCTCGATCAGTAGCAGGTCGGCGCCGCTTTCGGCTAGCGCTGCCGCTTGCTCGGCGTAAGCCCCCGCGACCTCTTCAGGTGTCAGCGGGCCGAAGGGTTTCATCAGCGCGCCGGTCGGGCCCATCGAGCCGGCCACCAGCACGCCCTGGCGTTCTGAGGCCGCCTGCCGTGCCAGCCCAACGGCGCGCGCATTCACTTCTGCGGCGCGTTCCGCATACTTTGAGTCTTTCATGCGCAGCCGCGTCCCGCCGAACGTACAGGTCAGGATGATATCCGAGCCGGCCTGAACGAAGGCGCGTGCCAGCTCCAGGACGGTGTCGGGGTCGTCCATCACCAGGTCCTCGGGCGGCGTGCCCGGTTTGATCCCCATGCGCTGCAGGTTGGTGCCGGTGGCGCCGTCCGCGACCAGGGTCTCGCCAGTCTTCAGCCTTTCCAGGAATGCATTCATGATCTCTCCAATCGATCGGTCACTCCCCTTAGCACTCTTCGTGTGAGCTGCTTGAGGGAACTGCGGCCGCTTTCAGTGACATCTTTACTGATTTTACTTTCCTTTAAGTTTCTTAGCCATCGGATCGGCTTCCTGCGGCGGGATGAGATGCGCAATATGCGGGAAGGGGTCGCTCATATGCGGGAAGTTCATGGCCAACATGAACTGGTTCTGGAACTCGGGGTCGGCTGGCAGCTCGTAGCGTCGCACCGTGCGGGCCACTTTCGCGGCCTCGCGGCGTTTCTCCACGTTCAAGAGCGCGATGCGTGCGCCGTCGCCGGCAGCGTTGCCCACTGCGTAGACGTCCTCCAGCGGCAGGTCGGGGATCATGCCGATCACCATGGCTTTGGTCTTGTCAATGATGCTGCCGAAGCCGCCTGCCAATATGAGCTTGTCCGGCCGCTCCAACCCGGCTGCCTTCAGCAGCGTTCGCGCCGCAACGTACAACGCGCCTTTGGCTAGCTGGATCTGTCGGATGTCCTTCAGGGAAACGGGGATGTCCCGCTCGATGCTGGTCTGGTCCGCCCAGGCGATGACGTACTCGGGACCGTGTTCCCCTTCGCGCACGCGCCTGGACTCAAGTCCGGGCTTGAAGCGCCCGCGCGCATCGATGATGCCGGCCCGGAACATCTCGGCCACGGCATCGATGATGGCCGAGCCGCAGATGCCTTTGGCCAGGCCGTGGTTCCATTCGACCTCGCCGATGATCCTGACGCGCGGTTCGAGCGTGGCCGCGTCGATCTCGACGCGCTCGATGGCGCCGGGCGCGGCGCGCATGCCGTATTCGATGTGCGCGCCCTCCAGCGCCGGTCCGGTGGGCGTGGAGGTGCAGATCAGCCCGTCGCGGTTGCCCAGCACCAGTTCGGCGTTGGTGCCCACGTCAATGATCAGCCAGTTCTGGTCCTGCGTATGCGGCTGCTCGGCGATCAACACCCCGCTGGTGTCGGCGCCGATGAAACTGGCGATGGTCGGCAGCACGTGCACGTTGGCCGAGGGATTGCACCCTAAGCCCAACTCGCGGGCCTTGAGGTCCAATGCGCTGTGGATGGTCGGGACGAAGGGTGAGCGTCCCAGATGCTGGGGCGGCAGGTTCAGCAGCAGGTGGTGCATGGTGGTATTGCCCACGAAGACGATCTCCAGAATATCATCGTTTGTTATTTTATGTTCGACGGGGGGCTTAGCCCCCCGCTGAGCGGCGGATCGATTGGCCGTCCTTACTGCCCGCTTTAACAACTGGTTCAGAGTGTTGATTACTGCTTTGTGCAGCACCTCCAGGCCGTCCGGCTCACTGGTGGCGTACTGGATGCGCGACATGACGTCTTCCCCGTACACGATCTGCGGATTCATCTCCGATTCGGCCGCCAGGATTGCGCCCGTTTCCAGATCGCACAGGTAAAGCGCGATGGTGGTCGAGCCGATGTCGACCGCCGCGCCGTAGCTGCCTTCCGCGTAACCGGGCTGCACGCGCAGGACTTCCCGATCCTGCCACAGGCTGACGGTGATTTTCCAGTCCTCCTCGCGCAGCGCCTCCGCCAGTCCGCGCAGGCAGCTGTAATCGATCGTCAGATCTCCGGCTGTGGGCAGGCCCTGTTCGCCGCGCCGAACCAGTGCCATGGTAACCACCAGGCCCTGGGCCAGGCGTTCCCAATCGGCCAGTGGCTTTTCCAGATCCGGCGGCTTCAGTTCCAGGTAATACTTGCGGATGGAGGGTTTGATCTCGATCTCGCGTTCGACTGCCGATTTGCGCACGATCTGCTTGTTGCCGCGGCTCTCTTCCGGGACATGCACGAGCACGTCGCCCAGGACCCTGGCCTGGCAGGACAACCGTACCTGGCCGATCTCCCAGCCTTGCTCGGCCAGCAGCCTGGGCCGACGCTTGAAGTAGGCGATTTCGGCTTCCCCGGGCGGGGATAGGTGCTCGCGTTTGGATGTGATGCCGTAGCGCTCGAAGGCGCCCGTTTCGACGACCACCTTGCATTTGCCGCAGGTGGCGTTCTCGGCGCAGATCGATTCGATCTCCACGCCCAGCTGGCGCGCAGCTTCACGCAGGCTCAGGCCCTCGTCCACGCGGCCTCGCCGACCTGAAGGTTGCAGGATGACCAGGTGTCCTTTTGGCATAGTGGGAATTATCCTGAGTACCCGTCCCGGCGCGCCTTTGCGATGCGTTCACCGAGCGGGGGGTGGGAGTGGAACAGCCAGACTACCCAGGGCTCCGGATCCACTTCGCCCAGGTTCTGGTTGGCCAGGCGTGTGAAGGCCGAGGCGAAGGCCTCGCGTCTGCCGGTGGCCTGCAAAGCGTAGTCGTCCGCCAGGCTCTCGCGCCAGCGCGAAAAGGCGTTCTCGAGCGGCATGGTGACTAACCCGTAGGCGCCCAGGATCAAACCCAGGGCTGGCAGACCGGCGATATCGGCGGGGCCGCTGAAGCCGAAGCTCCTGATGAACCAGTTCAGGGCCAGTGAGGCTAGGTACAGGCTCAGTGCCGTGGTCAGCGTCCCAAAGCCGATCGAGAGAGGAATATCCCGGTGCGCGTGGTGGCCCAACTCGTGCGCCAACACGGTCTCGATCTCGTCGGGTGTGAACTCGTCGAGCAGCGTGTCGCCCAGCACGATGCGGCGCGTGTTGCCAATGCCAGTCAGGGCGGCGTTGGCAGATTTGGTGCGGCGTGACATGTCGAACTTGAAGACGCCACGTACCTTCGTGTGCGCCTGTTCGGCCAGGCGCAGCAGCCGCTCGGCCAGTTCGGCATGTTCGTCGCCCAGCGGGACGAATTTGTTGAAGAGCGGCATGATCAGCACCGGCGCCAGGTTGGAGAGCAGCACGCTGAAGACCAGCATGCCGCCTGACGCCCACAGCCACCACAATTCCCCGCTGGCGCGCAGGGCCAGGTAAAGCAGTTCGAGCAGCAGCAGGCCCAGGGGCACCCCGATTGCCAGACCCTTGAGCTGGTCGATGACCCAATCCCTCAGGGATTGGGTGGACTGGTCGAAGCGGTGCGGCAACACGAATCCGCTGTAGAAGTCAAGCGGCAGGGTCACCAAGGCGTACAGGCCGGCGAATACGGCCAGGAAACCGGCTACCAGTACCCAGGGGTTGCCGGAGAAGGTCTGCAGCCAGTCGCGCAGGCTTAGAGCCCATCCGAAACCCAACCAGGCCAGGGCGTAGGCTGCGCCGAGCAGGATGCTCACCAGCCACAGCCGGCGGCGCAGACGGGCATAGCGCTTGGCTTTCTGTTGTCGTTCGGGATCAAGGGTGGTCATTGGTTGTCTGGTCTCCACTACTGTGCGCGAACTGGCGCGCATGAAAGGTTTTGGATTGTGAGTAAGTCAGTTTTCCGGTGTTTGGTTATCATTTCTTCTCGCGTTGGCGGCGGACAGTTACGGTCTCGCCGCCGATACCCCAGTTGTCGGTTTCGACTTCCTCGATGACCACCACGGTGGTGGCGGGATTCTTGCCGAGCACTTCCACCAGTAGGCGCGTCACCTCGCGGATGAGGGTCGCTTTTTGTTCGGCGCTGGTGCCTTCGCGCGTGATTTTGATGTTGACGTAGGGCATGCGGTACTCCTGTGTGATCCTACTCCACCTGGTCCATGGCCAGGCGCGCGAGGATGCCTTCCACCGGCAGCACCTGCCCGTAGGAGTTGAGCGCTGCCAGAAAAGCCATCTGTACGTGCCCGGCCGGGATGGTCGTCTCGCCGTAGGTCAGCGCCCGTGTGGCGCAGGCGTCCTCGGCCACGATGAGTTCAAACCCCAGGTCGACGGCGGCCCGCGCGGTGGCATCGACGCACATATGGGTCATCATGCCGGTCACGATGATGCGCTCGATGTCCCACTTTTGGAGCAACTCCAGTAAATGGGTCTCGCGGAAGGCATTGGGGTAGTGCTTCTGCACCAACGGTTCGCCCTCGTAGTGGGCGGTGATGTCGTGGATATCCGTGCCGCGATCACCCGGCAGGAAGAACGTCGCGTCCGGTTTGAGCGAGACGTGCTGGATATGCACGGTCGGCAACTTGTGGTCGCGGAAGCACTGCAGCAGTTCGTTAGCCTTGTGAGCGGCTTTCACGGGTTCCTCCAGTTCCATCTTGCCACCGGGGAAGTAGTCGTTCTGGATGTCGATGAGCAACAATGCGGTTTTCATGAGGTCCTCCTGTGCGTACAGCACTATTTGTACCCGATTTCTGATGTGGATGGAATGGTAGTGTGCTGCGTATAGCATACTTACACAAGGAAAACCGCTGGCCTGTTCGGCGGGGTACTAGGGCTGCCGCGTGCAGGCTCACGGACGGATTCTCCCACCCCCCCCGGCCCATCCGGAAAATCCTTATGGATTTGCCGGAAAATCGCTAAGGATTCTCGAGCGAATCGCTATGGATTCTCCGACGAATCGCTATGGATTCGCGCGCGAATCGCCAGGGATTCTCCGGTGAATCGCCAAGGGTTTTTCGTGATGGATTGGTGCAACTCGCGCTGACGCGCAGTACGCGAGTCTGCATTCCAGCCACCAGGCAAGTCATGCTTTCATACCGAACAGGGTGCGCAAGACCCCGACGCGCCGCACAAGGAACTCGTACAGCAGCATGATGGCCGCAAAAGAGACCGCCGCCAGGAACAGGTACTTGGGCAGAACTGCCCAGGTCCACTCGCGGATGAAAAAGCCGGCGACCACGATCACGCTCTGGTGCAGGATGTAGAAGGGCAGCACGGCCTGGTTGGCGTACTTCAGGAACCCATTGCTGAAAGTAAGGTGGCGGCTGGCGAATCCCAGGAAGGTCAACAACCAGGCCCAGGTGTCGAGGCCGCGGAAAGGAGCCGTGTAGAGAGAATAGATGCTGATGTCCGCCATTTCCAGGGAATAGCCCACCGCGATCAGAAGCAGGCTTAACGCAAGCGAGAAGAAGCGCACGCGCTGGATGGCGGGACGGTAGCGCTCATCCGTGGCCAGCAGGTACCCCAGGAAAAAAATCACGAGGTACGTCAGCGGGCTCCAGCCGCCAAAGTCGCGCCGGCCGACTGTTTCCGGGCTGAGCCCTACCAGGAATTCCATGAGTATGATTGGGATGCAGAACAGGTAGATCGCGAAGGGCTTTGTAAAGAAATCAGCCAGGCTTGTGGTGAACGCTCCGGCTTTCCGGATGCGTTGGAAGAGCGCCAGCAGCAGCCACGAAAACAGGAACAGCATAAGCAGGTACCATAAATGCAGGCCCATCCAGGCGAAGTTGCCGCCGAATCCGTACCAGCCGTCGAAGTAATGCGGCAGGAATTGCCAGAAGCTGCCTGTAAACTCCCCGTGGGTCAGGCGTTCGATGTAGACCTGAATTGGAATGTGGGTGAAGATGCCGAAGGCCAGTGGCACCAGCAGGCGGTTGGCGCGCTCGCGCATGAACTCGCCTCCCGTGCGCCGCCCCAGGGCGGAGTAGCTTGCCATGGCCGACAGGACGAAGAAAAGCGGCATGATGAACTGGTTGAGCACCGCTACGTAGACGCTCAAACCGAAGTCAAGCTGGAGGTTCTTGACGTGCCAGTCTTCTTCATTGAAGAAGCGCGCGCAGTGAAATGAGAAGATCAGCAGCATACCGATCACGCGCAGCCAGTCAAGGTCGTGGAAACGTTTTCCCCGGTTCATCCTGTCTCCTGAAATGAATGTAGCCTGGCTTTATTTCCGGAAAGATAGTTTAAACACAAAGGACTCCAAGCGCACGATGGAAAAATAGCGAATCGCATCTCTGTAATCCTTTGTGTGCTTTGTGTCCTTCGTGTTTAGAATCCTTATTTCCTGCCGAAATCGGCCGGGATCTCGCCCCAGGCCGCCGTGTCCCATTTCAACACCTCAAAGGTTGGATAGGATTGCAGTGCCTCTTCGGCGCGTGCGATGAAATCGAACAACAGGCGGTTGGCGGGCGTACGCCTTAATTTCGTGTTGCATTTACCGGCCTTGATCCAGGTGATGGCGTTGGATGAATCGGAGTAAATCGGCCACTCTTCCTTCTTGGTGATCAGCCAGTCCATGGCCAGCACGATCGCCAGGAACTCGCCCACGTTGTTGGTGCCGTCGGGGAAGGGTCCGGCCTGGAAGAGTTGCTCGCCGTTCTCGGTGAGCACGCCGCGGTACTCCAGCGGTCCCGGCGAACCGGAGCAGGCGGCGTCGACACAGATGGATGGCAGCCGGGGCCTGGTCGGTGCGAACAGCCACTGCTGGTGCGTGCCGGGTTTACCCTGGTAGTCCTGAAAGTCGCCCTGGAAGGCGGCCTGCGCGGCGTCATGATTCTCGAAGGCTTTGTATTCTGCGCCCGGGAACCCCTTCACCTGCGCTTCGCAATCGGACCAGGAGGTATAGATACCAGGAACCCGTCCCTTCCAGACCACGTAGTATTTTAATTTGACCATGGGGCCAATTGTAACCGTAGTCCGGCCCAGCCAGGCCTTAACCTGCTGTTAAAGCTTGCCTTTGAACTTATGGTATAGTTCGCCGCAGAAACGCATGGCTGAAACGATCCTGGTTGTCGAAGACGAACCCTCCCTTCAAGAGACGCTGGCCTACAACTTGAAGAAAGAAGGCTATACCGTGGAAACAGTAGGCGACGGACTGGTTGCGCTCGATTCGGCGCGGCGCTTGAAGCCCGATCTGATCGTGCTGGATCTGATGCTGCCCGGGATGGAAGGGTTTGAGGTCTGCCGCGTTCTGCGCAAGGAGATGACCACACCGATCTTGATGCTGACAGCCCGCGACGACGAGATCGACCGGGTGGTCGGCCTGGAAGTGGGCGCGGATGATTACCTGACCAAGCCGTTTTCCATGCGCGAGCTCATGGCGCGCGTCAAGGCACAGTTACGACGCGCCCGTTTGATCCGTGAAGAGATGGGTAAAGCGGCCGAAACAGGCTTCACGCACGAAAGGCTGGTCTTTGATAACCTCGAGATCAACAAGACGCGCCGGGAGGTGGTGGTAGGCGGTGAAGCGTTGCAGTTCAAACCCAAGGAGTATGAATTGCTGCTCTTCCTGGCCGAACACCACGGGCAGATGCTGACGCGCGAATTCATCCTGGAACGCGTCTGGGGTTGGGATTATATCGGGGATAGCCGCACCGTCGATGTGCATGTGCGCTGGCTGCGGCAGAAGATCGAGGCCGACCCGGCCAAACCCACCCGCATCATCACCGTGCGCGGCGGGGGTTATCGCTTCGAAGGTTGATCGCCGCCTACCAGAAAGCTGCAGGATGGCATGGATCCCCTGCTAGGACTACTCATCGGTATAGCTTCCCTGCTCGCCATCTGGTTCGGATGGCGCTATTTTGCCTTGCGGCGCCGGATGGCCGAGTTCGCGCGCATGCTGCGCCGTTTGGCCGAGGAGCAGCCCCGCGCGACTTCTGAGAATGACCTGCCTGAGATCGGTCTTCTGGCAGGCGCCGTCACCACCCTTACAAAAAGCTTCAACCTGCAATACGAATTATTGGAGGCTGAATGCTCCCGGTTAGCCGCGGTGCTCGAACAGTTGACCGACGGCGTTTTGATCGCGGATGCGGACGGCCTCATCCAGTTCGCCAACCCGGCCGCGGAACGGCAGTTCGGGGAAAACCTGAAGGAGAACTCGGTCGCCAAGGCTTTGCGCCACCACCAACTCATCGAAGCCTGGCAGAAGTGTCAGGCGAGCGGGGAGATGCAGATCGAAAGTGTCGAGATCTCCAACCGTCGCCAGTTCCTGCAATTGATCATCATCCCTGACCAGCATGCTCCCGGCGGGACGCTGCTGCTGGTGCACGATCTGACCCAGATACGCCGTCTTGAAATGGTCCGGCGGGATTTCGTCAGCAATATCTCGCACGAGATCCGCACCCCGCTGGCCTCCCTGAAGGCCCTGACGGAAACCCTGCAGGACGGCGCCATCTCGGATCCGCAGGCGGCCGACCGCTTCCTGAGCCGCATCTCTACAGAAGTGGATGCCCTGACACAGATGGCCCAGGAACTGCTGGACCTGTCGCGCATCGAGTCGGGGCAGGTCGACCTGGATCGCAAGACGATTACCCCCAAAAAACTTCTGGCCTCGGCGGCCGAGCGCATGCGCCTGCAGGCCGAGCGGGCCGGGCTGTCGCTGGAGGTGGAGTGCGCGCCCGACCTGCCCGCCGTCTATGCGGACGGCCCGCGCATCGAGCAGGTGCTGGTCAACCTGATCCACAACGCGGTCAAGTTCACGCCGCCAGGCGGAGCGGTGGTGCTTTCTGCGGAAGTCGTGTCCTCTGTCGCTGCACCCGGTAAACCGCCGGACGGGGAGGACGTGGTGCGCTTCGCTGTGCGAGACTCCGGGGTGGGCATCCCGGTTGACGACGTGCCGCGCATCTTTGAGCGCTTCTACCGCGTCGATAAGTCACGCGCAGGGGGCGGCACCGGATTAGGTCTTTCCATTTCCCGGCACCTGGTCGAATCACACGGCGGGCGCATCTGGGCTGAGAGCCGGGAAGGGCAGGGCAGCACCTTCTATTTCACGCTCCCGGTTCTCACCGCCGGGTAGGACTTTTTCCCATTTCAGGCAAAACGCGATCCCCTCGATGCGGGCTCTCCACCCGGTAGGGATGACTCCCTTTAACGCCATTCCAGGTCAGGTTTCCAGGCAGGCTGGATCAGTTTTCGTGGCACGCTGGTTCGGTTATCGTGCTAGGCTGGATCGGTTATCGTACCAGGATTTCGGATGCGGATCGGCGACTCAAGCCATACAAGACGCCTTTCACAGGGAACGCAGTCGGTGAGAAATCGAGCCTGAGAGCCCTGGAACACTGGCTGGCTCACTACAGAGGGCAAATTCAGGCCTAACAGAATTGTTTACTGGTTGTTAACCAGTTCTTAAGTTGAATCGTAAGTAGTGGTGATACCATGTGATTGTGTACTAGGAGTTTCACCATGAACATCTTTCTCGTGATCACCTTCGTAGCCATGCTGGCCGTCTTCAGTCTGGACGTCAAGCAGAAACGCCGCGAGTATCTGAAGCAAGACCGCAGCACAGAATAGCCTGACTTCTTAGACACTTCTCCTCCTTTGTTTGCCTCCCAAAGAGGCAGTGCCCGCCGACCTCCCGGCGGGCATTTTTTGGAGGTAACTTTTCCTTTCGCCCCGGTACTCCACGGAAGGCCCGTATGCACAAAAACCCGGACGATCGTCCGGGTCGAAAGTCGGATCGGACTTACCCCATGCGTCCGGTGATGTAGGATTCGGTCAGCTCCTGTTTGGGGCGTGTAAAAAGCTCTTTGGTGGGCGCGCGTTCGACCAGTTCTCCCAACCAGAACAAACCGGTGATGTCCGAGATTCGCGCGGCCTGCTGCATGTTGTGGGTCACGATGACCACGGTATAGTCCCTCTTGAGATCCGCAATCAATTCCTCAACTTGCAAAGTCGCGATCGGGTCCAGCGCTGAGGTAGATTCATCCATCAGGATTACCTCTGGTTGCACGGCTATCACGCGCGCGATGCACAGGCGTTGTTGTTGGCCCAGCGAGAGTCCCAGCGCATTTTCCCCTAATATGTCCTTGACCTCCTCCCACAGAGCTGCTTGGCGCAGGCTGCGCTCGATCGTGGCCTCCAGGTCGGACTTGCTTTGTGAAAGGCCGAGGACGCGCGGCGCGAAGGCTACATTGTCGTAGATCGACTGCGGGAAGGGGTTCGGCTTTTGAAAGACCATGCCCACCCGCTGCCGAAGCATGACCACATCCATCTCTTCTGCGTAGATATCCTGCCCGTTGAGGGTGATCTTTCCCTCCACACGCGTACCCGGAATGGTGTCGTTCATGCGGTTCAGGCAGCGTAAAAAGGTGGATTTACCGCAACCCGAAGGGCCGATCAGGGCAGTAACCTGGTTGGGCAGGATGTCCAGGCTTATTTGGGAAAGCGCCTTCGTTGGCCCGTAGAAGAAATCCAGGTTCTTTATCGAGAAGACAGGAACGTTCACAGGTCGATTTTATCATCTTTGCAATAAGATATAATTTGGACGATGAAACCGCTCCCATTGCTGCCGGGATTCCTGCTGTTGTTTTCCCTCCTGGGTGTTGCCTGTACCTCAGGCGCATCCGCCCAATCTTCCCACGAAACGACCGCGTACATCGAGAACAAAGGCTCTGATACCATCGTCAACCTGGCGTTGGCCTGGGCCGAGCAGTACCAGTCCGAGCATCCCGATGTGCGCATCTCTGTCACCGGCGGCGGGTCGGGCACGGGCATCGCCGCGCTGATCAATGGGACGGTGGATATCGCCAACGCCTCGCGCCAGATCAAGACGGAAGAAATTTCGGAAGCGCAAGGCAACGGCATCGACCCGGTCGAACACGTCATTGCCAGGGACGCGATCGCTGTCATCGTCAACCCGGAGAACCCGGTTTCACAGCTGACCCTTCAACAGATCTCAGACATGTACAGCGGAAAGATCGGCAATTGGGAGCAGGTCGGCGGTGATGACCGCCCGATCGTACGTTTATCCCGTGAAACAAACTCAGGCACGCATGTCTATTTTCTGGAGACAGTGCTGCGCCTGGGTGAAAAGGACAATAAGACGTTGTTCTCAAGGGATACCCTGCTCTTGCCCTCCTCGGAAGGTATCATCGCTGAGGTGCGCCAGAACCCCAATACCATAGGTTATGATGGCCTGGGCTATGTGCCCGACGATCTAAAGGTGATCGCCATTGCACAATCCGCAGGGGAACCGTATATTTTGCCCATGATCAGCACGGTCAACGACAAAAGTTATCCCATCGCCCGTGACCTGTATATGTATACTGCTGGCGAACCCGTAGGAGCGGTCAAGGAATATCTTGACTGGATCCTGTCACCCGAAGCCCAGGACATCGTCGTTGAACTGGGATTTGTCCCCATCTTGCATACCCAACCTTAGAATTTGAGAACATGAAATCAGAACTAACCTGGCAAGAATTCGTACTGACTCGCGCCATCAAAGCCTCCGGCTATTCTGCCATCGTTTTTGTCGTCCTGATCTTTTTCTTTCTGATGCGCGAAGGCCTGCCCACCCTTTGGGAAGTGTCGCTCTCCAATCTCTTCAGCGACCGCTGGTATCCCATCGAGGATTATTTTGGGATTCTTCCGCTGATCACCGGCTCGCTGATCGTGACGGTCGGGGCGGCGCTGATCGCCATCCCCTTTGGGATCGGGACGGCGATCTATATCGCCGAAATTGCTCCCCGCTGGATGCGAGAAATTCTCAAACCCTTGGTGGAACTGCTTGGCGGCCTGCCCTCGGTGGTGCTTGGATTTCTGGGCATCCTGGTGATCTCTCCCTGGCTGCGCGTCGTCCTGGACCTGCCTACAGGCCTGACCGCCTTTACGGGATCCCTGCTTTTGGGCGGGATCGCGGTCCCGACGATTGTCTCGGTGGCAGAAGATGCGCTGGATACCGTTCCGCGCGCGTACCGCGAAGGAGCCTGGGCGCTTGGCGCCACCCGCTGGCAGACCATCTGGCGCGTGACACTGCCCGCTGCCCGTTCCGGTGTGATGACGGGGGTTATGCTCGGCATCGGTCGCGCCATCGGGGAAACCATGGCGGTCATGATGGTCACGGGGAATGCACCTGTCATGGCGCTCACGCCTGGCAGCCTGTTTTCCCCAGCCCGCACCATGACGGCCACCATCGCCGCAGAAATGGGCGAGGTTGCCGGAGGCAGCGTCCACTACCACACCCTGTTCTTCATTGGCATGGTCCTGTTCTTGATCTCTCTGGCAGTGAACATTACAGCATCGACGATCGTCTTCCGGTCGAAAAAACGCGCGGAAAGAATCCTGTCGTGAACCGCCATCTGTCCCAACGTTTGGGCTTTTCCCTGTTGACCTTGATCGCGGTGTTCACCGTCGTACCGATCCTCAGCGTCCTCGCTTACATCCTCGTAAAGGGCAGCCCCGCGATCTCGTGGGAATTCCTCTCCGCGGTTCCTCGCGCGGGTATGCGCGAAGGCGGTATCCTGCCGGCCATCATTGGGACGGTCTACCTCACAGTGGGAACGGCTCTCTTTTCGGTCCCGCTGGGGATCGCGGCGGCGGTTTACTTGTCCGAGTATGCCACGGATAACGCCTGGACGCGGTTGATCCGCCTGGCCATTATCAATCTGGCCGGCATCCCGTCAGTTGTGTACGGGTTGTTCGGGCTTGGCTTGTTCGTGTTGTTCCTGAATTTTGGCACCAGCATCCTGGCGGCTTCGATGACGCTTTCGATCATGACCCTGCCGGTCATCATCAGCACCGCAGAAGAAGCCTTGCGGGCGGTGCCCCAGGCTTTCCGCACTGTCAGTGTTTCGTTAGGCGCCACCCGCTGGCAGACCATCCGTCGTATCGTGCTGCCGCAGGCTCTGCCTGGTATCCTGACTGGCGTGATCCTGGGCCTGGAACGGGCTGCTGGCGAAACTGCCCCGATCCTGTTCACAGGCGCAGCCTTCTTCCTGCCACGCCTGCCAGGATCCGTGTTCGATGCGACCATGGCGCTTCCTTACCACCTTTTCGTGATTTCCACACAGGTGCCCGAAATGCCCATCCAGATCCAGTATGGGACCGCGCTGGTGCTGTTGGCCTTTGTCTTGGGTATGAACCTGATCGCTACGGTGATTCGCTCGAGGGCTAGAGCGCGAAGGCAGTGGTAGGTATGAACAAGATCGTGATCGAAAACCTTTCACTGCAATATGCCGACGGCACCGAATCGCTGCGGGATATCAGTATGGCGGTCCAAGAGAACGCCATCACAGTATTGTTCGGTCCGGCGGGCGGTGGGAAGTCCACCTTGTTACGCTGTATCAATCGTCTGAATGACCTGACCGAAATCAAAAGCAAGTCCGGCCGCATCCTCCTGGATGGCGAAAATATTCTGGATCCAAAGACCGATACCATCGCCCTGCGCCGGAAAGTAGGTATGGTCTTTGCCCGCCCGGTGGTGCTTCCGATGAGCATCTACCAGAACCTGACCTATGGGTTGGAATTGGCGGGTGAGAAGCGCACCTCCGTACTGTACGAGGCCGCCGAACGCAGCCTGAGGCTGGCTGCACTCTGGGACGAAGTGAAAGAACGCCTGGATGACCCGGCCATTGCCCTTTCCGGTGGGCAGCAACAAAGGTTGTGCCTGGCGCGGTCGCTTGCTCAGCAACCCGAGATCATCCTGCTCGACGAGCCGACCTCAGGCCTGGATCCGATCTCAACAGGCAAGGTCGAAGCCGCCCTGCAGGAGTTGAAAAAGGAGTTCACGATCGTGCTTGTGCCGCATTCCGTCCAACAGGCGGCGCGCACCGCCGATCACGCCGCTTTCTTCCTGCAGGGAGAGCTGGTTGAGTATGGCGAGGGTTCAGAGCTTTTCACCAGCCCGAAGGAAAAACGTACGGAAGATTATGTGACGGGCAGATTCGGCTGATCGCAAACAAAGGTTCAGAGATCGCTACCAGACCCTAAAGGTGCCAAAGACCTTTAGGGTCTGCTTATTGACAAGGTTCGCTTAAACGCCTTTTCCGTGCACTTTCGCTCCAAGGTTTCTTCCTCCATGCTCGAGATGTGAACACTCATGCAGGAATCCTTAACCGGATGTTAACCCGTTCTTCCATTGCTATTAAAGGCCGCTTGTTATGATGACAGCGTATGAAAATCATTACTAGGAGAAGAGAACCAATGCGTAAGAATTTGTATGTCCTGTTTGCTGCTTTTGCACTGTCCAGTATGGTCCTGGCTGCCTGTGGCGGCGCCGCTGCACCTGATACGGTGACCGTGGTCGAAACCACAGTGGTCACGGCCGAACCAGGATCCACCGAAGCCCTATTGCCCGCTGGTTCCGTCCAGCTGAATGGCGCGGGCGCGACCTTCCCCCTGCCGGTTTACACCGAATGGACTTACGCCTATCAATATGTCGATCCTTCTGTGGCCATCAACTACCAGGGCATTGGCTCCGGTGGTGGCAAAAAGGCCATTGTTGACCGCACTGTGGACTTTGCCGGCTCTGACTCGCTCTTGAAGGACGAGGAGTATCAGGCGGGAGGCGATTTGCAGATGTACCCCATGCTGGCGGGTGCTGTGGTTCCGACTTATAACATCGCATGGGCGAAGGAATTCCCCGCCGATGCAAAGGTACCCGCGCTGGTCCTCGACCGCGAGACTCTGGTTGGCATCTACAACGGTACTTTGAATAACTGGAATGATGCGTCGATTGTCGCTCTCAATCCTGATCTGGCGGATTACCTGCCCATTGAGACCATCACTGCTGTACACCGCTCGGATGGTTCCGGTACGACCGAAATCTTCACCAAGGCTCTATCTGCGTTCAGCGCCGATTGGACTGCTGGAGGCGCTTCCTCCATCGAATGGCCAGTTGACAAGGTTGGTAATGGTGTGGGTGGTAAGGGCAACCAGGGCGTAGCCGTGGCTGTCCAGAACACCCCCAACTCGATTGGGTATGTCGAACTGTCTTACGCAGTTGCCAATGGCTTGCCCTTTGCGGATATGATTAACAAGGCTGGTAACAAGGTGACCGCCAATGCAGAATCTTTGGCTGCCGGCATGGCCGATTTTGCCGAGGCTTTTGACGAGAAATTGAACGCCACCATCGTGGATGCCCCGGGTGCTGCTTCCTGGCCTATCGTTGGATACACCTATATGATCCTGCACACTTCCAGCATGGAAGATTGTGTCCAAGCTGGAAAGCTGCTCGAATATATCCACTGGACCCTGACGGATGTGGGCGCCGCTGAACGCGCTGCCTCGCTTGGCTATGCCGTCCTACCTGGCGCTGTCCAAGAGAAAGTGCTTGCTAAACTTGGCGAGGTGACCTGCAACGGCCAGCCCGTCATGATGAAATAGCTTACTTCCCTTAGTCCCCGGAGGACCTTCTCTTTCAGAAGGCCCTCCAAATTCGCCTTTCCGTAGGCGAAGAAATTTCTCTCAGCCTGTCGGGACTGCATATTTGTAGAAATTGCTTTGCACATCTACGGGGTATTTAAAGAAAAGGGAATATCCATGAGACAATCTGAAACCCTCTTAAGCGATCGATGGTTTGACCGCATTCGCCATGCATTGCAACATGGCGACCGCCCATGGCAAGGAACGCTCCTATTCATTTCTATCGGTGTCGTCATCCTGATGTTCTCTATTGGATGGCTTTTATGGGTTGACTCCAGCGATGCGCGCCAGGCTTTCGGCTGGAACTTCTTGCTTCCAACCACAGATCCATCCTGGAATCCGGTGACAGATAATTTCCAATCCTGGCCTTTTATCTATGGCACTTTGATGACCTCCCTGGTTGCTTTGTTCCTGGCCTTACCGGTGAGCCTGGGAGTTGCGATCTTTCTGGCAGAACTATGCCCAGCCTGGTTGCGCACTCCGCTTAACTGGATGGTGGAATTGCTGGCTGCGATCCCCAGCGTGGTCTACGGTCTGTGGGGCATTTTCGTATTTCTGCCGCAAGTAGTCGCGCCCATGGGGAAGGCGCTTTCCATCCTGGCTCCCATTCCCTTGCTGGGCAATCTCTTTGCCGGCAGTATCCCGGTCAGCGGATCCTCCCGGCTGGCTGCCGCAATGGTCTTAACCATCATGATCATACCCACCATCATAGCCGTGACGCGGGACGTGCTGGAAGTTATCCCTGACGCGCAACGCGAGGCTGCGTTGTCATTGGGGGCAACCCAATGGGAAACCATCTGGCAGGTGCTGCTGCCATTTGGGCTTTCTGGTATCCTTGGGGCGGTCATTTTAGGGTTAGGACGCGCCCTGGGTGAAACTATGGCCGTCACAATGGTGATTGGCAACAGCATCGAAGGCTCTGTTTCGTTGTTGCGCCCCGGCTACACCATGGCCAGCATCATCGCCAATGAGTTTGCAGAGGCGGTGACCCAAATGCATACCCAGGCATTGGTTGAGATAGGGTTCGTGCTCTTCATCATGACTTTGATCTTGAACATGATCGCCCGTTTCCTGGTATGGAGGGTTGCGCGACGGTCTCCTCAGGAGGCGCGCGCATGACTACCCGATTTCAAGAGCTGATAGCCGATCATCGGGGCTCAGTGTCCCGTCGTCGCAGAGCCACGAACGCGGTCATGTTGACCGTCACGGGTTTGTTGACGCTATTGGCCCTGGTTCCGCTCTTCTGGATCCTCGGATACATCATCTTCCGGGGCGGGAAAGCGCTCAACCTGGATTTTTTCACTCATCTCCCGACCCCGATGGGGGTAGCTGGGGGGGGTGTATTGCACGCGATTGAAGGCACACTCATCGTGACGTTCCTGGCCGCCTTTTTTGCTGTGCCCCCCGGGTTGCTGGCTGCTTTTTACGCGGCTCGCAATCCGAACACTCCCCTAGGGATCGCGTTACGCTTCAGCACAGATGTGCTCTCTGGCGTACCGTCGATCGTCATCGGCCTGTTTGGATACGCCATCATCGTCAAACCGCAGGGACATTATTCCGGCCTGGCAGGAGGCGTTGCGCTGGCGATCCTGATGTTGCCCACCATCATTCGTACTACCGAAGAAATGCTAAAACTTGTCCCACAAACGATGCGCGAAGGATCGCTGGCATTGGGTGCGTCAGAGTGGAAAACCTCTCTGAGCGTAGTCTTGCCTGCGGCTGCCAATGGCATCCTAACAGGCTTTTTGCTGGCCCTGGCTCGCGCTGCTGGAGAAACAGCTCCACTACTCTTCACTGCACTGGGGAACGAGCGCTTCAACCTGAAACTCATTATCACCAGCGGCATCCAATCCAATCAAACGATCGGTCAAATTTTTGGGCGCATCGTGGACCAACCGGTGGATTCGCTGCCGCTGACATTGTGGAAGTACGCCCAACAGCCGTTCCCTGAGCGCGTGGAGCAATCCTGGGCTATTGCGCTGATCCTGATGATTCTCGTTCTGCTGACCAACGTAGGAGCACGTTTGTGGATTGAAAACCGCAAACGCCGCTTACAAGGAAAATAAGCATGAAAACTTCGATTTCAGCTGTACTTACTCAACGCCAAGCTGTCGATCAAGACAAACCCAACAAGGTGGATGTCAGAAATCTCGCGGTCCATTACGGCAAATTCCGTGCCCTGAGAGATATCAACCTTGCGATTCGCGAAAAACAGATCACCGCCATCATCGGACCTTCCGGTTGTGGCAAATCCACCCTGCTGCGCTCCTTCAACCGCATGAATGATCTCACTCCCAATGCCCGCATCGAGGGAGAGGTGTTCCTGGAGGACCAAAACATCTATGCCACGGGTGTGGACGTAGTTGAGGTGCGACGCCGCATCGGTATGGTCTTTCAACGGCCGAATCCTTTCCCGAAGAGTCTTTACGATAATGTTGCTTACGGTCCACGACTGTACGGAGTGCGTCATAGAAGCGATCTGGATGAAATTGTTGAAAAAAGCTTGAAACAAGCCGCATTATGGGAGGAGGTTAATGATAAGCTCAACCAGTCCGGGCTGGCACTTTCAGGTGGGCAGCAACAGCGGCTGTGTATCGCGCGCGCTTTGGCGGTTGAACCAGATGTGATATTGATGGATGAACCTGCTTCTGCGCTGGACCCAATTTCTACGTTGCGCATAGAAGAGCTCATGCATGAGCTGGTCAAAAACTATACTATTATTATTGTTACTCACAACATGCAACAAGCTGCGCGCGTCTCGGATTACACCGCCATGATGATGATCGATGATGATCGCGCCGGACATATGATCGAATTCGACCGGACCGCCATCCTCTTCACGAATCCGAAAGACAAACGCACTGAAGATTACGTCACCGGTCGATTTGGGTAATCTAGGTATAATTAGGCATTGGGTTGTGAAATGAGGTTTCAATGATACGCAAAACATTTGAAAACGAACTCCAGGAATTAAAAGATGAGATACTGGTTTTGGGCAGTATGGTCGAACAGGCCATTCTGGGAACAGTGGAAGCGCTTAAAAGGCGCGATTTGGAAGCATCACGAAAGATCCTGAGTGCCGACACAGAGATTAATAAGAAACGTTTTGACATTGAAAACCAGCTCATGATCCTGATCGCTACACAACAACCAATGGCGCATGATCTGCGTTTGTTGGCCTCCTCCATGGAAATCATCTCTGAGTTGGAACGCATGGGTGACTATGCCAAAGGTATTGCCAATATCAATATCCGCATGGGTGACCAACCGCTACTCAAACCGTTGATCGATGTCCCGCGCATGGCGCAAAAGGGCGTGGATATGCTGCACCGCGCCTTGACAGCCTTTGTAGATGAAGATTTGGAGGTGGCGAAGACCCTTCCCATGGAAGATGACGAAGTGGATGCGCTCTACAACCAGGTGTATCGCGAGTTAATGACCTTTGTGATCGCGGACCCGAAGGCCATCGAGCGGGCTAACTGGTTGTTGTGGGTGGCGCATAACCTGGAACGCGTGGCGGACCGCGTGACGAACATCTGTGAGCGCACCATCTTCATTGCGACTGGCGAATTGACCGAAATCAAGAACAGCGATGATGAGTTCTGGATGGGGCAGTAATGGCGGCGAAGGTGCTGTTCCTTTGCACAGGTAATTCCTGCCGTTCGCAGATGGCCGAAGCGATCGTCAATGCCCGCCAGTCTCCTGACTGGCGGGCATTCTCTGCAGGGACCGAGCCGGCTGGCTTTGTGCACCCGATGGCGCTGCAGGTATTGAACGAGATCGGCATTTCTCACCAGGGTGTTTCCAAATCCGCCGAACAGTACCGGGAGATGGACTTTGACCTGGTCGTGACGGTTTGCGACGATGCCGCTGAGAATTGCCCGGTCTGGTTGGGGAAGGGCGCGCGCGCCCATCTGGGCTTTCTAGACCCTGCCAAGGCCAACGGAACTGAAGAGGAACGACTGGCGGTCTTCCGATCCGTACGCGACGCGATCATGACGCAAGTCCCGGAAGTGCTAGGACAAATGTAACTGAAATCGAAATTACGGTTGACGGATTCGGGAACCACCAGTACAATGCTTCCTAACATGAAACTGACAAGCACTCTGCATCATCATCATTTATCCCATCCCCTACCTGACCGGAGAGCAGGTTAGTTTCGTTCATTTTAACTAACCACACCTTGCCCCTGAGCCCCCGGTTGTCCGGGGGTTTTATTTTACCCACACCTCTTTCCTTACGATTTTGCCCACAAATTGGGATGTGAGAGCAGAGGGGGTCAGGGGCCGAAAGGAAACCCGTGGATCAACGACTCTTACGACTTTCAATACCTTCCAAAGGCCGTCTCTCGGACGATAGTCTGAATTTCCTGTCCGCATGCGGACTGGAAGTGTACAAGCCCAATCCGCGCCAATACAAAGCCAGCATTCCCTCCGTACCGGGCTTGAGTGTTCTGTTCCAGCGTCCAACCGACATCGTTATCTCTGTTCGCAATGGCAGCGTGGATTTCGGCATCACTGGCCTGGATGTGCTGGCAGAGTACCGCGGCTCGAACGGCGATATCCTCCCACTCCATTCCAGACTGGGGTTTGGTGCTTGCACCCTGGAGGTGATCGTTCCCAATAATTGGACCGATATCAAGCGGATGGCCGACCTGGTGCGCAAGCAAGCCGAACTTGGGCGCCCGCTGCACGTGGCAACCAAGTTCCCCAACACCACCTCCTCGTTCTTCGACCAAAACGGGTTGACCGATGTGAACTTCATTGCCGCGGAGGGCACGCTCGAAATTGCGCCGACCATCGGTTACGCCGACCTGATCACGGACCTGGTCTCGAGTGGTACCACGCTGCGAGACAACCACCTGAAACAGCTCGAAGACGGTCAAATCCTGTCATCACAGGCCTGTCTGATCGCCAACCGCTCAGAGCTGATTGGGAATCAACAGGCGCTGGCCATTGCCAAGACATTGCTCGAATATATCGTTGCCCATTTGCGCGCCAGCAAAGCCGTCTCAGTGTTTGTCAATATCCGCGGAGACTCGCCAGAAACCATCGCTAAAAACATGTTCGCCAAAAAGGTCATCGGCGGTCTGCAGGGCCCAACCTTCTCGCCTGTCATCACCCGCCTGGAGGAGAAATGGTATGCTGCCCACCTCGTCATCCAGAAGGATCAATTAAGCCTGGCTATCGCTGAACTGCGGTCTATTGGCGGTTCAGGTGTGGTCGTAGCCCCGGTTACCTACATTTTTGAGGAAGAACCCTTGGAGTATCGTGCCATGCTTGAGGCGTTGAAATGAACCAGGAATTAACCGGGTTGATCGGAAATTATTTATTCATCCGTATAGAGCTCCGGTTTGTAAGGAGACTCCCATGTTAAAGATCTATGATGTTAAAAACGCAAAAGAAACGATCCTGAAACGAATCCCACTGGATGAAACCCAGGTCCCGGCGATTATGCTTGACCGCATCGCCGAGACCTTTGGAGAGCGCATTACTGCAGAAGAAGCTGTCCGCCGGATTTTACAGGATGTCCGCGCGAGAGGCGACGCCGCCTTGCGAGACTGGACCGGCCGGCTTGACGGATTTCCTGCGGGCGCTCCAACCCGCGTCTCGGTTGAGGCGCTTGATTCTGCCCTGGAAAGCTTGGCCAACCCTGAGCGTGAGGCGCTGGAACTGGCCGTCGAGCGCATCCGCGGCTTCCATACTCGCCAGCCGCTGACCTCTTGGTTCACCAATGACCTGGGCGGCACACTCGGGCAGATCATCCGCTCGCATGCACGGGTTGGGTTGTATGTCCCGGGTGGAACAGCGCCGCTGCCTTCCTCAGTGCTCATGTCGGCCGTTCCGGCTCAGGTGGCGGGGGTCAGGGAGATCGTGGTGGTCGCCCCTCCCATGCATGGCACGGGACAGATTGCCCCAATAACACTTGCCGCCTGTGCCCTGGTCGGTCTGCGGGAGGTGTACGCACTGGGAGGCGCGCAGGCTATCGCTGCACTGGCATACGGAACCGAATCCATCCCTGCCGTTGACAAGATCTTTGGCCCTGGCAACCTGTTCGTAACGCTCGCCAAGCGTCAGGTCTTTGGCGCGGTCGGCATCGACGGGCTTGCCGGTCCAACCGAGACGGTGGTTATCGCAGATGATTCCGCCCGTCCCGAGTGGGTCGCCTCGGATTTATTGGCGCAGGCCGAGCATGATGTGCTTGCTTCAGCGATCTTGCTGACGCCCTCGCGCAGGTTGGGCGAAGCGGTACAAGTCGAAGTGGGCCGGCAGATGGAAACCCTGCCGCGGGTGGAAATCCTGACCCATTCCCTGCCGGACCAGAGCGGTATTGTGATTACCAGAGACTTTGATGAAGCGGCTGACCTCAGCAACGCCTACGCCCCTGAGCATCTTTGCCTGGCCGTTGGGGACCCCTGGTCGCTCAGCACAAAGATAACCAACGCCGGCGGTGTCTTCATGGGCGAGCATTCCTTTGAAGTGCTCGGCGATTACGTGGCCGGACCGAGCCATGTCATGCCCACTGGTGGAAGCGCACGCTTTGCCTCCCCGCTAAATGTCTGGGACTTTGTTCATATCGTCAGCCTGATCGCACTTGATCCGGCTACTTCAGCCGAGATCGCTCCCCTGGCCGCCCGCATAGCGCGCGCCGAGAATTTGGAAGCCCACGCGCGCTCGGCGGACTTTCGTTTGAAAGGATAACGCATGAACCTGCCCCCCCATGTACAGGAACTGCCTGCTTATGTGCCGGGAGAATCTGTAGCGTCCTTGGCTCACCGCCTGGGACGCCCACCGGAAGCCATTCTCAAGCTGGATGCCAACGAGAATTGCTATGGCACTCCGCCGACTGTTTACAGCAAACTGGCAGCTCTCAAAGACTACCACCACTATCCGGATCCAGCGCAGCGCGAACTGCGCACAGTGCTCTCTGCATATACAGGAGTACCGGCCGAATATCTGTTAGCCGGTAATGGTTCGGATGACCTGCTTTCACTTATGGCCCAGGTATTGCTGGAGCCTGGCGAAAGGATCCTGGTTTGTCCGCCGACCTTCAGTATGTATGCCTTTTACGCGCGCCTGAAGAACTGCGAAGTGATCACAGTGCCGCGCCGCGCCGATTTTTCTTTGGATGTGGACGCAGTGCTTTCGACTGCTCGAGAAAGCGCCCCCAAGATGATCTTTATCGATTCCCCAGGGAACCCTTCTGCGACCGGACTTGCCCCAGGGCAACTTGAAGAATTGCTGTCTTTGCCTGCATTGGTTGTACTCGACGAAGCTTATATCGAATTTTCTACAATGACTTCACAGATGGCAGCTGTGCGTGACCTGCAAAACCTGGTCGTCTTGCGCACCTTCAGTAAATGGGCTGGTCTGGCTGGCTTCCGTGTAGGATATGGCGCCTTTCCTGAATGGCTTGGGGATGTGCTCTGGAAGGCAAAATCGCCCTACAATGTGTCCACGCCTGCCATGGTGGCTGCGGTGGCTGCCCTGGATGCAGCGTATCAACTTCAGGAGACTATTGACCGCATCGTGGCTGACAGAGACCGGCTGGCAGTTAGCCTGGGAAAATTTGCGGGCCTGAGAGTGTATCCATCAGAGACAAATTTTTTGCTGGTGCGCGTCGAACCTGAATTTGGCAAATCCGCAGCGGAGGTGTGTACTGCGTTGAAAGAAAATGGGATTCTCATCCGTCTGTTCGAGGATCTGGACTGTTTGCGAATTACTGTCGGAAAAACCAACGAACTTGAAACCCTGATTCAGGCCTTAGGTGAATTATGAGAACGGCCTCCATTTCTCGCAAAACGAACGAGAGTGATGTCACTGTAAACCTCAACCTGGATGGCTCGGGAAAACACGATATTACTACCGGAATTGGCTTTCTGGATCATATGTTGACTCATATTGCCATCCACGGTCTTTTTGACCTGAATGTCAAGGCTGAAGGTGACCTTGACGTCGATGTGCACCACACCGTCGAGGACGTGGCGCTCGTGCTCGGCTCAGCCTTCGACCGGGCGCTGGGCGACCGGAAGGGCATCGTTCGAATGGCCAGTTTTTATGCCCCGATGGACGAAACCCTGGCCTTCGTCGGGCTGGATTTGTCCGGTCGTCCATATACGGTTTTCCAGGCCGACTGGGGGACACCCAATGTGGGTGGTATCCCCACTAGCCTCATTCAACATTTTTTGGAGAGTTTTGCGATCACCACGAGATGTAATTTGCATGCCCGCGTGCTGTATGGCCGCGATGACCACCACAAAGCTGAAGCGTTGTTCAAAGCACTTGCCAGGGCATTGGATCTGGCTACGGAGATCGATGAAAGAAGAAAGGGTGTTCCGTCTACAAAAGGAACGTTGACAAAATAACATGGCAGCATTCACAGTATTCCCTGCCATCGATCTGCGTGCCGGGAAGGTCGTCCGCTTGGCGCAGGGAGATCCATCTCGTCAAACCACCTACGGTGATGCCCCGCGTGCCTGGGCAGAACGTTGGCGAGCTCAGGGGGCAGACTGGGTGCATGTCATCAACCTGAGCGGTGCCTTCAACGAAGATGCCCGGGCGAATCTGAAGGCGCTAGAAAGTATTTTGGCGGTCGGGATGCTGGTCGAACTTGGCGGTGGTATACGGGATCAGGGGACTATCCGCGTACTGCTTGAAATGGGTGTGGAACGCGTCTTCCTGGGTACGGCAGCGATCCAGGACCCGGGGTTGGCGGAATGGGCGCTGGCCAGGTATGGCCCTTCCCGCATCGCTGCTGATATCGGTGCGAAAGATGGCATGGTGATGGTGAACGGCTGGCAGGAATCGACCTCATTGGCTGTGTTGGAGGTTGGGAGTCGCTTTCGCCAACTGGGTTTTGAATGGTGTGTGTTGTCCGACGTGAGACGCGATGGCGTTGGGTTGGGTGTAGAAACTCGCAGCGCGATAGCGTTGCAGACCAAAACCGGCCTGAAAGTCGTGGCTTCAGGCGGGGTTTCCTCGCTTGAGGATGTACACCGCGTTTTTAAAGCTGGCCTGGCGGGGCTCATCATTGGACGTTCATTATATGAAGGGAAATTAGTGTTACAGGATGTAATGACTGCATTAGCTGAAGATGATGGGTGATTCACCACCCTTTTGCACCATGCGGCAGAGAGCACTTCGTAGTCGCTACCACAGTTAGGAATGCTATGATCACTATCCTTGATTACAAAGCTGGAAATCTGACCTCTGTCAGGCGTGCGCTCGACCACCTGGGAATTCCCAATCAGATCATAGCCGATCCGGACGTAGTATGCCGGGCTGAAAAGATCATTTTCCCCGGGGTGGGCGCCGCGGGTTCGGCAATGCGAGTGCTGCAAGAGCGCGGACTCGATGAGGCCTTGAAAGAGTCCATTCGAGCAGGCACGCCCACCCTCGGCATTTGCATTGGCTGCCAGATCATCCTGACAAGCTCGGAAGAGGATCAGACCAACTGCCTCGACCTGGTGTCCGGTACATGTGTTCGTTTTCGATTGGATGATCCGTCGTTGAAAGTGCCTCATGTGGGTTGGAATACCGTGGTTGTCACTCAGTCGCACCCCGTCTTGAGTCATGTACGTCCGGGTGACGAATTCTATTTTGTGCATTCATATTACCCTCAACCCGACGACGATGATACGGTCTTCGCCACTAGTGACTACGGTGGCACTTTCCCAGTGGCGATTGGCGTTGATACCCTTTTTGCTGTGCAATTTCACGCTGAAAAGAGTGGGCCGGTTGGGCTGGAACTGCTCAAGAATTTTTCGAATTGGAGCCCGTAATGCTGTCCAAACGAATTATCT
>CAZULT010000033.1:0-16043 GCA_964621295.1 uncultured Anaerolineaceae bacterium | reverse complement strand
TGCCTGGACGTGCGCGACGGCAAGCTTGCGAAATCAATAAAATTTGTGGATACACGTGATATCGGCGATCCGGTCGTGCAGGCCAAAAAGTATTACGAGCAGGGTCTGGATGAACTGGTCTTTTACGATATCATCGCTTCCAGCGAGCACCGGGGCATCATGATCGATGTGGTCAGCCGTGTGGCGGAACAGGTTTTCATTCCATTTTCGGTCGGTGGGGGTTTAAGGACAGTAGACGACTGCAGACGTGTTTTGCTTGCAGGCGCGGAAAAGGTCAATGTGAATAGTGCAGCGGTAAAACGCCCGGAACTGGTCATAGAAGCCTCGAGAGCTTTCGGGGCGCAGGCGGTCGTCCTTTCCATGGACGTGCGGAGGGTTAAAAAATCCCGGCAGATCCCCAGCGGGTATGAGATCGTCATCCACGGAGGACGCAGACCGATGGGATGGGATGCTGTCCAGTGGGCGATGCGCGGTGAGGAACTGGGCGCTGGCGAACTTGTGGTCAACTCGATCGACGTGGATGGCACTAAAATGGGCTATGAGTTGGTCCTGACACGCCTGATCGCTGAAGCCGTCAGTATCCCGGTAATTGCCTCGGGGGGGGGCGGCAGGCCGGAGCATCTCTACGATGTGTTGACCGAAGGCAAGGCGGATGCTGCGCTGGTGGCATCCATGTTGCACTATGGGGAGTATTCCGTTGGAGAGATAAAAGCCCATCTTGCAGGGCGCGGATTGAAAATTCGAATGGTAACCGGAGACTAGAAAATGGGAACCAATCTTCAATATCCTTTGAACCACATCAAATTCGATGGGAATGGTCTGCTCCCGGCGATCATCCAGAATGATCAATCCAAAGACGTGCTCATGCTTGCGTATATGGACGCCGAAGCCCTGGAAAAAACCATTGAAACCGGTGAAACATGGTTTTGGAGTCGCTCGCGGCAGACGCTGTGGCACAAAGGCGAGACATCCGGAAACGTCCAGCGGGTGATCGAGATGCGCTATGACTGCGATGGGGATGCGTTGCTCGTGCTGGTAGCACCTGCCGGCCCGGCTTGCCATACCGGGGAATCGACCTGTTTCTTCCGTCTCTTGGAGTAACCTACCATGATCGATCAACTGTACCAACTAATTCTTGATCGTAAGGAAAACCCATCTGAAGGATCGTATACCTCGGCTCTGCTTGCCGGGGGGTTGCCAGATATCTCACAGAAGGTCGGCGAAGAAGCCACTGAGGTCGTGGTAGCTGCTCTTTCGCAGGAGAATGGGCGGCTTATAGAAGAACTCGCCGATCTGATATATCACACCCTGGTTCTGATGGCAGCAAGAGGTGTCACGCCTGGAGATGTGGAGGCTGCGCTGCAAAGACGCAGGAAATGATTCAAGCTGACCATAGATTTACGCTGTGCCGGTTGAGGACAAGATTAGTTTTTGGCAGACTGAACGGTTTAGGAAAATTTACACATTGACTTAGGGCAAAGAGCGAGTATAGTATGCCCAACCATGGTTTAAGGACGGCAATGATGACCTCGCCCTACGACATCCTCTTTGAGCCGGTCCAAATTGGGCCGGTCACGGCGCCCAACCGGTTTTATCAGGTGCCGCACTGCAACGGCTTTGGCCACCGCATGCCGCGCGGCCTGGCTGCCATGCGCGGGGTGAAGGCCGAGGGGGGCTGGGGCGTGGTGTGCACGGAAGAGGTAGAGATCCATCACAGCAGCGACCTATCGCCTTTTTTCGAAGGGCGCCTGTGGAGCGATGAAGATATCCCGCCCCTGAAGTTGATGGTTGAAGCGGTGCACGTCCACGGAGCGTTGGCGGGCATCGAGCTGGCTTACAACGGCTTCGATGCCAATAACCTGTACACACGCGTTCCGCCATTGGGTCCTACCTCGATGGGTACGCTGGGCGGCACCGGATATGATCCTGTTCAAACGCGGCGTATGGACAAGGAGGACATTCGCAACCTACGCCGCTGGCACCGTGCTGCTGCGCTGCGTGCAAAGCGCGCGGGTTTCGACCTGATCTACGTGTATGCCGGGCATGCGCTGAGCGCGGCGGTGCAATTCCTGCTACCCCGCTTCAACGACCGCACCGATGAGTACGGCGGCTCGCTGGAGAACCGTACACGCCTGTTCCGCGAGTTGCTCGAAGACACCAAAGAGGCTGTGGGCGATCGATGCGGTGTGGTGGCGCGCTTTGCGGTGGAAGAGCTGCTGGGTGAAGGCGGCCTGACCCGCCAGGGCGAAGGCTACGAGGTCATAAATATGCTGGCCGAACTGCCCGACCTGTGGGATGTAAATCTCAGCGGGTGGTCGAACGATTCGGCCACTTCGCGCTTTGAGAAGGAAGGTTACCAGGAGAAGTACACGGCATTCGTTAAGTCAGCGACCAGCAAACCGGTGGTTGGGGTGGGGCGCTATACATCACCCGACTCGATGGTCTCAGCCATCCGGCGCGGTGTGCTGGACCTGATCGGCGCAGCGCGCCCTTCGATCGCCGATCCTTTTTTGCCGGCCAAGGTCAGGGAAGGGCGGCTGGCAGACATCCGTGAGTGCATCGGTTGCAACATCTGTGTCACCGGCGACACACGCTTCGTACCCATCCGCTGCACGCAGAACCCAACCATGGGTGAGGAATGGCGGCGAGGCTGGCATCCCGAAATCATCCCACCTGCCAGGCGTAAAGCGGAGGTCCTGGTCGTGGGGAGCGGACCGGCCGGCCTGGAATGTGCTGTTGCGCTGGGAGGTCGTGGTTACCAGGTCACCCTGCTGGACGCGCGTCGCGAGCTTGGCGGGCGTGTGCTGCGCGAATCCGCACTGCCCGGATTGTTCGAATGGCGCAGGGTGGCAGAGTGGCGTCTGGGGTGCCTGGAAAAGCTACCGCATGTTCGGAGCTACCCTTCCAGCCCGATGACCGCCGCTGAGATCCTGGAAACGGGCATCTCCGATGTTATCCTTGCGACAGGCGCCAGATATCGGCGTGATGGCCGAGGCCGTAGCCAGCAGCAAGCCCTCCCAGGACATGACTTGCCGGGCGTCTTCACGCCTGACGATCTGATGAGGGGGCTTATGCCCCAAGGGGGAGATTTACCGAGCGGCCGTGTGGTCCTATACGATGACGACCATTTCTACCTGGGCGGCGTATTGGCCGAATTGTTGGTCCAATATGGCTGCGAGGTAACGCTGGTCACACCAGCGCCGCTGGTCTCCTACTGGACTCAGTTCACACTCGAGCAGGCGAAGATCCAGACCAGGTTGATGAACCTGGGTGTCCAATTGCTGCCGCACACGCTCTTGACCGGCATCCAATCCGCCTCCGTCGGCTTACGGCACGCCCTGACCGGGGAAAAAACCAGCCTGCCGCGCGAGGCGGTCCTGCTGGTAACCGACCGGCTCTCGAATGATGGGTTGTACTATGAGCTACTACCGGCACTGGAAGACGGGCAACTGCATTCGCTGCGCCTGATCGGCGACGCCGAAGCCCCCAACATCATCGCCCAGGCGGTGTTTTCGGGGCACCTGGCTGCGCGCGAATTCGATGAAGAAACGATGGACGGGGTGCCCTTCAAGATCGAGCGTACAACTCTGTAACGTATTTCCTACGTGCTTACAATCCCCAGCCCGGCTCCTGATGAAAACCCTGGAAATACCTGCTCCGGCGCCGGGTTCACAAGTCGCCGGGCGACAATTTCAGCCAGCACCTCTCGAAAATCAGTAGTAATATCCAGATCGCCGGGTCCGTATAATTGCTCCCGGGCAAGCCCCGGCCAACGACCGTAGACCTGGCCGCCGTTCACGCCACCACCCAATACGAACATGCAGTTACCATGGCCATGGTCGGTGCCGCCGGAACCGTTTTCTTGCACGCGTCGCCCGAATTCGGACATGGTGACCAAGGTCATGCGCTCGGTGTACTCGCCCAGGTCATCGTAGAGAGCCGACAGGCCGGAGGCCAGCTCGTTCAACAAGGTCGGCAATTGACCTTCCATGCCGCCCTGGGAGTTGTGCGTATCCCAGCCGCCGATATCCACACAGGCTACTTCCAGCCCAATCTCTGCTTTTGCAATCTGTGCCACTTGTTTCATCGCCTGACCGAATTCGCTTTCGGGGTAAACGGTATTTTGGGCTGGCGTGTAGTGCTCGACGTCGATCTTAGATAATAGATCTACTGCCTCGAACGTTTCCACAGCCAGTGGTTCAAGGGAGGATCCGTCAGCATAGAGGGCGGCCAGGCTTTCGCGTAGTTCAACCAACCGGGAAGTGTCCCCCTGCAGATGGAAGTCAGTGATCGATTTGAGGGTGGTAACCGGCACGAGTCCGCGCAGGGCGGCCTGCATCACTCCGCCCATGCCCACTGCGCGGAACGGAGACTCATTCTGCCAGGAAGCGCTGCTAAGGTGACGGCCGATCCAACCTGTTGGGATTGATTTCTCGCCTGGCGTCCCACGTTCCATGAAATCCATGGCGTCGAAGTGGGAATGCGTCGGATCGGGCGAACCGACGGCATGCACGATCGCCAGCGCGCGTTGCTCCCATAATCCCTGTAACGGGCGTAAGGAAGGGTGCAGTCCGAAAAAGCCGTCTAGATCGATCACGGCACCATCCGTACCTGGCGAAGGCTCCGGGATGCTCAGTTCCGGGCGGTGCAAGTAGTACCCCTCGTCGGCATACGGGATCACTGCGTTCAGACCATCCATGCCGCCGCGTTGGAAGACCACCACCAGGATGTCCCCGGGCGGTTGCACACCCTCGGGGGCAAAGGCCATGCGCGGCATCCAGGATGACAGGGTTGGAGCCATAGCCAGCGAACCGGCCAGCCTGAGAAAATCACGTCGGGTAAGTTGGGAAGTCATATCGTCCTCTCCAGTTGTGCATTTTTGTTAATTTAGATTGGTTTCCAGGAACCCATTTCAATGGATACGAAACAACAGTAGCAGGCGCATGGACAGGTCAGACTTTATTCGGGGGAGAGCGGATCCTGCTGGATCCCCTCAACGAACCTGAAAATACGGCGAACCCAGGATCAATCCCGCGATCGAAGGCAGGTCTTGGTCCGGGTCGGCTCGCATGGCGAAATCTACCAGGATGTCGCGTGCGGGTTCCGGCAGTACCTGACCCAGAAAGCGCAGGCTGAGGAGATCCACAATGTCCTCTGTGGAAGCGGCCTCACGGGTGAGGTCTTTCAAGTTCACCTCCAAACCGCGCACCTGATTGGATACCAACAGGGAGCCGAAGTTCCAGCGCTGCAACAGGCCGCTGGTGGTAAACCAATACCCGGCAACATCCGGATAACCATTGGGCGGGGACCAGGTAAAGGGAATTTGTCCCATTGTGCGCAGGTGTTCCTGGATCTGGCGAGAACCCCGGTTGAGCTCGTTTACCCTTGCCCCGGTCGCGCGCAGGGCTGAGAGAAAGAACTCCAAAGGGCGCTTGAACTTTTGACCGGCGGAAGCTTTGAACTCTGCTGATGTGAAGAGCGTCTGCAATACGGTGGGGATATCTCCCCCGGAAATTGAAAAGCTTGCGGCTAACGTATCCACGATCGAATTGGGCGGATCGTCCGCGATGAAGCGGCGTGCCAGCTTTTGGCTCAGGAAGCGGGCGGTGGAGGGATTGGCAGCCAGCGTCTCCAGAACCAGGTTCCCCTCTTCTTCTCCGCCTGACGGAATGACGACTCCGAGCACGTGTTTCTCGCCTCCGGCATGGGCGCGTGGATTGAACAGGAACCGTCCCGGCTCGAACAGCAGACTGCGAGGCGGCGCCACACTCCAACCGGTGAAAACACGCGCCACCTCCTGCACATCCGTTTGGTCGTAACCGCCATTCACACCCAGGGTGTGCAGTTCCAACAATTCGCGGGCGTAATTTTCGTTGGGGGCGTCACCCTTGCTGGTGGCCTGGTCAAGGTAGACAAGCATAGCCGGGCTATGGGCGGATGCCCGGAGCAGATCGTTGAAATTCCCCAGGGAATTTGGGCGGACGACCTGCTGGTCATCATCTGTTTTGAGCACCCGGCAGAGGCTTTTTCCGATAAAGATATTGAAGTGGTTGCTCCAGAAGTCGACCATCACCTCGTAGAGTTGGCGTTGACTGGTCCACTGACGGAGCAAGGTGGCCCGGATGAGCTCTTCCACCGGTTGTCCCTGACGTTCCAGAGCGTATCGTTCGGCAGGAGTCATGGAGAGGGTGGAAAGCTGTTCAAGCTGGGCTTCCAAAGTGTCATCCTGGAGGGTATCCGGGGAGAGTTGCTCTTCAAGGTAGGATTCCAGCCCAATCCGGCGGGCATGCTTGATGGCCTTGGGTGTGAGTCCAAAGCTGGTTCGTTTGAGCGTATGCAGAAGCAGTTCATCGTTTGAAAGCGCCGCGGCCGGAACAGACTCCCCTTCGGTTTCCGGAGTCAGGGGGGAAGGCCCGGTCCGGTCTTGCGGACGGCAAGCGGAAAGCGCAGTCCAGGTTGCCAGCAGGGCGGAAGATTTCAGAAAATCTCGTCGGGTAAGGGTCATATCACCTCCTTGAATGGGGTGTGAGTATGACCATTGTATTGGGCTGTTTTGTTCCCTGGGTTAGGGGATTGTAAACGCTCTGTAAAACATCAGGGCGGCCCAACGGGCCGCCCTGATGACGAATTGGCTTACCAAGCCCTTTCTAGATCCGGGTTTTCGCAGGGTGCGCGACCGACCTTGGCCATTTCCAACCACTGGTCGTGCACTTTAACACGTACCACATCGCTGGTGAAATCCGTGACGGTGGTGCCGTTGTTATTGAAAAGGTAGGACCCCACAGCATAGATGTCTACCGGGACGCATAGCTTCTCGAAACGCTGGATCTTCTCAGGTCTGAACCCGCCGGAGACGACGATCTTGACATTTTTACAATAGTCTTGGGCAGGCGACTTCCATGCTTTTGGAAGGTCCCAACGCTCCCAGGCTGCGTCCAGCGCCTGTCGCACGTTGAACACCAGACGAGGCGTGACACCCAAATCCAATCCAGGATCTCCCAGTGGAGGCACGGAAATGTCCCTCAGACTGCCGCTGGTATCCAGGCGTACGCCATACAACACATACTTGGCGGCTTCGGCCTCGTTACCGGCGTCTTTCAGTTCCCGGTATCTGGCAAACATGGTGTCCAGCACAGCTAGTGAATCGGCAATGCTGTCGTTGTTGAAATCAACCAGCGCGATGCGCGGGATTTGGGCAGGCAGGATGCGAGAGAATTGCATCATGGCTTCGGCGGTATCACCCAGGAAGGATGCAATGGCTGCGTGTGCAACGGTCCCACCTCCAGCGCCACCCCACCAATCTCCCTGGGCGTCGGTTGAGACGAAGGGGCCCAACTCCTTAGCGTAATCCATATTGAAGCGTTCGACCGCAATGTTATAGGCGTACCCATCAGCCGCCTGGACCTCGTGCAGGTCGAAGCGCGCCGGGAAGAACAAGACCGGCTTTCCGCGGGCGGCGATCATAGTCTCATACACATTTGTAGCCACCCGGCTGGAGCGCGTCAGGATGCCAAGCGAGGGGGTTTCGAGTAGGGCGAAGTCGCGATAGCGGCCACGCACACGCAATACAGGTTGGATGTTGGTGGGGTCGCCGTCATAATGGACGACACAACCATCCTGGACCGCCCAGGTTTCCAGTTGGTCCCAGGTTTCAACGAAGGTCTTCCCATCCCAATATCCGGTGCAATGCCGCAACATGGCCAAGGCTTTGTCTATGCCTACTACCACGGTCTTGCCCATGCGGCGGGTAAACCATTGCATTTCCACTTCCATATTTCCCACGTCAATGTCTTTAGGAGACACTTCTTCCGGCAGGTTATGCAACTTGCCAGTGTATGAGTAGCGTTCGGAAGCCAGGACAGTCAACATGCGACCGATGTTCTCGAAGTATTTGTCCGAATACCAGCCCTTGCGCATGCGTTCGATGTCAAGTTTGAATGTTTCGTCGGTTAATCGGGTCTTATTGAATATAGACATAGGTTTGTGAGAGGTGTGTGAATATGTGCCGGGGTTTCATTGGATCACTTGTGCAAGGATGGTGAAAATCTCCGTATTTCCAGTGAAGACTGGATTATAAAGCACAATCCCCGAACTTTGGACGCCGCTACCAACTTATACGGGCCAGGATTCGATTGGGTCGACAGAACGGACGCGGTGCATGCCGGCTTCCGTAAACTTCTTATAGGCTTGCTCGGCAGGTTCAGTATAATCTGCTCCTGGTACTACCACCGGCGAACTGCAATCGTCCAGCAGATAGATCTTCTTAGCCAACGAAGGATCCTTTTCTGTCAGGTCATCCAGTAAATCGGCCACAGTCCAGGCGACACAATGGCTTTTGGCCTGACCGGCGATGATCAGCCGGTCCACCCGCTGAAGCCTTTCCACAAATTGAGGATTGTGTTCACCCAGGATTTCACCCTTTGGTCCGCTTTCCACTTCCGGTCCGATCACAGAGTAATGTTCAGTGAACGCGCGGTCTCCCTTGATCTCGAATTGGGTTGGCGACAACCGAGCGATCGCATGGAAAAAGAGCGCCTCCTCCACGGCAGAAACAAGCGCATGGCCCGTTCCTCCAAGCATGGCATGGTATGGCCAGATCGTCAGGGCGTATTTGTCTCTCTTTTCCAATGTGGCAGTATAGTGTTCCAAACGATTTTGGCCCTCTTCAGGGGTGATTTTGTAGTGGGATGCCAATCCCGGGTTGAACCTCCATTTACCGGATCGCACGTCAGCGGCTGTCACGATGGTGTAAGGCGCTGGATGTGTTCCATGTTCATCAACCAGAAAGATAGCATGGAAGACCTGCATGGCCAGGTGTGTGTCCATCGTGGCCGTGATTTGCGTGATGGCGCCCAGGTTTCGATAAAGGAACTCACATAACCGGCGGTTATCGTCGATGGCGCCCGTTCCGCTGCGACCGGCCACAAACAATTCGTACTCAGGTAAGCAGAACGTGTTCTGTACATCGATCAGCATCAACCAGGTTCTGGTTTTGTCCTCCGAAGCTGGTTGCAAGGCATGTTCAACGGTCCAAACACTGGCCTGCTGGGCGAGTTCTTCGTATGGCACACGCCAGACGCGATCCAGGGCGGTGGGATCATAGAATTTGGGAAGGGGAAGAGCTGTCATTACATCTCCTAAGTGTTAGCACAACACAATTCTAGATGAAAAATTTTAGCGGGCAACCCCGCCTTGTACTTACCATTTTATCCCCTATTTTAAATCTGTCAAGACCTGGAATCCTAATGTATTAAGAATGGGCCTGTGGAGGATTCGTTCTATCGGATCGAAGGATGCGCTTGTGTAGGGGGTTGATGACCGCCTGGATCTAATTCACCCGCGGTCATTCTGCAGCGCAGAAGGAGGTGGTGGATAATTGGGGATATCGCGCCGAAACTCGTACGCGTCCATCATTTTCTCGATGGTTCTCACCTGATCCGGCGAAGGGTCGATGAACTCGAAACCGATATTGTAGAATTCCGGATTGATATCAATCTCGCTGTGTACGACGCGCGCGGTGAGGTCCAATTGCGCCGAGCTGAACAGGTTCATGTCAGGCAGGTCGAAACGAATAGGAAGGACGCTGTTGACAGTTTGAGGTTGTTCGCTGATGATCATGGCTCCCAGCGGGCTGAGATCGCTCAGGTAACCAATGATCTTACCCAGATTCCGTTCAAAAACACGCGAATACACAATCAGGTACTTGCGCGGCATTTTTCGGCGTTCATCCATGAGCCACCTTCCTGTTCTTTACTTAGTTTACAAGGGTTTCTAAAAAATGCAACTAACAAAAATGTCAAGTATATTTAACCTAATCATCGAAACCCACTATAATGGTGCCATGCGCTGGGTCTACCTTTCGCCGCACCTGGATGACGCTGCCCTTTCTGCCGGCGGCTTGCTCTATGATAAAAACCTGGCGGGGGAACAGGTTGAAATTCTAACCATCGTTTGCGGTTACCCGCCTCAGGGAGAATTGACGCCCTTGGCTCAATTGCTTCATGCGCAATGGAAAACCGGAACGGCCGAAGAGACGATCCGACTGCGTCGAGATGAGGACGCGCATGCGGCCGGATTGCTGGGTGTAAAGTCGCACTATCTGGATCTCCCCGATTGTATCTACCGGCGCGGACCGGATGGCGAGGCGCTTTACCAGAACATCTTCGTCGAACCACACCCCTTCGAAAGTGACCTGCCGTCTCATTTGGCACAGAAGATCAATGGACATCTTCAACCTGAGGATCGGGTGATCTGCCAGCTTGCTTTGGGAGGGCATGTCGATCACATCCTGGTGCGGCGGGCGGCTGAGCAGCTTCTGCACCCATTATGGTATGTAGCCGATTTACCCTATCACTTCAAGCAGCCTGGGGAACTTGAGCGCCAGGTAGCCGGGATGAACCTCGTTCTTCACCCTGTCTCAGACCCAGGTTTTCAGGCCTGGATCCGTGCCATCCTCGCGTATTCCTCCCAATTAAGCTCTTTGTTTGAAGAGACAGATGAGATTGAGCCGCAGGTGCGAGGGTATTGCGTGCGATGGGGTGGATTCCCGGTCTGGAAGCCGGTTTAGCAGAAATCTCACTTGATTCTGCCTCTAAATCATGATATATTAAGCCCGCTTTTCGGGAAAAATGATTTATAATGTATCCATTGCATCTCTTTGGAAGAGATGCAAATTCTATTCGTAGGACATTCTTATGCCAACCACATTCCTTACCAAGGAAGGCTTCCAGAAACTTCAGGAAGAACTCGATCACTTGCGGAAAGTCAAGCGACAAGAAGTGGCTGACCGTTTGCATGAGGCTATGGAAGGTGGCGAATTGATCGAAAACGCCGAATACGAAGCTGCCAAGAACGAACAAGCCTTTGTAGAAGGGCGCATCCAGGAACTTGAAATGTTGCTGGCTACAGCACGCGTGATCGAAGACGAAAAAAAGAAAAAAGCGGACACTGTGCAGGTTGGCTCGACCGTCACGATCAAAGAAGATGGACATAAGGGAGAGACCTACACCATCGTTGGCGCCGCGGAGGCTGACCCTCGCCAGGGAAAGATTTCGAACGAATCGCCCATGGGCCGGGCTGTCCTGAATCATCGCGCGGGTGATGAGGTGCAGGTCGAAACCCCGGATGGTGCCTATAAAGTCCTTATCGTCAAGATTGGATAACCAGGGGCACGCACTCTAGCCCCGCGCACCTGCACAGGCGTCGCGGGGCTTTTTAGTTGAGGTCACGATCATGGCTCAGTACACATCACTAGAGAAAATCCGCCTGCAGAAAATCGAAGCCCTGCGGGCAAATGGGGTGGAACCTTTTCCCCCACGCGCCGAACGCACCCATACCAGTGTGCAGGCGATTGCCGAGTTTGAAGCTGCGGAGAAAAAACAAGCCGGGGAGGCTGTACCGGAGGTCAAGGTTACACTGGCTGGACGAATCCGGGCAGCTCGCCCAATGGGGAAACTGACCTTTGCCCACATTGAGGATGGCTTTGGCAGGATCCAGCTCTTCTTCCGGGTCAATGAACTTGGGCAGGAGCAAGTTGACAGGTTCAATGATCTGTTTGACTTGGGAGATTTCATCCAGGCCAGCGGCTCGATGATGCGCACACGCACAGGAGAAACCACGTTGCTGGTCGAGGACTATAAGTTGCTGGCCAAGGCTGTGACGCCGCTGCCCGCCGCCAAGGACGAGACCCTCGAAGATGGTACCGTCGTGCGTCATGCCGCATTGGAAGACCCTGAACTACGTGCACGACAGCGTTACGCGGATCTGGCGGTCAACCCGTCGGTTCGGGAGACCTTCCGTACTCGCGCTGCAATTCTCCGGTCTTTGCGCTCCTTCCTGGATGACCACGGTTTTCTGGAGGTGGAAACCCCCATCTTGCAACCGCTTTACGGTGGGGCAGCCGCGAAACCATTCATTACCCACCACAACGAACTTGACAGGGATATGTACCTGCGCATTTCATTTGAGTTGTACCTCAAGCGCTTATTGGTTGGTAACCTGGAACGCGTCTACGAGATCGGCCGTGATTTCAGGAATGAGGGAGTATCCTTCAAACACAATCCTGAATTCACCCAGTTGGAGTTCTATTGGGCCTATGCCGATTACCTTCAGGTGATGGAATTGACCGAACAGATGGTTTCTTCTGTGGCCAAAGCGGTCGCAGGAAGCTATAGTGTTACCTATCAAAACCAGAAGATCGACTTTACGCCCCCCTGGCGCCGGCTGGAGATGCGCCAGGGTATCTTGGAAACAAGTGGAATCGATATTGCCAAGCATCCTTCGGCAGAGTCCCTTTATCAAGCCATCCTTTCAACCCACAAAGACAAATCTCCAGATCCGAGCGCCACGCGCGGCAAGCTGATTGATTACCTGCTTTCCGAATTTCTCGAGCCGACTTTGATCCAACCGACCTTCCTTTACGATTATCCTCGTGACATCTCACCGCTTGCCAAATCAAAACCAGACGACCCTCTGACGGTGGAGCGCTTCGAAGCGTATGTGGCTGGTTTTGAGTTGGTCAACGCCTTTTCCGAATTGAACGATCCGCTTGACCAGGAACAGCGTTTCATCGAGATGGGACGGGATTATGCTTCGGACGACGAGGAGCGCCATCCGCTTGATGAGGATTACCTGCGCGCGATGCGCTACGGCATGCCCCCTAATGGCGGCTTCGGCATGGGCGTCGACCGGTTGACCATGCTGCTGACCGACCAGCACTCCATCCGCGAAGTGTTGCTCTTCCCGGCCTTACGCAAAGGAGAAAAGGAGGATTGAGGCTTCTATGAAGCGCAGATATGGGTTGGCGCTTGGTGATAGCGGGATGCTTGCGCTCATCACCATTATCGGTTTTGCCTCGCATGGCGAAACCGGTCTATCCTTCGCCCCGCGTATGCTGACCACCTTTCTGCCCCTGCTTGTAGGCTGGTTTTTGATCGCTCCCTGGCTGGGATTGTTCGATGAACAAGTAAATTCCGATCCCAGGCAATTCTGGCGCCCTATACTGGCAATGGTATTGGCGGCACCACTGACCGCCATCCTGCGTGCGGTCATGTTGAATGGGGCCGCATTACCCCTGTTTACCCTTATCCTGGGCGGAAGCGCCGCCCTTGGAATGCTGGCCTGGCGGCTCCTGTGGCGGCTCCTGTGGCCCTCACAGCCGGGTGCTTGAGTCGAACCCCCCCCGCTCAATGTTACAATAGCTCCAATGGATGAAACTGTCCTGATCCAAAACGCTCAAAGCGGTGACCTGGAGGCCTTTAACCACCTGGTCCTGGCTTACCAGGATGCACTCTTCAACACCGCCCTGCGGATCCTGGGGGACGAGGATATGGCTGCAGATGCCACCCAGGAGGCCTTCCTGTCTGCTTTCCGTGCCATCCATACTTTTCGGGGCGGTTCCTTTAAAGCCTGGTTGCTGCGAACGATCACAAATGCTTGTTACGACGAACTTCGACGATTGAAGCGTCGTCCAACCACCCCCCTCGAACCGGATAGCAAGGATGGAGAGGAGATGGACACCCCGCGCTGGCTTGCGGACCCCTCCATGAGCCCCGAGCAGGAGCTTGAAGCCGATGAGCTCGAACACGCTATTCAACATTGTCTTGAAGATCTGCCAGTGGATTTTCGAACCGTCGTGGTGCTGGCCGATATCCAGGGCCTAGATTACAGGGAAGTTTCGGTGGCGGTGAAGGTTCCACTCGGCACGATCAAGAGCCGCCTGGCTCGCGCGCGTTTGCGATTGCGAGAATGCCTGCAGGGTTTCTGGGAACTTTTACCATCCGCCTTTCGTCTGGAAGAAGAGAGCCTCCGCACATGACTCAGAATCCTTCCTTCCGTGATATTGAAGCGCTGTCAGCCTATCTGGACGGCCAGTTGAAGCCGTCTGAGGCAGCTTCCCTTGAAAGACGCTTGGCTTCCAACCCGGACCTGCAAGCGATCCTGGTCGATCTGCGCCAGGCCCGACGTGTGCTCCGTCAATTACCTCAAAGGCGCGCACCGCGCAATTTCACTCTATCCACCCAAATGGTGGGGCAGAAACCACCCTTACCACGCGTTTATCCTGTTCTCCGGTTTGCCTCCGCTCTGGCAACCTTGCTGCTCTTCCTGAGTTTCGCTGCGAATTTTATGGCGCCACGTCTGGCCATGCAGGCTGTTTCGGTCCCCTATGGTATTGGCGGCGGCGGTGGCGGCGCTGACCTTGAATCTCAAGGACCAGCCCCGGCTATGGAAGCTCCTGCGGAATCTGAGGCGCCTGCTGCCGAACAGCCGGAGGTCGTGGAAGAACCTGCCGCGCCTGAAGCCGCAGCATTACCCGCTGCAACACCCACTCCGCCTGTAGTGGAAGATGCCTTCCGCGCTCAGGCGACCGCTCTCCCTACAATGGAAGCCCTGGGTCAGGCGCAGGAAAAAGCGGCTGACGCCGAACAACCGGGGACCGGAGAAGGCGCAAATCAAACGTTTTCCGGGTCCACGGAGCCTGAGGCAGAGCAACCTCCCGTTCCAATCCTCTGGCAGGTTGCTCTGGCCGCCCTGGCTGTGGTCAATCTCTTCATCCTTCTGCTTCTACGCCGGAACGCCGCATCCAAATGGCGGAAATCGAAATAAAGTACTGCCCCCGTTGTGGTGAAACAGTTGAATATGCCGAGCAATTCGGAAAGTCGCGTCCGGTTTGTCCGGCTTGCGGATGGGTCTACTTTGCTGATCCGAAAGTTGCCGCCGCCGTGTTGGTCGAACAGGACGGCCGAGTGTTATTGGTGCGGCGTGTGAACGAACCGTTCCGTGGATCGTGGAGCCTACCGGCTGGATTTGTGGATGCGGGAGAGGATCCGGCCCGCGCGGCTGAACGAGAATGTCTAGAAGAAACGGGTCTGGTCGTGCATGCGTCGAGTGTGTTGGATGTGGTCGCCGGTCGCGAGCATGAACGCGGCGCTGATTTCGTCATCGTCTATCGCGCGAAGGTTGTGGAGGGGCAGATTGCGCCTGGTGATGATGCGGATGCTGTCGACTGGTTTTCCTATAAAAACCTACCCGAGCTCGCATTTGCGGCCACGCGCAGGGTACTCACCAGCAAGTATACCCTCGCAAAGGACTAGCTCTTATTGGCTTGCAAATCGAGAAAACGGTATGCTATACTCTTATCATTCAACATACTTTCTACCATGATGGAGGAGAACCCGATGATCGTAAGAACATTCAAACCATTTCTATTCATCTTGGCACTGCTGGTTGTAGTCAGCCTGGCCTGCCTAGGCCCGACGCCGACGCCGGAGCCGCCTCCCGCCGCCACCGAAGAACCGGCGCAGCCCACACCACCTCAGGAAACAGAGGCCCCTGTCCAATCTTCCGCGCAGGAGTACTTTACTGAGGAGTTTGAAGGGGATTTAAGTAATTGGTCACAAACAGTAGCATTGAACTCGAGCGATGGCAACCCCAGCCAGGCTGACATTTCTGTGCAGGATGGCTACCTGGTTTTCGACCTGGGAAAATGGTTGATCGGTTATGTGTTTTACGATCCTTTTGAATACACCGATGTTCGAATTGATGCAAGCGTCGATAATCGTGGCACGAATGTAAACAATGTGCTGCTTGTCTGCCGTATTTCGGATGAAGGCCATTATTTGGTGAACATTGCAAATAGCGGTTTGTTTGCCATGTACGCTTATGATGGCGTTAAGCAGGCATACGCGAGAATGGCAGACGGAGGGTCGACGAAGATCAGGCCTGGAAAAGAAGTCAATGAGTATAGCTTGGTCTGTCTGAATAAAACGCTCACGATCTATATAAATGGGGTAGAAACCCGAAAATATACGGACAACCAATATGTCTTCCGTAAAGGTCAGGTTGGTGTTGGTGTTGCTTCCGAAGACCAACTGCCAGTGAAACTGGAATTCGATTGGGTCAAGATCAGCGAGCCGTAGCCCGATACCGATCCAAATAAGCCGCCAGTCACTTGGAATACACCCCAATAGGTGGACACAAAAATAAAAATCCTCTCAAAGCAAATTATACAAACTGGCGCCTGAATTCGATAGGCGTCAGTTTTG
>CAZULT010000032.1:43282-44440 GCA_964621295.1 uncultured Anaerolineaceae bacterium | reverse complement strand
TTTCCCAATGCCACCTACGGTGCAGGCATCCTGCTGGGATTGTCGCTCGCTGTTCTACCAATGGCAGCCATCCTGGTCTACCTGTCCGTATCGAGGAGATGGATCATGAACGCCTGGCAGAGGCTGGCGCTCACCCTGGCCCTGGCCGCGTTTCTGGTGGTCGGCCTGATCGTTTCGACCAAGATCGGCGGCGGTGGCGACCTGCACAACCTGGATATGTTCCTGATCGGCCTGTTTTTCACGTCCGTGATCGCCTGGGAGAATGGGGGGAGAGCCTGGTTGCAGGACGTGCAGGCCTCTCCAGGCTGGGTCAAAGGCGCCCTGGTGCTGCTCTTTCTCATCCCGGGTCTCTATCCCCTGGCCAACCTGCGCTCCTACAGCTTCGCTGAAGACACCTCCTGGCTGGTGACGTTGACAGATGCCAGTGACAGCCGCTTCATCGGTATGTTGCCTGCGCAGGAGGAAGTGGACGAGATGCTTGAGACCATTCGGAGCGCAGTGGAAAACTCCAGGTCTCAGGGTGAGGTGCTGTTCATGGACCAGCGCCAACTGCTCACCTTTGGCTACGTCCGGGAGGTCCCTTTTGTGCCGGAGTACGAGAAGAAGGTGCTCATGAACGAAGCCATGAGCGCGAATTCAGGCTATTTTTCAAAGCTCTACGAAGACCTGGCTGCCCGGCGTTTCTCACTGATCGTCAGCGAGCCCCTGCGTGCGCCTATCAAAGACAGCACCTACCAGTTCGGGGAGGAGAACAACGCCTGGGTGCAGTGGGTTGTCAATCCGGTTCTCTGTTACTACGAGCCCATCGAAACCTACCGCAGCGTGCAGATCCAATTGCTGGTGCCGAAACCAGGAAATCCGGATTGCTCTGCGCAATTGCCGGTCCCATTAAATCCTTAACGAGGATCGTAAGAGGCTATGAAGATGAGATCAGGGTTACCAGCATACCTAGTAAAATACGAAAAGCTCATTCCGATACTCTTGTTCCTGATGTTCCTGGCGATCACCCTGCCTGGCATCTCCTGGGGTGCGCCCGACCTTTGGAATCCGGATGAGCTGTATTGGCGCGTGCAAAAGGCGTTGATCGGGGAGATGCAATTCGACGAGACCGAACCCGACTACAACTATCCTTCGCTACCCAAATATGCCATGTACGGC
>CAZULT010000032.1:0-43182 GCA_964621295.1 uncultured Anaerolineaceae bacterium | reverse complement strand
GCGCCGCCTCGAGCAAGTACACCGGGGTCAGCTACGTGGTGGTCCTGATCGTGGTCTTCCTGGCTTTCAACTGGAGGACGCTGCTCGTCGATTGGCTGCGGAACCTGGAGACGGCCTTCATCAGCGCCGGTTTGGCAGTCCTGGGATTTGTGGCCGGCACACCCAAAGCCCTTTTATGGATGTCATTCTACTTCAAGCGCATGATCCCGGCTGCCCTGCGCTTTGCCAGCTACGGAAGAGGGCCGGACAGCACGATCGGGCTTTACGGGCAGTGGGGGACTTTCCAGGCTGCTGTGGGCGAAGCAGTCTATACTCTTTTCCTGATCGCTCTGCTGTGGTTCGTGGTCAGGCTGCTTCTGAACGCACTCGGCAAAGTTAAGGAGGGCGAATTCAGGGCGAGGGCGCTCTTTGTGCTGTCCCTTTCCATCATCGTCTTTGATCTACCCTTCCTGATGTCCTATAACTATGTGCCCAGGTTCTTCCTTCCGTTCCTGCCCATGTTCGCGATCCTGGCAGGGCTGTTCTTGGAGGATTTGCTTGGATTCTTCAAATCGAGGTTGTACGTCATCTACAGCCTGGCTGCCGGCGCGGTCCTGGTCGTTTTGCTGGCCTTTATGCAGGTCGTCAGCGTGGCGCTCCTGTTCGCCAACGATGCGCGCATGCCGGCTGGCAGGTTCATCGAAACGCTCGAACCGGATACCGTCCTGGAATACACTCTGTACCCTCCCTCCATCGTGCAGAACTACTTTGCCCGCACGCGAAACTACCCGATCTATCTGGTCAAGTATCCGGGAGAAACCGTCCCGACCAATAAGCCCTATCGTTACAATGTGGGCAGAAATGGATTGGCGGATAGAGGCGTCGATTACCTTGTTGTGGACAGTTTTACCTACGCGCGTTTCAGCGACGCTTATATCTGTGAGACCAATCCGGTCGAATGCGACTTCTTCACGCGTTTGATCGCCGGCGAAACCGACTTGCGCCTGCTGGCTTCGTTTGAATATCACCTGCCACCGTTCCTGCCGCAGGTATCCCTGGCGGCCGTCAACCCGGTTGTCAAAGTGTACGAAGTCCCCCGGTGAACGTCTCCTCGCCCGCTAGAACTACTTTCTGGCGCCTGACCCTGCTGGCGACGGCCTGCCTGCCGTTTCTGGCCGTCTGGCAGTTGCTTGGCCTGGCGCGCGATCTGAACGTCGTTGTGCCTACAAGCCGCTCCTGGATGGGTCTGTTGGGCTTGCTGGGGATGTTTGGGGGAAGCGCGCTGGTGGTGCTGGCCTTGAGCTGGTCCCGCTGGCAGGAAAAAATCCTGGCAATCCTGGAGGCCCCGTCGCGCTGGCGCTGGATATCTGTTCCAGCCCTGGTAGTCGCCCTGGCCGCCTACCCTTTGTTCCTGGCACTGCCCTTCGTCCAGGCACTGGTCGGCGGCCTGGGTTGGGTGCGCGCCCTGGCCTTCTGGGTCTTCGCGCTGGGAGGCATGTATGCGTTGAAGGCTTTGAAAAAGGAACTCCCCTGGTTCGCCTGCCTGACTCTGGGGGTGGTTCTCCAGTCAAGCCTCCACCTCCTCGTGACTCAATTCTCCTACGTCAGTTCCTATCCCTTTGCGAAGGGTTGGTCCGAGACCAGCCGGTATTATTACCCCTCCCTTTACCTTTCCGGGCAGATCTTTGGAGGGCGGCTGCCCTGGCCGATCCTGCATCCCAGCCTGCACCTGCTGCTCCTGCCTCCCTATCTGATCGATGCGCCGCTCTGGTTCCACCGCTTCTGGCAGGTGTTCCTGCGATTCAGCCTGCTGGGGTTGACTGCGCTGGCGTTGCTCCGGCGGCTCTCGATCAAGCACGGAGCTTTTCGGACATTGTTCTGGCTCTGGATGGTGCTGTATCTTTTTCAGGGACCGGTCTACTTCCACCTGGCCGTCCCCCTGATCCTGGTCCTGTGGGGTTTTTCGCACAGCGATGACCGGCGAACCTGGCTGGTGTTGATCCTGGCCTCCATCTGGAGCGGATTGAGCCGCATCAACTGGTACCCCATGCCGGGCGTGCTGGTTGGGGTGTTGTACTTCCTGGAGGTTCCTTATAAGGGCAGGCAGGGGGGGACCTGGCGCTACTTGCTTAGACCAGGGCTGTGGTTTGCGGTCGGCACGGGGGTGGCGTTTGCCGCCCAGCGTGCGTACATCGCGCTGTCAGGCATCCCGGCGGCGGACTTCTTTTATACCAGCCTGACCTCCAATCTGCTCTGGTACCGGCTGCTCCCGAACGCCTCTTACAGCATGGGCGTCTTGCCGGCCGCGCTGGTCGCCTCCCTGCCCCTGTGGGTTGCCGTGCTGGTCGCGCTGCGCCGTGGGCGCGCGGGGTTGCACCCCCTGCGCCTGGGGCTGGTGGTTTCCGCCCTGTCGGTCTTGTTTGCGGGCGGGCTTGTGGTCAGCATGAAGATCGGCGGCGGTGTGGACATTCACAACCTGGACGCCTACCTGAGCCTGCTGTTGATCGTGAGCGCTTACCTGGTGTTCGGTCGCTACGTACCCGAGACCGGAAACGCGCGCGTCGTTGACCTGCATTGGGGTCTATTGGGCCTGATAGTGGCCGTGCCGGCCTGGTTTGCTCTGCAGGGGAACGTGGCGTTGCCATCCTACGACGCCGTACGGACAGGATCCATCCTGTCCCAACTCCAGGCGCGCGTCGAGCAGGTAGATGCCCGGGACGGTGAAATCTTGTTGATCACCCAGCGTCACCTGGTATCCATGCACATGCTGCACGGCGTCCAGGTGGTTCCCGAATACGAACGGGAAGAATTAATGGAAATGGCCATGGGGAACAACGAGCAGTACCTCGATCGCTTCCGGGAGGATATAGCTGCCCAGCGCTTTGACCTGATCCTGGTCGACCCGTTGAATTTCAGGCTGTTAGGCAGGAACTACGCTTTTGGGGAGGAGAACAACGCCTGGGCGCAGCGTGTGATGAAACCGATCCTGTGTAATTACGAGCTGGACCAGATCTACCCCGAAGACCAGATCGCCCTGTACGTCCCCCAGCGGGGCGAGCGCCAGTGCCCCTCGCTGAAATAGGAGCGCCTTAGCGCTCATCAAACGAACTTGATGCGCCTGGCTGCGAAAGCCACCATGCGCATCAGGAGCAGGCCATGCTTCCAGCGCGAGATATTGGTGGCCCCGTAGGTGCGCTCGCGATAACGGATCGGCAGGTCTATGATCCTAAGGTTGAGTTTTGCGGCGCCGAACAACAGGTCAAAATCGCCAAATGGATCGAAATCGCCAAAATAGGAGCGGTTGGCCGCGATCAACTGGTAATCGCTTTTCCAGAGCACTTTTGTCCCGCAAAGCGTATCCTTGATGGGTTGCCCCAGCAACCAGGAAAAAGCCAGGCTGAAGAGTTTGTTCCCAAGAAAGTTCAGGCTGCGCATGGCCTGCGCTTCCATCGGGTAGACCAGCCGCACGCCGTTCATGAATTCGCCCTTGCCTGAAACCAGCGCGTTGTAGAACCGCGGCAGGTCTTCGGGCGGGACGGTCAGGTCGGCGTCGAGGATCATCAGGACGTCCCCGCTGGCTCGTTCAAAACCGAGACGGACCGCATCCGCCTTGCCGATCCCCTCCTGCCGCAAGAGCAGGCTGGGGGTGGCAGGGTGGGCAGCGCGTTCCCCTTCGATGGTCTGGTAAGTGTCGTCCCTGGAATGGCCCTCCACGAAGACCAGTTCCGTTTTCCGGCCCATTTTGGGAACGCGCTCGAAGATCGCCTTGATATTCCCGGCTTCATTGCGCGCCGGGATGATGACGGAAACCGAGGGTTTGTTCTTGGGCCGTTCGGGCTGCGGGCGGGCGATCAGAAAGTTCGCTAAGGCAAATTCGCGGAAAGGCCAGAAACGCACCAGGAATTTGTTGAAGAACCCGCCGAATGGTAGAGGCCAGAGTATTTCCTGCCAGGCGCGGATGGTCTCGAAGCCCGCCAGGTTGAGCATATTGCTCACATCCTGTGGGGTCAGCCAGTTCTGGTCCAGGGTCGGGGTGGCCAGGTTCAGCAACCGGGTAAGATGGAGCGGTAATTCCCATACCCGGCTGTATGTATTGAGCAGGACGCGCGTGCGCGGCGAGCAAAGCGGTCGGAGCTGCTCAAACACCTGCTGGACGTCCCAGAGTTCATTGACGAGATCCGAGAGAATGATCACATCGTATGGACCGCGCAGCGAGGTGAGGTCATGCACATCCCCAAGCTGAAAATGGGTGGCAGGATGCTTTTGCCTGGCGCGTTCCAGAACCTGCTCGGAAAAATCGATCCCGACCCCCCGGGAGGGTCTCAGGGCGTCCAGCAGATCTCCCGTGCCGCTGCCAAGCTCGAGCACCCTCTGTCCGGGGCTGACAAGAAAGCGGTAGATCTGTTCCAACCGTTGGTGGTACCAGCCCCCAAAACCGCGCCAGGAATCGCGCTTGCGGGCAATTGTGTCCCAATGCGCTACCCGGGCAGACCGGTAAACTTGCCTGGCGCTTTGTGAAGTCGAATTCGTGGCCATGTGGCCTCATTGTAAGGCAAGCCATGCCGATTGGAAAGATGAAATTCCTGTCCCGTTCGATCCTTTGCCCGGCTTGACCGGTTAAAGTTTCAGGATAGAATAGGGCTGATCGTCAAACCGTAACTAAAAAGAGAGAATATGCCGAAGAATTTTGCTGTCATAGGCGTAGGGGGTTACATTGCCCCCAGACACCTGCGCGCCATCCGCGATACCGGAAACAACCTGGTTGCCGCAGCCGACCCGAAAGATTCGGTCGGCATCCTGGACCAGTTTGGCTACGATGTCAGCTTTTTTACGGAGATCGAGCGCTTTGACCGCCATCTCGAAAAACTCCGGCGCGGCCCGGACGAGAACCAGGTCGATTACATTTCGATCTGCTCCCCGAATTATCTGCACGACGCGCACTGTCGTCTGGCCATGCGTGTGGGTGCTGATGTGATCTGCGAAAAACCGCTGGTGATCAATCCCTGGAACCTGGAAAGCCTGGAAGAGATCGAAGCCGAAACCGGGAAAAAAGTCAATACGGTCCTGCAGTTGCGCGTCCATCCCGAACTACTCAAGCTGAAGCAATCGCTGGCAAAAGCCGACTCGAACGAGAAGCACGACGTGGTGCTCACGTATATCACCAGCCGGGGTATCTGGTATCACGTCTCCTGGAAGGGGCAGGAGGAAAAAGCGGGTGGGGTGGCGACCAATATCGGAATCCATTTCTTTGACTTGCTGCTGTGGTTGTTCGGGCCCGCGGGCGACGTGCGGGTTTACCATGCTGATTCCAGGCGGATGAGCGGTTATATCGAACTTGAACGTGCGCGTGTGCGCTGGTTCCTTTCGGTGGATGTTCACGACCTTCCAGCGGTGGCCGTGGAGAATGGCAAGAAAACCTTCCGGTCCATCACCGTCGATGGGCAGGAGGTGGAGTTCTCGGAGGGGTTCACGGATCTGCACACCCGTGTTTACGAAGAGACGCTGGCCGGACGCGGCTTCGGCATCCCGGACGCCAGGGCCTCGATCGAGTTGACCTATCGCATTCGCACCTCGCCAGTCTCGCTGTTGGACAGCCTGGCGCATCCGCAGTTATTGGGGAAATAGGCGATCCTGTGGAGTCGGGTGTGGACTATTTCGTGCATGAGTCGAGTCATATCGACGATGGCGCTCAGATCGGCGCCGGGACCAGGATCTGGCATTTCTGCCATGTCATGGGGGATACCCGCATCGGCCGCGGTTGCAACATCGGGCAGAACGTGTTCATCGCAGCCGGTGTCGTGGTGGGTGACAACGTCAAGATCCAGAACAACGTCTCGCTCTACACCGGCGTGATGGTGGAAGACGACGTCTTTCTGGGCCCGTCCATGGTCCTGACCAATGTCGTCAATCCCCGCAGCCACGTCAGCCGCAAGGACGAGTACCGGCGCACACTGATCCGGAAAGGCGCCAGCGTGGGTGCCAATGCCACCATCCTGTGCGGCCATACCCTGGGCAGGTATTGTTTTGTGGGCGCCGGCGCGGTGGTCACTCACGATGTGCCGGACTTTGCGCTGGTTTACGGCTCCCCGGCTCGCATTCAAGGCTGGATGTGCCAGTGCGGGGTCGGCCTGCAGTTCGAGGCGGGTGAAGGCCGGAAGCAGGCCGTTTGCGCGGAATGCGGCACACGCTACACAAAAGAAGGTCAATCCGTACGAATAAAGGATGAAGATCCATGAAGATTCCTTTGGTAGATCTGGTGACGCAATACCATTCCATTAAAGCTGAGATGGACCAGGCGGTCCTGGGCGTGCTGGAGTCAGGCCGCTTCATCCTTGGACCCAACGTGTCTTCCCTGGAGGAAGAGGTCGCAGATTACCTGGGAGTCCAGCACGCCATCGGCGTCGCCTCCGGGACGGACGCGCTCGTATTGACCCTGCGGGCTTTCGATATCGGCCCCGGGGATGAGGTCATCGTGCCGGCCTACAGTTTCTTCGCCACGGCCGGGACGGTCATGACGGTTGGCGCGCAGCCGGTCTTCGTGGACGTCCACCCTGAAACCTACCTGATCGACCTGGAGGCACTCGAGGCGGCGATCACTCCCCGGACAAAGGCCATCATCCCGGTGCATCTCTATGGCCAGCCGGCGGAGATGGAAGCGATCATGGCGCTGGCGGGGATCCATGGCCTGCGGGTGATCGAGGACAACGCTCAGGCTTTTGGCGCGACGTATAAGGGGAGCAAGACGGCTGCCATCGGGGACGCAGGCTGCCTGAGCTTCTTTCCCAGCAAGAACCTGGGAGGCTACGGAGATGGAGGCATGGTCACCACGAACGATGCGGAAGCGGCAGCGAGGGTCCGCATGTTGCGCGCCCATGGTTGGAAGAAGAAGTACTTCCCGGAGATGCTCGGCTACAACTCGCGCCTGGACGAACTGCAGGCGGCTGTCCTGCGTGTCAAGCTCAGGCACCTGGATGAGTGGAATGCGCGCCGGAGGGAGATCGCCCACACCTACACCGGGTCGTTGGGCGGGTTGGGTGTGGGCGTGCCGGTCGAGGCGCGGGAGCGCACGCATGTCTACCATCTTTATGTGGTGGCCATTGAAGACCGGGATCGCCTCCAGGGAGAATTGAAACAGGCCGGCATTGCCAGTGAAGTGTACTACCCGCAGCCGCTGCACCTGGCCGCTCCCAGCCGCAAGTTTGGGAATGGGCAGGGGCAATGCCCTGTAGCGGAGCGCTGCAGCGAGCGGTTGCTGGCTTTACCGCTCTTTCCAGAAATGACGGGGGACCAGATCGAAGAAGTGCTCGCGAACGTGCAACGTATCGTCCAGGAGGAGTGAGCGGTCTCGCCGATCCCCATTCGTTCTATAAGGGACCATGAAGCGACAACCTGCGCGGTTGGGTCGCGGCAGGAGTCACGATTGAATGAGCATCCCCCCGCTTTCAATGAGGGGATATTCCTTCGGCATATCCAAACCCTTTCCCAAACGAGGTGAAAAACCCTTTGGGAAAAATAAAAATACACTCGGGGGAGATAAAAAACTTCTCGGCGCACATGAAAAACCCTTCGGCACAGATGAAAAACTCTTCGGCGCAGGTGAAAAACCTTTCGGCGCACATGAAAAACTCTTCCGCGCATATGAAAAACTCTTCGGCGCAGGTGAAAAACTCTTCCGCGCATATGGAAAACCTTTCGGCGCATATGAAAAACTCTTCCGCGCATATGAAAAACTCTTCGGCGCATATGAAAAACCTTTCTGCGCACATGAAAAACCTTTCGGCGCAGGTGAAAAAATCTTCCGCGCATATGGAAAACCTTTCGGCGCATATGAAAAACCTTTCCGCGCACATGAAAAACCTTTCGGCGCAGGTGAAAGACTCTTCCGCACATATGAAAAACGCTTCGGGCAACCGGGAATCCCGGATTTGACAGCCGCCCAATCTGCGCTATAATTCAGCCACTGAATTTTGAAATGGATATCCCCGAAGAACAGGTCCGCGAACTCTCCTTGTTGGAACAAATCGAACGCGATCCGGATGTGACCCAGGCTTCCCTGGCGACGCAGCTGGGTGTGGCGGTCGGCACGGTCAACTGGCACCTCAAGCGCCTGGTCGCGAAAGGCTATGTCAAGGTGAAGCGCGCCGAGCGCAAGAAATTACGCTATATCATCACGCCCGAGGGCATCGCGCTGCGGGCGCGCCTGACGGTGAACTATATCGAGCGCTCGTTCGACCTGTACCGCAAGACGCGCCAGCGGGTGAAGGGGCATCTCATGAGGATCAAAGCCGCAGGCTTCTCGCGCGCCCGCTTGCTGGGCGATGGCGATGTGGCCGATATTTGCCGCCTGTCCTGCCTGGAGCAGGGTATCGAGATCGTCATGGACGAAGAAGTTCCCACGCTCGAAGTAAAAGGGTTCAAAGTGGTACTTCATTTGGAGGAACCAGAATGACTGAAGACCGGCACGTTTTAATTACGGGAGGGGCAGGCTACATCGGCTCGCTCCTGACGTCGGAATTGTTGCGCAAGGGGTACCGGGTTACGGTGCTCGACTCGCTGCTCTTCGGAGGCGAATCGCTGCTGGGTTTTTTGCATCACCCCAACTTCCGATTTGTCAAAGCGGATGTGACCGAAGCGCGTACGGTGCGGGATAACCTGCGCAGCGACTGGCCCGCGCCTCTGGCGGTGGTGCACCTGGCTGCCATTGTCGGTTTCCCGGCCTGCCAGGCGGTCGGGCGCCAGGTCGCCTGGCAGTACAATGTGGAGGCCACGCAGAATGTCTTCGGCCAGGCGGCGGATCTGGGCGTGGGCCGTTTCGTGTTTGCCTCCACCTACAGCAATTACGGCCTTTCCCCGGACGGTAAACCTGTCACGGAGGAGTCGCCGCTGAATCCGCAATCCTTATATGCGGAAACCAAGATCGCCTCCGAGGAATTTCTGTTGGGGCAGGCTCAGGCACCCACTGCGCCGCTCCTGTTCCGCTTTGCCACCCTGTATGGGCTCTCGCCGCGCACGCGTTTCGACTTGATCGTCAACCAGTTCGTTCTGGAGGCCTACACGCGGCGCGAATTGATCATCTACCAGCGCGGCTATTCACGTTCGTTCGTGCATGTGCGCGATGTCATCCGCGGCCTGCTGATGGGGTTGGAGGCTCCAGAAGGCAAGATCCGCGGGCAGGTTTTCAATCTGGGCACGCCGGAAGGGAACTATACCAAAGACGAGATCGTGGCGCTGGTCTTGAAGCATTTGCCGGAAACGAAGGTGGAACACAAGGACCTCACCTTCGGCGGCGATATGCGCGACATTACCGTTTCGTTCGAGAAGATCAGGCGCGAACTGGCTTATGACACCACCCTGACGGTGGAAGACGGAGTCCGCGAAGTGCTGCATGCCCTCAATTCCGGTCTGATCCGCAATCCCCTGGATGAAAAGTACCGCAATGCGCAGTTCATCGTTCAATAAGGTTGAAGGTTGGATCGTTGGTGGGTTTGATGTTGAAGGTTGGAAATGGAAGGTTTAGAGACTATATGCCTACGGTTGAGAGGTTTGAGGATCTGGACGTATGGAAAAGGGCGAGGAAGCTGACCAATCTCGTCTATGATATGACAGATGGCGAAGTGCGGGCCCAACTCTACCTGGCTCTCGACCGAAAGTATCTGGGTGAAAATGAATTCGAGACGGCAAGCGCCGAAGCGCAAGTTTGCAGCCGGCAGACCGTCAGTTTGGCCAGGTATCTTGAATCCAAACCAAACGCAAGGCGAGTCCGCGACGAAGGAGCTTTTTACGATGTCTGAGAAATTTTGGAAAGAAAAACGCGTTGTTGTTACGGGTGGAGCCGGATTTCTGGGCTCGTTCGTGATCGAGAAGTTGAGGGAGCGTGGCGCAAAGGATATTCTGGTGCCCCGCATCGAACATTATAATCTAACCGATCACGACTCCATCCGGCAGCTTTTTGATGACACGCTCAAGCCCGCGGATAAGGTGCCTGATCGGTTGCATACTCCGACCTTCCAGCCTTCCAACTCCGAGACTTTCCAATCGGAAGATTTGCTGATTATTCATTTAGCTGCCAACGTGGGGGGCATCGGCGCCAACCGGGAGCACCCGGCCGAGTTCTTCTATGACAACTTGATCATGGGCGTGGAACTCATGCACCAGGCCTGGCAGCGCGGCGTCGGCAAGTTCGTGGCGATCGGAACGGTTTGCGCCTATCCGAAGTTCACCCCCGTACCGTTCCGGGAGGAAGAGTTGTGGAACGGCTATCCGGAAGAGACCAACGCCCCTTATGGGTTGGCCAAGAAGATGATGCTGGTCCAGGCGCAGGCTTACCGGCAGCAATATGATTTCAATGCGATCTATCTCCTGCCGGTCAACCTATATGGCCCGCGAGACAATTTCAATTTGCAGACCTCGCATGTCATCCCGGCGCTGATCCGCAAGGCCATCGAGGCCCAGGAGCGCGGCGAGGTGGAATTGCCGGTCTGGGGGGATGGTTCGCCCACGCGCGAGTTCCTGTATGTGGAGGACGCGGCAGATGGGATCGTCTCGGCCGCCGAGCGATACAACGGCGCGGAACCGGTCAACCTGGGTTCCGGTTATGAGATCTCGATCAAGGATCTGGCCGAGATGATCGCGCGGCAGACGGGCTTCGAGGGCAAGCTGGTCTGGATGACAGACAAGCCCAACGGCCAGCCGCGGCGCGGGCTGGACGTCAGTCGCGCCAGGGACTATTTTGGCTGGCAGGCGCAGGTTCCTTTTGAAGAGGGCATGCGCCGTACGGTCGAATGGTTCAGGGCCAACCGCGCCAGAATCGGGTAAGCCATGAGCGAACTTGTCCGGCCTGAACCAGCCACCATTTACATCAAACCCTCCGTGGGTCTGGCCGCACTGAACCTGCGCGACCTGTGGGTCTACCGCGAGCTGGTCTTCTTCATGATCTGGCGCGATATCAAGGTGCGCTACAAGCAGACCCTGCTTGGGGCAGCCTGGGCGGTCATCCAGCCTGTGATGACCATGCTGGTCTTCAATTTCCTGTTCGGGACGGTGGCCAAGGTGCCCACGGACGGTATTCCCTATCCCATCTTTGCCTACACCGCACTCTTGCCCTGGGGGTTGTTCGTGGCGGCACTCAACCAGGCCAGCCGGTCGCTGACCTCCAACAACAATATGATCACGAAGATCTACTTCCCACGCCTGGTTTTGCCTGTGGCTTCCGTGCTGGCCGGGCTGGTCGATTTTGCCATAGCCTTTGTGATCTTGATCGGGCTGATGTGGTATTACGATGTCAAACCGACATTGTCAGTGATCTGGACTTTGCCGTTGTTCCTGTTGCTGGCCATCCTTACCGCCCTGGGTGTAGCGCTGTGGCTTTCGGCGATCAACGTCAAATACCGTGATGTCAATTATGCGCTGCCATTCTTGACCCAGTTCTGGTTGTTCATCACTCCGGTAGCCTATTCGGCGAATGTGATCTCCGAAAAATGGCAGCTGGTCTATTCCCTCAATCCAATGGCCGGAGTGGTGAACGGTTTCCGCTGGGCGCTTCTTGGGGCGGGGGACGGCCCGGACGTCGCCCTGTGGGTCTCGGTGGCGATCTCCCTGGTGGTGCTGGTGAGCGGTGTGTTCTACTTCCGTAACATGGAACGCACATTTGCAGACACGATCTGATACGGTATCGTATGACATCAGCGATCAGAGTTGAGCACCTCAGCAAACGCTACCGGATCGGCGCCGCGCAGACCAAATTCCGTTATGGTATGCTGCGCGATGTGCTGGTCGATACGGTCACCGCGCCGGTGCGCTGGATGCGTGCCCTGGGCAAACAGGGGGCCCTGGACGAAGAACAACCCAATTACATCTGGGCCCTGAACGATGTCTCCTTTGAGGTTGAGGAAGGCAAGGTGCTGGGTATCATCGGTCGCAACGGCGCGGGTAAGAGCACGTTGTTGAAGATCCTGTCGCGCGTCACAGAACCCACCCGTGGGACAGTTGCCGTCCGCGGCCGGGTGGGATCCCTGTTGGAAGTCGGTACGGGTTTCCATCCCGAATTAACCGGCCGCGAGAACATCTACATGAACGGCGCCATCCTGGGTATGAAACGAGCCGAAATCGAGAGAAAGTTCGACGAGATCGTGGCCTTTTCGGAAGTTGAGCAATTCATCGACACACCTGTCAAGCGTTACTCCTCGGGGATGTACCTGCGCCTGGCCTTTGCAGTGGCGGCGCACCTCGAACCTGAGATCCTGGTTGTGGACGAAGTGCTGGCGGTGGGCGACGCCGAATTCCAGAAGAAATGCCTGGGTAAGATGGGCGATGTGGCCCAGCAGGGCCGCACGGTATTGTTCGTCAGCCACAACATGTCGGCTATCCTGCGCCTGACGGAGGAAGCCATCGTCCTCGATCGTGGCAAATTGCTGATGCGCGGTCCCACCCAGCAGGCGGTGGATTACTATCTGTCTTCCGGGCAGGCCCAGGCCGGTGAACGTCTGTGGGAAAGGGAGGATGTGCCGGTCAGCGCTGCGCCCTTCCGGCCCATTGCCCTGCGACTCAAGGACAAAAAGGGAAAGGTCATCGACACCGTACGCTCGAGTGAGCCGGTTGACGTGGAAATGGAATACCAATTGGAGGCGTCGCTTAAAGGCTTGCGCGTGGGCCTTTATTTGAGCACGATGCGCGGGGAATACATCCTGACCTCCTTCGATACGGATGACGCTGGCCAGTATGAAAAGTTCGGCGCGCGGCAGGCCGGGCATTACGTCAGCCGCTGCAAATTGCCGGCCGACCTGCTGAACGAAGGCCGCTATGCGTTGGGAGTCAACGCCAGTTCCTTTGGTGTACGGCGATACTTCCAGGATGAGCAGGCCCTGGCTTTCAACGTTGATATTTCAGGCGCGCCTGGTACGCAGTGGCCCGAACCTCGCCAGGGGCCGATCCGCCCGCGTCTGCCCTGGACGATCCGAAAAATCGCATGAAACCGATCCCGCCCACACAGGCGGTCAAACGACTGCTTGGCACCATCCCTTACACGGCTGACCTGTACGACGCGCTGCGCAAGACGCGCCCGCGTACGCGCTACAATCTGTCGCAACTGGAGGCCACATTGCCTGAAGCGGTAAACCAGGCGCGCAACTATGCCGAGACGGCGCACAGGGGTAAAAAGATCCTGCTCTTTGCCACTTTGCATTACTGGATCGAGCAGGCAGCCTTGATCGGACTGGCGCTGCGCGGCATGGGGCATGACGTCAGCATTGTGTACCTGCCTTACGCAGATTGGCGCAAAGAGTTAAACGCCTTCGATTTGCGCCGCCAGGATCGCTATACGCGGCGCGTGCTGGCTCCATTGAAAGGTCTGGTTGGATTCAGTTCGTTGCTGGGTGTGACGGGCCGGCAGACCCTGCCCTCCGCCTTGCAGGAGGCCGTCCAGACTGCCTCTGCGTTCGACACGATGTATTCGCTTCAGGTGGAAGCCTTTTCACCCGATCTGGAGCTCTACCAATTGCGCCTGAGATTCAATCGTGCAGCGGCCTTGGCTGGGTTAAGTGTGCTGGAACAACAGCAGCCGGACGTAGTCCTGGTGCCCAATGCGCTGGTCACGGAACTGGGGGTTTTCTACCAGGCAGCGCGTCATCTGGATCTGACGACCATCAGCTACGAATTCAATGACCAGCGTGAGCAGATCTGGCTGGCTCAGAACGGGATTGTCATGCACCAGGATACGGATGCCCTCTGGGCAGCGCGCGGCGACACACCTCTCACTGAAAAACAACGCGAAGAGATCGCTGCGCTTGAGGATGCGCGCTCCTCTGCCAAGAAATATGGCAAAGGCACGCGCTTCTGGCAGGAGGTGGCCTCCATGGGTGGGGCGGCCCTGCGGCAGGAGTTGGGTCTGGATGAGCGCCCAGTTGCGCTGCTGGCCACCAATGTGCTGGGGGACAGCCTGACTCTCGGCCGTAACGTATTTGCAGAGTCCAATGCCGAATGGATCACAAAGACGGTCCAGTACTTTGCGAAGCGCGAGGATGTTCAATTGGTGATTCGCATCCACCCGGGTGAGCGCCTGATGAAAGGCCCCTCGATGATAGGTGTTATCGAGCAGGCCCTGCCTCAAACACCGGATCATATTCGGGTGATCGGCCCGGAAGAGAAGATCAATACGTACGATTGCATGGAACTGGCCGGACTGGGTCTGGCGTATACCACCACGGTGGGCATGGAAATGGCCATGCGGGCTGTGCCGGTCATTGTGGCCGGAAGGACTCATTATCGCGGGCGAGGCTTCACTTTCGATCCGGGATCCTGGAACGAGTATTTTGCCACCCTCGACCGGCTTCTGGCTGATCTACCGGCCCATCGCCTGACCCAGGAACAGGTTGAGACGGCCTGGAATTACGCCTACCGCTTTTTCTTTGATTTTCCCTTCCCGTTCCCCTGGCGACTGATGCATTTCTGGAAGGATGTGGAACTCTGGCCTTTGGAACGCGTTCTTTCCGCGGAAGGTCGCCAGGCCTTCGGGGAAACATTTGCGCATCTTGCCGGTGCGCCCGTAGTCTGGTAGCGATAATTGATAGGCCCGGTGTTGCTTTGATCGAAAATACGAAACAACAGGTGCGCGAATTCTACGACCAGATCGGCTGGTCTCAGGCAGGCGAAGGTCTCTACCAGAACGCCCGCTATGAGGACTTGCGGCCTGTTTCGCGCGAATACATCCACAACTGTCACCTACGCGTCAAACGCCATCTGACCCCCGAAGGGGAGCTGTTCCTGGATGCGGGTTCAGGACCAGTGCAGTGGCCCGAATATCTGATCTATTCCGAGCATTATCGCTTCCGGGTATGTGTGGACATCTCGATGACAGCCCTGAAAGAAGCCCGCCGTCGGCTGGGCGAGCGCGGTTTGTGCGTGGTGGCGGATATCGCGCATTTGCCATTTCAAGCAGGCGTTTTTGGGGCCGCGGTCTCTATGCACGCCATCCATCACCTGCCGTTGTCCGAACACCGCACCGCCTTCCTTGAGCTGGCGCGCGTGCTCCAGCGCGGGCGTACAGGCGTGGTGGTCAACGGCTGGCATAACCCGCTCCTGATGCGTTTGGCGGAACCCTTCATCCGGATCGGGCGCTATTGGGCAGGGCGGGGTCCGAAACGAAAGAAGGATTGGTCAATGGAAGACGACCGGGCCGGCACCTTTGTGGAAAAATTGACCCCGCGCTGGTTGCAAAACGAATTGAAAGGCGCTGTAAAATTCAAGATCCTTTCCTGGCGCAGTCTGAGCCCGCGCGTCATGCGCTGGTTTATCCGCCCGCAATTGGGGGGAAAAGACGTTTTGAGGCTTGTGTTCTGGTTGGAAGAGCATTTTCCTGGTTTCTTTGGAAAGCACGGGCAATACCCGTTGATCGTGATCGAGAAATAGCTGGTGGGGCGGACTGAGCCCTGTTGACTGATGACGTTTGATACCTTTCTCACGTCAAGAATTTCAAGGAGCAAGCATGGAATGGAATGAGAAAGTGGTTTTAGTGACCGGCGGCACCGGTTCGTTCGGCAAGAAATTCACCAAGATCTTGCTGGAGACGCAACAGCCGAAAAAGATCATCATCTTTAGTCGTGACGAATTGAAACAGCACGAAATGCGTATGCAGGGATACGATGATCCTCGTTTCCGTTATTTCATCGGTGATGTGCGCGATCGCGACCGCATGACGCGGGCATTGCAAGGAGTTGATATCGTCGTGCACGCCGCGGCGCTCAAACAGGTGCCGGCCTGTGAGTACAATCCCATGGAAGCCATCAAGACCAACATCATGGGCACCAGCAATGTCGTGGAAGCGGCCCTGGACGCCGGCGTCGAAAAAGTGCTGGCGCTCAGTACCGACAAGGCCGTCAATCCGGTCAACCTGTACGGCGCCACCAAATTGGCCGCCGAGAAATTGGTCATCCAGTCCAACGCTTATGCCGGCGGCCGCGCAACCCGCTACTCTTGTGTGCGTTACGGAAATGTAGTCGGTTCGCGCGGCTCCGTAGTGCCGCTCTTTCTCAAGCAGCGCGCGAGTGGCAAGATCACCATCACCGATGAGCGTATGACCCGTTTCTGGCTGTCCCTCGAACAGGGCGTGCAATTCGTCATCCACTGCATTGAAATCATGGAGGGCGGCGAAGTGTTCGTGCCGAAGATCCCCAGCACGACGATCATGGATCTGGCCAAAGCCATCGCACCGCAGGCAAAGGTCGAGATCATCGGCATCCGTCCTGGTGAAAAGCTGCATGAAGTGCTCATTTCGGAGGACGAATCGCGCACGACGGTCGAACTGGAAAACATGTTCGTCGTCCAGCCCGCCGAAGCGCTGTGGTTTGGCTACCACTGGCAATCGGAAGGCAAGCTGCTGACTGGCGGTTTCCGCTATTCCAGCGATTCGAACAGTGCATGGCTGGATCTGGAGGGGATCCAGCAATTCGTGGCGCCGTTCGAGGAGCTGTATTCAGCCGGGAAACTGGAAGGGTAATCGTTGCCCTTGATGGTTAGCTATCCTGCCAGGGTGATGTGATCATGAAGATCCTTGTCACGGGCGCCAGCGGATTATTGGGACTCAACCTCTGTTTGTCAATGGAAGGCGCACATCAAATCATCGGTGTGTACCGGAACAAATTGGAGGGAACGCCGTTCGAACTGGTCAAGGCAGATCTCCTGGAAGATTCAGCCTGCTCGCGATTATTGGATCAGGTCCTTCCCGAGGCGGTCATCCATACAGCTGCCGATGCGAATATCGACTCCTGTGAGGCGGATCCGGAGGGTGCGCGGCGCCTGAATGCCGACCTGCCTGGTGTCCTGGCGGAAGCCTGCCGGCAGCGCGGAGTCCGCCTGATCCATATCTCCACTGACGCCGTTTTTGATGGGAGCAAGGGAGAAGCTTACCTGGAAGGGGATGTCCCAAATCCGCTGGGGGTCTACGCCCAGACCAAGTTGGAAGGTGAGCAGGCGGTGCAGGCAGCCAATGGGGACGCGGTCGTGGCGCGGGTCAACTTTTTCGGATGGAGCCTGAGCGGCGAGCGCTCGCTTTCCGAACACTTCTTTTACACCTTGAATAAGCGTGAGAAATGTTTCGGGTTCACCGACGTCACGTTCTGCCCCATGCATGTGCTTGATCTGGCAAGCACGCTGATGCGTATGCTGGAGAGCGGCCTTTCTGGACTGTATCACGTCGTTGGCTCCGAAGCGATCACCAAATATGATTTTGGTGTCCGGATCGCCAACAAGTTCGGCCTGGATGCGAGCCTGATCTCTCCCATCTCGGTGGAAGAATCCGGTCTGAGAGCAAAACGGTCCCACATTTTGTGGTTGTCTGTCCACAAGTTATCCGCAGCCTTAAAGGCGGATATCCCCGGCGTATCCACTGGAATTGAGCAATTCTATACACAATACCAACAGGGTTATCCACAGAAACTACGGAGTTATCAACAGGAGTAGCATGAATTCATTACTAAAACTTGAAGGGCTCGCACTGTTCGTTTTGTCAATCTTCTTATTCACACAACTGGACTATGCCTGGTGGTGGTACCCGGTGTTGTTCTTCTTGCCCGATCTCAGTATGCTTGGTTACCTGGGTGGGGCGCGAACAGGGGCAGCCGTGTACAATGTGATCCACCACCATGCGGTGTCGATCGGATTGTATGTGGTTGGTGATCTCCTGGGGCTGCCTTCTGTCCAGTTGGCGGGCCTCATTCTGCTCGGTCATTCGAACCTGGACCGCATGCTTGGGTATGGTTTGAAACACTCCGACGCCTTTCAAAACACTCACCTGGGCGTCATTGGCAAGAAATGAATACATTAAAGACCAGTGATCGTGCTTGGGTATGAGGAGGAAATAATGGAAATTAGAATTGGCAAGCGCACGATCGGCCCCGCTCACCCGACTTACTTCATCGCCGACATCGCCGCGAACCATGATGGCGATCTGGAACGGGCCAAGTTGCTGATCAGGCTGGCCAAGGAGGCTGGCGCTGATGCAGCCAAATTCCAGAACTTCAGCGCTCCGAAGATCGTCTCGGACTACGGGTTCAAGCATATGAATGCGCAGGTTTCTCACCAGGCAGGCTGGAAGAAATCCGTGTTTGAAGTTTATCAGGGCGCTTCGATCCCTTTTGAATGGACACTGACCCTTTCTGAAGAATGCAATGAAGCAGGTATTGATTATTTCTCCTCGCCATACGATTTCGATTCGATCGACTTCCTGGATCAATATGTAGAAATGTACAAAGCCGGTTCAGGAGAGATCGACTGGATCGAAGCCCTGGAGCGCATGGCCAGCAAGGGCAAGCCTTTCTTTGTGGCGACCGGTGCTTCCACGATCGGGGAGGTGCAGAAAGCTGTTCATGCCATTCTGAAACTTAACAAGCAGCTTGTGCTGATGCAGTGCAACACCAATTACACCGCCAGCCCCGGTAACTACGACCATCTCAATCTTAATGTGCTCAAGACTTATGCGACCATGTTCCCGGATGTGATCCTGGGGTTATCAGACCATACACACGCAGTGGCTCCTGTGCTGGGTGCGGTTGCGCTGGGAGCGCGCGTGATCGAGAGGCATTTCACCGATAGCAATGAGCGCGAGGGACCCGATCATAAGTTTGCCATGAACCCCGAGACCTGGGCGCGCATGGTCGAGGAGACACGCCTGCTCGAGCGGGCGCTGGGCTCCCCGGATAAAGTCATCGCTGAGAATGAGCAGGATACGCAGGTCGTGCAGCGCCGCTGCCTGCGGGCAGCGCGAGCTATTCAAGCCGGCGAGACCTTCACACGTGAAATGATCGATGTGCTGCGCCCGGCCACGCCCGGCGCCATCAAGCCCGACCAGATATCTGCGGTAATCGGTACCAAAGCCTTGCATGACCTTCCGCCCGGTAAAGAGTTGCGCTGGACGGATCTGGGATGAGTCGAGAATCGAAATCATAATGTTCATTCCGCGTGGAACGTGAACCGTGGCACGTATTCTCTATTTTTCGAACGATTACTGCACCCACGACCACCGCTATTTGTCCGCGATCCAGGCAGGCGGGCACGAAGTCTTCCATCTGCGATTGGAAGCCAATCTTCGCCAGACGGAGGACCGGCCGGTACCGGAAGGAGTGGAGATCGTGTCGTGGGCGGGTGGGAAGGGAAAGTTCCGTTGGATGGATCTGCCGCGCTACGTGGCCAGTTTGCGAAGGGTGATCGAGCGCCTGCAACCGGATCTGATCCATGCGGGGCCGATCCAGACCTGCGCCTTTCTGGCGGTACTGAGCGGTTTTCGCCCCATACTGACCATGTCGTGGGGATTCGATCTGATGCAGGATGTCCATCGCAACCTGTGGTGGGGCTGGGTAACCGGGTACGTATTGAAGCGGAGCACCTTCTTCATCAGCGATGCCAATGTCACCCGGGAAAAAGCGATTGTATACGGCGTGCCTGCCGGGCGAACGAAGGTCTTCCCCTGGGGCGTGGATCTGGAGCACTTCACTCCCGGACCGCGTGCGCATCCGCCCGGAAAGGGACAGGGATTCACCCTGTTCTGTAACCGTTCCTGGGAGGAGCGCTACGGTGTGGATGTGCTGGCGCGAGCCTTTGTAAAAGCAGTAAGAGAGAAGCCTGAGCTGGACCTGATCCTTCTTTCCGATGGGTCGCAAGGCCAGCGCATCCGGCAAACCCTGCTGAAAGGCGGCGTGTACGAGCGAGTCACTTTTGGCGGACAAATCTCGCAGAAGGACCTGCCGCGCTGGTATCATTGGGCGGATGTGTATGTCAGCCCTTCTCATGTGGACGGTTCCTCGGTATCCCTGATGGAAGCGCTGGCCTGTGGTCTGCCGTGCCTGGTGTCGGACATCCCGGCCAACCGGGAATGGGTGTATGACGGGGAGAACGGTTGGCTGTTTCCCGACGGTGATGTGGAAGCGCTGGCAGACAGGATATTGATGACCGTAAACGAACGCCGGTCTTTAACTGCGGTAGGAAAACGCGCTCGAAAATCAGCAGAAGAGCGGGCAAATTGGAAGGTTTATTCTGCGCTGCTGATGCAAATCTATGAGCAAGTTCTGGGTATGTAGCATAATCGGAGGTCCTGATGGTATTTACTTTAATTCTCGCCCTGGTGATCGCGATCCTGGCAGTTTTCTTCGCACTCGAGAACACCATGATGGTGACCGTCTCATTCTTTGGGTACGGAGTGAATGGTTCCCTGGCTCTCTTCCTCCTGCTCGCCATGGGGGTGGGTGTGCTGGTCGGGGTGCTGATCATGGTGCCCGGTCGTATCAAGAGCGGATTGTCCAATTCACGGAATCGCAAGAAGATTGGCGCCCTGGAAACGAGCCTGGAAGAGCAAAGGGCTAAGTTGATCGAGGCCGAAAAGCCCAGGGATGACGTCCTACCCGAGTAGGAAGCCATTGGGTTGATGTCGACTTGCGTCGTTGCCATCATTCAGGCGCGCATGAGCTCCACGCGCCTGCCCGGAAAGGTGCTGCTGGATATTGCCGGCGAGCCCATGCTGGCACGCGTGGTTGCGCGGACATCGCGGGCCTCCACCGTCCAGCGCGTGATTGTTGCGACCACCAGCGATTCTTCAGACGACCCTGTCGCGGCCTGGTGTGAGGCCAACGGCATCCCATGCACCCGGGGCAGCCAGCATGATGTGCTTGACCGCTACTATCAGGCTGCATTGCCGGCCAGGGCGGACTTGGTCGTGCGCATCACCGGGGATTGTCCGGTGATCGACCCGGTATTGATCGATGAGTGCGTCACGACCCTGATGGAGGAATCCTTTGATTTCACCTGTAATCGCCTGCCGCCGCCTTTCACGAGGAGCTACCCGATCGGACTCGATACCGAAGTATGTAGGTTCCCGGCCATGGCACAGGCCTGGCATGAGGCGACAGAATCCTTTCATCGCGAGCACGTCATGCCTTATCTTTACGAAGGTGTGGTGCTGAAACCTGTCAGTAACCAACTTTTAGTGGGCCTTTCTATGCGCGGATTCAAGATCGCACAGTTGCATCACGATCCTGATTACGGTCAAATGCGCTGGACGGTGGATACCGCTGAAGACCTGGAATTCATGCGCCAGGTGTATGCGCGCTTTAATGGGCAAGATGGCTTCACCTGGGGTGAGATACTGTCTCTGGTGCAGAAGGAACCCCAATTGGCTGCCATCAATGCTACGGTACGCCACAAATCCCTGTACGACAAATAGGCATGACTACCATCACGCTCTTTTCCTCCCCCAAATCTTTTAGGGACCCGCATATTGCGACCATCCAGCGCAATGCGATCGCCTCGTGGACGCATTTACCGGGTGTGGAAGTATTGCTCATCGGCCAGGACTGGGGCGTATTGGAGGCGGCGAAGGAACTCGGTGTGAATCACCTTCCAGAAGTGAAATGCAGTTCCAACGGCACGCCTTTGATCTCGTCCATGTTGAAACTGGCGCGAGAGAACAGCGAAAGCGACATGCTCTGCATTATCAACACGGACGTGATCCTGCTGCCCGATTTTATCGAAGTTGCGAAACAGGTACAATTGCAAGTGACGAAATTCGTATTGCTCAGTCAACGTTGGGATCTGGATGTAATGTCCCCGCTCGATTTTACGGAGGATTGGGCGAAGCGAATGCGTTCTGCGGCCCGTGGACAGGGAGAACTCCACCGTCCCGCCGGCAGCGACTTTTTCCTTTTTCCCCGCGCGTGTTATGCAGAAGTTCCCGACTTTACCATTGGCCGCGCCGGCTGGGACAACTGGATGATCTACAAGGCCCGCCAGGAAAAATGGCCTGTCATCGATGCAACGCCATCACTCACAATCGTTCACCAGAATCATGATTACCGCCACCTGCCGGAAGGGAAGACCCACCATACACATCCCGAATCGAACGAAAATATCCGCCTGGCGGGTGGTCAGGCCACCATCCGCTTTACCATTCTGGATGCCACGCACTGCCTGGTGAACGGGAAACTCACCCGCCCGGCGTTTTCATCTAAGCGCTTTTGGCGCGGTGTAGAGGTGTTTCTGCGCAAGTTCTTCTCCTTCTTACCTGAAAATGCGCAGGAAAATATCGTCCGCCCCAGGCGCTGGAAAAAGAGAATCCAGAAGCTGTTCAGGAATCGCAATGCGTGAATCTGTCACTGAGACAAACCAGATCCACCTATCTTTGAACCCTAAACCTTTATCCTGGAACTAGAACCCATATGCGAAAAGGCCAGAATCCTGCCAAATTCGTCAAGGACGTCCCCAGACCCGAGCGCATCACCGCCGCCATGCTGGTCTATATCCCATTCCTGAGCGGATTCTATGCGGAGACCCTCGATGTGCTCAAAGTGAGCCTGGACTCGATACGCAAGGAGGCAGGCCTGCCCTTTGATCTGCTGGTCTTTGACAATGGCTCGTGCCCCGAGGCACGTGATTACCTGATCCAGGAGAATGAAGCGGGTCGCATCCAATACCTGATCCTGTCCGAGAAAAATGTCGGCAAGGGTGGTGCCTGGAATATGATCCTGGCGGGCGCACCGGGCGAGATCATCGCCTACGCCGACAGTGATGTGTTATTCTCACCCGGTTGGTTGTCACGCTCGGTCGAGATCCTGGAAACCTTCCCGAATGTGGGTATGGTGACTGCGCGTCCCTTCCGCACGCCACCGGAATTCTACAGCGCCACATTGGAATGGGCGCGAAAGTACGCGACACTCGAGGAGGGGCAATTCATTCCTTGGGAGACTTTCCTGGAGTTCAATCTCTCCCTCGGGCAGACTGAAGAGGAGAATAAGAAAGCGTATGCCGGGACGCGGGATTGGAGGGTCATCTACAAGGGTGTGACCGCCATGGCGGGTGGGTCACACTGGCAGTTCACCGCCAATAAATTAAATCTGCAGCAATTCCTGCCTTTCGAAATGGATAAGCCCATGGGCCAGGTGCGCCAGCTGGACCAGCGCATGAATGAAGCCGGATTGCTGCGGCTGATGGTATCCGATCCGCTGGCGATGAACATGTCCAATACGCTGGGATATTTGCGCGGCGAGTTGGGAAGGCAAATACCAAAGAGTAAACCCAATTTTGCCAAGCGCGTGTTAGGACTTGCGCCGGTCAAGAAGGTTTTGCTGGCGGTGTATAACAAGATTTTTAATTGGTATTACTCTTAATCAGTGTCATTGCGAGGAGGGCAGTAGCCCGACGAAGCAATCTCAGGGAACCTGTAAGCAGACGTCGCATTATCAGGACGAAATCGCTTTGCTCGCATTGATAGTTTAAAGGAACCATGACCAAACGTATCTTCGTCTCCGCTGACCACGGCATGGCCATCATCTACTTCCTGAAAAGCGACGTTGTTCCAACGCTGCTCGATGGGGGCGTCGAAGTCGTCGTCCTCACTGATGACGACATCAAAGACCGCCTTGCTTCGCAATTTGACCGCCCCGGCCTGATCTTCGAGGGTCTGCGCCTCAAACAGGCTGAGACGTACGCCAAGGAAGTCCGACCGCGCTGGCAGTGGCTGCTGGCCTACTTGCGCCGTGTGGGCGGCTCGTGGCGTATCAACACAGGGGCCATGGACAGCCACATCCGTGAGGTTTGGGCCGAGAACTCGTGGAAATTCCGCCTCGGCATCTGGCTTCCCGCCGCGTTGTGGACATTCTTGTTGAGGACCTCATCACGTGCGCGCAAATCCCTGGTGCGGCAGCAGGCTCGTTTCACTCCAAACCCGGGACTGTACGCCGATCTCTTTGAGACGTACCAGCCCGCTTTGGTCATCGCTTCGACGGCAGGCTGGCGGCTGGATCGCTATCTTCTAAGGGAGGCGGCCCGAAGGGGAATCCCGACCATGGCCGCCATCGTCGGCTGGGATAACCCGTCCAGCTATTCCATCCCCGGCGCGCCTGTGGAGTACGCCACCTGCTGGTCTGACCTTCAAAAGGATGAACTGGTGCTCGGCTCAGACTGGAAACCTGAGCGTGTCCATGTGGGCGGTATGCCATCGTATGATGGATATCTACGGAAGCAATGGCTCATACCGCGAGAAGCTTATTTCAAATTACACGGTCTTGACCCGCAACGCAAATTGCTCTCCTATGCCAGCAGTTTTGTGCATTTTGCGCCCAATTTCCCCAACATCGAGGCTTTGGCGAAACTGGTCGCGTCCGAGTCGCTGGAGGCGCCTGCTCAATTGTTGGTCCGGCTGCATCCCAGCCATTTCCAGGATAAACCCAGGATCTTTGCCGAAGAACGACAGCGCGTCTTTGAATTGGGGAGCAGGTACCCGCATGTGCATGTCGTCCAACCCGTCGCATTGGGCGGCTCGTTGGGTTACTATGGTGGCGAAGATATGGATGAGAAGTCCTCCATGCTGGCGCATTCGGATGTATTCGTGACCGTCTATTCCACCATGGTGGTCGAAGCTGCCGTGCACGATACGCCCATCATCGCAGCTGTGATCGACGCGCCGAACGGATGGAACCGCCCGAAGAAATTTTCTCTGTCGCTCAAAAAGATCGGAGACTGGCCCACTCACCAGCGTTTCCGTCATGCCGGAGCGGGAAGGGTGGCCGGGAACGAAGCACAATTGCGCCAGATGCTGAATGCTTACTTGAAAGACTCTGCGTTGGATGGGCCCGAGCGCCGGGCGTTCGTCGAACAAGAGATCACATTCATGGACGGCAGTTCTGGCAAGCGTACCGCCGACTATATCTTGAGCGTGCTCAAGTCACCGCAGAATCGCAATGAGCGCGGAGAGTGAACCAAACAAAGCCGTGATCCCTGTGTCGCTACGGTCTATTTTTCTTTGCTCAGGGTATCACCTCGACTTCGCTCAGTACAGGCCTTCGTGGTAAAAATGAAGAAACCTATGTTCCTCTTTTACTTCTCCATCACGCTTGCCATTGCTTCCAGCGCGCTCTATCATTTCAGCGCCAAGAGCACGCCCGCAAGGGTCAACTTTTCGATCTCACTGGTCGTGACCTACCTTGTCGCGCTCGGGATCGTCTTGCTTGCTACTTTTTTATTCCCATCCAAAAATGGAGTGGCTTTCGAATTCAAACAACTCAACTGGGCCAGTTTCGTGCTGGCAATTGCCATCGTTGGTATTGAATTCGGCTTCCTGCTGGTCTATCGCTCTGGCTGGAACCTGGGCATTGCCGCGGTACTGGTCAACGTGGTCGCTTCGCTGCTCCTGGTGCCGGTAGCCATCATCGTGTTCAAAGACAGGTTGAGCTGGATCAACGTCCTCGGGATATTGGTCTGCCTGGCGGGGCTATTGATGCTGAATTGGAAGAGATAATACCCGGATTGCAGAATCGCATGGTCGTGCCGGGTGCAAGTCCGGGCGCAGAAACGGCAGATAAAAAAACCATAGTACTCCGCATTTTACAGCACCCTGAAATCTTGGAGATTTGATGGAGATCATTACCCGCATCAAAAAAGCCGCCCGCATCCTGCTCAAGGGCGACTCCAGAAAAAGCACACGCAACCCCATCCCTGCCATCACGCCCGAAGAAGTGGCCGAGATCAGGCAATTCTTCCCGCGCGAAAAGTTCTTCATTCTTGGTCACGCTCGCTCAGGGACCACCCTGCTCATGCGCTTTACCCGTCTGCACCCTGAAGTGCATTGCAACTATCAGGCGCATTTTTTCACCCGCAAGCCGCTGCTCAGCTCGTTGGTGGATACACCTGAAGCGGAAGAGTGGTTGACGCGTAAGTCAAACCGCTGGAATCATGGACGGGACCTCTCGCCGCTCGTTCTGCGCGCCGCCGCTGACGTCATCATGGAGCGCGATGCCGCGCGCGAGGGCGCTCGCATCGTCGGTGATAAAAGCCCCTCTTCCACGATACACGGCCAGGCTGTGCGCGACCTGCATGCTGTTTATCCGGATGCCAAGATCGTTACCATCGTTCGCGATGGCCGCGACGTCGTTGTCTCCGAGCGTTTTCGTAACTTTGTCGAAGAGTCCAGGTTCCTGACGGGTGAAGATAAACGCATTATCGCGGAGCTGCGGCTTGACCCTGAGCCCTTCAGCGATGGGCGGCGCTCGATCTTCAGCGAGGGCTTTATCCGCCGGGTGGCTGGGGACTGGACCAACGACTTGCAAGAGACCGAGGACGAATCGCGCCACCTGTTTGGCGAAAACTTCTACAGCCTGCGTTACGAAGACTTGCTCGAGCACCCTTTCGAAGAGATGAAGAAAGTCTGGGTATTCCTGGGTGTCAAAGCCGCAGGAGCCCTGGAAAAAAGGATTCTGGCAGAGCTTTCCTCCAATCCCGATGAAGAGTGGCAGTCCCGCCGCAACGAAGACATCGCTTCTTTTTTGCCAAAGGGCCAGGTGGGCAACTGGGCGCGGCTGTTTACCGAAAGGGATAAGGCGATATTCAAGAATGTGGCGAACGAGATGTTGGTCAGATGGGGGTATGAGTATGATGAGCAATGGTAACAAACTCAAACACAAAGGGCATGAAGGCGCACAAAGGAGCAGCCGATCTGATGTTGGTTTATGTTCCTTCGTATACTTCGTGATGATAGGAGTGCTATGAAATTCCTCATCGCCGGCCTTGGATCGATCGGCCGCCGCCATATGCGTAATTTACTTTCGCTGGGTGAAAACGATCTGGTCCTATTACGGTCTCGTAAGACCACCCTGCCCGAGGAAGAGTTGGCTCCCTTTCCACAAGAGACGGATATCAAAACGGCTCTCAAGGTGCATCAACCGGATGCAGTGGTTGTCGCAAATCCAACTGCCTTGCATCTGGACGTAGCCGTACCTGCGGCGGAAGCCGGTTGCGCCATCCTGCTGGAGAAACCGGTTTCCTGCGCGATGAAAGGTGTGGAGCGGCTCCAGGGCGCCGCTCGGCAGAATGGGGTGAAAGTGCTGGTCGGGTTCCAGTTTCGCTTCCACCCAGGCCTTATGCGTGCCAGGCAACTCATCGATGCGGGTGAGATTGGCCGTGTGGTCTCGGCCCATGTCCATTTTGGCGAATACCTTCCGGCCTGGCATCCCTGGGAGGATTATCGCCAGAGCTATGCTGCCCGCGCCGATCTGGGCGGGGGAGTGGTGTTGACGCAGTGTCACTCCCTGGATTACCTTCCCTGGCTCGTGGGAGAAGAGGTCGAGTCGCTCTGGGGGCTGACCGGTACCCTCAGTGACCTGGAGGTGGATGTGGAGGACACCGCCAAGATTGGATTGCGGTTTAAGAGCGGGGCGCTGGGCAGCCTGCATCTGGATTACAACCGACAGCCTCCTGTGCACACCTTTGAAATTGTCGGTACACGGGGCACAATCAAATGGGATCTGAGTGATGGCGCAACTTGCATTTATCACCCCGATGAAAAAACCTGGGAATGTACCCCTCTCCCTGACGGTTGGGAACGGAATGTGATGTTTATGGACTTGATGCGTCATTTTGTGGCTGTCGTCCATGGCGAAGCCCCCCCCGCCTGCCCGCTTGAAGATGGGATCCGTGTCCAGCAACTGGTGGAAGCGGTGCAAACCTCTCAGACCTCCGGGCAGATCGTAAGGTTCTGAGCATTTGTTCAATAGGTAAGGTGCCAGGTAAGCGTTTCCACTTGATCGTCGGCGAACTTTCGTGAGTCCACTACTTATTAATGCATACCGAAAGGATAATCTAAAATTCAACAACTGAATTTTGGAATATTTTAGGCTATAATTGCGTTTTGTGCCAGAAAGCATAATCAAACACGAGGAGCCTACTCCTCTTCTAAGGAGACCTGAATGACTAAAGAAAACCTGATATCACCTTATGGCGGAAAACTGGTCGATCTAATGGCGAATGACAGTGATCGCGAAGAATTGAACGCGCGCGTGGCCACCTTACCTTCCATTAAGATCAACCAGCGCGCCGTGCATGACCTGGAATTGCTCGCAACCGGCGGGTTTTCCCCATTAACGCGCTTCATGGACAAAGCGACCTACGAACGCGTGTTGCATGATATGCGCATGGATGGTGGCATCTTGTGGCCGTTGCCTGTTACGCTGACGGCCAATCCGGACGATTTACCTCAGGTGGGGCGGGAATTGGTGTTGCGAAATGCGTTGAATGAGCCTCTGGCGATCATGACGTTGGAGGAAGTATTCTCATGGAATCTTGAGAAGGAAGCGCGACTGGCGTATGGAACCACGGATGCCAGGCACCCAATGGTCTCCGAGATGGGACGCTGGGGCAAAGTCTGTATTTCGGGCGATTTGAAAGTGATCAATATGCCCAGGTATTTCGATTTTGTAGAACTCCGCCGGACACCGGCCGAAGTGCGCACCATGCTGGAAGCCATGGGACACTCGAATGTAGTTGCGTTCCAGACGCGTAACCCGTTACATCGCATTCACGAGGAGTTGACCAAACGGGCAGCTGAGGCAGTAGGAGGTAGCCTGCTCATTCATCCGGTGGTTGGCCTGACCAAGCCAGGAGATGTAGATCATTACACCCGCGTGCGGATCTATAAGGTGCTGATGGAAAATTACTACGACAAGAAACAGACTGCATTGAGTCTGCTGCCTCTCGCCATGCGTATGGCCGGACCGCGCGAGGCCTTGTTGCACGCGATCATCCGGCGTAACTATGGTGCCAACCATTTCATCGTTGGCCGCGATCACGCAGGCCCGGGTAGTGATAGTTCCGGGAAGCCCTTTTATGGTCCGTACGACGCTCAGGAGATGCTCACGCAATACCAGGATGAAATTGGCGTTAAGATGGTTCCATTCGAGATGCTGGTCTATCTGCCGGATGAGGACAGGTATGTGGAAGTGAAGGATGTGCCGAAGGGGGCGAAGACGCTGAATATCTCTGGAACGCAGGTTCGGGAAGAGTATCTGGCACAGGGCAAGTTGCTCCCGGACTGGTTTACCCGGCCTGAGACTGCTGAAATCCTGCGCCAGTCCTACCCGCCTCGTTACGAGCAGGGTTTTTGCCTGTGGTTCACAGGGCTAAGCGGAGCAGGGAAATCAGCCACCACCCAGGTGCTGGCGGAACTTCTGCTCGAGCGCGGTAAAACCATCACCGTACTGGATGGTGACGTGGTGCGCACCCACCTCTCGAAAGGCTTGGGCTTCAGCAAGGAGGATCGTGATACCAATATTATGCGTATCGGATTCGTGGCTGGAGAATTGGCGCGGCATGGCGGGACCGTGGTGTGCGCCGCCATCAGCCCGTACCGTGCAGCTAGGAATGAGGCCCGCAAAATGGTGGGCGAGAATTTCATCACAGTTTATATGGATACGCCTGTGGAAATTTGCGAGCAACGGGATGTCAAAGGCCTGTACGCCAAAGCCCGGCAGGCCATGGCCGAAGGCCATCCCATGGGCTTTACCGGTGTGGATGATCCATACGAACCACCGATTGACCCGGAACTCACGCTCAAGGGCGTAGGCGTGACTCCCGAGGAAAATGCGCGCAGGATTATCACCTTTTTGCAAGAACAAGGGTATCTCGAACCGCAAACTGCGTAAAGGATATGTCATTTTCTTACCGGAATTTCCATCCGGATAAGCGAACCGTTGGCTTCTTCCTGGCCCTTGGCCTGTTGGGAGCCTGTGGAATCTGGCTGCTGGCGTACAGCACGCCGTTCGGATTGGGGCTCAATGACGACTCGATTGCCTATATCGCAGGCGCCCGCAGCATCCTGAGCGGAAACGGTTACCGTACGATCTGGCTGGCAAGCAACAGCCCGGTGACGCATTTTCCGCCCGGCTTTCCATTTGTGTTGGCGGTCATCGGGTATTTTATCGGTTTGGATCCGATCCGGGGCGCACGCGCCCTGAACGGCCTGGTTTTTGGATTGAATATAGTCCTGACCGGGTGGTTGGGGTTTCGTATGGCGCGAAACCGGGTTGCAGGGATCCTTGGTGCGTTCCTAACCTTGATCTCAAGTTCGCTGCTGTACATCCATGCGCGTGCCATGAGCGAACCGCTGTATCTTTTGCTGATGCTCCTGGCTTTCAGTATGTTGGAGTGGTATTTCCATCAAAAGCGCACCTATCCATTAATCTTGATCGGGACCGTCTTGGGATGGGCTTATCTGACGCGATACGCTGCTCTGGCTTTGCTGGCGACCTGCCTGGTAGTCTTATTGGTTGTGCATGAGGACTGGCGAAAAAGGGTTTCAAGCGTACTAGTTCTAAGCGTAAGCTCTCTTCCCTGGGCACTGGCGTGGTCTGTTCGTAACCGGTTGGTCGGGGGAAGCTTTGCCAATCGCGTGCTGGGATGGCACCCCATCACTTTTGAAAATTGGGAATTGGGAGTCTCTACGTTTGCGGACTTCCTGGTCCCGGTCTTTTCCTGGAGAAGAGTACTAGCGAATATCCCCGGTTTTTACGAAGTGTTACTGGTAGGAGTGGGGTTGGCATTGTTGTTCTGGGTATTAAAAATGGGCATACCGCGTTTTTTACACCCTGCAGCGGCTACTAACCCGCCTGTACTGACTTTCATAAACGTATTGTATGTGATGGTGTACCTGCTTGCGCTGGTTGCGACCATGACTTTATTCGATCCGGCTACAAAATTCCAGGTGCGAATCCTCTCACCCACTTTTATCCCCCTCATCCTGATATCAGTGACCTTAGGGATATGGCTTTGGCATCGAAGGGGGCCTCTTTTTAAGCTGGTCTTGTTGCTTACCATGGTCGGATTCATCGGAATGTTCTCCGTAGGTCAACTGGAGGCAATCCAGCATCTGAGAACGGGAGGCGGCGCATTTGCCAACGAGAAATGGTCGCAGGCTGAGGCTATATTGGCCATCACTGAACTCCCGGAGGATGTGCTGGTCCTTTCAAATGAACCCGGATTGGTATACCTGTATACAGGACGGTCGAGTGGTGTATTGCCCAAAACGGAACCCGGGATCTCAGACTTGAAACCATATGTGTTGAGTGGGAAAATCGTGATTGCCCTTTTCAGGGTCAATGAAGCCGATACGCAAACCCTGGAGTATTATTATGCGTTAGGAAAAGGCCTTCACCTGAGCGATTACAGTAGCGCCTGGATTTTTAGCGCTTTTCCCAAATAGGAGCAGCATGAGCATTCAAGCTAAATTTGATCTTAGCGACCGGGTGGCCGTGGTGACGGGGGGCGCCGGGTTATTGGGGGTGGAATTTTGCCGGACGCTTGCTGAAGCAGGCGCGGCGGTGGTAGTAGCTGACCTGAATCTTGAGGCAGCCGAGAAAACAGCGGGGTCGTTGGAGCGTGGTGGGTATCGGGCATCCGCATTTGGCTTGGACGTGAGGAGCGTCGAATCGACCCGCAGTCTGGTTGCAGAAACGCTAGACGGTTTTGGCTGTCTCGATATCCTGGTCAACAGCGCCGCTCTGGACCCCAAATTCGACGCCGCCGCCATGGATCGGGGTATCACACCGGGCGCGTTCGAGGATTATCCACTGGAGCAGTGGGACGCTGCTCTGGATGTCAATCTTACCGGCATGTTCCTGGTGACCCAGGCATGTGTGAAACCAATGCTCGACCACGGCAAGCGTGGCAGTATTATCAATATTTGCTCTACGTACGGCTTGAATGGGCCCGATCAGCGTATCTACATCAAGGATGGCCAGCGAGTGGCCTACAAACCGGTTTACTATACTACGACCAAAAGTGGCGTGCTTGGTTTTACCAAGTACCTGGCAGCTTACTATGCCGGTACGGAAATACGCGTCAATGCGCTTACTCCGGGCGGGGTCTTCAACGACCACGATGATTATTTTGTAAAGAACTATTCTGCCAAGACGATCCTGGGGCGCATGGCCCGTAAGGATGAAATGAATGGCGCGCTCCTGTTCCTGGCTTCGGAGGCTTCCTCTTACATGACAGGGAACAATGTGGTCGTCGACGGTGGTTGGACGGCGTGGTAAGCTTGGAACAGAAATATGTTTCGTATATGGCGGATACAGCCCGCTTGCAGATCCCGGTTCACACACTTCGGATCGGATCCTAAATGACTGAAACGCTTGCGATCATCCCTGCGCGTGGTGGTTCGAAAGGCATCCCGGGTAAAAATATCCGTGATTTTGCCGGCTTCCCGTTGCTGGCCTGGAGCATAGCGGCGGGATTGCAGGCACAGGGTGTTACGCGCGTCATCGTCAGCACCGATGATGAAGAGATCGCCGCAGTGGCTCGCACATTTGGAGCCGAAGCCCCCTTCTTGCGCCCGGTACAGTACGCGCGAGACGATTCTACCGACCTGCCGGTCTTCGAGCACGCGTTGGGCTGGTTGCAAGAACAAGAAGGGTATCATCCGAATGTGGTCGTACAACTGCGCCCCACTTCTCCTATCAGGCCGCGTGGCCTGGTTGACCGGGCGCTGGAAATTTTGCTGGCGCACCCTGAGGCGGACAGCGTACGCGGGGTTGTGCCTGCAGGTCAGAATCCTCATAAGATGTGGCGTTTATCGAACGGTGAAGCTGGTCCGATGACGAACCTTCTGGAGGTGGAAGGTATTCCCGAGCCGTACAATGCGCCGCGCCAATCGCTACCTCCTGTCTATTGGCAGACCGGTCACATTGACGCCATCCGCACTGCAACCATCCAGAACTTGGCCTCGATGTCGGGCGAAAAAGTCTATCCGCTGTTGATCGACTCGCGCTACACCATTGATATTGACAACCTTCAAGATTGGGCGCGCTACGAACACCTGGTGCTTGGTGGCGATCTGGACTTTGTCTCTCCTGGTCGTACACGGCGGTCGATGCCGGGAACCATCAAACTGCTTGTGCTGGACTTCGATGGAGTCATTACGGATAACCGGGTTTGGACCGATGAGCATGGGCGCGAGATGGTCGCTTCTTCCCGGTCCGACAGCCTGCGCCTGAAAATGCTCAAGGAAGTGGGCATTGAAACGGTGATACTATCCTCTGAACCGAACCCTGTCGTGGCGGCAAGGGCGCAAAAAATGGGGATCGAGGCCATTCACGGAGTCGGAGTCCATGGCAAGGGGCAGGCGTTAGTAGAATTGTTGGATGAAAGAAAGGTGGAAGCCGAGTCGATCATTTATGTCGGGAATGACATCAACGATCTACCATGTTTTGAGATTGCCGGGTGGGCTGTTGCGGTCGCCGATGCCTACGATGAGGTCCGCCGAGCAGCCGATACCATTTTGAGCAATCCGGGCGGTCGAGGTGCGCTCAGGGAATTATGTGATCTGATTTTGATATCTATTCAGGAGAATACTCATGGCTCGTGAAGTGAAATTAGGAAACCAGTTGGTCGGTGACGGTCATCCCGCCTACGTTGTTGCTGAAATTGGGATCAACCATAACGGCGACCTTGAGATCGCCAAAAGGATGATCGATGCGGCGGTCAATGCAGGCGTTGCGGCCGTAAAATTTCAGAAGCGCACCCCGGAGGTCTGCACTCCACCGGAGCAGCAAATACAAATGCGCGAGACTCCCTGGGGCTATATCACCTATCTCGATTATCGTTACAAGGTGGAATTCGATCAAGAACAATACCAGGAGATCGACCGCCATTGTAAATCGAAAGAGATTGACTGGTTTGTATCGGTATGGGATGAGCCTTCTGTAGATTTTATGGAGCCATTTAGAACGCCTGCCTATAAAATTCCCTCTGCTTCGCTCACTGACCATGGGTTATTGCGGCGCGTACGGGCCACTGACCGCCCGATGATCCTTTCAACCGGTATGTCGACCATGCAGCAGATCCATAAAGCCGTCGAGCTTGTGGGCACAGATAATCTGGTAATCACCCATGCGACCAGCACCTACCCGTGCGAACCTGAAGAGCTCAACCTTAAGATGATCGAAACACTGCGCGAGGAATTCCCGAACGTTCCGATCGGGTATTCCGGCCATGAAGTTGGCCTGGTCCCCTCAACGATTGCGGTCGCGCTGGGCGCCTGTATGGTAGAACGGCACCTGACGATGGATCGCGCGATGTGGGGCAGCGATCAGGCGGCTTCGGTGGAGCCAGGCGGATTCGAGCGTCTGGTGAAATATATTCGCGTCACCGAGGAGGCGCTGGGGGATGGGGTAAAGAAGGTCTACGATAGTGAAATGAGCTCACTCAAGAAATTACGCCGCTTTTCAGGGGATGACTAGATCCTCACTTTAAGGCAGAAGAACAAGGACCCATTGCTCCACACACACGGTTTTTTCTTGTAGATCTGCGGAACATATCCGATGGGATTGAAACAGCTACTCCGCCGCACTTTGCGCGGCCCTGGCAAGTATGCCCAGGCAGCTTTGCGCTGGAAACGATTGGCGTTTACGGATGCGCCGATCCTGTTTGGCAATTCTAAACCCAAGAGCGGTTCGCATTTACTCTTGCAGATCCTGGGAGGCTATACCAGGATCATGCCGTACGCCTTTGTGGCAGCGGAGCCGGTCCGGACGATCAAGAAAGACGGCGGACGACGGTCCACAACCGATATTGCTGCAGATTTGCGTCGCGTTCCAAAAGGGATCATTGGATGGGGATATGTAGAGGCATCCCCGGAAAATGTTGCTATTCTATGCCAACAGAGGCGGGTGAATTACTTCGTCTACCGCGACCCGCGTGATATGCTGATTTCACAGGTGTTCTACGCCACTGATATGCAAGCAGAACATGGCATGCACGCCTTCTACAAATCCCTTCCGGATTTTGGGGAGCGTTTGAGTGTAGCCATCACCGGTATCGAGCGCGATGGATTGAAAATGGTCAGTGTTAAACAACGTTACGAGGGTGTATTCGCCTGGCTGGAACAGCCGGGAGTATTGTGCATCCGTTTTGAAGACCTGTTGAACAAACGCGACCTCACCTTGGGCGCCATGCTGGACGAGGTGGAAAAGACGGGCTACAAAGTACTGACTCCGCGGGAACGGGCATTGGAAATTTTAGTTGAAACCATCCAACCCCGGAAAAGTCGTACGTTCCGTTCGGGGAGGGCAGGTGGTTGGCGGGAGTTCTTCACGGATGCCCATAAGAAGCTGTTCAAAGAAGTGGCCGGGGATTTACTGGTACGGCTGGAGTATGAACAGGATAATGATTGGTGAGGATCGAATTATTTAATGAGAGAATTTCTCACCCAACGTGTCAAACGTGGTGCAGTTCGCAGATTCAATAACCTGAAGATCGCGGCTATGGCGAGGCGTATCGCCCGCCAGGAGCCGGAGCCGGCAGGTGCACCAGTTATCTTTTTCAAAGCCTCCACGGGCATCGATGATTTCTCGTGGAACAGTGCTTTCCACCTGCTGTCCTCCTGGGCGTTGCGGCTGAAGGGCATCCCGGTAGGGTATTTTGCCTGCCAGGCGGGAATGAGCCATTGCGTGCTGGGCACGAACCGCGATGACCCGCAAACGGAACCGCCTTGTAAATCTTGTGTCTACCAATCCAATAGCCTCTACACCGGTATACAATCCTCGCTACCCGATGCCCGGATTACAGATTCCCATGTTTTTTGGTTTACCTTCCAACGAAACGAATTGCTCTCAGAAGCAATCACCGGCCTCGGTCTCCACGAGTTGATGCGCTTTGAATGGGAAGGGATCCCGCTCGGTCCGCTTTGCCTGCCTGGCCTGCGCTGGATCCTGCGTATGCACCACCTAAGCGATGACGAGCCCACACGCTACCTGCTGCGGGAATATATCCATTCGGCCTGGAATATCGCGCAGAAGTTCGTAGATATTCTCAATCGCAACCAGCCGCGGGCAGTGGTGGTGTTCAACGGTCAGTTCTTTCCCGAAGCCACTGTCCGCTATGTGGCCCGGCAGCGGGGATTCCGGGTCATCACGCACGAGGTAGGATTGCAGCCTGCCTCGGCTTTCTTCACCGAGGGCGAAGCGACCGCTTACCCGATAGCCATCCCGGACGAGTTCGAGTTGAGCGAAGGGCAGAACGCCAGGCTCGATGCGTACCTTGTGAAACGGTTCCGGGGTGATTTTACGATGGCGGGTATCAAATTCTGGGCGGACATGCAGGGGTTGGACGAGGCGTTTTTGAAGAAGGTGGAGGAATTCGAACAGATCGTGCCTGTGTTTACCAACGTGATTTTCGATACGAGCCAGCCGCACGCCAATACAGTCTTCGAGGACATGTACGATTGGCTGGACATGACGCTGGAAGTTATCCGTGCGCATCCGGAGACGCTCTTCGTGATCCGCGCCCACCCGGACGAGCTGCGTGTGCGCAAAGCCAGCCGCGAAACGGTGGCAGCCTGGGTGATGGCCAGCGGCGCTGAGCGGGAACCCAACGTGGTCTTCGTGGGACCGAACGAGACGCTCAGTTCTTATGAGTTGATCCAGAAATCGAAGTTTGTGATGGTCTACAACTCCACGATTGGTTTGGAGGCTGCGATCATGGGCGCGGCGGTGCTGTGTGCGGGGGCGGCGCGCTTCACGCAATACCCGACCGTGTTCTTCCCGGGCACTTTGGATGAATTTCGGAATATGTTGGAAGGTTTTTTGCAGTCAAAAAACATAGAAGTGCCTTCTGAGTTCAAACGCAACGCGCGCAAGTTCCTGTATTACCAATTGTTCCGCACCTCCTTGCCGTTTGGTGCGTTCCTCGAGCCAAGTGTACGCACTACCCAGTCCAGGTTAAAGTCGTTTGGGTTGGATGAATTGATGGCATCAGAAGCGATCAAGGTGATCCTGGATGGATTGTTGGCGGATGGCGATTTCATGCTGGCTGAGTAGTTGTGACCCAGTAAGGCGCAAAAAGACAAGGCGGCATGTAATTGATCCCTCAAGGACTGCGAGTGAGCCAGCTTCTTTGGAAAGGACGCTGTGTTCATAACCCGAAGTGAGGAGGCACGAGGTTCTGGCGGGAGCAAGTGATGTTCAAGCTTGGAGTGCAGTTGCGCTCAACTAATTTACTCTCCAAATTCTTGGTAACCGCACCAATCCATCAGACAATCAATTCGCTCGTCAGTTTGGGATTGATCCCGACCTTGTCCTTGAAAAAGGCCTGCATGGCTCTAATATCTGCTTCCATGTTGTCAGTGAGGGTGAAGGTTGGCCCGATTCCGGTGGTCTTTGTGCGGCTGTCTACATAGCCGGTTACAACCGGGATACAGGCAGCCTTTGCAATATGATAGAAACCCAATTTCCATTGCCCCACTTTCTTGCGAGTTCCTTCGGGCGTGATCACAAGCTGAAAATGGTCGGCTTTTTGAATTTCGCGCACCATTTGTTCCACAAGTCCTTGCGAACGAGAGCGATCCACCGGGACGCCGCCGCACCATCTGAAGAAACCGCCGGATGGCCAGTGGAACAACTCCTTTTTGCCCATGTACCGTAGATCTCCTTCTAAGGTGAATGCCAGCGCCAGGAACATGATGAAGTCCCAGTTGGAGGTGTGGGGTGCGCCGATGATCACGAATTTTGGAAGATCAGGCAACTGTCCCTCAACGCGCCATCCGAAAAGGGCCAGCAAGAATTTGGCCAGATGACGAAGCAGTTTGCTCAGGATGGGGGTATTGAAAATCGTAACGGTCATAGTAGGCTTGATTTTACTCTGGTTTGAGAACCATGTCCTAACGGGTACAATATACGCATGACCTTGAAATCGCTTCTGCGTTCCATTGTCTATCAGGGTGAAAAAAAGATCCAGCGCATGCGCTTTGCCTCCCTGGCCGCACCCCCGGGCGGATGGCCTGCCCTGCTTGGCATTTCATTCCCCAAAAGCGGCACGCACCTGCTCGATCAGATTCTGCTTGGCTTCAACCGGATTGCGCCCTTCTCCCGGCGCCTGCACTCCTTTTATGCCGAATATGAGGGCGAGAGCGGCCGCAAACGCGCCCCCGAACAGGCGCTGCGCTGGCTGGATTCCATGAGCCCGGGTGATATTGCCTCTGCACATCTGTTTGCCCGTCCGGAGGTTGTAGCACGAGTCATCACATCAGATTATCTGCCTTACTTCATTTTCAGAGATCCTCGCGATGTGGTCGTTTCGCACGTTTTCTATGTGACCGATATGGAACCGGACCACGTGCACCACGCCTATTACAACTCCCTGCCTGATCTCGATGCGCGACTCAGGGTCAGTATCCTTGGAAGGCCGGAGTCAGAAGTGGAATTCCCTGACATTGCCGGACGTTTCGCTCCCTACCTTGGTTGGCTGGAGCAGCCGTCTGTAATGCAGCTCCATTTCGAAGACCTGGTACATGATCGTGCAAAGACGTTGAACTGCATCATTGATCATTTCCTGGCCCGCGTCCCTCTTCAGGCAAGTAGAGACCGATTGCTTCACTCCCTGGAGGATTCTATCAATCCGCGAAAGTCCCCCACTTTTCGTTCAGGCAAAACTGGCGAATGGAAAAAATACTTCACCAATGAACACAGGCGAAACTTCAAGGAGGTGGCCGGGGATTTGTTGATAAGATTGGGATATGAGAAAAATGAGGATTGGTAAAGGCGGGAGTAGGGAATTGATACATGTGATCGCGAATCTCGCATATCGACTCTCCCTTCCCGACGCCGAACATGCATTGCTCCATAGTGATTCGAGCCTTTAACGAGCAGGCCCACATTGGCCGTTTACTCGAAGGCATCCGCCAGCAAACCGTCAGGGACGTGGAGATCATTCTCGTTGATTCCGGTTCCACTGATGATACCGTCGCCATCGCTGAGTCCTATGGCGTGCGGGTTGTGAGAATCCCATCAGCCGAGTTCACATTTGGTCGATCGCTCAATTATGGGATGCGCGCCGCCTCGCGCGAACTGGTGGCTATCGCCAGCGCGCACGTATATCCCATTTATCCCGATTGGTTGGAATGCCTGCTGAAACCCTTTGAAAACGAACAGGTTGCCCTGGTTTACGGCAAACAGCGTGGTGGGCCTGGATCAAAGCTTTCAGAGCATCAAATCTTCCGGCAGTGGTATCCGGACACAGACATGGCTCGTCAGGAGAGCCCCTTTTGCAATAACGCCAACGCAGCGGTCCGGCGGTCGTTATGGGAGGTCCACCCCTATGATGAGACGTTGACCGGTCTTGAAGATCTGTCCTGGGCAAAATGGGCACAGGACGCCGGCCATACAATTGCTTACTCCGCGCATGCTGAAATTGTCCATGTTCACAATGAGACGCCTCTCGCCATTTACAATCGCTACTGTCGTGAAGCGATGGCTTTCAAGCATATCTTCTCGGAGTCACATTTCAACGTGTATGATTTTGCACGTTTAACCCTCACCAACATTTTCAGCGATCTTCTCCACAGCGCACGCCTGCGCGTATTGTTGAAGAGCCTCCCATCCATCTTCTGGTTTCGATGCATGCAGTTCTGGGGGACATACCAGGGATACCGCCAATCTGGTCCGGTGACGCAACAATTACGGCAGACGTTCTATTATCCTCATTGGAGTATGACCAGCCCGAGTGAGCGCGAGATCAAACCAATTCGGTATAATCGAGAGTAATGAAAGAATACCTGATCCTCATACTAATCATTGCCGGAGCATTTGGATTGATCGGCTGGTTGTCTCATTTGTTCCAACGCCGATTTAATCTCAGAAGCAATCCTCTCATGCCACGCGTTACCAAACGCTCTCAAGCGATTGCAATTCTCCTCGCATTCGCGTTTGGACTGGCCAACGTTATCGAAGTGAGCATTCTGGAACAATTCCATGGTATTTTTTTGCTGATCGCGGTCATGGCGCTGGTGTACAGTTTTCGTAAACCGCAGGATGCGGATTAGAATTCATGAAACTGGTTGCGCTTGTTCCCATGCGCCATCACAGCCAGCGCGTACCTGGCAAGAACTATCGGCTACTGAACCGCAAGCCGCTCTTTCATCATATTTTGACCACCCTGACGGCTGTCCCGGAGATCGACGATATTTATGTAGATACCGACTCCCAGACGATCATAGAAGGAATGCAGCAGTATTTTCCCGGAGTTCATATCATCTCCCGTCCTGAGCGTCTATGTGCAGATGAGACCCCCATGAATGAACTCCTGCTGTACGATACTGAGCAAGTGCAAGCCGATTTCTACTTGCAGACCCACGCGACCAATCCTTTGCTATCCTCAACAGTAATTTCGCGTGCGATAGAGACTTTCCATGCCAGTTACCCGGCGAAAGATTCCTTGTTTTCCGTGACGCGTTGGCAAACCAGGTTGTATGACCAGGCTGGAAAAGCGATCAATCATAATCCCTCTGAATTAATCCAAACCCAGGATTTGCCCCCTGTGTATGAAGAAAATTCTTGTATCTATATTTTTTCACGAGACAACCTGGTCAGATACCATCATCGTATCGGCCCGGCTGCTTTGCTCTTCGAAATTCCACGTCTTGAAGCGATCGACATTGATGAGGAAACCGACTTTCAAATGGCGGAATTATTGATGCGTTTGCCAAGGAAGGCTACCTGACCATGCCAAAAGTACTGTGTACAGCTCCCTATATGATCTCCTCTCTGGAGCGCTTCAGACCCACCCTAGAAAACCTTGGTATTGAGCTTATTGTGCCTGAGGTCCGCGAACGGATGAATGAAGAGGAATTGCTCCGATATGCAGGTCAATTCGATGGGACAATATGCGGGGATGACCAGTATTCAGCAAGAGTGGTCGAAGCATGCGCGCCTCGTCTGAAAGTAATTTCGAAGTGGGGAACAGGTGTCGATTCGATCGACGCCGAAGCGTGTTCTCGATACGGGATCAAGCTTGGCCGTACCCCGAATGCTTTCACCACACCGGTCGCCGATACCGTACTGGGATACCTGCTGGCCTTTGTGCGCCGGCAGCCATGGATGGATACAGCCATGAAAGCTGGTAAGTGGCAAAAGCTTCCCGGGAGAACCCTAAGCGAATGCGTGCTGGGTGTGGTAGGCGTCGGTGCCATCGGCAAAGCGGTAACTCGCCGTGCACACGCTTTTGGGATGCAAGTCCTTGGCAATGATATTGTCGAGATCGACCACGTTTTTGTCACCGAAACCGGAATCGAGATGACAACACTCGAAGACCTATTGAAGCGTTCGGACTTTGTCTCTTTACATTGTGATCTAAACCCAACCAGCCATCGGTTAATGAACGCCGACACTTTGGCGTTGATGAAAGCCAGTGCGGTGTTGGTCAATACCGCCCGGGGTGCGGTGGTCGACGAACAGGCGCTGATCAAAGCCTTGCAGGCTCGCCGTTTGGCGGGAGTTGCGCTGGATGTCTTCGAGGTGGAACCTGTGCCTTCCGATAGTCTGCTTCTAAAACTGGAGAATGTAATGCTGGCACCGCATAATGCCAACTCAAGCCCTACGGCCTGGGAGCGGGTACACCGGAATACCATCAAGAATCTTCTGGATGGCCTGGGAATCGATTCGAGCAAAATCCACTATAAAGGCCGAGATGAATAATACGCAAATAAAAACTGTGCTCATCACAGGCGCAGCCGGCGGTATCGGCCGTGCGACTGTGAACTTGTTTTCTGGAAAAGGCTGGCGGGTGCTGGGCGTCGACCGGGCGGATTTTGGATCAGGGTTTCCGGCTGGAGGGGAATTCATCCAATCCGATATATCGCGAGGCGAGGAGCTTCAGGCGATTTTTACACGAGCCCAAGAGTATACGGACAGCCTGGACGCGCTGGTCAACAATGCAGCGTTGCAGATTGCGAAACCGCTGCTTGAAACCAGCGTGGAAGAATGGGATGCGGTCATGGCCTCAAATTTACGTTCGGTCTTCCTGGGCGTAAAATTGGCGCATCCGCTATTGAAGGCGCACGGTGGCGGCGCGGTCGTCAATGTTTCGTCTGTACATGCCATTCAGACCTCAGCCAATATTGCAGCCTATGCTGCCAGTAAGGGCGGACTGCTGGCACTTACTCGCGCCATGGCGATCGAATTTGCGCATGACCATATTCGCGTCAACGCTATCTTGCCCGGCGCGGTAGACACGCCAATGCTACGGGCTGGTTTGGGTCGCGGTCACGTTGGGCAGGGCGATGTGCTTGAGCGCCTCGACAACCTAGCCCGCAAGACTGTCAACGGGAAGGTGGGTAAACCGGAAGAGATCGCCCACGCGATCTATTTTCTGGCAGATGAGGAGCAATCCTCGTTCATGACCGGGCAGGCGCTGGTTGTAGATGGCGGCGCGACTGCCAGGTTGAGCACAGAATGAAATGGCTTTTTAGGCGTATTACGCCTGAACCGCTGCTCAGCGCGGCAAAGAATGGTTATGACAGTCTGCGCCGCCTGCCACAATTGCCGAACGCCTACCTGCACCCGTGGCGACGCATAAGCCGTGAGCGTATGTTCGAGATGAAGGATATCCATCGTGGAGAGCGGTGCTTCATCATCGGAAACGGCCCCAGTTTAAAGCAAACCGAACTGGGCCGGCTCAAAGGTGAGCGCACCTTTGGAATGAACCGCATCTACTTGATGTACCCCGAACTTGGCTTTACCACCACTTACTTCGTTTCCATCAACGATCTGGTGGTCGAACAGTGTGCCGGGGACATTGCCGCTTTGCCAATACCGAAGTTCATCGCCTGGCATGCCAACCGGCACTTTCAACGCTTTCCAGACGATATGGTTTTCCTCTATACTACCTATACAGGCCTAAATTTCGCCTATGATATGACCCGTCGTGTATGGGAGGGCGCCACCGTCACCAACGTGGCGCTCCAACTTGCTTTCTATATGGGCTTTGAGCAGGTCATCCTGATCGGGGTGGACCATAGTTTTACCAGCAAAGGCCAGGCCAATCAGACGGTTATCTCCGACGGGGATGACCCCAATCACTTTGACCCGCGCTATTTCGGCAAAGGTTTTCGCTGGCAACTTCCCGACCTGGAGACATCCGAGATCGGGTACACATTGGCGCGCAAAGCTTTTGAGAAGGCCGGGCGTACGGTGGTGGATGCCACCATTGGCGGTAAATTAGCCATCTTTCCCAAGGTTGAGTACGATTCTCTGTTCTAGCCAATAACCTTCCTATTGCGATATCCTTTCCTTTGAACCTGCCTCCGTTACCCCAACAGCCACTGGTTTCGATCGTGATGCCATCTTATAACCAGGTCGCCTTCCTTGAGCAAACCCTGGTCTCTGTGCTCGAGCAGAACTACCCGGTCATGGAATACTTTGTCGTGGATGGTTTTTCCAACGACGGCAGCGTGGAAGTCATCCGCAAATATGCCAACAGACTTACCTGGTGGACAAGTGAGAAGGATAGCGGCCAGGCCGAAGCCATCAATAAAGGTTTTGCGCGCGCGCAAGGTGAGATCGTGGCCTGGCTCAACTCAGACGATACCTATCTCCCCGGCACCATTTCTTCAGTGGTGGATGCGTTCCACGCGCA
>CAZULT010000031.1:0-44595 GCA_964621295.1 uncultured Anaerolineaceae bacterium | reverse complement strand
GAATCGCTGTGGATTCTCGCGCGAAACGCCAGGGATTTTCACACAGATCATCTGTGATGAGTAGGTTTGGGGAAGTACGGGTTGCCTGGTCTTACCAGCGGTTCCACTCGGCGCGGTACGCGACCGGTCTCGCGCGCTGGCGAAGCAGGGGTCCGAACAGCATACCGAAGGCGAAACCGCCGATATGGGCCCAGAAGGCTACCCCGCCCAGTTGTTCCATGCCGAGCGACAGGCTTCCCTGGAAAAGCTGCAGCAGGAACCAGGCTCCCAGCACCAGGATGGCCGGTAGCCGCGCAACCTGCAAGAAAAAGCCCAGCGGGATAAGGGTCACCACGCGCCGGTTGGGGAAGAGCAGCAGGTAGGCGCCCAGTGTGGCCGCGATCGCGCCGCTGGCGCCCACCGTGGGTATCGTAGAGTTCGGGTAGAGCAGGATATGAGTCGCCGAGGCGGCGGCGCCGCCGGCCAGATAAAAGAACAAATAGCGGAAATGCCCGAGGGCGTCTTCGACGTTGTCCCCAAAGATCCACAGGTAGAGCATATTGCCCAGCAGGTGCGCCAGCCCGGCGTGCATGAACATACTGGTCAACACGGCGCGCGCGTCGCCCGGGTCAAGCCCCTGGGAGACGTCGAATGGGACCAGGGCCAGCTGGTACAAAGCCGCCTGGCCCTGGTCGCCCAGGCCGAGCTGCCACAGGAAGACCAGCACGTTGATGGCGATCAGGGCGTAATTAACGAAAGGGACCCGGCGGGTAGGGTTTTCATCTCGGAGCGGGATCATCGGGGTTTCCTTTCAAAAAGAGGATCCCATCTTACCACGCCGGTGTGGAATGGCCAGCCCTGTCTGGAAATGCTCAAGAATACCCAGAAGGGTTCAGCCTGTTTCCACCTTTTCGACCACGACGGTAGCTTCGGTCACCAGCGCCGCGATGGCGCCGATTGCGGCCAGTTGCGGGGCGATCAGCGCGCCGACCACGCCCAGCGTCATGGGAATTTCCATGACGGTATCGCCACCTTTCTTTTTGATGATGATGCGGCGGATGTTCCCCTCGTGGATGATCTCCTTGATCTTGGCCAGCAGGTCTTCACCATTGACGCTGAACTCTTCGGTGCGGACATTATCTTCAGACATGCGACACTCCAATTCTATGTTTGTGACTACTTATCTTTACGGGGTTCAAAAGGCAGGGTTGCACAGGTAATGATAAGTGCCACGCACTTCGAATTCTTGTCATCACGAGGGCAGAGCCCGAAGCGGTTTACCTCTTGACCCCGACCTGCTCACGAGCGTGTGGGGGTAGATTGCTTCGGCGCGGGCACCGCTCCTCGCAATGACAGTTGGTTTTTGTCATCGCGATGGCGACGCGGATCTCTTTAATCGCGATGTAGGATTCAGGCAATCATGAGTCTCGGCACATTGGCGGGCCGGCACCTCTGATCGAAGAATTAACCTGCCCCTCCCTGTGTTCGGAAAGAGCAGGTGATAGGGACGGATCAAAACTAACATTGCCGTCCAAGAATGATGTGTGGGAGGAGCCGCGTTCGAACTACGCGCACTTTTACCTTACATTTAAGGCCACCACTGCACCCTGGCGCTTTTGTCCTTGCGCTTCCGGCTCGAGGTGATCAGGATCTGCACCAGCACCGCCAGGGTGCCCACCAACACCCAGCTCAGCATGCCCAGAGCCAGGGGTTCATTGTAGACGACGACCTGGTTCAGGGCCATATCCGCCGGCAGGACTCTTGCGCCTCCGTATACGACCAGCCAACCGAGCGCGTTCAAGACAACCCAGGCCCACCCAACCCCGGATTTGCCGCGCAAGCCGGCCTTCTGGGAGAACCCGAACAACAATCCGCCGAGTGCGCCTCCTACCAGCCAGCCCGCGATTCCCGGGATCAGTTGGATGAGAGCCAGCGTGAGCAGCACGCCCAGCGTCCAGCCGGTGATGGCGGTCAGTATCCAGACCTCGATGGAGCGCACCATGTTGTGCAGGATGATGACGTGCAGCAACGCGATGATCGCGCCGCCCAGGATACCCGCGATGATCGGCACGACGAGACTGTCCGGATAGGTGTTCAGGAAACCGATAAAGAGCGAGGTCAGGATCAACCCGAACGACCAGCCAAGAGCGGTCAGAAAGGTCAGGGTGAGCCACAGTTCCAATTGGTGTTGCCAGCTTTTAATGGCTTTCATACTTGCCTCCTTTGAAAACAAGAGTACGTCTTACCTTGTCTATTATGATGGATTAAACCGGGAGAATCAAGGTCATTGTGCTGCCTCTCACGAGACTGCACGGCTGGGGCTCGCCACATCCTTATGGCAGACCTTTCAGGTGCAGCCGTTCAACTGCCGTGTAAGCCATCAGTACTCAAACCAATTCCGGTCCAATGCCGGCCATTCATCGGATTGGTCAGCCTGCTCTCCCCAGTTCTCCTTGCCGCTCCAGGACTCGATCGCGATGGCGTACACGCTGGTACGCTTGAGTTCCTTCTCGGTGATCGGCCGGAAATCCGCGCCGGCCTGCATACCCGGGAAGTACTTCGCGACCAGCCCATACAGGGCCGCGCGTTTCTGTTCAGGTTCTTCCAGGATGGCCACCTCGCCGAAGACCATCACGCAGCGGTATTGCAGAGAGAATTCCAGCGCGATGTTGGAAGGCAGAAATCGGCCCATCTGGCTGGCCTCAAGGCACACGTGCTGGTTCCTTTCCAGGTTGGCGCGCAGACGCCCGGCAACATTAGAGTGGAAGTAGATGCGGTGGTCCGCCTGGTTGTACCAGAAGGTGCTGGGGGTCACGAAGGGTTGCCCCTGCCAGCTCGTGGCGATGTGCCCGATCTGCGCCTGGTGCAGGAAGGAACGGATCCAGTCGTCGTCTCGCTGGTACTCGGGCAACCGTTGGTACGCTGTCGGTGTTGAGTCGTATTTTCGAGACATGCCCTACCCTCTTTCTTGGAGGTGATACTCCTAACGGGGTTGCCCGCCCTGTGACGGGTCGCCGGCCTGAACCATGCGTAGCTTCGCAGGGCCGGTCAGCGCAAAGAAACCGCCGCTTACCAGTATTCCGAGCACCAGGCAACCCATCCACAGGCTGTTGGCTCCCAGGTGTTCGAAGACCCAACCGCCGATGACAGGGCCAATGAAGAAGGCCAGCCCCCAGGCGGAACCGAAGATGCCCTGATACAGACCGCGAAGTTCGACCGGCGAGAGGTCCGCGATAATGGCCGGAGCCACGGCAGAAGCGGCTACTTCGCCAAGCGTCCAGATGGCCACACTCAGGGCGAACAGGGGCAGGCTGTCGGCCAGGGCGGTAAACCCGAAGCCAAATCCCAGCAGCAGGGCGGAGGCAGCCATTGCACCGAAGCGTGGCCAGCGCCCGGCTGCGTTGCTGACCGGGATGCTGATCAATACGATCAGGAAGCCGTTCATTGCCACGGCCAGCCCGTATTGTTCAGGACCCAGGCCGTGCGAAGCCATGTCCACCGGCAGGGTCACAAAACCCTGCATGTAGACCAGCCCGAAGAACAGCGCCAGCAGCGTGAAGAGCAGCAGGAGGGGTTCGCGCCTCAGTTGCGCCAACCGCTCCCGGGGGGAGAATCCCGCCACCCCTGCAGCCTGAGCAGGTCGCGTTTCGCGCACACCAAAGTACACGATCAGACCAAAGAGGAAGGTGGTCAGGGCGTCCCCGACGAACAAGGCCAGGTAGGTGTAACTCGCCAGCAGGCCGGCGATGACCGGCGCCACTGCCGCACCGAGGTTGATGGCCCAGTAGTTGTAGCCGTAGGCGCGCGGGCGCGCTGCCGGAGGTACCAGGTCGGCGATTGCGGCACCAATGGCTGGGCGGTAGAGGTCGGTGAAGAAGCCCACCAGGAAGGTGCAGACCGCGATTAGCCAGACAGCCCTGGCGATCCCAAGCGTGATCATTGCCAGAGGTGTGACCAGGAAGCTGACCAGCATGACCGGGCGCCGGCCGAGGCGGTCGGTCAACTCGCCGCCGGTCAGTTGCGCGATGAACGAGCCGGCTCCGAAGAGCGAGACCATCAAAGCTGCCTGGCTGATCGGAATCTTGCGCTGGCTGGTAAGGTACAGCGTCAGAAATGGGACGACAAAACCGCCCAGACGGTTGATGAGCGTGCCTGTCCAGAGCAGCCAGTAGAGCGGAGGCAGGTCCGCCGTCAGGGTTTTAAAGCGGTTCACGGTCAGGCTCTCCTTTGAATGGTGCAGTATAACCTATGTTCTGAAAACGAAAGGGCCTCCTGTAGGGGCCCTTATCCATCTTTAGATGGGTGCGCGAGATCCTATCCCGCTCAGCAGGTATCGCTTGCAGGTCTACCTCTTATTCTTCGCTCACACCTTAAAAGCCCACTCGCCCTGGCGCATGACCGGTTCGGTTTCCCCTTTGGCGTTCAGGCCGTCGATATCCATCTGGTCTGAGCCGACCATAAAATCAACGTGCACCAGGCTTACGTTGCCTCCGCGCGCCTGGAAATCCTCGTCCGATAGGTCTGCGGCGTCTTTCAGGGTGAACTTGTAAGCACGCCCCAATGCCAGGTGGCTGGCGGCGTTCTCGTCGATCAATGGGTCGTAGAATAGATGCCCGCGCTGGGCGATAGGCGAGCTGTGCGGCACCAGGGCCACTTCGCCCAGGCTGCTGGCGCCTTCATCTGTAGCGATCAGCTTTTGCAGTACGGCTTCGCCGGTTTTGGCGCTGGCTTTGACCACGTGCCCATTCTCGAAGGTCAGTGTAAAGGCTTCCATCATGGTGCCGCTGTAGGAAAGTGGCATGGAGGCGCTCACCACGCCGTTGATCTGTTCCCTGTGCGGAAGTGTGAAAACCTCTTCGGTGGGCAGGTTGGCGATGTAGAAGATGCCGTTCTGGGCAGTACTGCCGGCGCTGTCCCAGTGGTGTCCAGCCGGTAGCCCAACGGTCAGGTCGGTGCCCGAAGCGATGTAATGCAGGGCGCTGTACTGTTTGGCGTTCAGGTAGGCGCTGCGAGCGCTCAGTTCGCGGACATGCTTTTCCCAGGCGGCGACAGGATCGGGCTGGTCGGCGCGCGTGATAGAAAGGATCGCTTCCCAGAGCTCGTGCTCGGCTGCCTCCGGCGCCAGGTCTGGGAAGACGCGCGCAGCCCACGCCGGGGCGGCGGCGGCGATCACCAGCCAGTTGATCTTGTTCTGGCCGATCATTTTGCTAAATTCTGCGATGTGTTCCAGGTAGACTCTTTGCACCTGGCCGACGATTTCCGGGTCCTCGTCATCCATCAGGTCAGGGTTGTTCGAGCGGATGGAGAGGTGGGCGCCGTCGTTTTCGAGCAACTCGTCGATGGCCTTGATCTGCCACTTTGAGAACTGGTCGAAGGAGTCGCGCGGGGCCATCTGAACGCGCGTTTTGAGCAGGGCTTCGTCGCCCCACAGCACGTCCACGTAGCGGGCGCCGGCGCGGTAGGCTGCCTTGGCGATTTCCCTGACCAGTGGCGCAGCGTGCAACTGCACCCCGCGCGTGGTGGGATTGTTGATCAACAGACGCTGGCCGGCTCGCAGATTAAGGCCGACGCGCACCGCCAACTCGGCGTATTTTTGCAGGGAGTCTTGGGATGGAAAGGTCATAAGGTTTCCTCGGTTGGATTTATGCAAGTATAGCATGGCAGGTGCAAGACGAAGAACCTCCTGTAGTGTTGTATACTGAGACAGGTTATTATTCTCATTCCAGGAGGGTTCTCATGCTTTCCATTGAAAAGATCGATACTGATCAAAAGGCTCAGGTGAAGCGTTTCGTGGAATTCCAGTATACGCTCTACCGGGACGAACCGAATTGGGTGCCTCCGTTACATGTGGACGCCTACCTGCCGCTTAATCGCAATAAACACCCTTTCTTTGAACATTCGCAGGCAGATTTTTTCCTGGCGATACGGGAGGGAGAGGTGGTGGGCCGCATCTGCGCCGCCGACAACCGCCCCTTTAACGAGTACCACAAGACGAAGAAGGCGCACTTTTATGCCTTCGATACCATAGACGACCTGGAAGTTGCGCGCGCTCTGTTCGAGGCCGCCTTCGAATGGGCGCGGTCACGCGGGTTGGATACCATGATCGGCCCGAAGGGCCTGTCCCCGTTCGACGGCTACGGCATCCAGATCGAAGGCTTCGAGCACCGCCAGATGATGACCATGATGAACTACAACTACGACTACTATCCCAGGCTGGTGGAGGCGCTCGACTTCGAAAAGGAAGTGGACTTCGTCTCTTGCTATCTGCCGGCCGAATCCTTCAAGATCCCGAAAAGGGTCGAGCGCATCGCCCAGCGCGTGATGGAGCGCGGCGATCTTTGGGTGAAGAAATTCAAGAGCAAGCGTGAGTTGATCAAGTGGGCGCCGCGAATCGGCGCTGCCTACAACAAAGCCTTCATCTATAACTGGGAGTACTATCCCTTTTCGGAAGGCGACATCCAATACGCGGTCGACAATATTTTTCTGGTGGCCGACCCGCGCCTGATCAAAGTGATCATGCACGGGGAGGAGATCGTGGGATTCCTGTTCGCCTTCCCGGACGTGTCGGCGGCGCTGCAGCGCGCTAAGGGCCGCCTGTTTCCCTTTGGCATCCTGGACTTGCTGCTTGAGATGAAGCGCACCAAGACCATCTCCGGAAATGGCATGGGCATCCTGCCCGAATTCCAGGGCAGGGGCGGGAATGCCCTGCTTTACTATGAATTGGGCAAGACCATCTTCGATTTCCACCAGTTCGAGTTCGTGGAAATGACCCAGGTGGCCGAAACCACGCGCCAGATGCGGGCAGACCTGAAGAACCTGAACGGGGTGGAATACAAGAACCACCGCGTATACCGGAAAGCGATCTGAGATGTCATTGCGAGCGTGCGTATGAAACACCCGCTTGAAAATCTTTCCTCCAACCTCCGCAAACCGCTCTTCTGGGTTTTCCTGCTCGCAACGCTGGCGTTGTTCGTGCTCTTCCGGATCCTGAATACGCCTCTCATCACGCCCGCCGCCTCTGGCGGCATTGTCACCTTCGAGTTGGCCGGCTCGCCTGCCAGTGCGCAGTCCATCCTGGATTCATGGGACGCGCGTGCGAAATTGTTCGCGGCTTTCGGTTTAGGTCTGGATTATCTCTTTATGCCGCTTTACAGCCTGGCGCTGATGCTGGGCACACTGCTGGCGGCGGGGCGACATAAGGGTTGGCAGTACGTGTTGGGAGCCGCTGCCGGTTGGGGGGCGCTGGCGGCAGCGCTCTTCGATGCCGTCGAAAACATCGCGCTTTGGAGGCTCTTGCTCGGCGAAGCATTCTCCTATTTGCCGCGGGTTGCAGTTCTGTGTGCGGAGCTCAAATTTGCGCTGCTGGCATTGGGCCTGCTGTACGCGCTGGTCGGTTGGGCTTGGCCGAAGCCGCAGTAGGCTCGAAGCCCATCAGGGAGAGCCAGGAAATGTGCTGGCTCTTTTTTGGTTCTACGCGTGCAAGGTTCCAGGCAGTTCGCGGTTCGCCGTTCTATGGAGAAGGCAAATGATAAGATATCGAGTAAGATTAGGGAGCTAACCGACCAGCCAGGGAGTGAGAACTAGGATGCTTTACGAATTTCACGTTTCCCGCAGAGCCCGCCAGAAGTACCGATTCGATGAGGCGTTATTCGCCAGCGATGGGCGGGTGATCCTGGCAGATTTCGCGGCAGCGCGTCGCTTCGCCGAGCGTATGTCCGTGGAACGAGAGCAACCGGTGCCGGCTTCCGACATCAACGCCATGGGACTGCTGGATGAAGTCTTTCACCTGTTGCTGCGGTTGTATGAGTCCCAGAACCCTGGCGTGCTGGGTCGTGCCCTGGAATGGATACAGGCTCGCGTGGGGAGGAAACCAACAGAAGGAACACTGCTGGCGTTCAACGATACCTTCCCCCCATTGAGAGTGTACCGCGGCGAGCTGACTCCTGGGGAGTTTCTCGAGGCGTCGACCGCGGGTGTCCCGCACCGCCAGAGCGCGCTGGAGGAGCTGTTGCTGCTGCACGTGGCCAACCTCAACGCTGCCGCCCAGCCGTACCGGGAATTGTTCGATGAGACACCCTTGCGGGCGACCAGCGCCTACCCGCAAGTGGTGGAGGGCATCACGGATTTCTTAAACGGGCAGCCGGCGTTCGGCGGCAAAGGAGGTGAAACCCTCATCCAGATCCTGCGCGCCCCGGCCATTGCCTCGCCTTATTCGCTGGCCGGACAACTGGAATTCGTCATCAAGAAATGGGGTCCGCTTTTGGGCGAGGGCATCCTCCAGCGTCTGTTGCGCGGTGTGGACTACGTCCGGGAGGAGGCTACCCGCCATTTGGGTACAGGCGGTTTCGGCGGCGAAGCACCCGTGCTGGAATTCCATGGCTATCCGGAGTACGAACGCTTCAGCCAGGACAGAGACTGGATGCCGCAGGTTATCTTGATTGCCAAGAATGCCTACGTCTGGCTGGAACAGCTTTCACGCAAACACGGGCGTTGGATCCGCTACCTGAACGAAATCCCGGATGAGGAACTCGATAGCCTGGCCCAACGAGGTTTTACCGGCCTGTGGCTGATCGGCCTGTGGGAGCGCTCGGGCGCCAGCCAGCGCATCAAGCAACGTATGGGAGATCACGATGCCGTGGCCTCGGCTTATTCTCTATACGCCTACGATATCGCCGGGGACCTGGGAGGCTGGAGCGCGCTCGAAAACCTGCGTTTGCGCGCCTGGCAGCGCGGTCTGCGCCTTTCGGCAGACATGGTGCCGAACCATATGGGTATCGATTCAAAGTGGGTCATTGACCACCCGGACTGGTTCCTGTCGCTGCCTTATTCGCCCTACCCGAATTACACCTTCAACTCGGAAAACCTGTCCGACGACCCCCGCGCCGCTATCGTGCTGGAGGACCATTACTACAATCACTCCGACGCCGCTGTCGTCTTCAAACTGCACCATTACGATACGAACGAAACAAAATACGTTTATCATGGTAACGACGGTACTTCCATGCCCTGGAACGATACCGCCCAGCTGGATTACTCGAAGGCAGAAGTGCGCGAAGCGGTCATTCAGACCATCCTGCACGTTGCGCGCAACTTCCCGATCATCCGTTTTGATGCGGCCATGACGCTGGCCAAGAAGCACATCCAGCGTTTGTGGTTCCCGGAGCCGGGCGCTGGAGGGGCAATCCCCTCGCGCTCGGAACACGGCCTATCCCGGGCAGACTTCGAGGCGGCTGTGCCGAACGAGTTCTGGCGCGAGGTAGTGGACCGCGTGGCAGCCGAAGTGCCCGATACGCTCCTGCTGGCAGAAGCATTCTGGTTGATGGAGGGCTATTTTGTGCGTACGTTGGGTATGCATCGCGTCTACAATTCGGCTTTCATGCACATGTTGCGCGATGAGGATAATGCCAATTACCGTCAGGTGATGAAGAACGTGCTTGAGTTCGACCCTCAGGTGCTCAAGCGCTTTGTTAATTTCATGAACAACCCGGATGAGAAGACGGCAGTCGAGCAGTTCGGCAATGGCGATAAGTATTTCGGCGTGTGTGTCCTGCTGACCACCCTGCCAGGGTTACCCATGTTCGGGCACGGGCAGGTCGAAGGCTTCCATGAAAAGTACGGGATGGAGTTCCGCCGCCCCAAGTGGGATGAGACTGTGGATGAAGGGCTGGTGCGCGGGCATGAGTGGAAGATCTTCCCGCTGCTTCACCGCCGTTCCCTGTTCGCGGGATCCGAGCATTTCCTGCTCTACGATTTCTACACCACGGCTGGCTACGTAAACGAGGATGTGTTCGCATACTCCAATCGCCAGGGCGACCAGAGCGGGCTGGTTGTCTACCACAACAAATTCTCCGATACGGCCGGATGGGTCAAGACCTCCGCAGCCTATATGGATAAGGATTCGGGTGATTTACGCCAGAAATCCCTGGCTGAGGGGTTGGGCCTGCCGTTTGAAGGCTACGTGATCTTCAAGGATGCCATCAGCCAATTGGAATACATCCGCTCCTGTGCGGAACTGTGGTCAAGTGGGTTATTCGTGCAACTCGGCGCCTACCAGCATCACGCCTTTTTAGACTGGCGTATTGTGGCCGACGACGAAGGACGGTGGACGGGAGTGTGCGAGACATTGAAGGGCGCGGGCGTGCCGTCGGTGCAGGCGAAGTGGGATGAGCTGTTTGGTGCTCGGGAGGAGCCGGTTGAGAAGAAAGTCCGGAAACCGGCGGGGAAACACGCTCCGCAGAAAAGTGGCAGGAAAAAGAAGACAACCGCAGTGAAGAAAAAAAAAGCCCCTAAAAGCAAATAGGATCAAGGGCTGCTTGGCGGTTTGCGCCTACGACCCTGAAAGCTACCGGCGGCTCGTAGCGGGGGAAGGAGCGATCCAGGTTTAGTTGCGGCTCCAGTCGGCTGAGAACCAGGAAGCATCTTTCGTTTGTGACCCTACCTGAGGAAATCTCGGCAGGTTATGTTGTCTTTGACTGCTTTCTGAGCAACCACCCGGTCAGAAACAGCAACCCGATAAAAACCGGAAGCCCAACCAGGATCGCATAAACGCTCCAGGGGAGGCGGTTATCCCAGGCGATGGCAATGTACCAGAAGGCAAAAGCGAAGAATCCGAGCGCGCCGATCCACTCCCGGCGCCAGCCCAGGACAAGCGCGATCGACATGGCAATGGACGGCAGCAGGTGCATGAACAGGCCTACGATCGTCCTCCAGAAACCCAGTCCCATATCGAAGATGTCCAGCGCGAACAGGCTGACGAACAGGATGAACAGGATGCCCAAGGCGCGTGGGGTCCAGACCAAGAATCCGCTCAAAGTTTTCTGCATACATGCCTCCACCCATATAGTAGCACGCAGGCGTGGTTATGCAAGCAGGAAGACGTGCAATTCCCCCGGGCCGTGTACGCCGATGGTCAGTGTCATTTCGATATCTGCCGTGCGTGACGGCCCGCTGACCAGGACCACGGCAGGGTATTGCTCAACCGCCTGCCGCGCAAATACCTGTTCCAGGCTCTCCACGATATCGGAAGCCCGCAGAATCGCAATATGAATTCCGGGTAGAAGGGAGGCGGTCAGCGGACGACCTTCACCGCCCGGGATGACCAGCGTGCCAGTCTCGGCGATCCCGGCCAGTGCCCCGGTGATGCCGGCCTTGATGCTGTCATGCGCGTTGTGGTCGACCTGGAAACCGGCATTGGCAAGCCCGGCAGGCTCCAACCCGGGGATCTGGTCCCAGGCCTGTACGCGGTCAACCTTCCGTTCGCGCAACAGCGTGATTACCCGGTCAGGCAAGTCGCTTTGAGAGGCCAGGATCACCTGGCCGCCAAGGGCTTCTACTTCTCTGGTGAAACGGGGTAACAATTCGTCCTTTGCGGATGATGGCTGCTCTGGCGCTCCCAGCTGGTTTCCTGGAAGGGTCTTCTGCAGGTTTCCTTCCACGTTGTGGGGAGCTGGGGCCCATCTGGATCGAAAAGGATGGGCAGCCGGGCGAGGGAAGTCTTTGCTGAAGCCCCATCCTGTGAAGGCCGGCAGCCATAACCAATCTTGGGTGGGGGAAACCAGGCGTGTGGCCAGACCAGCCAATCGCTGCGCGAGCTCGAACCAGCGCGGATGGCCGGCGAGCTGCGTATAAGCATGCAACCCAAATTTGACAGGCAGCGCCAGCCCATTTCCCTCGTCCTGTCTTTTACCCGCCCTGACGCGGGTGAGCAATTTGGGCAGGTCGATGTCTACCGGGCAGGCGTCCTTGCAGGCTCCGCACAGAGAAGAAGCCTGTGCCAGTTCCCTATAGCGATCTCCCAACAACCCGGGTGAAACGATCGACCCGATCGGGCCAGGATAGGGCGCGATGCTCCCGTCTGTACCGAGATATCCGTGACCGCCCAGTTCACGAAAGACCGGGCAGGCGTTCAGGCAGGCGCCACAGCGGATGCAGTACAAGGCCTCCTGTAGATGGGATTTCTGCAGAGCGGAACGCCCGTTATCGACCAGGATCACATGCCTGCGCTGCCCCGGCTCGGGTCGCTGGATGAGTTGGGTGTACACGCTGAGCTTCTGCCCCGTGGCAGAGCGCGGCAGCAGTGAGAGCATCAGCGCCAGGTCGTCGAGGTTTCGCACCAGCCGTTCCATGCCCATTAGGGCGATGTGCAGGCCCGGGAGCGTGGTGACCATGCGCCCATTGCCCTCGTTGGTGACCAGACACAGCGATCCGGTCTCGGCCACGCCGAAGTTGACGCCGCTCACGCCCACGTCGGCCTCCAGAAAGACCTGGCGCAGGATGCTCCGGGCGGTATTCGTCAGGGTGGGTATGTTTTCCGTGTAAGGTATGCCGAGCTTTTCCTGGAAGAGGGCCCCCACTTCATGGCGGCGAAGATGTACTGCGGGCGTGATGATATGGCTGGGACGTTCGCCGCGCAGTTGCACGATGTATTCGCCCAGATCGGTTTCGACCACACGGTGCCCGGCAGCTTCGAGCGCGTGATTCAGCTCGATCTCTTCACTCACCATCGATTTGGATTTCGCAATCAATAAGGGTAACCGGCGATTCTCGTCGTCTGTGACGGATTCTTCCCGATTTCTGGGTATTTCGCCGCCCATGATCTTCAAAAAGATCTGGATGGCATGAGACGCATCGGTCGCGCGGTGCACGGTGATGCCGTTTGCCGTGGCTTTGGCGATAAAGGTCTCCAGGTATGGTTCCAGGCGGCTGATGACCTCTGCCCGGACGGCGTGGGCGCGCTGGCGGCGTTCTCGCCAGTCGGGCAGCGACTCGAAAGCCGCCTTGCGGCCTTGCACGCGCCGGGCAGCGTTGGCGTCCAGGGCGGCTTGCAACGCCTGGTCAGCGATCTTCTCACGGATTCTGGCGCGGAAGGGTGAGGCCGTCATGCTTTCACTCCGATGTACAGGCCGCGACCGTCCAATCCTTCGGGATCATGGACCACTTCAAGCCCGGCCTTTTTAAAGGCGTTCAAATATTCCTCATGTGTGAACAATCCCAGTTCGTGTCGTTCGGTGAAATACTGGATGCCTTCAGGACTACCCACCAGGTAATGAAATACGAAATAGGACAGCCGGCCTTCCACTTCGCTGGTGTTCATGCGTGTGATCTTCAGGTTGGGTTCGTCTACATGCAGGGCGCTGACTCGTCCAGGCTTCCATTCGTCTGGCGTGAACCAGGGTTCCACGATAAGGACACCCCCGGGCAGCAGATGGCGGCTCATCGTCTCGATGGATTGGTTCAGTCGGGAGACGGTTTTGACGTACCCTATGGAACTGAACAGACAGGTCAGCGCGTCGAACATCCGGCCCAGGTCGAAACTGGCCATGTCAGCCTCGTGCAAAGGGACCTCTGGCAGGTTCTGGCGAGCCACCGCCAGCATCTCCGGATCCAGGTCCAATCCTTCGACCTGGTAGAACTCGCGCAAGGTATTCAGATGCGCACCGGTCCCGCAGGCGATCTCGAGCAAGGCCTTTTCAGGGGTTTTCTTGTGCTGTTGGATGAGAGTATGAACCGTGCGGGCTTCTGCGGGGTAGTCTTTTCCTAAAGCGCCATACAGTGCGTTGTAGAATTTTGCCGATTTACTGAACAATGCGACTCCTAAACCATCTGCGAAGGAACGGTCTCGCGCCCCTGGCCGGCGGTAAGGGAGGCCTGCACCGCCTCACGTTGGTGTTTTAGCACCCGGCGGTTGACTCCCCGGTAGATCCACCATAACCACAGCAAGAAGACGGGATTGGAAAAATACATGACAGGATACTGGCCGTTGGTGGTCAACGGACCCAGGATCAGAAAAAAGCAGAGCGCCCCATTGATCAGGGCCAGGCGGTGGCGGTCGTCCCAGGCGGCGCCGTTTCCGTTCCAGCGCAGCACCAGCCATAATACGAACAGGTCGAACAAGACCATGGACAGCATGGCGAACGGGAAAGGGTACGCCCCATTGTCGGCGCCGTTATAGATCAGGAAGAATTGCCCGAGCACGCCTACGAATCCAGCCAGAAAGAAGCGCCATGGTCGTGGTGCCATGCGCGGGTTCACAGGCCGCAGTAGGCCAGGCAGCCAGCGCGCCAGACCTGCCAGGGTGAAGATCGCCAGCCAGCATGCCAGCACCCAGTCATCGGGTGCGTCATAAGGCGTAAGCAGCTTCCCCACGGGCAGGATCACCAACAGGCCGGCCCAGTTGGCGAACCACCCTTTGCGGCTGGTGATCCAGGGATCGCCGCGCCGCTCGGGGTACAGGATTTCCACAAAGGCGATGCTGGCCGCGATGCTTATGAGGGCGTGGTATATGGTCAGGTGTTCGGCCCACACCCAGTTGACGCCATCCACGCGGCCGTAAACGCCCAGTGCGCCGAGGTCCATCCATGCCGGATCGAAAAAGGAACGCACGACCAGACCTTCTTCATAAATGCCGTAGGCAAATCCAAGGAACAGCAGGCTGGGCCAGCCTTGCTTCCAGCGCACGACAAGTTCACGCACAAGGATCGCGCCGCAACCGTACAACAGGCTGAGGATGATGAATGTGAGGGGGTTGATATACTCGTTCAGTGGGGATGAACCTGAAAACAGTTCGCCGAATACAGGAGCCACGAAGAACAGGGCCAGTGCGGGGGGGATCTTCTTTTTCATCGTGTATTCAATACCTCCACTATATGTACAACTTTTTGAGGCATTTTGTTGCGATGCAACCCTCCGGCGATGTGCATGATACAGCCCGTATCGGCCACTACCAGGGTTGGCGCTCCGGATTTTTCGAGGTTGCCGATCTTGCGCTTCAAGAATTCCGCGGAAAGTTCTGGATGTGCCACAGAGAAAATGCCGCCAAACCCGCAGCAGTCCTCCGCTTCTGGTAGTTCTACCAGGCGCGCGCCCTGCACCTGCGCCAGCAGCGCACGGGGCTGGCGATCGATGCCCAGGCCCTTGGAGAGGTGGCAGGAGGGGTGGTAGGTCAGGGTGCCTTCCCAACGTGCGCCCAGTTCGGTCACGCCCAGCACATCGACCAGGTACTCGGTAAACTCGAAGGTGCGTTTTGCCAGGGCCTGGGCGCGTGCCAGCCAGCCGGGGTCATCCGCAAAGATTTCGGGGTAATTGTGCCGGATCATGTGCGTGCAGGATCCGGAAGGAGACAGGATCTCACCCGGAAGATGTTCGAAGGTCTGGAGCATATGTTCCGCCAGCCGGCGCGCATCCCTCCGCAAGCCGGCGTTGAATTGCGGCTGCCCGCAGCAGGTCTGTGCCGTTGGGAAGTCCACCCGCACGCCCAGGCGTTCCAGGATGTTGACCATCCCTTGAGCGGTTTCCGGGTAGAACGTATCGACCAGGCAGGTCGCAAAGAATTGAACGGTAGGCACGGCTTCATTGTATCCTAATCAAATTCGAAAGGTAAAAAATCGTAAAATGCTGGTATGATTGCCACGTTTTGGAAGGAAACCATGAATCAATTCCATACCCGTATCCCCAATCATTTTGACTTACCCAGGCGTATCAACCGCCTGGGCGAACTGGCTTACAACTTGTGGTGGACCTGGCAGCCGAATGCCATGCGTCTGTTCTCCCGTATCGATAATGATATGTGGGAAAGCCTGTCCCATAACCCCATCCTCCTGCTCAGGCAGGTAGAAAGAGCGCATATCAACGAAGTGGCGCAGGACAATGAATATCTGGCCCGGTACGATCGCGTCTTTGAGGAGTTCGATAGCTACCTGGCAGAGTCTTCCTCCTGGTCGGACCAGACTCACCCGGAGTTACACAACCACCCGATTGCCTACTTCTCGATGGAGTTCGGCTTGCATGAGACCCTGCCGATCTATTCGGGCGGTTTGGGTGTACTTGCCGGCGATCACCTGAAAGAAGCCTCTGATCTGGGTTTGCCCCTGGTTGGAGTCAGTTTGATGTATGGCGAGGGTTTTTTCTCGCAACGCATCAGCGAAGATGGCTGGCAGGAAGCATTGAACAATCCGCTGGCCTTCGATGATCTACTCGTCCTGCCGGTTTTAAATGAAGACGGTAAACCGCTGACGGTGTCCGTCGAGATTCCCAATCGCAAGGTGACACTGCGCGTCTGGGAAGCGCGTGTGGGGCGGGTCCCGCTATACCTGATGGATTCCAATGTCGAGGCTAATCAGCCTGAAGACCGTACGTTGACAGCCCGCCTGTATTGGAGTGATCTGGACCGCCGCATCATGCAGGAACTTGTTTTGGGGGTTGGCGGGGTGAGGGTACTGCGCGCGCTGGGATACAACCCATCCGTCTGGCATATGAACGAGGGGCATGCCGCTTTCCTGATCCTCGAGCGGGCGAGGGAAGTGGTTGCCTCCGGTCGCTCCTTTGAAGAAGCTATCGAGCAAACCCGAAAGCACAATGTGTTCACCACCCACACGCCGGTCCCCGCCGGCAATGATGAATTCCCGCTCTGGTTGATCGACAAATTTCTTTCCGCCCTGTGGCCTGAACTGGGTCTGTCCAGAGATCAGTTTGTGGACCTGGCGCGCAACCAGCAGTCCTGGGGTGAATCCTTCAGCATGGGCGTTTTGGCCTTGCGTTACTCGGAAGGCCGCAACGCCGTATCCGAACTGCACGGTCGTGTAGCGCGCAAGATGTGGCAGTTCCTCTGGAAGGACAGTCAGGAAGACGAAGTACCCATCACCTACATCACCAATGGCGTCCATACGGCGAATTGGATGGCACGCCGTTTGCGGGTGTTATTGGACAAGTATCTTGGGGAAGACTGGATGCAGCATCTCGATCAACCAGAATTCATGGAAAAGATTGCCGATATCCCCGACGAAGAACTGTGGGCCGTGCGTATGCATTTGAAGCGCAAGTTGTCCTTTCGCATGCAAGAGTGGGCCCGTGCGCGTTGGTCAGAGGGTGGTTTTCACCCGGTTCAGGTTGTGGCTTCAGGTGCTCTAATCGATCCCTACGTTCTGACGATCGGTTTTGCCCGCCGTTTTGCAACTTATAAGCGTGCCAACCTGATCCTGCGTGATGTGGATCGCATTCTGGACATCATCAATCGCCCCAACAAGCCGGTTCAGATCATCTTCGCCGGTAAAGCGCACCCCGCGGATGAACCCGGCAAACAGTTGATCCAGCAGATCTATCGATCAGTGAAAAAGGCTGAATCGGGTGGGCGCCTGGTGTTCCTTGAGGATTACGATATCAATGTCGCTCGTTACATGGTGCAGGGCGTGGATGTCTGGTTGAACACCCCACGTCGTCCCATGGAAGCCTGTGGTACTTCCGGTATGAAAGCGGCCTTGAATGGCGTGCTCAATTTTTCGGTGTTGGATGGTTGGTGGCGAGAGGCTTACAATGGGCGCAACGGCTGGGCGATCGGGGAGGACAAGGATCCAGAAGCTCAGGAAATCCAGGACCAGGCAGATGCCTTAAGCCTGTATGCCACCCTGGAAAATGAGATCGTCCCGCTGTTCTACGATCGCGATGCAAATTGGATCCCGCAAGATTGGGTGGATCACATCAAGAACAACATGCGTACGATTATCCCCCGATTTGGAACCCGGCGCATGCTCAAAGAGTATGTGGAGCGATTGTATATGCTGGCCGTTCAATGAATCCTTAAAATCATTGGTCAGGCGAATGGCAACCTCCAAATCCTGACAGAAAAGTAGAGTAGATATGGAAATCATGCTTTCTCCCTCTGCCTGGTTGGGCGCTCTGGGGATCTTTGCCCTGCGCGTCACTGACATGACGTTCGATACCCTGCGAATGCTTTTCGTGGTACGCGGTAGCAAGGGCTTTGCCTGGATATTGGGTTTCATGCAATCGCTCATTTTCGTGGTTGCAATCACCACGGTCTTGAACAACCTGCACAACCCGCTGAACCTGGTCGGTTATGCGGCTGGATTTGCGACGGGGAACGTCGTGGGGATCCTCATCGAAAGCAGGCTGGCGATCGGTTACATCCAGCTTCAAATCATCAGTTCGCGGCGAGGCGTCGTCCTGGCGCAGAAGCTGCGCGAGAATGGATTCGCTGTAACGGAGATCCCGGCGCGAGGTAAGGATGGCATGGTGAGCGTGCTGAGCCTCAGCGTAAGGCGCAAGCAGGTCCTGGAAGTCGAAGCGATCGTGCATTCCTGTGACGATGAGGCTTTTGTCACCTCCGAGACAGTCCGCCCGATGCGAAGAGGCTTCTGGCGCGCATGAGCGCTGAGACGGTGCTGGAGCTCACAGTTGAACAGCTTGCTCAAAGATTGCGATCAAAGGAGTCTTTCATCCTTCTGGATGTAAGGGAAGCCTGGGAGCTGGAGCATGCCCTGATCCAGGATGACAGATTACGCGTTGTGCCGATGAGTCGGCTGGCGCACCTTGGTTTGCAGACCTTGCCAGACGAGATGGACGATAAAACCGTGGAAATCCTGGTCATGTGCCATCATGGCGTGCGCAGTCTTTCTGCCACGGGATGGCTGCGAGAACAGGGTTGGTCGAAAGCCTACAGCGTACGGGGCGGGATCGCCGCCTATGCTGATCAGATAGACCGCTCTGTGGGGCGGTACTAACCGCCACCCCTGTTGGTTTACCCATCGCGCAGCCGAAAAATAGAACGCAGGAGCAAGCCATTCAGCCTGCTCCTGCGGTAAGGGGAAGAAGGGCTATGCGCCCTTTTTATTTAAAGACAAACTCTCCGTTCTTATAGAATTGTTCTCCATCGACCAGGATTTCACTGTCGGTGCGCATGTCACAGATCATATCCCAATGGATTGCGCTGGTGTTCTTGGAGCCGGTCTCGGGGTAGCCTGCACCGACCGCCATGTGGAAGGACCCACCGATCTTCTCATCGAAAAGGATTTGACCGGTGAAAGCATTGATCTCGAAATTGGTCCCGATGGCAAATTCGCCAAGATAGCGCGCACCGGCATCGGTTTCAAGCATGCTGAGCAGGAAGTCCTGATTCTTGTCCGCTTTGGCTGATTCCACCCGGCCGTTCGAAAAGGTCAATTCGATGCCTTCAACGGAGACCCCATTGGTGATGGCTGGATAGGTAAATCGCACCCATCCATTGACCGAGTCTTCGACCGGTCCGGTAAAGATCTCCCCATCCGGCATGTTGTGCGTCCCGCAAGAGTTCATGAACTTCCGGCTTTTCACTGAAAGCGTCAGGTCTACGTTTGGACCGCGCAGGGTGACCTGGTTCTTGCCACCCATCCAATCGACAGCCTTACGTTGGTTCTTTTCCACCTTATCCCAGTAGGCGATCGGATCGTCTTCATTGGCATGGTTGGCCCGAAAAACGAAGTCAGCGTATTGTTCGTAGCTCATCTCGGCGTCCTGGGCATAAGCCTCGGTCGGGTAGAGCGTGGTGACCCATTTAAGGGCGCCTTCGGCACCCCGTCGCATTTGCGAGGCGGTGATGGGAGCCAATCCTTTGTTGCGTTTCTGGTGACGGGTCGGATCAATGGAGGTAGTTGAGCGGGTATTGGTGGAGGAGTGAATACGAATGCGGCCTTCGAACTGGTCATAGGCCAGTTTCAAGAAGCCCGGGACGAATTCCAGTTGATCGTCATTGGCATAGGTCAGGTACAGGTCTTCCTGGCAGAAAGGCATCATGCCCGGAAACGTGACAAGCGGGTGGGGATTTCCCCCCTTTTCCAGGATCTGGACAAACAATTCTCTGACAAGGGGTTCGGCTACCGTGGTTGCTTCGATAATAACGCGGTCACCGGGTTTCACGCCTACGCAGCGGTCCACCAGGATTGCGGCAAATTTCTTGATGCGGGGGTCAGTCAACGAGATCTCCTTGTACGAGGCTGGTTGCATTATATCACCGGCAGGGTGAGGCTTCTGCAGGGCTGTGAGCAAGTCAAACCAGCGAATAAGACAAATTACCTCTATAAAATGCGATAAAAGTCACGGTGATTCGGCGATAGAAAAGGATACAATGGAATCATGGACTACCGCGCAAAACTCCTTGCTCCAAAGAAGCTCGATGCAGGGGCCGCTTCTGTCAAACCGACCACAGCCTGGGCAGAAGTCGATGAAAAGGGACGCCTGGTGCTTCCCTCAGGAGTGGTCGAAAAGTATGGTCTGCGCCCAGGCGCGAGAGTTCGCCTGGACGAGGGTCAGGATATCCTACGCATGCATAGACCGGTCACACATCTAACCAAGGTCTACATCGAACCTACCGTAGCCTGCAACCTGGATTGCATCACCTGCTTCCGCAACTCATGGGAGCAACCTATCGGTCGCATGAGCGATGAAACCTTTACCAGTTTCTTGCAGAGCTTGAAGGAACTGGACCCGCTTCCCAACGTTTATTTTGGTGGGATCGGCGAACCGCTATTCCATCCCAGGACGATCGAGTGGATTGCGGTGGTCAAAGCCTTGGGTGTCAAGGTCGAATTGATCACCAATGGCACTATCCTGACTGAAAAGAAATCGAAGGAGTTGATCGAAACGGGTCTGGACACATTGTGGGTTTCGATGGATGGGGCTTCCCCTGACACGTACGCGGATGTGCGCATGGGGGCAGAACTACCGAATATCCTCAAGAACCTGCGGCGCTTTGACAAGTTGCGCCCTGCCAGTCACTTTCCTAAACCTGAAATCGGAATCACTTTCGTGGCCATGAAACGCAACATTGCTGACCTGCCCGAAGTGATCAAGTTGGGAAAGTCATTCAAAGCCAGGCATTTCTTTGTAAGCAATTTACAACCGATTACGGAAGCGATGCAAGAGGATTGCCTGTATACGCAGACCATCCACAACATCGCCTACCTGCAGGCACCCCACCTGCCGAGTCTGCGGCTCCCGAAAATGGATTTCGACGAGACCACCCAGGCAGCGCTGTTCGAAGCGTTCAACAGTCAACTGAACGTAACCTTCGCCGGCAACAACTGGAGCGGCGCGAGCGACACCTGCACCTTTATCGAGAGCGGGACGATGTCCGTGGCCTGGGACGGCGGGGTCAGCCCATGTTGGCCGTTGATGCACACCCATACCAGTTTCCTGCACGGCAAGCCGCGCGTCTCCAGGAAACACGTCATTGGCAATGTGCGCGATCGTTCCCTGGCGGACCTGTGGCAGGATCCTGACTATGTGGCTTATCGCGAGCGCCTGCACAATTTTGCCTTCGCCCCCTGTACTTTTTGTGGTGGCTGTGACCTGTCTGAACGCAACGAAGAGGATTGCATCGGGAACACGACCTTCCCGGTGTGCGGTGGATGCCTGTGGGCGCAAGGGATCGTGCAATGTCCTTAGACAATTAGTATGGAAGAATCTGGGAAAGAGGTAGGTGATGGAGGTCCATTTTTACGCGACCTTGCGCGCGATCGTCGGGCAGAAGACCGTTCAGGTTGACCTGCCGCCGGACACCACCGCTCTGGGGCTGGTGGAAACCATATCTGAAAAATACCCGGCCCTGCGTGCAGAATTACTGGACGCTGAAAACCGCTTCCAGCGCCACATGAAGATGTTCCTGAATGGACGCGAGGTCGTGTACCTTGAAAAGGAATTCGACACGCTCATTCAGCCTGAGGATAAGGTCGATATCTTCCCGCCTGTCGGTGGTGGTTAAATGCAAAAGATCGTTCGCGAGATGCGTGGGATCCCGTTCTTCCTGTTGAGGGAATACCTCGAAGATTTGGGGGGAACCGCCGTGGCCGAAGATCGGGTCAAAGGTCCGGGCTGGAGCGTGAAATTGGAACGCATGGAGCCTTTTCGATTGGGATCTCTGAAAGTCGGGCAGACCCGTTTGGAGATCGAAATCGAGGAACATCTGGCGGATGATTTCATGGAGCGATTTGGCAAGAAGACCCTGCGCGCTGGCGCTTAAAAAGAGACGGTCACCACTTGGGTGACCGTCTCTAAAATCGCTTCATTCTGCTCATTCGGGGGGCTAGCCCCCCGAATGAGCAGTTTAGATTCAAGGAGGAAAACTAGACGATCTCCAGTTCCTTGAGCTTGGCTTCGGGTGCCACTCCATTCACCCAGCCGCGTTTCTCGTAGTATTCGGCCAGCATCTTGTCCAGTTCACAGACATGGCCCTCCGAGCCGGGCATGGTGGAGGCTTCTTCTGTAAAGCGTTTTGGCAGCGTGTCGCTACCCTCTTTGAAGCCGACCAGGTTATTGTAGTGGCGTTCCAGATTGTAAATGCGTTCGCCGGTCTTCAGAACATCATCTGCGGTGAAAGGTACGCCAACCATGGCAGAATATTGAGCTGCGTACTCGTCAGCACCCTGCGCAAACGCGCTGAACTTGCAGATGTCCATGCTGTCGGAGAAGGCGTGTACGTTCTGGAAGATCATAACCAGTTCGCCCTTGCCCTTCCATTCCAGCGGATCGACCTTGAGCGAGTTGAAGGGCATTACGCCCAGTTCCGCTGCAGGCGTGTAGGCACGCAGATGGCAGGCGCCGCGATTGGAGGTGGCGTAGCCGATGCCCATGCCTTTCAAGCCGCGTGGATCATAAGCCGGGATGCCCTGGCCTTTGCAGGTCATGGCCAGTTCAGGGTGACCGAAATGCTTGGCAGTGGCATTTGCGCCCTCTGCCATGACATCACCGAATCCTTCACGTTTGCCGATCATGGCAGCGGCTTTTGTCATGCCGTCCGAGTCGCCCCAGGCCAGCTTGCCTTCGCCTTTGGTGTAGCCCTTCTCGCTGGCTTCCATCCAGATCGAGAGTGGATGCCCGACCTCGATCGCGTCGAAGCCGTAGTCGTTGGCCAGATCGATCATCTTGGCTACCAGGCGGGCATCGTTATTGCCGCAATTCGCGCCCACCGACCAGGACGGTTCATATTCGACCGATTCCATGTGCAAGCCCTTGAAGGGACCGTCTTTGACTTCTACTTCCTTCTTACAGGCCACCGGGCAGGCGTGACAGGTCGGGTCGTTGACCAGCAGGTTTTCCTTCACGTATTCGCCGCTGATCTTTTCAGCATTTTCGCCGAAGGATGTCACCGTGCTATTCTTGCTGGGTAAGGCACCAATGCTGTTGGTGATGTTCATCAATACGTTGGTGCCATACACGGAGAGGCCCCCTTTGCGAGGGCTGGTGATGTTCTCCTCAGCCATGATGGTCTTGAGCACGCGCTCTTGCACAGGCTTCCAGGCATCGCGGTCATTCGCCTTGGTGATCTTCTTCTCTGATTTGACAACGATAGCTTTGAGATTCTTGCTGCCACCCACGCAACCCGTGCCGCCGCGCCCGCTGGCGCGATCATCTTCGTTGATCCAGCAGGCGAACTTGACCAGCTTTTCACCGGCCGGACCGATGGCGATCACGGTCAGGTCTTTTTCGCCGTATTTATCCTGGAAGAATTTAACCGTGTCGTGCACGCCCTTGCCCCAAACATCCGAGGCGTCCAGCAGTTCAACTTTGTCTTCCGTCACGTAGGCATAGACGGGTTTGGCAGCCTTGCCCTTAAAGATCAGGCCATCGAAGCCCGCCCAGCGCAAGCGCGCTGCGCTCCAGCCTCCATGGTGGCTGTCGGTGATTGTGCCCGTCAGTGGCGATTTTGTGACAACAGCCATACGGCCGCTCATGTTGGCTTCCGACCCTGTCAGCGGACCGTTCATAAAGCACAGGATGTTCTCTGGTGAAAGCGGGTCTACTTGCGGCCCATTTTCGAACACGTATTTAACGCCCAGTCCGCGCCCACCGATATATTTGCGTTTCCAATCTTCGGGCGCATCTTTATATTCGACTTTGCCTGCCGTCAAATCCACAAAGCCGATTTTATTGGCATAGCCTCCAAGCATGATAGTGCCTCCTTTTTTGGCGGATAAAATCCATCACGGGGAACAATGAGTAAATGCTTCTATAGAATAGCATTTTTACAGGGCGGTATCAATCTTTAAGCTTTTCCTTAACCGCAAAAGTTACATTCTTCCTGATTAACCCTATGACGAATTGCGTTATACTTTCCCCTACCAAGTCTCAGAGTCAAGGTTTTTCCCTACTATTCCATGAAACAACTCCTCCAGAACCTGCGTGACGGTAAAGCTGTCGTCGAAGAAGTCCCTGTGCCGGTGCCGCAGCCCGGTATGGCCCTTGTGAAAACTGCGGCCAGCCTGGTATCGGCTGGCACCGAGCGCATGGTGGTCGAATTCGCGGAGAAGAACCTGGTCGGCAAGGCGCGCTCGCGCCCGGACCTGGTGCGCCAGGTGCTCGACAAAGCTCGCCGTGAGGGATTGCTTACGACCGTCCAGGCCGCCTTCAACCGTCTGGACCAGCCCATGGCGCTGGGTTATTCGTCCGCCGGAACCGTCAAAGCACTGGGAGAGGGCCTGCAGGGCTTCCATGTCGGGCAGCGCGTGGCCTGTGCGGGCGGCGGCTATGCCGTACACGCCGAATACAACCTGGTGCCGCCCAACCTGCTTACGCCCCTGCCGGACCAGGTTGATTTCGAATCGGCGGCCTTTACCACCCTGGGCGCCATCGCCATGCACGGTTTCCGCCTGGCGGAACCACAGCTGGGAGAAACCGTGGCTGTGATCGGCATGGGCTTGCTGGGCCTTCTGGCCGCGCAGATCGCCGCCGCCGCCGGCTGCCGCGTGCTGGGCATTGACGTGGATCCAGACCGGGTGTCCCTGGCGGCTTCCCTGGGGTTGCAGGCCTGTTCCCGCGAAAGGGCTGAAGAGTCCGCCGGTGCATTCACTGCCAATCGTGGCGTGGACTGTGTGCTCATCTGTGCTGACACGCCCTCGAATGACCCGGTCGAGCTGGCGGGAACCATCGCCCGCGACCGCGCTTGCGTGGTGGCGACCGGCGCTGTGGGCCTGAGCTTCCCGCGCAAGGTCTATTACGAAAAAGAGCTGTCCTTCATCAATTCGCGTTCCTATGGACCCGGCCGCTACGACGCCGCCTACGAGCAGGCCGGGCAGGATTACCCTCTCGGCTACGTACGCTGGACGGAGGGGCGCAACTTCGAGGCCGTGGTGGAGCTGCTGGCAAGCGGCAAGCTGCGGGTCAAACCCCTGGTCTCGCATCGCTTCCCGATCGAAAGGGGTACGGAAGCTTACGAAGTGATCACCGGGAAGAAGGGCGAACCGTTCTTGGGTGTGCTGCTGACCTATCCGGAAGAGTTGAAAACGGAAGGATCCAGGTTGCAGCTTCATGAGGTTCCAAACTTTCAACCTTCAATTTGCAACCTCGGTGTGCTCGGCGCAGGTCTTTTCGCAAACGCCACCTTGCTCCCGGCCATACGAACGATCAAAGGAATTGAACGGATCGGCATCGCCTCTCCGGGTGGCCTGCATGCCCAGCATGCGGCCAGGAAATTTGGATTTGCATACGCCGTTTCAGATTCTGACCAGATCCTGGACGATCCGGCAATCAATACGGTGGCCATCCTCACCCGTCACGCGTCACACGCGGAATTGGTGGTCAAGGCGTTGCAGGCAGGTAAATATGTCTTCGTCGAAAAGCCGTTGGCACTCACAAATGCTCAGCTTTCAGCCATCCGCAAGACGTTGACCGCTGAAAGCTGTCCGCTGTTGACGGTAGGCTTCAACCGCCGCTTTGCTCCGCTGGCCCTGCCGCTTGCCGCTCACTTTGCCGGCCGCACGGAAGCGCTCTTTGCCCATTATCGCGTCAACGCCGGTTACATTCCTCCCGACCACTGGACGCATGACCCCGAACAAGGCGGCGGACGCCTGATCGGCGAATGTTGCCATTTTGTGGATTTCCTGACCTTCCTGACAGGACAGGTACCGGTGAGCGTCAGTGCTGTGGCCCTGCCGGACGGCGGCAAGTACCGCGAGGACGTTGTATCCATGACCTTTACTTTCCCGGACGGCTCGGTCGGCGTTGTGGATTACCTGGCCAATGGGGACAGGTCCTTCCCCAAGGAACGCCTGGAGGTCTTCTGCGGTGGTCGCATTGCGGTCCTGGACGACTTCCGTCGTTTGGATCTGGTCCACGACGGCCGGCGCAGGACACTCAAGGCATCGCAGGATAAGGGTTGGAAGGATGAGTGGGTCACCTTTTCAAAAGCCATCCGGGAGGGCGGTGCTCCGCCGATCCCTTACGAGCACTTGCTGGGTGTGACCGCGGCTACCTTCGCGGCAGTTGAGTCGCTCAGAAGCAATCAATCTGTCAAGATCGATCTTTAATGAATCGTATCTTTAGAAACCCGCCTTCAGGAGCTCCGTATGCCTCATATAGTTGACCAGGTATCCCTTGGCGCGATCGTCCAGGTGCGGGATCGCTTGCTCGAGCTGCAGGCGAACGGGCGGGCGGTGCTGCGGCTCGAGTCGGGCGACCCTTCCTTCGACATCCCGATCCACGTGCACGAAGCCATGCAGCAGGCCTTGCTGGACGGCCGGACCCATTACACGGCCTCCACCGGCATTCCCGCACTGCGCCAGGCTATTTATCAAAAGGTTACGACAGAAAACGGGCTGGAAATTTCTGGACCGGAAAACGTCATCGTCACCAACGGTGGTATGCATGGCCTGTACATCGTCTTCCGCGCCCTACTCGATGCAGGCGACGAGGTCATCCTGCCTGACCCGATGTGGACCGAAATCGCCGAGAACATCCGTCTGGCTGGCGGTGTTCCCGTGCGCGTGTGTCTGCGCCCTGAAACCGGCTACCAGTATCACCCTGAAGACATCGCGGCGGCGGTCACGCCGCGTACGCGCGCGATCTTCGTCAACACACCGCACAACCCCACCGGCGCAGTCCTGCGCCAACCTGAGCTGGAGATGATCGCGAGCATTGCCGAGCGACACGACCTGACAATGGTCAGCGACGAAGCCTATGAACACGTGATCTTTGACGGCGAACGGCACGTCAGCATTGGATCGCTGCCGGCCGCCCGGGACCGCACCATCACTGTTCACTCGCTCTCGAAAACGTACGCCATGAGCGGGCTGCGGCTCGGGTACGTGATCGCGACGGACCCGATTATCCTGGAGCGCCTGAAGAAATTGGTGCGCTGCACCATCAACGGTGTCAACTCTGTGGCGCAGGTCGGCGCTGCCGCTGCCATCAACGGCTCGCAGGAGACCACGCTCGCCATGGCAAAGGAATACCAGGCCCGGCGAGACATACTCCTTTCGGCGCTAAATGACGCGCCTTATGTTGAAGCCTTCAAACCCTCGGGCGCATTCTACCTGTGGGCGCGCATCACCCCGGAATGGCCCGGCTACCAGGGCGCGCACGACGACTGGTCCATGACCAATTATCTGATTGACCGGTCGGGAATCGGTTCATCCCCCGGTTCGGCCTTCGGGCCGGCCGGAGAAGGCCACATCCGCTTCGCTTTTTCGTGCTCTACGGATCAGGTCCGCAAAGCGGCGAAGCTGTTACCGGCCGCATTGGAATCCGCCAGCGCGTAACCCTAAAATCCCCATTAAGAGCCATCATGTCTCAATTTCCTTTACCACTTCCATTCGTAAGGCAATCCTGCAGAAGTACAAGCAGCCACCCGCGTGGCTGTTGATCGGGATGACGCTTGGTAAGTAGGAAAGGCACACCTTGTCCGTCAAATCCTGGAAGACCCTTGGTTCTAAGTATCTGTTCAAACACAACGGCGTAGCCATCCGCGTCGATCTGGTTGAAACCAAGAATGGGAATGTGTACGAGCCTTACGTGCTCGAATGTGGAACCTGGGTCAACGTCATCGCGCTTACAAAAGAGAAGGACGTGGTGGTGATCAAACAATATCGGCACGGCGTGAAGCGGGTGCTGCTGGAATTGCCGGCCGGCCTGGTGGATGAGCGCGATGCCAGCCCGGAGCAGGCGGCGCGGCGCGAATTGCTGGAAGAGACCGGCTACGCCGGACAGGAATTCATCGAGATTGGGCGCATCTATGCGAACCCTGCCACGCACACCAACCTGACCTACTCTTATCTGGTCCTGGAGGCAGAGAAGATCGGCGAGCAAAACCTGGAGGAAACAGAAGACATCGAAGTTTCCCTGATACCATGGGACCAGCTTATCTCGCTGGCGAAGATCGGCGGCCTGCCGCAGGCTTTGCACGTCAGCGCCTTGTTCTTTGCCCTGGCCTATCTGGAACGGAACCCCTGAGATCGTGACACTTCCTCGGTATTTATTCGCCTTTAAAGTTATAAGCCAAATGAAATGGGGTCAACTTGCCCTGTATACGCTTTATCAGTTGGGATTGAGAACAGGCTACTTCCGGTGGAAAACCGACGAGGGACGACGAATGACGAGTCACGGTTTTCAATCTCCCGTGCAAGGTCTGTTTTCCTTGCCCGACCGCAAAGAACTTCGCAGCCTCCTTGGTAAAGAGGACCGACACCGCCTGCTGGCCGAAGCCGACGAGATCGTGGCTGGAAAATTTCGTCCTTTCGGCGGCGCCCCGGCCCCATTGCAGCTTTCCATTGAGGAGCCCCTCGAGCACTGGACGGCGTACGAAACGCACAACGCACCGCTTCCCCATTCCGGTCTCACGGAGACCAACCCATCGCTCCCGCCGTCCGACCCCAAGTTCATCTGGGAACCCGCCCGGTTCGGTTGGGCGTACATGCTGGGGCGCGCGTTCCACCTGACGCAGGACGAACGCTACGCGGACGCCTTCTGGCGTCACACAGAAACCTTCCTGGAAGCAAATCCGCCCTACCTCGGGCCGCACTGGATGAACGGGCAGGAGGTCGCGTTGCGCCTGATGGCGCTGCTCTGGGCATATCAGGTCTTTGAATCAGCCGCCGCATCCAACCCCGAGCGACGGACGCGTCTGGCGGTTGTTCTGGCTGCGCATGCCGCGCGCATCCCACCCACGCTGCTGTACGCCCGCGCCCAGAACAACAACCATCTTCTGACTGAGGCCGCGGCGCTGTACGGCGCCGGCCTGGCCCTGAAGAAACCGGGATGGCGTGTGCTTGGCTGGCGCTGGCTCAACCAGGGCCTGCGGGAACAGATCAACGGCTATGGCGAGTATATCCAGCACAGCGCCAATTACCATCGCGTCATGCTGGGGGCGGCGTTGTGGGTGGAAGCCATCCGGAAGGACGATTTACCGTATCCGACTCGGCAAGCGTTGGGGCGTGCCACGCACTGGTTGTTCTCGTTGCTCGACCCTGATACCGGACAGGTCCCGAACTTGGGCGCCAACGACGGGGCCCTGCTCCTGCCCCTGTCCGTCTGTCCCTTTCAGGATTACCGACCGACGGTGCAGGCTGCGGCGCGCGCCTTTTTGCGCTTCCAGCTGCCTCCCGGCCCCTGGGATGAAGCCTCGCTCTGGCTGGGTTTGGCCTCGCACGCCAAGACTTATGAATCCGGCCTTTACCTGGGAGATCATTTGCGCGGAGGGCATTCCTGGGCCTACCTGCGCGCATCTTCGTACCGCTCGCGCCTGGGCCACATGGACCAGCTGCACCTGGACCTGTGGTGGCGCGGGGTGAACATGGCCCAGGATGCCGGTACCTACCTGTACAACGCGGAGCCGCCCTGGGATAACCCGCTGGTCGCCTCACGCGTGCACAACACCATTACTGTCGACGGGCGCGAGCAGATGACGCGCGGGGGCCGCTTCATGACCCTGGACTGGTTCCCGGCCTTTTCGAAACGGCTGATCGCGACCGAGGACGAGATCTCCGGGCGACTGATGGCGTACCATAAAGGCTACCGCGGAATCCGGCACGAGCGGGTTATTACGGTCTTCAACGACGAACGCTGGCAGGTGGAAGATACCTTGCTCGCGCAAAAGCCCCACCTGTACCGCCTGCACTGGCTGCTGCCGGATTGGAAATGGAAGATGGAGACGAGTGAACAGGGGGCAGTGCTCAGGTTACGTTCTCCGCATGGATGGGTGCAAGTCGGTCTGCGGGGCCCGTCGTCCGAAGTCAGTCTTGTGCGTGCAGGGGAGGTCATATTCGGTCAGCGCGATGTCCAGCCCTTCGAAGGGTGGGTTTCCCCCACCTATGGGGTAAAGTGTGCTGCTCTTTCGCTGTCTTGTGAAGCACACTCGGAGCGGTCGCTTCAATTCACGACGGAGTTCATCTTCCCAAAATAGGGCGGGAGAACAATGCTTTTGCTCGTTCACCCCATTTGTGACCAGTAGTTACGGTCCCCGATGTGGTTTGGAGTGATTTTTCCCTGATCAAATCCGCATACAGGTGCTCGTACTTATCAAAAGTAGTCCGGCTATCGTGTTCCATCACAAGCCGCCGGCCAGCGCTTCCCATTTTCTTTGCTTTTACAGGATCCCTTAGCAGGGTAGTGATCGCCTTTCCGAGGGCGATGTCGTCAGCAGGTTCTGTAAGAAAGCCATTCACCCCATCTTGAACAACTTCGGGAATACAAGTGGCTCTGACGGACACGATTGGCAATCCGCTGGCGGCTGCTTCGAGCAGCACGATTCCCTGGGTCTCTATCTCCGACGCTGTGACAAACAGGTCTGCCAGGCGGTAGATTTCGGGCAGTCCGGTCTCCATGGATATGTAACCGGTGAAATGGCATTGTTTTTCTATACCCAGTGATCTGCACATTTGTAGCAAGGTGGGTTTTTGGCGCCCGTCCCCAACTATGAGGAGGTGGGCTTCCGCATTGTGCATCGCATAGGCGGCCGCTTTGATGACCAGGTCAGCACGCTTGTCGATATCCAGGCGCCCGACGTGCAAGATGACCGGTACGTTCCCGGGGATACCCAGCTTATGGCAAAGTGCGATCTTGCAGTCAGGAGTGAGTTGGGATGGAGCAAAGCTGTCAAGATCGACGCCGTTACTGATACTGAGAGTGTGAACCTTTGTCATCCCGAAGATCATGTTGGAGGTCGTCGGTGTGGGGGAGGTGACAGCGTCATATTGGCGCAAAATCCACCAGGCGTAGACCCACAGCGAAGTTTCCAGCAGCGGCTGGTACCTTGAAAGCACGGCAGGGAGGTATTTTGCCGCGAAATTCGGCAGGGCATGTGTTGTGAGTACTGCAGGAATGTTCTGCTTGTGTCTGTATGCCAGGCTCAGTATCCCGAGTAACAGGGCATCGTGTGAATGGATCACATCAGGCCGGAAATCGCCTAGGGCATTCATAAAGGTGCGCTGTGGGAAGAGCATGAATCTTTGCCCAATGCGAAAAGGATTATGGTAGGAAAGCAGCCGTAATACCGTCAGGTTGCCATTAATGGATCTGTAACTCTCTCCCCGCTCGCTGGCGGCGATGACGAGCACTTTGTGACCGCGCTGCGCCATATGTTCAGCAAGACTCTTTGCGACAAGCGAGGCTCCGCTTACCATTGGGGGATAGGATTGAGTGATGTATGCGATTCGCATGCGGACTCCTTCCGGATTTCAGCGACAAGGGAATAGATGTGCTCCATCAGTTTTTGGGTTTCGTGGTGAAGTTCTGCCGGGTTCTGCCTGGGTAGTGCCGGTTCCCAGGGCGGGCCAAAGCGTAAGTGACAACAGCCAGATACCTGCCAGCAACCCCGGCTGATTCGACCGCCCATGAACTGGCGCATATCTTTGATGTGCTCCGGCTGAACGTAGATGCCGAGAGGAATGATAGGCGCCCCGGTTGCTATCGAGATTCGCACGGCGCCTGATTTCGCTTTCAAATTCTCATGCTCCGGATTGAGCCTGCCTTCCGGGTAGATCACAACCGTCTGGCCCTGCTGGAGCAGCGCACAAGCCTGTTCAAAGGCTCGTTTCCCTGCGTCAGCCACCTCTATTTGACCGGCACCGGTGAGCAGCCGACCCACGATAGGTTTGGAGAACAGTGGACTGCGCATCAGGAAATGTGGGGTTTCTCCAACACCGGCACCAGTTGGAATGAATCCGTGGCATGAGGATGGTTCGCTGCAATGATCTTTGACCCTTTTGGCAAGGGATAGACGCCGCTGACATGACATTTCAACGAAAACAGGCGCAGGTAACCGTTTGTATACAGCTTGACGAGCTCTTCACATAATTGCATGGTATGTAACCTTGCAATAAAACATCCAGGTCAGCTCGAAAAAATTCGACACTCACCATTGAGGAATTGCATTGAGTATTGGGCACGCTTGGCAAGCTTTCTCTCTGTGGCTAACTTCAGTCAGTAAGTAAATTTGATCCATCAATTCTTTAGTCGCTGCATGAATATCGAGCGGATTGACCTCCGATGTGGTTTGCCCCGGATGCCAAGGGGAGCCAAAGCACATGGTTCGTTTTCCGGTAACCTGCCAGAGGCCGGAGCATTTTTTACCCTTCCAGGCGAAGCGAATGGTTCTCAGGCTATTAGGGGGAACATGGATGCCTAGCGGGATGATCGGTACACCCGTTTCCATTGCCATACGCACAGCGCCGGTCTTTGCTCTAATGCGTTCCCCATAAGGCACTTCTTTGCCTTCAGGGAAAATTACGATCGTTTTACCTTCGCGCAACATTTGGCATGCCTGCTCCAGGGCTTCTTTGGCCCGGTCTGTGCCGCGGTATACGGGGATTTGCTCCGTCTCTCTCAGCATCCAGCCAAGTAACGGTATCGTGAAATCGCCATCTTGTAGAAGGAAATGAACCTTTTCATCCAGTATCAATGGCAGATGCAGAGGGTCACAACCGACCGTATGGTTAAGAGCTATGATCTTGCCACCTTTGGGCAGATTTTCCATTCCGCTCACCGTGTGGGTGCGATGGAATAAGAAAGCATACGTTTTCAAGATAAACCGTGCAACGGCATAAATCGTGTTCATGATCCAACTCTTTCTTATCAATCCGATTGAATGATTCTGGTTTGTGAATACCCTCCATGAGAGGCATAACCCCGTGATGACCAATGCTGTTGAGATCCAAATAGATTTGGGTATTTGAGTTCCAAAAGTACCCACGATGCTGGCTAACAAGCAGGAAATGGCTCGTCCAAGCATGTTGGCAAATGTGAAACGGCGTGATGAGATCTTCCCCAACCCGGCTACGTAGCACATGGCATCATTGGGAAAGACTGGTAGGACCAGCGCAGCCACATAAAAAGGTAGCCCCCGCCCTTTTGCTGTTTTGTCCCATTTGGAAAGGGCTTCAGGAGTTACCCGGCGTTCGGCAAAGGGCCGGCCATAGCGGCGCGCAAGCCAGAAGGCAGCTTGGCCACCGGCGACCAGCCCTGTCCAGGATAGAAGCCATCCGTCCCAGAACCCATAGAGATAGCTGCAAGCCACCATTAAGGCTTGCCCGGGGATAAGTGCCAGAAAAACTTGCAAGATGAGTAAAATGAATAGTGCGGTTGCCCCCCAAATGCCAAGCGGTTGCAGAGATGCAATGACGGCTTCACGGTTCCCTGCCCAGCCCAGAAAAGCCATGATCGGCTGGCGCAGCATCCATAGGAGGAGCGGGGCTGTGACAATTAAGGCAAGTTTGAAAAAATTTTGTTTTGGCATAACAAACTCCTTTGGTTCTACTTTCCCGCTTTCGAAATGCCAAAACCAGAGGCTGAACTGCCAAAAAGCGCCAACTTTAAGAAAAAGACCCTGTGAGTACCTCTCACAGGGTCTGGGATTGCCTTACTGAGGGCTAAACCAGGTGCTCCATCTCGGCCAGTTCGCGCGCCAGCGTGCGGATGGCCCCCCGGCGCGTGCGGTTGAAGGATCCTTCGGAAATATACAATTTGCTCATGATATCCCGGTTGGGGATGTTATCCAGGTAGGCATCGTGCAGGATGACGTACGGGTACCACTCGCGCGGCAGCGGCTCAGGCGGGATTTCGCCAGCCGGTCGCAGGTGTTCAAGCGCCTCCACCATAAGGGCATAGACCGTCTTCCCGCGCTCGAGATGCGTATTCTGCCCACCAGCCAGCTCCTTACGGACGAGTTGCATTTCCGCCAGCGGGCAATCAGCTAAATGAGCATAATCGAACAGGTTGCGCAGGGCTTCCTCGACCGTTTCGACCGGTATGGAAGGTGGGGCGCTCGTTGTGGGAGAATGATGTTCCTCTGTCAGTTCCGACAGGCGGGATAGATACTCATTCTTGCGTTTTGAAATGTAGATCACATCTGCGATGCGGTCAGCGGGGTGCAGGATGTTCTCCACGTCATCGTCTGCAAAGCGGACGCCGTTGGTGGGTTGGCCGAGCACCAGCGCGCCGACCTGTTCGGATTCGACATACAGGGGTACCAGCAGTGCCGACTCGTGCAAAGGCTCGGGCAGCTGCCCGACCTCCAGGTGGAGCACGTCATCGGTGGAAAGGGTTTGGGCTGGGAGTTCGATAGGCGGGTTGCGCCAGCGGAAGTTGGAGATCGAACGCGCCAAATCCTCTTCACAGGTGAAGATCAATCCGTACTTCGCGCGTATGGACTGGCACAGCGTTTTAAGCGTCTCGTTCAGGTTTTCTTGCAGCGCTTCACCCTCACCTGCAAGCCGGGAAAGACGCTGAAGATTGGAACGCAGGCGGCGTGTCCGCTGCCTGTAAAAGAGACGGTCGATCAGGTGAGTAGCCAGACCCATCAGGGAATGGCTGAAGATGGCCAGGATAGGAATGAGAATGATCAGCACGCTAGGGGCCTCGTAAGCCAGCACCAGCGTGCGTACCGCCAGCAGGTAAAAACAGGTCACAAGTACGATCATGACCAGGTTGTAGACGAAATCGCGCGCCATGGTGCGGCCTTCCACCAGTGCGCTGTAGCGGGCGACGCCAAACCCGACCATGCCGACGAAGATCGCCAGGATGGAGGAAAGCACAACCATTGGAATGGAAAAGAGGTTCAGCCAGGATGCGAGGATGGAAACAGGGCCCGCCAGGCCTGCAATCGCGGTCGCGGCGACCAGGATCCACAGCTGGCGGCGGGCAGTCTCGGTGGGGGCTACACGCGCAGAGCGCACCAGGTTCACCATGCTGGCCGTTGTGAGCACGATCAGTGCAACGCCAAAGATCGAATACAGCGATCCGGCGCGTAAACTGTTGAGGTAAAGAGGATTACCGCCCTCCACAGAAAACAGGATCTGGGTGAATGCCTGGACTTCAATGGCAGCAATTGCAGTCAGGTAGCCTGCAACGACACGAGTCCAGCGCCAGGGGTTCATTTTTCCCGGTCGCATGATCAGGGTTGCATGGTGCCAGAAGACCACGGCAGGCACAACCGACCAGCCTTGCAACCAGGCGCTGGCTCCCTGCTCGAATGTGCCGGAAGGCCAGAACGGGAACAGAAAACGCAGGCCGGACGGCCGGAAGGACGCGGTCGGTGGTGGGTTCAGGGCCAGCAGGATATTTAAAAACAAACCGCCCAGCGACCATAACGTGAAGGCGGTCAACCAGGCGGTGGGTGCGCGCGGGCTGCGCGTGATCAGGTAAAGCCCCAACCAGAACGCAGCGATCAGGGCGACAAAATTGACAGCAAATGTGACAAAGTAAAGCGTATCCAATAGGAACCGCCTGCAAAGGCGCATCTATACTATACGGACGTTTGGAAGGCGGGTCAAGCGGGAATTCTACAATTGTGGTTAGAATAGAGTATCTTCTGGATCATCCTATGAGAATTCGAGCTGGAGTTGTCCTGATTGAAGTAGATAAGGTCGCGTTGATCGAGCGCTACCGGGCGGGGCTGCATTATTTCGTCTTCCCTGGCGGGGGCGTGAAGAAGCATGAATCGGTCAAGGGGGCGGCTGTGAGAGAGATGGAAGAAGAGACCGGGTTGCAGGTCGCCCTGGTGCGCAAGCTGGTGGTCGTCCATTACGAACTCAGCCGGGGGGTGTATTATCTGGCCGAGCAAGTTGGGGGCGTGTTCGGCACCGGGACCGGCAAGGAGTACACCCATGCCGACCCCGATGACCCCAACCAGGGCACCTACCACCCCATCTGGATGTCCGTGGCGGAGGTGTCCGAAAGGGAGAACGTTTACCCCGCGGACGTGGCGGCCCTGGTGGTACGCGCACCACAGGAAGGCTGGCCGGATAAAGCCATCGAGGTGGTGGAGACCCCGAAGGGCTGAAGGGTTCCCCACGTCCGCGGGCCACTAAGAACGCATGGATGCCGAGGAATGCGCCCGTTATTACGCAGGACTCAATGCGTAACGTTCCTGCTCACCGGGGGCAGCCCTTTCAGGGTGCTGCGCGAAGCCTCCGGCAGTACCGATTTTTTCCTTGAGCAAGTAGGTCACGCTTGTAGCGTGACATTCCTCTGGAACGTAAGACTCATTCGCGTATATAATCTGTCACCGCCAGGAGGCAGACTTTATAGATCAAGCACATTATCGAGCCCGCGATGTAAACCAACCAGCATATCGACTTTACGAATTGCCAATAAAGCGCCATCTACATAAGGTTGGGCGCTGCTGCCTGAGTCATGACGGATAGTGAGTTTCTGGTCTGGCATACCGAAAATGATCTCTGCTGAAATGGTGTAACCCGGCAATCGAATAGAGTGAACTTGCGAATCATTCATGCGTGCGCCGCGTGTTTCAACAACACCTTGAGTTTGTTCTAACGGAACGGTGAGTTCTGACGGACGGACAGCGGATAGTCTATAAGCCAGTTCGCGGACCGTGCCGCTTGGCGTGTCCTTTTTTTGGTCACTTGCATAATCAATGATTTCCCATTGCGGAATATATCTGGCGGCAATTTCGGCGAACTTTTGCAGCAAAACAACAGTGATGGCAAAATTTCCAACCGCAAGAACCCCCTTTTGATGTGTTTCAGCGGCTTCTGCAATTTCAGTATAGTCTGCGTCTGTTAACCCTGACGTGCCAATAATGACATGCACCCCATGTCCTAACGCCGTTAATACATTTGACTTGGCAATATCGGGTTTTGTGAATTCAAAGAACACATCGCAAGGATGCGCTAAGGCTTCTTGTGCCGTTGCGTAGATTGGGCAATTCAGGAGAGGTATGCCCAGCACCTCACCCAGGTCACGCCGGGCGTGAGTGCGAGATACAGCAGATACAAGGCTGATATCGCTGGATTTTGATATGGCAAGGGCCAGGGCTGAACCTGCCCATCCAGTTGCGCCTGCGAGACTGACACGGATTGACATATGTTTCACCTTCATTATAGAAATGAACGTTTACACGGGGTTACCCAACGGTTTGCGTTCGCGGAACGCAGTGGAGCACCCTTTAGGGTTGGGTAGCATCCCCGTCGAAGGCCCCTCGCGCAGCACACCCGCCGCAGGTCCCTCGCGAAGCATACCCGCCGCAGGTCCCCGTGGGGGGAGGGTGCGCAGGGGGGAGGGTGCGCAGGGGGAGGGTGAAGGGGGTGTTGGACGCTGGTATCTCTAAAAGCCAAGAGGCCCTTCGTTTATTCGCGTGATGGTTCAAAAAACCGGAGTCAGTTTTGCGATCCGCCTAACGCCTCGAGGAACATGTCAACAAGTTGCTTTCCACCCATCATGGTTGGGACTTCAAGTGGGTAACTCTCGCCCGAACCCGTGGTCAGCACGAAGCTTGCCATTGCGCCGGTATTCTCGGCCTCCACGCTTACTTCATTTTTAGGCCAACGCGCAACTTCCTTTTTGATCTTGAATTTAAATCCCCTGGGGGCATAATCGAATGCGTAGATCGTTTTGGGGCCCACGGCGATAAAGACCGGGTTGGGTAGGTCGACGGAGTGCGAAATGGCTCCGGCGCCACCCATCAACTTGGAAGCCAGCAATGAGCTCATCGAACCAGCGTGGCTACAGGTCATGGCCGCAACAATTTTTTCGTCGCAGTAGGGCTGAAGGGCGTCCACCATCTTTGCCATTTGCTTCAGCGTTTTTTTGTCCATTGATTCACCTCCTGAAAAAGGATAAAGAGACCGGGACCTTCTAAAAGAAGGCCGAGAAGTCACCCAACGGCTTGCTTTTGCACTGCATCCCCTGAGCAGAACGTAGGGGGCATGGGGCTATGCTAGACTTCATTTTTTAAAAGCCAATACGAAGCGGAAATGCCCTGTTATTTGCCCTATTAATTTTCCATCATCACCCATCAAGTAGGCTCTCTCAATTTCATCATTGGTCATGTGGTTGACGATTCTCAACCCCCTTTGCTCTAACAACGAGCCTATTCGCCCTTCTGCAATGGAGAACATGAGCCCTTCCTTTGCATGTTGCTCTTTCATTGTTTGAGCAAACTCTCTTGCGCCATAATATTCATTCATAGTCCCTTCTGAAATCGCGATAGTGTAATCAAAGGCTATGGCGTTTTCATCATGCGAAGAGTGACTCACAAAATCTAACACTGCATCGACAGATTCAGCATCGAGATAATAACTCACTCCTTCCCATATAAAGAGCGTCTTTTTATAGTTATCGTATCCCGCGCGTTTCAGAACATCGCCAAGTGATTCTGCACTGAAGTCGATTGGTACAAACTTTACTTGCGAGGGAATATCTACCCGCCCTTTTTTCAAGCATTTCATTTTCCTATTTTGTGTTGGGGCGATGTCCAACTCGAATATATTTGTGCGATGATTTTTCTGTACAAAACGATAGGCTCTTGTATCATACCCAGCACCCAGTAGCACGATTTGCGGAGTTCCATTCTTTAGAGCTTCTACAAAGAGATTATCGAAATAGGACGTTCTTGCAATCATGTATTCAGTCAGCCCTGGTAAAAACCCATCCAATTTATTCTTGGTATTTGCTCTGATCTTTTCAAACCTCAGGAAAAACCTAAAATGTGCGGGTAAAAAGAATTTAGCTAAATAGTCTGGCCCAAGTTTTTCGTTTGCGAACTCTTTATTTGCTATCGTTCTGCGTAGCGCAGCAAACATGGCTGTTTCTGAAGGCTTTTGTTCTACTCCATTGGTAGTCATTTTCTGTTTTTTCCTTTGTACTTGATCAGATCAATCAAGAAACCTAACGGTGTTCGCTGCTAGCAAGTTGGATTTGCAATATTCACTCACATTATGGCTTGATTTCTTATAAAACACAATCATACATAAGGTTGCACCGGACGAGGAAGTGTTCCTATGCGATCACAATTGTCTCCGGAGTAGAGCGCAGGGGAAGGTCCCCAAGAGGGGGCGGTGCTAGCCCGCCGCTTTATTCGGGTCTGGTAAGTATCTCCGTAGTTGCACGATTGCCGTGCCAACTCCGACGAGAACGATGCCTGTCATTTGTCCGGGTTTCAACGGTTCGTCCAAGAACAACCATGCCAGTATCGCAATCTGCGGCAACATCGTGCTATTGATGATGCTCGACTCAACAGCGGTAAGCGTCCGAAGCGAATTATTCCATAAAGTAAATGCAAATGCTGTATTGATAATCGCCAGCCAGCCAATGATGAGACATTGCATAAGGTCAAGATGGCCAAAGCCTTGTGTTGTTGCGCCGATAACCAATAAAAGGATACCGCCAAAGCCCATACTTATCGACGTAACAAGGATGGGTGATAATCCTCTTTGATAATTGACTTGTCTACCCAATAAAGATGAACCTGAATTTGCGAATACACCGATGAGCGCAATCGTTAAACCGAATATCTGTCTTGAAGGTATATTCAACGGAAGAAAGTAAATGATAGCGCCAATTGTCGATAAGAGGATGCCCCCCCATTGAAGTATTGAAGGCGGCTCTTTATTTAGAAAACCGCTTGGCAATGCGACAAAAATCGGTGAAAAATTGAGTAATAAGGATAAAGTGGCGGCGGGTAAAAAAGAAAGGCTGACAAACTGCGCACCTTGTGTCAATGTGTAAAACATGATCCCAAGCAAGATAAGTTGTGCCCATGTAGCACGAGAAAAAGTGCGTAATGCGTTTCGGTGGATGGGGTTGATTAGTACGAAGGGAATCAGGCAGAGAAATGCAATGGAATAACGCAAACCTGCAAAAGTTATCGCTGGTAGGCTGGCTTGCAATCCAATCTTGATAAGTACCCAGGATGTTGACCAGAGAAAAGTCACAAAGAACGCTTGCAATACGGCTTTGATATGCGCTTTGGATGTCATCAATTCGTTGTCCAATAGTGGAGAATTGTTGATTTTTGACTCATTGCCACTATGTGAAGGCGGGCTAACGATGTACTCGATGGACGGAGTTTTCGTACCTGTCTATCAATCGAACCTGTCAGCTATAGATGGGAGTACGCGACTCCGCCCCCCCTGATGCGTACACAAACCTCACCTGTAGACGCCCACGAAGGGTTTCCGTCCCGATTCATTATAGTCGTGATGGAAGGTGATTGTCAGAGCTCAGTCCGCAAGGTTGCTGTAGGTCGCGGTTTTAACGTGACCCTGCTCAGGCGGCCGTACGATCACGCTGCCCCTAACAGAGCCTTCGAAAGGGCGACCTACAAGATCAGCCTACACTCCAAGAATTCCCGGTTACGTGCTACACTTTCCCTGAACACATGCACATCCTCATCATTCACCAGGCCTTCGCCTCGCTGGACGAACCGGGCGGCACGCGCCACCACGAGTTCGCGCGCCTGCTGGCCGCGTGCGGGCACCGCGTGACGGTGATCGCCTCGCCGGTGAGCTACATTACCGGTGCGCCTACCACTTCCTCGCCCTCCACAACTTCGCTAGAAATGGGGGAAGTTGAAGGGCGGGGGCGTGTGCGCATCCTGCGCGCTTCCGTCTACACGGCCCACCACAGATCCTTCGCCCATCGCGTACTGGCCTTCGTCACCTTCATGCTCTCTTCGTTCTGGTTGGGTCTGGGTGTGAAGAAGGTGGATCTGGTGTGGGGCACCTCCCCGCCCATCTTCCAGGGCCTGACGGCCTGGGCGCTGTCGCGCCTGAAGGGCGCCAGGTTCCTCTTCGAAGTGCGCGATCTGTGGCCGCAGTTTGCCGTTGCGGTGGGCGTGCTGACCCAGCCGCTCCTGGTCCGGGCCGCCGAAGGATTGGAGAGGTTCCTCTACCGTCACGCGGACCGGGTGATGGTCAACAGCCCGGGCTTCTGCGCGCACGTCCTGGCTCGGGGCGCGCGCCAGGTGACCCTCATCCCCAACGGGGCGGACCCGGCTATGTTCGACCCTGCCGGCCGCGGCGAAGCTTTCCGCCGTGTTCATGGCCTGGAAGGCAAGTTTGTGGTGACCTATGCCGGGGCGCACGGCATATCCAACGACCTGGGTATGGTGCTCGAAGCGGCCGCTCAATTGCGGGACCTGCCCGATCTCGAGATCGTGCTGCTGGGCGACGGCAAGGAGAAGGCGCACCTGCAGGCGCGCGCCCGGGACATGGGCCTGGACAACGTCACCTTCCTGCCGCCCGTTCCCAAAAGCGATATGCCCGCCGCGCTGGTTGGCGCGGACGCCTGCTTGGCGATCCTGAAACCGCTGGAAGAGTACAAGACCACCTACCCGAACAAGGTCTTCGATTACATGGCGGCCGGCCGGCCGGTGGTCCTGGCCATCGACGGCGTCATCCGGCAGGTGGTCGAGGCGGCAGGTTGCGGGGTCTTTGCCCAACCCGGCGATCCGGCCGCACTTGCAGAGGCCATCCAGGCGCTGGCGAGCGACCGTAAGGCGGCGCGGGCCATGGGCTCTCGCGGGCGGGCTTATCTGGAATCGCATTTCAGCCGCGCCGTGATCGGGGATCAATTGGTGAAGTTGCTGGAAGGGATGGTGCATGACCAGGGCTGACAGGCGCTCGCTCCGTTCGCGGGGCTACGCTGACACCTCGCCGGGCGCCTATTTCGTCACGGCGGTAACCTATCAGCGCGAAATGCTGTATGGCGGACTCGTTGAAGGGGAAATACGGCTGAACCGGCACCGGATCGAGGCGTATATCCGGGCCAATCCCGCCAATCTGAAGGATGACAGGGCTTATTCCACGACGCATAAGGAGGAATAATGGTACAGGTGATCAATCTCCCCCAGAAATTCAGCCTCTTCGACGAACAATGGCATCCCAAGATCGTCGGTGAGCTCAACGACTCCTACGTCAAGATCGCTAAAGTGCAGGGCGAGTTCGTCTGGCACCACCACGATAACGAAGACGAATTGTTCCTGGTGGTTAAAGGAACGCTGACCATCCGGCTGCGCGACCGGGAGTTGGTCCTGCATGAGAACGACTTCGCCGTCATCCCGCGCGGCGTGGAACACATGCCTGTTGCCAAAGAAGAGGTCTGGATCATGATGCTGGAACCGAAGACCACCTCCAATACAGGCAATGTGAACGACGGCCGCACGGTCGAGGCGGAGTGGATTTAATAGACTGAAGACATTAGACAAAAAACCGATGACAATGCATCCAGTCGATTGTCGTTCGTTGTTTGTTGTTCATCTTTCATCCTCCGCTCCTGGGCCCCGGTTTTAAACGGGAACAAATCTCTCCTCTGCGGCGTCCTGCCTGTAACGCCGAATCATCTTTCAACCGGAGGAGAACCATGAAGACCAAATCGATCGTGATCCTTTCCCTGATCGCCGTGACACTGGCAGGCCTGTCGGCATGCGGAGGCGCTGCCGCGCCGGAAGTGTTCGTGGAACAGGGCGCGCGGGAGGAACCGGCCATGCCTGCGATAGGAGATGACCTGGCCGGTGAGCCGGCTTTCGAAGGCGAGGCCCAGAAATCCGCGCTGCCGATGCCCACCATGGTCTACCAGACCGTACCGGACACGGAGAACGCCGTCCCAGGCCAGGCCGCCTACGTGGACCGCATGATCCTCAAGAACGCCGAGGTCAGCCTGGTGGTCGAAGACAGCGACGTGGCCATCGACCGCCTGACGCAGATCGTGGGCGACGAGAACGGTTACATCGTCAGTTCGCGCATCTGGTACCAGCCCTACGCGGACGGCGAGAACTACAAATACGCCAGCATGACGTTGGGTATCCCTGTGGATCGTTTCGAAGTGACCATGCGCCGCATCCGCGGGTTGGCAGTGCAGGTGGTGGATGAGAATGCCTCCGGCCAGGACGTCACCGACCAGTTTGTCGACCTGCAGTCCCGGCTGACCAACCTGGAAGCCACCCAGGCGCGCATCCAGTCCTTCCTGGAAGACGCCAAGACCGTGGACGAGGCGCTGCGCATCAACCAGGAACTGGCTGCCATCGAAGCCCAGATCGAAGAGGTCAAGGGCCGCATGAGCTACCTGTCCGACCGCGCCGCCTTCTCGAGCATCACCGTGACCCTTTCGCCCGAGCTGCCGGAGATCGAGCCGACGCCCGCCAAGCCCTGGTCTCCCGGAGGCGCCCTGGACGACGCGCTTGAACTGCTGGTAAAGGCTTACCAGGGCATCGTTGAGTTCGCCATCTGGATGTTCGTAGCGGTGCTGCCCATCCTGGCCCTGCCGGCCCTACTGATCTGGCTGGTCGTGCGCCTGGTGCGACGCAAGCCCGCAAAACCAGCCAGCGCTGATTAACATGCACCTGGACAGCAACCTCCTTGCTGTCCAGGTTTTTTTATGATGCCGCGCGAGTGGTTGGACTCGTGCGGTCCTATCGTAGAGTATGACCCGATCAGGCGGTGCGTACCAGGCGAAATCCGTTATCGCCGGCGTAATTGATGCTGTCGAAACTGCGCACACAGCTACGGATATTGATGGCATCCTCTCGCCAGCTGCCTCCGCGGCGGGCACGGATGAGCTCCCAGGGTTTTGCATCCTGGAGTGCCGGCGGGCCTGGCGGGTCGATTTCTGGTGAGACAGCGTAATACCCTTGCTCGAACCAGTCCCAGCACCACTCGAAGATGTTCCCACACATATCATACAGGCCCAACTCGTTGGGCAGTTTTTCACCTACCGGGTGGGTCTGGTCATTCGAATTGCTCGCATACCAGGCCACCTCGTCCGGATCATCGCCTCCCGCGAATTCAAACCCCTGACTGTTTGCCCCACCCCGTGCCGCAAATTCCCATTCAGCTTCGGTTGGCAACCGGTACCCGTCTGCAGAAAAATCGCACGCGGTTAATTTCCCTTTCCCTGTGTAGCAGGGCGTATAGCCTGCTTTTTGGCTCAGCCAGTTGCAATAAGCCACAGCATCGTTCCAATCTTCGTGGATGACGGGTTGGTTCCCGCGTCCCCAGCCGCGGTCATCCAACCGGGCTCTCAGTGTGTCTTCACAAAAAAGATCGTACTCCTCGAAAGTGAGTTCATACACGGAGATGAAAAACGGCCTGCTAATGGAAACCGGGTGTACCGGTTGCTCGTTTTCATAGCCGTTCTTGGAGCCCATCAGGAAACTTCCCGGCTCCACCAATACCATCGTGGGAAACTTGGCCTGAACCGGGAGCTTTGTAGATGTGGCTGCAGGGGCAGGGGTGTCCCTTTTGGCCTGCGGTGTGGATGTGGGGGCTGCCTCGGTTAACTCGGGAGTCCCACCGGTACAGGAATTCAATACGGTTGCAGAAACAGCGATCCCGGTCAATTTCAGGAAATCACGCCGGGTGATGGGTCTATTCGATGATTTCGACATACGCGGTCCACTCCTTCCACACAGGAGGACATACATCGGGAAAATCTTATTTCAATCCGTATCCCTATCATAAGACGGAATGCCTGGATTATCAATTGGATCGGGTAAGAGGGTTTGTAACCTGTCCGGTCGGTTGTTTTCGCAAGGACAGGCGCCAGGTGGTTGATCGGGTCGTATAGTGTAATGAACAAGAGGCGTCGAATCAGTATGCCTGTGGTCAAGGAACGGTTGCAATTCCAGTAAAGATACGTTCGCCTTTGTGCCGTGCTGCGCTGTGTATCCCCTAAAGCGGCATGGATTATCCTGGCATGCTGGATTGATTTTCCTGCAAGGATATGTACAAAGAGTCGCCGACTCTTGCGACAAGAGTCGCCGAGTCTTGCGACAGGAGTCGCCGAGTCTTGCAACAGGAGTCGTCGAGTCTTGCGACAGGAGTCGCCGAGTCTTGCGACAGGAGTCGCCGA
>CAZULT010000030.1:0-44685 GCA_964621295.1 uncultured Anaerolineaceae bacterium | reverse complement strand
AATGTGCTTCCAGAAGTATTGTTGACCTTGGAAAAAGTACCAACGACCAGATATGCCATGCCGTCCTCCCATGAAGATGCCGATGCGATTCGTGACCTGATTCGCGACCATGATGCCTTGCTCTTGCGACAGCACGGGACGTTGACTGTGAGCATAGATCTTGAAGGAGCGCTGATCGCACAAGAACGCATAGAACACGTTGCCGAAGTCTTCTGGCGGGCGCAGATGTTGGGAAATGTGGAACGAATTCCTCTTGAGGCGATGGTGCGATTGATCGTGGTGCAGGAATTGAATAAAGGTGTTTAAGGTTGGCGAGTTCGAAGGTCTGGATAATTCAGGGTTCTTGAATTTCAGATAATGAGAAATCGCAATTGTGCCAAAATCCGGGATAAATTTGGTCTGGAATTCATATGTATATCGTCAGGGTCGCGACCGTTAGCAAGGAATTGGTAAGCGCTTTTGCGCAGCTCATTCCCCAACTCAAGCTGACTGCCCCGCCACCTACGCGTCAGGAACTGGAAACAATTGTTGTTTCAGACGCCAGCGTGCTACTGGTGGCACGTTATCCGGATGAAAAGGCGCCCATATCCGGCGTGCTGACCCTTGTGCTGTACCGCGTGCCCACCGGCGTACGTGCACACATCGAAGACGTGGTGGTAGACGAGGCCGTACGTGGGCAGGGTATCGGCGAAGCACTGGTGCGTCGTGCCATGAAGGTGGCGCGTGAGGCTGGCGCCGACGGAGTGGTGCTAACCTCCAACCCGAAACGCGAAGCGGCCAATCGCCTTTATGTCAGGTTGGGCTTCAAACCCTGGGAAACCAATCTGTATTTTTATCGGTTCTGAATCCATTTAGGAAGTGGAATTGCCAGGCGGTTCATCTGCAGAAGTCTCCCGCATATCTCCAGGTCGGTACGTTGGAACTCCAACAGCGAGCCAAGGTTGCTCGAGCGCGTATGGCATGCTGCGACCTGTGCGCACAGGCCTGCGGGGTCAACCGCCTGGTTGGAGAGTTAGGCACCTGTAAGACCGGTGTGCGTGCAAGGGTCAGTAGTTATGGCGCGCACATGGGGGAAGAAGATCCCCTTCGGGGCTGGAATGGCTCCGGCACGATCTTCTTCGCGCGCTGCAACATGCATTGCCAGTTTTGCCAGAATTATAAGATCAGCCAGGTTTACGCTGGCCAGGAAACCGAACCGCATGCGCTGGCAGCGATCATGATGTACCTGCAGGCGGCCGGTTGCCACAATATCAATCTGGTGTCCCCCAGCCACGTCGTGGCACAAATCCTGGAGGCGCTGGTTCTTGCGACGCGGGCCGGATTGCGCCTGCCGCTGGTCTATAATACGGGTGGGTACGATAGCGTAGAAACCTTGAAGTTACTGGAGGGTGTGGTGGACATTTACATGCCCGACATGAAGTATGCCGACAACGCTACCGCATTCAAATATTCGCGGATCAGGCGCTATGCTTTCATTAACCATACCGCGGTGCGGGAAATGCATCGCCAGGTGGGTGATTTGCGGCTAGATGAAAACGGCATCGCCATGCGCGGATTGCTGGTGCGCCATCTGGTATTGCCGCATAGACTGGCCGGGACGCACCGGATCATCAAGTTTGTTATGCAGGAATTATCGCCTGACACATACTTGAACTTGATGGACCAGTACCGCCCGTCCTATCGCGCTCACCAGTATCCTGAACTGAGCCGTCCGCTCACCTCCCTGGAATACGAGGCTGCCATACGGATGGCTATAGTGGCGGGAGTCCAACGCCTGGATCGTCGCGAGGATGTTTGGTCGAGGTGAGCCAGACAACGTAGTGCGCCCTGATGATGAATGCTACTACGTCAAAGTGGAAAATAAAAGGGTGGCGATGATACGCCACCCAGACATTCATTGTTGAGTTTGGGAATTCTTACTCTTTCTTTTTCCCTTTATCCTTGTTCTTATTCTTATCTTTATTGCTGTGATTAGATTTATCTGGGGCGTTGTTGCTACCCTTCAGATTGGATTGACCAATAGTGTCGCTCTCCTTGGCTCTCCCCGACTTGATCGCACCTAAATTTTCCTTGGATTTCTCACGCTCGGACATCACGGCTTTGCGAAATTGCCCCCAATTCTCTGGGAAGCTGCCGTCCGGGAGTGTGATAGTACTGTAATCCCCACTACGTTTCGCTTCCAATATCGCGCTGAATAATTCAGAATCGCCTTCCATCGCGTTCGTCATCCACAGCGCCTGGGTGATGACCCCAAACCCGAAGCCATCGTTATGATAATCCATGACGGTCTCGTAATCGACTCCCAAAAGGTCGCTGAAAAAGTCTGAGATCGCCGAACCTACTGGATGTTCCTTTTCCTCTTCTTCCGGGAGCACGGTGGTTGGTTCAATGTCAATTTCTGACCCTTCGACCCCTTCAGGAACAACATAGTTGCCTGGATTATCGGCATCTTCAATGACCAAGCCCTTCTCAAGTGCGGTTTCTAGACTCAGGCGGAAAGTTTGAGGCTCTTGATCTTCAAAGCTGAGTGTTATAACAACCGCGGTGACCTCATCAGTTTCTGGATCCATTTCTACAAAGACTTCATCGACGTTGCCAGAGATGGGTGTCTCTCCCTCTTCTTGGGATGCCGGAGAGGCCTCCACATAAGCTGCCTGGGTAGCCAGCAATAGCATGGCCATTAATACGCTGATCAATAATTTTGATTTTTGCATGCTGATCTCCTGTATATAACCATTGTATGATTAAAATTAAAAAATAACCTTTACGGATTTGTAAGGAGAATATAGTACGGAGGTACTACCCCGGACTTTTAGGGGCGCTTCACAAGGGTTTCAGGTATTGCTCTGTGGCGCTCGTTAGATCTGCATAATCGCCGCGGTAACGTTCAGGGATCAATTTCGCCAGCCGGTACATCATTTCATCCGCCATTTGTTGGCGAATCTCTCTGGTCAGACGTTCTCCACCAGAGTCGAGCCGGAAAGGTTCGCCCACACGGATGTGGAAGTCAGTGCGCTTCAACCTTTGTAAATCATTCAGGAAGTTTTCACCGCCCCAGTGGGCAACCGGGATGAGAGGCGCGCCGCTGTGCATCGCCAGGAGCACTACGCCTGGATGAGCGCGTTGGAGCGCTTTGGACTGGCTCCGCGTGCCTTCTGGGGCGATTCCCACTATAAATCCCCGCTCCAGGGCTTCCAGGGCCTTGCGCATCGCGACCATATCGGCTTCGCCGCGCCGGACCGGGATTGCTCCCCACAAATCGAAGACCCAGCGCAAGAACCAGTTATCCCAGGTCTCGATCTTGGCGAAGCCGGTTACCGGACGAGGCTGCATTTGGGTGAAGATGAGCGGCACCTCGAGCTGTCCGATGTGGTTGGAATAGGAGATTATAGGGCCTCTGGCAGGCAGATTCTCGAAACCGGACTTGTCAATACGGCATAGATACTCCAGTCCGCTGCGCGTAAGAATAGCAACCAGTCGGCTGGCTTGCCGGCTGGTGAGAATTCCTTTCATGCGCTGTGGGTTGCCAGGAAATATCTCCATTGCGGTTGGATGAATGATCCAGGGAGGAGAAATCTGAATCAATTCCTATGACGTGGGGATGTGTTCCATTGTGACCAGGTTCAGCACCCTGGGTAGGATCCGAATGCTTAGTTCACTACCATCTTCGCAGAGTGTTTCCCCATCACAATGCGCTGGTAAGCTACCTTTGCATGCCTTGACTTTAATCCGGTCAGTACGGCCGGTAGCGATCTCGGGTTGGGAAGCCTGAGTACCTTTCAGAAAATAAGGGATAAGCCCGAAGATGCGCGCCCGGCGGGGATTGGCTGCAATGCACAGGTCGAAATGGCCGTCATCGATCAGGCTCTGCGGAGCCATGTAAAATCCCCCGCCCATGCGCTGCCCGTTCATGATCGAAATCATCAGAGAATCTTGTGTGTAGCTGATGTCGTTATAAGTGATCTCCACAGTAGGCGCCTTATAGTAAATGAACACTGTCTGAATGACTGCGATCAAGTAAGCCAGCAATCCGCGCGCCCACCGGATCTTGACTGCCACAAAGCCAACAGCAGCGTCGAAACCGACACCGACCCCGTTGGCAAAATAGCGACCTTCGGGGTAATCCCCGCCTTGAACAAAACCGATATCGATCTTACGGCGGTGATCCGTGGCCAATATAGCAATGCTTTCTTCGAGGTTTCCGCGTATGCCCAAACCGTAAGCCATATCGTTGCCGGTGCCGACTGGGAGAATTGAAAAGGCTGGCATCCGTCCGCCTTTGTGTGCGGCTTGCATCAGGCCATTGACAGCCTCATTGGCCGTACCGTCGCCGCTGGCGCAAACGACGACGTCGTACCCGTTACTGACAGCCTGCTTGGCCAGCTCGGCGGCATGCCAGGGGTATTCTGTGCGTACCAAATCATAATCTAGGTTGTGACGTTGCATTTCAGTTTCGATCTGGGGGAGGGCCTTTTCAGCAAATCCGCGCCCGGCAAGTGGGTTGACGATGAGGAAGTATTTCATGCTTGGGACTCCTGAAAGGGAATGAAAGTGAGATGAGTTTATCACATATCCAGGACAATCCGTGCTGCATTATCCACTGGCCTTAATATATTTCGCGTAATCACCTGGAGTATCCAGATCCAACAGGATGCCAGGGTCTTCCACATTGACATAGAAGATCTCATCCTGGTGATTGGTCAGGAAATCCCGCAGAGTAAGAGGAGCGCGCATCTCCATGATTTCAGGCCAGTGTCGGGCGGTCACCAACCAGGGGTGTCCTCGTTTGCGCTGGTAGCTGGGTGTAACCAGGGAAGTGTGGTTGTGAGCATAGGCTTTGATCACTTCTTTCACGCTACTGGTCTTCACGAGTGGCTGGTCCCCGAGCGCAATCAGGCTAGCCTGGCAATCGGGAAGCAGGTTTCGCAACCCGCATTGCACTGAGCTGAGCATTTCTCCGCGAGCATAATTAGGATTAAAGACGGTACGCGCGATCCCTTCAGCCAGGGCTTCGACCTGAGTACGCGCCCCACCGGTCACGACCAGCAGATCTTCAACTCCAGCGCAGCGGAAGGTGGAAAGCACCTTACGCAGTACGGAAGTCTGGCCCCAGGGAAGTAACATTTTAGGTTTCCCCATGCGCCGGGATTCTCCAGCGGCCAGGATGACAACTGAAATCACTCTCCGTGCTCCAAAAGGCGTTGGTAATCCTCGGGTCGGTCGATATCCAGTAGCAAACCCAAGTCGTGCCAGGGTGTGTAAGTGGGACTGTACTTGGAAAAGATCGCCCGTCCGCCTATATCCCCTTTCAGTTCCATCAGATCTGGAAAGGTGCGACGATCGAACAGTACAGGATTGGCGCGTTGACCGTCCACCATCGGCGCGATCACTGGCGCCATGGTCCTGGCGTGCGTCTCAACAAGCGCTTGAAGTACCTGGATGGAAACCTGCGGTTGGTCACTGAGTAAGAAACAAAAGGCACCGGGAAGAAAATTGGCCCGATCCAATCCTGACTGAAGTCCGACGCGCAACGAACTGGATTGACCGCTTTTCCAATCCGGATTATGTGCGATCGCCACGGGTAGGCCCGTCAGCGCAGCGGCAACCTGTTCATGATAGGCCCCGGTAACGATGATCACCGGAGAAAGTCCTGCCTGTACTGCAATTCGTGCAATGCGGCGTACTAAAGGTTCGCCCTCGTATTCCAGGGTTTGCTTGGGCCGTCCGAAACGGGAGGACGCGCCGGCGGCCAGTAAAATGGCACCGATAGGTTCGCGGACTGCGTGGACTTCTCGCTCTGATTTCGTGAGTCCATCGTGTGCATCCAGGCTGGTGATGATCACCGAGTGGAAGGAGGGGAGCAGGTTGTTTGCCATCTCGCTTGCTAAGGCTCGCAAGTGAGGTGTGTCGGACTGGTTGATCAACACCACACGACGGGCATTGGATGGTTGATTCTTCAAGCCACCCTGTTCATCTAGCAAGAAGCGTACCAGGCCAGTGGTTGTAATCACCTCGCCCAGCGCAATTCCGCTCAGGGAGGCAAACCTTTCGGGGCGATGGACTACCTCAGCGCTGAGCCGCTGGTCTAATCCTTTCAAACCGACCACGACGGCGACTTGTTCGATGAATTGCGGTAGATTGGGTTCATGGGATTCAGGGGCCTTCAAGGGCTTTTGTCGAGCCCCGTCCGCTTCTACCAGCAAAGGGATCCCGCGTTCCTTGCAAAAGTCGCTCAGCCATGCCAGCGCGTGCTCGCCCAGTGGTCCGGCACGTTCCCGCATCAATGGTCCGGTCACCAGGGTCACGCCTTGCATTTCTTCCAGCGCGCCTTTCAGCTGGCTTTGAGAGTTGAAGACTACATGGGAGTCGGCGGCTGGGATTTGCCACTCACCCAGATGCGTGGAAGTCGTCACGACAACAGGAGACGGTAATTCACGTGCCAGGCGGAACAACGCAGTGGTTTTCCCGCCGGCGCCTACAAATGCCATATTGGCCGGGCTTTGAAATCGGGACCAGGAGGCTTCCTCGGAGGGATAAATTCTCAGAGCCGTGGCCAGATTTAAAGATAGCTGGGATTGGCCTGTGTTTGAGTGAGAGGTCACAGGAGGATCATACCCACATTTTTTTCCGGAGTTCTGGGCGGGAAAGAATTGCCTCCAAGACACCGCCTCCAATCGAAAGGGCTTTATCTGAGACCAACTGGCAAGCAGTAAAGTCCTTGTGCGGATCCACGTCTCCGATCTTCAATCCGGCATGCACGAACAAACCTGGCTTGATCAAACCCCGCAAGATTCCGGGAAAGGGGGCAACGATCCTGGCCGGCCAGGTACCCTTGTCGGGCTCCCGGTGAGCGCTTGGATGAATTTCTGCGAGCAGCTGCCCCGCTTCGACTTGATCGCCTATCTCTGCCTTCGCCTCGAGGATGCCATTGAATGGCGCGCGCAGCACTCGAAGAGGATCACCTTCTGGGAGTCGACTGTCCGGTTGGGATGTACCTTTCCAAAACACCCGGCCAAGGGTATGACTGCGGCGGGTTTCGATCACAGCATCACAATTCAGCCCCGCTTCGAAGCCAGGTCCCAATCCGATCAACATCTCGACCTCGGCGGGTAAGTGTTCGGGCGGTTGTTTGATCAGGCGGGCATCCACCGCGACGAGGATTCGACCATTTTTCGCTGATTCAGCTTCTGAAAAGCGCGGATCCGACAGAAGTTTTGCTTGCGGATCGACAATCACTGGGATTTCGCCCACGTGCGATTCGGATAAGAGCTGGTCTACGGACACAAGGCGCCCAACGACTCCTTCGATGGTGACGTGGTCTGCGTAGACGGCTTCGGCAAAACTTACACTGCGACGCACAGCCAGGGGCTGGGCCAACTCTGTGATGATTACTTGGAAACCGCTGCGGTGCAGCCGTAAAGCAACGCCGGATGCCAGATCGCCCCCACCTCGGATCAAAATGAAGGGACTCATGCAAGTATTAAACCACAGAGCGGATATAGCATCATACCTTGCCTAGCGATTCTCGTTTAACATGTGGGCAAATGCATACAGAAGTGAGTAAATAAATAAGAAGAACAATGAGAATACAGCGGTAAAGCTGATTGCGCGCAAGCTGGGGTTTGCAGCATAGTGGAGGGAGTAATATGCCACAGTCCAGGGGTAGCGGAGGATATCCCAAGAATTCCATCTCAAGAATCGGCCTATGTAGACTCCTAGGCTGGCAAGCATCGTTACCAGAGCAATAAATCCCCAGCCCATCCAGAAGCCGAAGGTACGTCGCACGATATCTTGCATCATGAACAGAGACACCACTCCCAGGAACAGCCCGGTGAAAGCAAACCAGATCAGCAGGAGAACATCGTACCAGACTGGGAATTCATTGGCGCTGGTGCTCAGGTGTTGGAAATCGGTCAGAATATAGAGTGTATTGGGGAAGAATATGAGCCAAACAAATGCACCGACTGGAAGGATGACAAGTATCCAACGGCGATTAAGGCTCGAAAGGTACATCAGGTATGCGATCGTAAAAGGTATCCAGGCCAAAAACAGGTTCCAAACCAGGAAGGCGTAATGCAGTGAACCTGTCATCGCAAAGCGAACGCGCAGCAAACCTACGCAAATGATAGAAGCTGTCCCCAGCAAAGCAAAGAGTATCAATCGAAAGCGATTCGCCTTAACAGCGAGAAGTGAAAGGGTTTTCAGCGTTTGCTTTACCTCACCTGCAGGTGGTGTAGCCGGGATCTTCATACTTGTGTGGCCTCTTCAGAAGGATGGAACTTTATGAGGCTCAGTGGAGTCTGCTTGTTCGCGCAACAGATGGCCGAAAGAGTAAAGCACCAGGTACACGAACAGGAAGAAGACAGTGAACAGCATTGTGAAGGCGAACAATCTCAAGCTGGGATCGATTACCAGGCCCAGGATGTCCATCGCCAGTTCAGAAGGGTTCTGGATGATGTCCCAGGAATTCCATCGCAAGAATCGTCCTACATAGATCCCCGCACTACTCAAACCAGAGACGAGCAGGACGAATGCCCATCCTGGCCAGCGCCCAAAATTACGGTTTACGATTTCGTGCATCAAATACAGCGAAACCAGACCAAGCAGCATGCCGGTCCACGAGAACCAGACCAGCAGGATAATGTCATACCAGAGCGGTGCATTGGGAGTTGCGCGACTGAGATATTGCAGGTCGGTCAGGATATAAGGTGCATTTGGATAAAAGATCAACCACAGGAAAGAAAATACAGGGATTAGAATGAACAGGTAACGGCGCCTCCAGGAAAGTGCGTAGGAGGCGTATGCAAGACCGAAGGGGATCCATGCAAGAAAAAGGTTCCAGATCAAACCGCGATATTGCCTAGAATCGCTGTAGGCCATGCGAGCAACCACCAGCATGACGCTCACCATAGAAGCTCCCAGAAGCAGTGCAAAAATAGCCAGCTTGTAACGGTTACGAAAGAGAAAGACTTTGATCATAACGAAGGTACGACTCGATTTAAACCGAGTTAAGGGACCGGTTTTGAAGCCGCACGATTTAGGAAACTCAATAGGATGGGGTTTACTACTTCGGGTTTTTCGTAATGTGGGACATGCCCGCAGTTGGGGATCGAGTGAAATTCGATCTCTGGCATGAGTTCGCGCAGGATACTGTGGTAGGCGAATGGCACCGTACGATCCTGTTCCCCCCAGAGTAAAAGCGCGGGGATGGGTAACTTCCCGACCTTGTGGTAGGCGGTGGAAAATTCCCCGAGCATGCCATTCCGTATGGTACGCAGGATGGCACGTTTGAACCCTTTGTATTTCATCTGGACTTTGTATCTGGCTTGGAACGTCTCCACCAGGTCAGCGCCGAAGAAGTCTGAAGCGATCCCTTTCACCAATGATTCGCTTCCAAATAGACCAAACAGCAATTCCCCCAAACCCGGCAAAGTCGCCACGTTCAATAAAGCAGATAGACTGGTTGATTTTGTGCCTGCGGGATCGATCAGCACAAGTTTACAGATCCGTTCGGGAAAATGAACGGTAAAGCTGGCGACAATAGGCCCGCCCATTGACAATCCGAACAAATGCACCTGCTTTTCTATGCCAAGCTTTTCCAATAAGTCCTTTAATTGCTTGGTGAAACAATGTATATCATAGTGAAGGGCTGGCCGGTCTGAATATCCCCGACCAAACAGGTCATAGCGTAATACGCGAAACCCCTGGCGGATCAGGAAATCAAAGGTGGGGTCCCAGATGAAGAATGGCACAGAGAATCCATGGACGAGCACGATCGGGGAGCCTGATTTTGGGCCGCCCAATTGGTAATGTGTGATCCCATCCTCCAACGCTAAAAAATCACCAGGCGCAGATGACCGGTTGGTTCTCTCAAGAATTTCGGTTTCACCACGATAAGGGAAGTTCCAGGACATAGATTGAATTTGGGTTCAAAGGTACAAGCCCGAGGTAGGAAGCTAGATCTTCCCCAAACCTCGCAAGATTCGTTCAGGGGTGAGCGGGAATTCATCGAACCAAACACCTGTCGCATCGTGGACGGCTGCCCCAATGGCGGCTGCGGTTGGCAGAAAAGGTAGTTCGCCCACGCCACGCGCCCCCCAAGGTCCGTTCGGGTCCGGTACTTCCAAAATGACCGATTCGACTTTTTCGGGTATATCCCGGATGGTCGGGATCAGGTAGGTACTCAACTGATCGGACAATACCACGCCTTCTTTGGTTCTGTAATCTTCCAGGATGGCATACCCCTGTGCCTGAACGACAGCGCCTTCGATTTGTCCAATGACCAGGTCCGGGTTGATGGCTTTCCCCAGGTCATCAGCTGCAACCACCCGGATGACTCTGACGTGTCCTGTCTCGAGGTCCACTTCGACTTCAACCGCCTGGGCTGAATATGCATAGGAGAAATTCGGCATGGAGTAGCCGGTCTCTTTATCGAAAGGTGTGGTTGCAGGCGCCAAGTATTTATATTCGCCTACTGCCGGACGTTCTTCGAGACGCCATTTATCAAGCGCGACGGCAGCTGCACCTTTGATCGCATTTCCGGACATAAAGGTCATGCGCGAAGCCGAAACCGATCCGGAATCGCCCATCGTGGCTGAATCGGAGGTGATCATGGAGACTTTCCTGACCGGGACTCCAACTGCCTCAGCAGCCATTTGTGCCATGACTGTATGAGTTCCCTGACCGACCTCTGCAGCGGCGTGTTTCACGATGACTTGTTCGATATCGACCTTGCCGTGCAATTCGACGCGCGCCCAGCAATTTTCCGGGTATCCGAACGAGAAACCGACATTCTTGAACCCCCCCGCAAATCCGCGCCCGCGGACGAGGTGGTTGGAATTCTTCTTCTTGAACTTGTTCCATTTGAACTGTTTCGCAGCCGCTTCGATGACCTCAGGCACGCTAACCGGGCCTGGGGCTGGTGTGCCCACCCCGAGGGTAAGTCCATCTCGCAATGCATTCAACAGGCGGAACTCCACTGGATCCATATTTAATTCTTCAGCTAACTTATTCATCTGCAACTCAGCCATGTATAAGGCCTGAGGAGCGCCAAAACCGCGAAAGGCAGCTCCTGGGACGTTATTGGTGTAGACACCATAGACGTCTGTTTTGATGTTGGGGATAAAATAAGGTCCTGTGGAGGTGATGGTTGAATTTCCAAGGACTTTGTTCGTGGTGTACATGTAAGCGCCTGCATCGCCGATGATCTCACTTTCGGCTGCAATGAGTTTGCCTTCCCGGGTTGCCGCCCAGCGGGCGCGCAACCGCACAGCATGTCGTTTGCCGTGACCGATGATCGATTCCTGCCGGGTCCAAATGATACGCACCGGACGCTGTAATTTCCAGGTCGCTAATGCGAGCACGATCTGTATGGACATGTCCTCCCGGCCACCAAAGGCACCACCGATTGCAGGGTAGAGTACGCGAATGTTTTCATCCGGTAAGCCTAACGCGTGAGCAATCTGACCACGGTCAGTGTGTGCCCATTGGCCAGCGGCTTCAACTGTTACACGACCTTCATCGTCTATATAGGCCAGTCCCGCTTCGGGTTGTAGGTAAGCATGTTCCTGAACCGGAGTGCTGTATTCACTTTCGACGATCACTTCGGCTTGTTTGAATCCCTGCTCAATATCGCCCTTGCGGATTTTGTAGTGTACACAAACGTTGGAATCCCCAATCGTTTCGTGAACCCTGGTGGACTGCGGTTTCATGGCTTCAACCGCATCAGTTACCACGAGTAGATCCTCGTATTCAACCTCGATCAAGTCTCTTGCAGCTGCAGCTTGAGCCTCCGATTGCGCAACGATCACAGCAACTTGATCTCCAACAAACCGGACGATGTCTGTGCCAGGTATATCACAACCCGGTCCACAAAGGACAGGTTGGTCCTTCCATTGCAGACCGTATTCGTTGACTGGGATGTCTCTGGCAGTATAGATCGCGACTACGCCTTGTGCTGCCTGTGCTCTATCGAGCATGATGCGTTTAACTCGGGCATGCGGCCGGCCGGCGAAAAGTACCTTCATATGCAGCATACCTTTTCTAGACAGATCGCCAGAATAAAGGGTCACCCCAGTTACTTTACCGAGCGAGTCGATGCGGGTAACGGATTGCCCAATTTCTGAAGTGCTTTTTGTATTGGACATTATCGAGTATATTTCTTGACCTTTTTGGTTCGGATGGGTTCCGCGTCCAGAGGGCCGTAACGAGAGGGGCCAAATTGGCGCCAGATGATCGCATAGATTAAGGACATGAAACCGCCGATAAACAGGGTATAGGCAAATGCCAGCAGTAGAATTCCTTTAAGATTAGGTTGGCCGATGATTGTTTGCATGAAGCTGGCAAAGTTAGGCGAATACCACATCCAGGTCGGTACCTGTGGAGTACCCAGTAAGTTTAAAGGGACCAGATGTGCATTGTAGAAAATTGGGAATGTAAGGAGCGCGATCGCATAGGAAAGGACCGGCACGATCAAAATGATCAGACAGCCAATGCCTCTCCATATCGGGTGAATCCCCTTTTTCTTTTCCCTGACTCGTACGCCTGTGCGGTACTTACCCACGAAACACCTCCGTTCAGGAATTCGATTGACTAGCTGCGTCGATTGCTTCGACGATTTTGTAATAGCCGGTACAGCGGCAAAGATTCCCGGTGATGGCTTGTTCAATTTCATTACGGCTGGGAGAGGTGCGCTCCTCTAAGAGTTTTGCCCCCGACATGATAAAGCCTGGCGTGCAGTAGCCACATTGCACTGCGCCATGATCAATGAATGCCTGTTGGACGGGATGCAATCGCTCCCCATTGGCCAGGCCTTCGATCGTGACGATATCGGCGTCGTGCGCACGGGGTGCAGGCACCAGACAGGCCATGACAGCTTTGCCATCCAGGAATACCGTGCAGGCGCCACATTCACCTTCGGCGCAGCCCTCCTTAGTGCCGGTCAGACTCCCCTCCTCGCGTAGTAGGCGCAAAAGGGTTTTATCATGGCCGGTCTTGAATTCGACGGTTTGGCCGTTGATGCGAGTGCGGATTGGCGAGCCCGCGCGGTGTGTCGTGCTTTCCAATTCTTCCGTGCGTCCTTTGACTGGCTGTTTTCCCAGCAATATCGGGTTTTTTGGAAACCCAGATTGTTCTTCCCCCTGCGTAATCGCCGTCAACCCGCGTGCCGTACAAACCCTCACCATTTCTCGACGGTATTCTGCCGAGCCACGAATATCATCGATAGGGCGCGAGGCTTCCATTGCCAGCCTGGCGGCTTCTGCGATAGCTTTCGCGTTGATCTTCTTGCCAGAGAGATACCTTTCAGCCTCCGTGGCGTGGATGATGGTTGGAGCAACTGCACCCAGGGTGATCGAAGCGCTCTTCACCTTTGTAGCTCTGATTTCCAATATCGTAGCGACGTTGATAACCGAGATGGCCTGAGCGCGGCGAAGGGCCAGCTTGATGAAAGTGCCTCGTTGCGTATCGTCAAGCGCTGGAAAAGCGACCTCAACCATCATTTCATCGGGCTCCATGACGGTCTTTCGTACGCCTGTATAAAATTCCTTCAAAGCCACGCGCCGTTCACCACTAGGTGATGCAAGTATGACCCAGGCTTCGAGAGCCATCAGAGGTGTGATGGTGTCATTTGCAGGGGAGGCGGTGATCAGGTTGCCGGCAACGGTCGCACGGTTACGGATTTGCGGCGCACCGACTTCCCAGGCTGCACGAGCCAGCGGATAGGCTCTTTCACGAATGAGTTTGGAAGCCACACAATCGTTGTGCGTGACCATCGCCCCGAGATGAATGATGTCATCCTCATCAATCCAGATCCTGTCCAGATCTGGGATGCGAGTTACATCAATCAGGATTTCGATGTCACGGCGGACTCCCCTCTCTAGTTCGAGGATCAGGTCCGTTGCGCCTGCCACGATGCGAGCGCGGGTTCCCATCTCGCCCAGATGACGAGTGACCTCCTGTACGGAGGTGGCGGTGATGAATTCTTTCCACATAGCTTAATTAAACCACAAAGACACGGACTTACAAAGGATTTTGATGAAAGTCCGTGCCCTTGAGTATGAACAGTGAATGCTTCAGGTCAGGCAGCCGGATTACCTGTGATAACTTCGCTGCGGCGATCAAAGGTTGTGACCGCCTCGCGTGACAGAGATCCGAGGTTGCGGATTGCAGCTTTCAATCCCTCCTCATCGCCGAGGCTAGCCTCGACGTTGTCCAAAGCCTGGCCAATTTGATCTGCCACTTCGAAGAAAGCTGAATCAAATTGATACAATTGAGTCAACTCGGTTTCGTTGATCTTGACTGCATCAAAGAAACCAGCATAACCATAAGCTGCGGTACGGATTTTATCGACGAAGGTGCGAAGCTGCAAGGCTCCTCTTTCCATATCGTCCACAAGCGCGATCATACCTTCGTTGACCATATCCGTCTGCAGGTTCGATGTGCGTTTCCAAAGCTCTTCGAAACGGTCTGCGACCGTTTCTCGCAGCAGCTTATCCGCAGCGCGACGGTTTTGCCGCTCGATATACCCCTGAAATCCAGGTATGTGTGAAGCCAGTTTCTTAAAAATGTCTTGCTGACCGGTTACTTTATCGAATAAATCGCTCATGGTAGCCTCCTGAATTCATATACGCACAACTTTAGATCTGGCCTCACGGCGCTTGAGACATTATAGCCTTACTTTATGGTTATAATCAAGCGAAAGCACATGAAATCTTACTACGGAGAAGTTCAATGACTGTCTTACCTCAATCCCTATCCTTCATCCTCAATAGCATACAATTGGATGGAACAACTGTTAAAGTCACCGATACGAAAGAGTTTCGAAAGCATGTCCCAAAGCTCGTGGAAATTTCCGCCCTTGGAACAGGAAAAGCGCAAGGTTGGTCCCGGTACCTGATCAGGGCAGCCGCCCTGGAAATGGGTATCCTCCCTGCATCCATCCACGACCTGTACCTGGCGCGCGGTCGCGGCGAAGCGCCCATGACCTGGACCACGCCAGCCTTTAATTTACGCGCCCTTTCTTACAATGCCGCGCGAGCCATGTTCCGCGCCGCCAAACGGATCGAGGCAGCCGCCTTCATCTTCGAAATCGCCCGGTCAGAGATTGGTTATACTGCCCAGCGACCTGCCGAATATGCCACCAATATCCTGGCTGCAGCGATAGCGGAAGGCATCGAGGGACCAGTCTTCCTTCAAGGAGATCACTTCCAGGTATCTGCCAAACGTTACGCAAGCGATCCGCAGACCGAAATTCAGGCCGTCAAGGATCTGACGGTTGAGGCTTTAAGTGCCGGGTTTTACAACATCGACATTGACACCTCAACTTTGGTGGACATCACCAAAGCGAGTGTTCCAGAACAGCAGACGCTAAATTATGAGCTTTCGGCCATGTTTGGCGCATTCGTTCGGGAAAGCGAACCCGATGGGGTGATCGCATCCATTGGCGGCGAAATTGGCGAAGTGGGAGGTCATAATTCGACCGCCGAGGAATTGCGCGTCTTCATGGATGGATATAACGCTGAATTGGGTCGCCTTTCCCCGGATGTGCCTGGATTAAGCAAGATCAGCATTCAAACCGGCACCTCACATGGTGGCACAGTTCTGGCAGATGGCACGATCGCCAAAGTCAACCTTGATTTTGATACCTTAAAGAATTTGAGCATCATCGCTCGAAACGAATACGGGTTAGGAGGAACTGTACAGCATGGCGCTTCCACCTTGCCTGAAGAGAACTTCAATCAGTTTGTCTTACATGAAGCAATCGAAGTGCATCTGGCAACAAACTTCATGAACATGTTCTACGATCGTATCCCTGCAAAGTTCCGGGCTGAAATGTACGCCTGGCTGGATGACAACCATTCCGGTGACCGCAAACCGGATCAATCGGACGAGCAGTTTTACTATAAGACTCGTAAGAACGCGATTGGAGCCTTCAAGCAACAGATGTACGCCCTGCCTGATAACGAGAAGGCGGGCTTGGAGGCCGCTTGGGAGGCTCAGTTTTCCAGACTCTTTGATCTGCTTGGCGTAGCAGGTACACGGGAACATGTGGCGAGATTCGTTAAACCCCTTAAGATCCAGCCTAAGCTTGAGCAATACGTGACCGATGAGACAACCGCGGAAGATGTAAGCGACCTGGCGGACTAGAAGGTTTTAAAGAAGGTAACCGCGGTGCCAGTCTCGGAGCAAGGGATCACGATCGATCGTTATATGCTTATCCCGCGCACGGCAATCTTCGTGCGACGTGACCAGCAATATCTCCTATTGAAGGGAGCGCCGCAGAAGCGATTGTGGGCAGGAAAATTAAATGGTTTAGGTGGGCATGTCGAGCAAGGGGAAGGACTCCTGGCGTCGGCCCGGCGCGAGTTGCTTGAGGAGACCGGGTTGCAGGCAGACCTGTGGCTGTGCGGAATTCTGTTTGTGGATAGCGGACAAAGCCCTGGAGTATGTCTGTTTGTCTTTACCGGTGATTGGCAGGGTGGCCAACCGGTTGAATCTGCTGAGGGGTCGCTTCATTGGATCGAACTGGATGCGCTTGACAACTTGCCTGTAGTGGAAGACCTGCCTGCCTTGCTGCAACGTATCCATTCTGTACGGCGCGGTGATCCACCTTTCTTTGCCCGATCACATTACGATGAGCAAGAACGACTTGTTCTAGAATTTGATTAAAGAGAAAAAACGGCAGGTCCTGCCGTTTTTTCGTAATGAGTTGGATTTGAAGTATCTTAATCCGCGATTGGATTTGTGGTGAGGTGAATGATGAAGGTGCTTCCTCAGTTTGGTTCGCTCTGGACTTCAATCCTGCCGCCATGCTGGAGCACAACTTGCCTGGCAATAGCCAAGCCAATTCCTATGCCTCCGAATAATTCATCCCCACTCTGTTCAAAGTGAAAGAACCGTTCGAAAATATGTGGGAGAACTTCCTTCGAAATTCCAATACCTTGATCCTTCACTGAAAGGGAAATGAGCTTATCCTCATGGCGGAGGTTAATCTCGACTCTGCCTCCCCTTGGGCTGAACTTGATTGCATTGTCTGCCAGCGCTGATATCGCCCGTTTGAGCGAATCCGTATCACCCGAGATTGCAGGCAAACCAGGTTGGGTTTTGCTTAGGAGCTGAATGTCCCGATTCTCCGCTTTGACTTGAAAAGTCCCCAAGATTTTTTCCAATAACGTATCCAGGCTGAGTGTAGAAAATTTAGGGAGGACCAGATCCATTTCCTGCATAAAGAGGATGTCATTAACCAGGGCAACAATCTGTTGCAAGTTTTTGGAGACTATACTGATTGCCTACGTGATTTGCTGCTCGTTAAGCCTCCCCTTTTCCAGGATCTGCATATATCCACTGGCCGCCATGAGCGGAGTGCGCAACTCGTGGGCGACGTTTGTTAGAAATTCGCGGCGAGCCATTTCCTGCTCGGCTAGCTTTTGGTACGCCATCGCCAGCTCGCCTGCACGTAACCTTAAATCTTCGATAGCCATTTCATCATTCTGACGCAAGTAATCGCTGATCTCGTGCATTAGAGCTTTCGGGACACTGCTGCTATGTTCCAATACGTTATCGAAGGAGGCTTTGTCTAATTCGAGAGCTACCAAATCGGTCTTGCTGATCACTGTAGCAGCGCGAGCGGCATTATGGATCAGCGCCATTTCCCCAAAGAAATCCCCCTGCCTGAGTGTTTTCAAGAAACGCTCTTCGGTGGTATTGATGGTTTTGGTTACATCCACCTCTCCTTCACCTCTCCTTCCAGGATCATGTAGAAGATCGTTTCAAACGCACCCTCCTGGCATAGGATCTTGCCTGGGGGGTAGCTATTCACCTTGGCATGCGAAACGAGCGCTTGCGCTTCATCCGGGGAAATTCCTGGAAAGGCTTGAGGGATGATCTTGCCGGGTGTGCGGCGAGTGGTCATGAACCCATTTTAGCACGAGGCGCCGCGTGCCAACTTCTTCTATTGCGGTTAATTCGAAATCTGAACCTAGTGCAGCAGAGTATTTAATTTGAGGTCGCGAATCGCATTAACGAAGTAAGTTTATTTCCCAAATTCGTTCGAGTTCGTACCAAGAGGTTCATCCGTCGTCTTGTAGTCACTTGGCCTTGTATCCGATCTTTCGTAAAAACTCTTTACGCCATTGCACACCTGATTCGTCCTCCACGCCACGAGGGGAAAAGCCGTCGATGACTCCCACGATGCCTCGCCCCTGGTCGCTCTCTGCTATAAGAACTTCGGTCGGATTGGCGGTTGCGCAAAAGATATACGCCACTTCCGGTACCATTTTGAGGGCATTGAGTACATTGACCGGAAAAAATCCCTCACCAAGAAAAAGGATGAACGAGTGGCCGGCGCCAATGGCCAGCGCATTTTTTCTAGCCAGTTCCAGCATGGCCTCATCTGTACCAGACCAGCGCACCAGGCAATCACCTGAGGCTTCACAAAAAGCCAGGCCGAATTGGATCCCTGGAACACCTGTGACGAGTGTTTCGTGAATATCTTCCACAGTTTTAATGAAGTGCGACTGGCCGAGGATGAAATTTATTGAATCAGGTTTCTCAATCTTGACAGACTTGATTTCCATCTCTTTCACTCCTGTTCTCAGGTCTTGAATCAATAACCGTGAAGGTTATTCCTTATCCAAATTCTACTTTTGGATGGAACTCTGGGGGATATAAGGTTCGACCCACCTTAGAAACGCTGGATCAATCCCATTTCCGCCCAGAAAATGAGGCGCCAGTGCCAGGCCTCCAACCGCATAGGCCGGAGAAAAATTCGCCCCTCCTATTGCCAGAAATCCCGCAATCGCCAATCCGCCTCCAGCTGCTAGTAGACCGACCGCCAGGCCTCCTAGCGAAACCAGACCGATACCGAATCCTCCCAGGCTGACACCGCCAACAGCCAGACCCCCGAGTGCTAACCCGCCAAAGGCGATATTCCCGATGGCGATGACCCCCTTGGCAATGCGTGGCAGGCCGGTACCAGGATCGAGCCCTTGTGCAATATGGATAAGCGGCCAGCCGAAAAGGGAAGCGTCAGATTTGTATTCAAAATTCCAATAAGATGCTGTACGATAGTTGGCCTGCCCGGATATGTTTCGACGGCCGACTGGCATCATGGCATTGTCCAGCCATGCGCCACAATACCGGCATTTGATCGCGTCAGATTGAATTTGTTCAGCACAATGAGGACAGGTCTTCATGAGGCTTCGAATATTTAGAGATCCATAGGACTTTTTTTATAGAGGAATTCTTCTTTCAACTGGTAGAAGAGCAGCATGGTGTTGCTGTATTTGCGGGAGTCCAATTCCTCTAAATTGCTCAAAGCGAGAGTCTGGTATTCTTTGGGATGGATCTGTACAATCACCAGGCCTTCTGCCTTTACCCAATCAGGATAATCATCGATCAAAGCGAGGGATTTGGACCACATGGCCTTGTATTGTGGCGGTGCCACATAAAGGAAATCGAACGTCCGGTCCGGTTGGGAGGCCAGAAGGTTGAATGCATCACCGCGGCGCACCTCGGCGGCGGAAGTAAATCCACAGCGTTTGAGATTATGCTTTATTATTTCCACTGGTTCGCGGATTAGGTCGCTGAAACGGACGAAAGATGCCCCGCGGCTCAGTGCCTCGATGCCAACTGCGCCTGTACCCGCGAACAAATCCCACCATGTCGACCCCTGTAGGTCACCAGCCAGGATGTTGAAGAGTGCTTCTTTGACGCGATCGGTGATTGGGCGTGTGGATTCGCCAGGAACGGATTTCAGTTTCCGACCTCGAGCGATGCCTGCAATCACGCGAAGGCTCACTCTACGCTCCTGCGTGCGGCCAGGATATTTCCATAGGGTGCAATAATTGGGACTACGCAACCCGTGGAAAGGATTAGTTTTTCCCCTTTGGTTTGCGCGATAGCATCCCTGGCTTCCAACAGGACTTCATTGCGATTTTTGTAAACGAGGGTTTCGCGAGCGATGCCCCCGCAAACGACGCCAGAAAATTCTTTCTGGGCATCCGCAAGGGAGGGTGGTGTATCACGATCATGCCAATTAAGGATTGGAGAATTCAAAGATTGAATCAGGGAAAAATAGATGTCCTGTCCGTGAACATGCAAGACATTACACCAAAGATTCTGCGCCGGTTGTATGCATTTCAGGTCAAAGGGTAAACCGAAAGTGACGTACTCGTCCTCGCTTAGCAAGCTGGCCTGCGCGTGCTGAACTGCATAGAAGATGCCGTCGATCCCAACCTGACTTGCCGACTCTATAAACCTTTGGGTCGTCCTGCTGATCGTTTCCAATCCTTTCAAGACGGCTTGAGGATATTTTCGCAAATGGACCAATAAGGTTCTCCCTCCAGCCAGATTCTTGGCCTGGGCCAGCGGGCTGAAGATGGTCTGTATAATAGGAACCTGGGCTCCGATCTCTCGGCGGATCATCTGAAGGCAATCTAGTTGCGCGGACAGGAAGTGGCTTGAGGGATCCAGGACAGGCAAGGTTTCCCAGTGTTGGGGTTCAGTGATTACACGCGAAGTGTACTGACGTGTTCCTTCGCTATCACCTGCCCAAGCATCAGTCACGCCCCAATCCTTCAAGCAGAAGGAAGAGGACGGAGACACTTTGACAAGGTCGAAGTCATAGCTGTTTTGAAAGTGAACTGTGGCTCGCGCCAAATTTTCTGGTACTTGGTCATCTACTGGAAAGTGACGCCACAAAGAAACTGGTGGACGGTCGAGCATTTCACCATTAACACAGGCTTGCATGCGTTCTAAATGAGAGGGTGTCATTGTCTTTGAGTCACACAGAATAAGGCCCCATCACGTTCCACACGTAAAACAACTTGGGTCGGATCGCGGTAGCGCTGCAGGCTGGGATTTGCCCTCGAACTCCACAAAATGAAGTCTCCCGGCTGGATGGTTTTATTCTTTTTTTGCAAGTCTTGCACCTCGATCTTTCCGGTTGCATAATACTTAGCGATGTAGAACTCTCGCTGTACATATAGCGTGACAGGTTCTCCTGAGAAAGGCGCTAATTGTTCCAGAGCTTCTTTGTAGCATGTCAACCAGTAGTCTGTTTCGAAACGGAACGCTGCTTTGCCGGTTCCACCAACGAAAGTATTGTAATACGTATATTGGTACGGATGAAGAGTGATATCTGCCGCTAACCCTGGGAGGAGAAGAATTGAAATCAAAAGAACCTTTTGACAGGTGTGCTGAATGAACCTCTGAATCGAATCGAGTAGGATACCGGCCAGAATGAACACAGGTGAGATGATAAAGAGGAAGTGTCTGAACCCATCATACATGGGAGGCCGTTTTACGAGCACATACCCAAACGGAATGACAAACCAGCCCATGGTCAGGATCAAGGAGGGGGCATCTATGGATCTCCGAAAAATCTTTGCCAGAGCTACCAATGCTCCAGGCACGGCAAGGAGCCAAACGGTTTCTGTCAGAGTAAAGGCCATTAATGTCGGCAGGTAGCGGAGAGGGAGATCGTCAGCTGGATATAATTGACCGTAAAAGAATACGCGCAATGTGGTGGGGTTGTCCGCCATAAAGCGGACAACATCGAAGAATTTTCCGATAGGATTCGACCACAGATAAGGCCATGTGAGAACCATCATTGCGTAGGCGATGATGCCATATGGGATCAACCACCCAAGAAGCTCAAACTTACGAAAAGAGAGCAAATAGAGCCCCACCAGCACCGCTACCAGGGGGCCGATCACGCGAAGATTGCTTGTTAATCCAAGCATCACCGCCGGTAAGAGAATGATATGCAAATTCGTCCACGCCCCGTCTTTGCTGGGGAGCAGGCGGATCTTGTCAGCCATCCTGAAACCCAGCTCAAGCGAGATTGTGAAAAAAGAAAGGAAAGGTGGATCTTTCGGATTGATGAAGGCGTGCTCCCAAATAATGGGCTGGGTGGATAAGAGCAAGGTGGCTCCGATGGCTGCCCAGGGCGTCATCCAACGAAGGCATAACCGGTAGAAAAAATATAGACCGATCTGAAAAGCTATGAAATTCACCAGGTGCCAGGAGGAAGCCAGATCCAAGCCGGCGTGTTGAAGCAGTTTCGCTGGTATTCTGGCAATAAGCAAATAAGCTGGACCCCGATTTCCATGGTCTGCAGGGCTTGGTCCGAACGCGCGCGTTAGGACGAAGTCCCCGCTGAACCACTCAATGGGATCGTAGGCGTACCCGATCGCTTCTCCGTATGCGTAATAAAGAGGCTCATCCAGGGAAAGCCCGTAATCCCGGAATATGAATCCCCCAACAAGAAGGTTGGCCAGCAATATTATGAAGATCAGATAGTTATCCGATCGGGGGGCGAGCCTCTTGAGGATATGCATCCCGGAAGTTATTTTTTAGATTTTCTTGCTGTTGGATTTCTGGTGCTTTTCTTGACGACTTTCTCCAACAAGCCCTTCAGTTCTTCTTCTTCGACCTGTTGAGTGTCGATGTACTCCGACATGAAGGGGGAGCGCCGAATGCGGAGAGCCATGGGAGCCACGATGGTCAGGTCAGAGCTATTGATTTCATCGCGGCCATCGGCGGCGGCATGGGCTCGGGCTGCTTCAAACCAGGTGATTTCCGCTCGGAGCGAGTCGATCCCCATTTTTTGGACCAGTTCGATGGCGGGTTTTGCAACTTTGTCCGGAATCTTTACATCTCGAAGTCTCTTACGGGCAGCGTCGATTTCTTCCATGGCCGAATCTATTTCCAGGGCGTAGCGGGCGATCATTTCGCGAGGATTGATTTGGTAAGCCTGTACCCTGCGATACGCTTCCAGGCGATCCTGCTGATTGTCCAATCCCTGTACAATGACTCTCAAGCCAAAGCGGTCAAAGATTTGCGGTCTCAACCGCCCTTCTTCAGGATTCATCGATCCGATCAGCAAAAAGCGAGAGCGATAGGTGGCTGCGATTTGGCCTCGTCGGACTGTGTAAGTACCTTGTGCAGACGCATCCAGGATCGCATCGACGATTTCATCTGCCAGTAAGTTTACCTCATCAATATAGAGAATATTCTTATCAGCGTGTGAGAGAATTCCTCGCCTCAGCCGCATTCGCTCATGGATTGGTTCTGCTCTTTCATCAATTCCGCCTACTACATCCTCCAGGCGGGAGTTCAGTGGAAGTTCAACCAGACGCACACGATCAGGTATGGTTAGGGGAGTGCCTTCAGCATACTTCTTAGCACAGGACGGGCAGATGGCTGTTATGCCGCCAGATTCGACATCCTCTGGAAGGCAACCATAATAACAGGCGCTGCGTTCGATATGAGGCAACAAATCTAAAAGGCTACGCACCGCCGTTGATTTGGCTGTGCCTCGAGGACCGATCAAGAGAATTCCCCCTAGGTTGGGATTGACCAGTCCAAGTATAAGCGCCAGCTTCATTTCGTGTTGCCCGACAATCGCAAAGAAAGGGAAGGGAAGAGCTTCGGCCAGTCCGCTGTCCTCTTCGTGCAAATCGGACAGCGATTTACCCGAAACATAATCAACCAGTTCGCGCAGATTCTTGAATGGGTGCGCGACAGGTTCTTTTTGGTCGAGTTCTTCTGCTTCTTGCAAGTGAGGATCAGGGTCTGAGGTGGAATTCATAGCCATGGGTGTTAAGTTTGCGATATGCGTCGTTGTTGCCGTTTTTGCGCCTGGTTCATGCGTACCTTTTCTTGTTCAGTCTCAGCAAATAATGGCGGCACAGAAACAGGGTGCCCCTTTTTATCAAGAGCTACATAAACAAGGTAGGCTGTATTGGTATGGGTCCTTTCCCCGGTAATAGGATTTTCTGCCTGTACTTGTACTTCTGCTTCCAGGGAGGTACGGCCAGCGTAAGTCACTTCTGCGTTCAGGATCACGAGATCGCCAATGCGGATGGGTTGCCGGAAGACCATCGAATCGATGGCGACGGTCACGACCCGTCTTTGTGCATGGCGCATGCAGGCCAGGGCGCCAGCTTCATCGACCAGTTTCATGATCCAACCACCGTGCACATTTCCAAGGTTGTTGGCATGCTCCGGCTGCATGAGTTGCGCAATATTGATTTTTGAGGCCCGAATGGGCTTGGCCTTCAGTTTTGCTGCCATCCTTAGTTCAAATCTTGTCTCAGTTCACCACTGTCAAGCGTGTGCAGTCGTTCGGGTTCATCCAAGAGAACATCCACCTGACCGTGGGTCAATTCGCGCATCATCGGCGCCAGCGCAACCGTCGCAGGGGGATATATTTTTCCTGGGGGTGGAGGCGGCTGCCGCCGGGGCTTAAGCGCGCTGGTAAATCTCTTGCGAATGATGCGCCGATCGTCAGAGAGATACCCGACGTAGTATCCCAGCACCGAATACACTCCCCTTTTGGGAGTGACAAATCCAACCCAGTCACCGGTACGGTTGAATAAATGTGGATATTGGAGAAAGGCTTCTGCATCGCCTTTCGTTGAGTAAATCGGGATAAGTGTCTTTGAAGTTGATTCCATAATTTGACACCTCATATGATTTGGTCGATATCATTATAAGTCCAATACCGGTTTACAAAGAAGTTCCACAACATTACAATTCCGATAGCCAGGGAAAGGGTTAAATTCTTCGCAAGGAATTCCGGAGAGGCGGGAAACTGAATCTCAGTGCGGTTAAAGAACCCAAGAAAGGGAGGTTCAATATAAGAGAGAATCGGGATACGGATCAGCACACCGGCGATATTAACTGCAAAGAACATGATCAATTGGTGGGATACCTTCTTGGTACGTGATTCAGGATAAGTCCAATACCGGTTCCAAAGGAAATTACTGATCACAGCGCAAACGAAGGAGATCGTACCAGCCGTGACAAGTGGCAAAGCGAACCAATTTGTCAGTATGTTCATGACTCCGAAATCAATCACCGCGCCAATCGTGCCTACTACGGAGAATTTAATGAATCGTTCTCTTTCTTTGGTGTTGCTCAGAATCATTGCAGACCGAGCTTTTCGCGGAAATAGGGGACGGTCTTCTTGATACCAGCCTCCAGACTATTTTGAGGGTCCCAATCGAGCAATTCCCTGGCTCGTGTAATTTCTGGTTGTCGGCGCTGAGGATCGCGGGTCGAGCGGTCATGCGGCAGGAATTTGACGCCGGCAGAATTTCCTGTAATGTGGTTGATGGCTTCCGCAAATTCCAGGATGCTCATTTCGTTTGGGTTGCCCACGTTGACGGGCATATGTTCCTGGGAATAAAACAGGCGGATAATCCCTTCGATCAGGTCATCTACATAACAAAAACTGCGCGTTTGACTGCCATCCCCATACACCGTTAGCGGTTTTCCAAGCAAAGCCTGTTTCAAGAAATTTGGGAGAGCGCGGCCATCCTCCAGGTCCATGCGAGGCCCGTAGGTATTGAATATACGTACGATGCGCGTATCCACTTGATGGGTGCGGTGATACGCCATCGTCAGAGCTTCTGCAAATCGTTTGGCTTCATCGTATACTGCGCGCTCACCAGTGGGGTCGACATTGCCAGAATACTCTTCGCTCTGAGGGTGAACAAGGGGATCGCCATAGACTTCACTGGTCGATGCCAGCAAGTATTTAGCACTATTCGCTTTTGCAACCCCAAGAGTGTTGTGGGTCCCCAATGCTCCCGCTTTCATGGTTTGAATTGGCAGGTTGAAATATCCAACAGGCGATTTTGGATTGGGGCTGGCCGGGGAGGCAAAATGCAATACCCCTTCCACTTTTCCTGGGATGAAAATATAATTGGAAACATCGTGTTTATAAAAACTGAACTTTTCGTTTCCAGCTAGGTGAGCGATATTATCAGGGCTGCCGGTGATGAAGTTATCCATCCCGATGATTTCATGCCCTTCGGCAAGCAAGCGATCGCAGAGGTGGGAGCCGAGGAATCCGGCTGCACCGGTGATAAGAATGCGCATTCTACCTCAATCTAATAGGTTGAATTATTTCCAATCCGCACGGAGTATAAGTCCGTCTCCGGTGGCCTGGAAGGTCTGTCCGCTAACCGAATCCACCAACCAAAGATTCCCTTGATAGATAAGTAGAAGAAAATCTCCAGATTGACCTTCAATTAGTTGTGGCGCCCACACCGGGATCTGCGGTTCTAAGCCGGAGGCGTCGGGTGGTGGAAATACCACGCGCTGGTTAGAGCCGTCGCGGTCCATCACCACGACGCGGTAGCGGCTGGTCTCACTTTGTTCAGGGAATATCGCCTGCAAGAAGGCCACCTGGTAAGCGTCCTCCTCGCCGTTTGGACGTAGTGGGGAAGCGGCGGGGTACGCAAACATACCGGCTTGCTGGATAAGACGCATGGTAGCTTTGTTGGCTGTTGAGGCGGCGGTAAGATCAAAAAAGGGAGATTCCTCGGCATTGACCAAATTGGGTGGTGGAGCATGTGTGACCACAAATAGGGTCTGGCTGTCTGCACCCCAAACCATACCTGGTACCCAGGCCCAATCGCTATGGGTCTGCAGAGGTGTGATCTCGAGCAGCGCCCGGAGCTGTCCGTTCTGTTGGTCCACAATACCGACCTCATCCGCCCGTGCGTAGGAGAGAATACCTTCAGGGGAATAGTGTAACTCCATACCCCACCAACCGTATACCCCCCCACTATTCGCCTCCAGAATTCGTTGCGGAGTACCTGCCCATCCATTGCCGATGACGACCTTATAAATGTCGTTGTTGGCTTGCCAACCTGGTGCCGTGGCGCGTGGTTCCACTGTACTGTACGCGACGTTAGCGGAACTAGGCGTCCAAATGGCAGTATGGACGACATTGGAGACCCCAAGACTGAAGGGTGCCGCATTCTCTCTTGTCAAACTAACGGCCCATAGCGTATTAATTTCATTTCCGGATGGTTTGTTTGATTCGCGTGAAAATAGCAACCATTCTCCATTAGGAGAAATGGAGAAGATGCGTCCGTCCAAATCGCCGGAGGTCACCACTGGCTTGCGATTGGCGGTTGTTCCTTCCATCAGCCATGCATTTCCTCCGGCCAGATAAGCCAGTTTACCCGGGATGACAATGGGGGCAAATGCTGCCTGGGCGCCAACCATGACAATTTCTGGGATAGGATTCTGGAGAACAGCGCTCTTCACGATGGTGCGATTGGTTTCGACGTCATCTTCATACAGGACACGGTAGGTTACTTCTTTCAACCCATTGATGCCTGGTTGCACCAGTCGCGTTTCACTAGTTGGCAACGATTCATTGCGGGCAATCTGCCTTTCAAAGGGCAGACTGATCTCCTCAGTGACGAATTCTTCGCGTACGCGGATGATCCGGACAGTATCACCAGTACTCAGGACGACATACGATGGAGGATCGCTTTTATCCAGGTTGCTCATTTCGATCCCGGCCGTTTGCAACGCATCCGCCACGGTGCTTCCAGCTGTGACTTTGGTCATTTGTGCTTGACCGCCAGTGATGACCTGGACTTCTATTTGCTCCCTTCCAAGCTGAGGTGAACGGCATCCGCTGACCATCAGCGCCAACAGTATAAGCAAGAGATGTCTCAAGGAATGATATCTGGAGGCGACGCGCATATTGTTTTCTATGCCTCTGGTATAATCCATTGGCTATTTAATACGACCGGTAATTGTCATGATGCCATCGGCTATTTGGATGGCCTCAATTCGAAAGCCGCTAGCAACAGGCCCCAATGAACCAGTATAGGCTTCGGTAACCAAAGCCGTAAGGCTTTGGTTAAAACCATCTGGCGCAGGGAAGGGTCCAAAATCAACCGAAGAGATTTCAAGTTTTGGTTTCCCTTCTTCATCAACGCTTACTTTCAGAGTGATCAAGATATTAGCAACCAGGGTGCCTCTTTCAACCTTCCCGAAGATCCTCATTTGCTCGTCTCTCAGGTAAATTTGCGGGTCGTAGAAGAAAGGTGGTTCCTGAGCAGCAACCTTGGCCGAAACAAAGGAAGTCAATTGCTCTTCTGTGATTTCTAGCGTTACCAAGCCATTTTCGGCACCGGCCTGCAGCGCTTCCTGAATTTGGGTTTCCAAACTATCCACGGCTTCACTTGATATGGGGATGATTTCGTCAGGATACTCAGGCCCTCCGATGAAGATCGAGCACGCCAAACTGATCATGGAAACAGCGAGAAGCAAGAGAATTGTTTTAGTCTTAATCATCGGAATTGGTCGTTTTAGATTTGTCATGGATTTTTGAGCAGGAGCAATTATAGCATGAGCGATATTATGCAATCTTCTGATTTAGCTCTTTCCGCCCAGATTGAAGCTTTGCTTTTTGTTGCTGTTGAGCCGGTCTCTATTGGGCAATTGGTGGAAGTGTTTGGTTTCACGACTAAAACGATCGAACGGGCATTGGCAGAACTGTCCAAGGTGCTGGAATCCAGAGGATTGAGGTTGCAGACGCATTCCGGTCGCGTTCAACTGACCACAGCACCTGAGACGGCCGAAGCGATAGAGCAGTTTTTAGGGTTGGAAGCTACCAGTCGTTTAAGTCGTGCCGCCCTTGAGGCTTTGGCGATCATTGCGTATCAACAACCGGTGACTCGCCCTCAGGTCGATGCGGTACGAGGAGTCAATAGCGATGGGGTTATGAAGAGCCTGCTTGCAAAAGGACTGATCCAGGAAGGTGGGCGCGCAGAAGGGCCCGGACGTCCTATCCTTTACAGCACAACGACTGAATTCTTACAACATTTCGGATTGGGTTCTCTTAAAGACTTGCCTCCATTAAAGATAAGTGATATTGGTCAAGAAGACGTCACCCTGTTGAAAGGATAAGATGCCACCCGAACGTGTACAAAAAATACTTGCGCAGGCTGGTTTCGGTTCCAGGCGAACATGTGAGCAATTCATCGAAGCAGGCCGGGTGAGAGTAAACGGTCAGGTGGCTACGCTTGGACAAAAAGCGGATATGGCGCGCGATACGATCACGTTCGATGGCAAGCGCGTGAATACCGAAACGACGCAAATTTATATTGCCCTGCACAAACCCAGAAAAGTGCTTTCCACGGTGAAAGCCGAACCTGGGGATGGCCGGCAAACTGTGCTTGACCTGGTCGAATTGCCGGATCGAATCTATCCTGTTGGAAGGCTCGATTCCGAGAGCGAAGGTCTGGTGTTGTTGACGAACGATGGAGAACTGGCTAACCACTTAACCCATCCTCGCTTTGGGCATGAGAAAGAATATCGGGTATTGCTGGCTCGACGTCCTGAACGCGAGCAATTGGAGACCTGGAAACGAGGGGTTGTCTTGGAGGATGGTCATCACACTGCACGCGCGCAGGTTAAATTTGTGTCAACTTCCGGAAAAGGGGCCTGGATAAGTATCATTATGCGAGAAGGGCGCAAACGGCAAATTCGTGAAATAGGTTTCCAGTTGGGATTACCAGTGGTGCGAATCATCCGCGTACGTATTGGGTCCTTGCGCCTTGGCAACCTGAAGCCGCGACAATGGCGATATTTAACCGCTCAAGAAATCTCCGAGTTGAAGCAATTGGCGGTTGAAAAACCATAAAAGCGATCTCAGAATAGATCGCTTTTATAATCCTGTTGACTTTATTGTGCCGAAAAAGGGTTAGGTTTCGCGGACGTCCCAGATTTCCTTGGCAATTTCTGAGATCGCCTTCTTGGCAGCATCCTTTTTCATGCCGGCCACCTTAAATGTTACCAGGCGAGTCGATGGATCTTCTCCTGAAAACTGGCCGAACGCCAGGAAATTGCCTCCAGCTGTGGCAATTGCTTCTGTAATCTTGGACAGTTGTCCGGGCTTTTCATCGATCAGAGCCGTCACACGCACTCCTTTTTCACGCGCCCCCATCAATTCAAGGAATACTTTGAAAAGATCAGTTTCAGTGATAATCCCTACTACGTGACCATCCCGCATCACTGGTAGCCCCCCCACTTTATTGTCTGCCATAATCCTCGCGGCTTCCTCGATGGGAGTAGTCTCGTCCACCGTCAGGACCTTTTTGGACATGACCTCTGATACTGTAATCTTGCTTAGCAAGTAATTCATCTCCCACACGCTCAAGCTCGAGGCCGGGGAAGGAGAGGCATTCAAAAGATCGTGGTCGGAAACAATCCCAAGCATTTTACCATCTTTGACAACAGGAGCACGCCTGATATGTTCTCTCTTGAACATATTCAACGCATCGTGTACCGGCATATCCGGGGTTATCGAAATAATTGGGTGCGACATTCTTTCGCCAACTAGCATAAGGACCTCCGTTTAGGTTCAAAGCAGAGAGGTGTCCCTCTGATTTCATCTGCTTTCTATTATAGTCGATAAGGCGGTCAGTGATGGACACATTTAGCGGGAGAGTGATACCGTTTTATGAATTGGATCATAGGCCCAAATAGGCTTCTCGTACGTGCTCATTTTTGATCAGGTCGCGCGCCGGACCGTGCAGCTCGACCTTTCCTTCTGCCAGTACGAATCCGTAGTCGCTAATTGCCAGAGCCATGTGAACGTTTTGCTCTACGAGCAGGATCGTGATGCCGAGTTCGCGCAGCGCCTTTAGGCTTTCGAAAAGATCCAGAACCAGCACCGGGGCCAGGCCAAGGGAAAGTTCATCAATCATAAGGATGATTGGATCGGCCATGATCCCGCGCGCAACTGCAAGCATCTGCTGTTCACCGCCGCTGAGCGTGCCTGCTTTTTGTGCCTGGCGCTCTTTCAAGCGTGGAAACATCTCATACACCCGCTCAAGATTGGTATTCAATTTTGGGGTTGCGCGTTTATTCGACGCCCCCATTTCCAGGTTTTCATAGACGGTCATGTCTGTGAAAAGCTGGCGGCCCTCCGGGACCAACACCAATCCCATCTCGGCTTTCGTGTAAGCAGGAACGCGACTGATATCTTTACCCTGGAAGAAAATATTGCCATGCCAGGGTCGCAACAAGCCCATCACTGTCCGCAACAGAGTGGTTTTGCCCACGCCATTGCCTCCGACCAGGCAGGTTAATCTCCCTACTTCCAATGTCAGGTTGGAATCCCACAGGATCTGTACTTCTCCATATCCTGAGGAAACATCATTAATTTCTAAGATCGCCATCTCTAATCCTCCTGCAGCAATCTCTCGGCAAGCTTGGGGTCGCCAAGATACGCCTCGATCACTTTTTCGTTGGATGAGATTTCTTCGGGTGTACCTTCAGCGATCTGTTGGCCATAATCCAGCACAATAATGCGATCCGAAACGTTCATAACAGCTTTCATGACGTGTTCGATCATGATGATCGTGATACCCTGACCGCGAATTTTCTTGACGGTTTCAACCATATTCGCGATTTCTGATGAGTTCAGGCCGGCCAGGACTTCATCGAGTAGTATCAGGTAAGGACGGGAAGCCAGCGCGCGCGCCATTTCTAGCCGTTTTTTCTGGGCAACGTTCAGGCTACCTGCCAATTGATCAGTCCGGACATTTAATTCGACAAAATCCAGCACCTCTTCAGCAATCTCAGTAGCATGGCCCAAGTTTTGGTCTTCGCGTCCGAAACAAGCCCCAACCATCACGTTCTCCCGTACCGATAACTCGTTCAATGGTTGAACGATTTGATGGGTGCGTGCCATACCCATTCGGGCATGGTGATATGTCTTCATGGTCGTCACATCTTTATCACGGAAAATGATACGCCCTTCCTCAGGCGGATACACTCCATTGATCGCGTTGAACAATGTTGTTTTCCCTGCTCCATTTGGCCCGATCAAACCCAGGATCTGGCCATCGGGAAGGTCGAATGTGACCTGCGTCAGGGCCTGGAGACCGCCAAAGCGTTTGGTAACCCCTTGTACGGATAGCAATACGGTCATGCCAGTACCCTCCTAAGGGGCGTGATGCGCTGGCGAAGCCAACCAACCGCGCCTGCCGGGATGAAAAGCACGATGAGCAGTAGCAGTACTCCCGAGACAGAAAGTTGAATATCTTTGAAGAAATCGCTGGTGACTAAGTATCCGCGCATGCCCTGGTAAGCGAACGCGCCCAGGATCGGCCCAAGAACGGTACCTTGGCCTCCCAGCATCACCATAACTAGCAATTCGATGGATGCATGCAGTGGGAAGGCGACGTGCGGCTCAACATTGCCGTTCTTGAAGAAGAATAACACTCCGACCATCCCTGGCACGATGGCTGAGAGTACATAGGCCCAGGTTTTTGCGTTCGGAGCGACAACACCCATCACCTCGGCCGCATCCTCGTTCTCGCGAATGGCCTGCAGCCCCAACCCGAATTTTGAAGTGCGGACGAAGTGGCTGATGATAAGCGCCGCAAAAGTCAGGCCGGCCATGATGTAGAAAGCCATGCCCAGTGCCTGAGCTGCACCGCCATAAGCTTTGTAAACGGAGAAGTTCAAGGTCATACCAATTGGACCGCCAAATAGATCAAAATTATTGATGAAGGCTCTCATGGCTTCATTAACACCGATGGTCGCCAGTGCAAAGTATCCTCCACGCAAACGCAATATAGCTTTGCCAAGCAGAAATGCAAGCAAGGAGGAGGAAAATCCTCCGACCAGCATCCCCATCCAGATTGACCAGCCCTGCTCGTTTACAAAGTACAGACCAACGTAACCACCAAACCCATAGAAGACGATATGCCCAAAGCTAACGTAGCCAGTGTAGCCGAGTAATATATTCAGACTGGTTGCCAACGCAACGGCTTTCAAGATCGTGAAAGCGATTTCTCGATTTGAGACATTTTCGGTGATGGCTGGCCAGACCGTTAATGCCGCAATCGCCAAAAGTGGTAAAAGAAGACCGAGATGGTTTCGCCAGTTTTTCATTTCTTTGCTCCAAAGAGTCCGGTCGGGCGAACCAACAGGATAACAACAAACAACCCGAATTCGATCACAGGCACCCAGGAGGTGTTTAAAAAGGCTGGAATAATTCCTTCCAGCACACCCAGCACTAAACCCCCAACCAAAGCTCCGACCGGGTTACCCAGCCCGCCCATTACACCGATGACGAAGCTTTTTAGTTCGTAGCCCCCGCCGGAGAGGATGTTGAAAGGAAAGAAGGTAGCGATCAATGCTCCTGAGACGGCTGCAAGCATCGTTCCCAGACCAAAGCTGAGCGCCAGGATACGGGTTGAAGGAACGCCCATAAGTTCTGCCGCTGCTCGATTATTGGTCACAGCACGGATAAATTTTCCTGGCCTTGTTCGATAAAGAAATAGATAAAGTCCCCCAGTAAATAGTATGGCGATCAAAGCTGCTATCACTCGCGTTCCTAGTACAGTCGTATTCCCTAGTTGGAAACTGCCCATGTTAAAATCAACGTTGTATGGGGATGTTGTCAGGATGGCAGTCCCAATACCGATGATGATCATATTGACAGAAAATGTTGCCAGCAACGATGACAGGTGTGGAGCATTGATCACTCTATGTACGGCAGCGAAATAGATCAGAATGCCAAGCAATAGCCCTAACACCGCAACAGGGATCAGACCTATATAAGGATTGATGCCCATTCTAATGAAAATGAAGAAAGTCCCAAACATTCCCAGTGCAATGATAGGTCCATGAGAAAGGTTGATGACGTTCATCACGCCCCAGATCAAGGTTAATCCCATGGCTGCAATACCGTAAACAAATCCTAGCAAAATGCCGTCAGGCAGGGATGTAAGAAGCAGGTTGAATTGTTGCATATCAACTCCCAGTAGACAACGGTTAAGGGACGAAATTCATCCCCTCAGAGCAATCCTGAGGGGATGAATGTTAGTCTGGATGGTTACGGAGATGGAATTGGGTAAAGAGGATCGGCCGTGGCGACGTCAGCAGGTGCAATGATCACACGCTCAAGTTCGCCGGCGTCATTCTTCTGCCATTGAGCCACAACCATCTTGTGGGCAATTTGCAGACCGTGAGCCTCTTCAGATGTATCAAATTTGATAGCACCATAGAAAGTCATAAGGTCCATGGCATTCAAAGCAGCTTTTACAGCTTCAGGGTCAATGGAATCGGCATCTAAAATGGCTTTCTGCAGTATCAATCCAGCAGTGTACCCGCCGGCAACATGGTACGTTGGGGGGTCGCCATATTCGGCTTCATAAGCGGTTGCAAAATCTTCGCCAGTAGGCCCGAACCATTCAATGCCCTTATTGGTGGCTTCTGCTTCGGTATGGGTGGCAGCAAGTTCCCATTGGCTGGAAACAGCGATGCCCAGTGCAGCATCACCTAGCTCGGGAAACTTGGAATCGGCTGGAGCAACCAGAAGGTAAGCAAAGTTCAGCCCGATTTTGCGATCATAGAGCGCGCGGGCCAGGGCGGTGCCGTCATTGTAGTGGCCACCACCAAGTAGAACTGTTGCGCCGGATCCGGCTATCTTGTTCACGATCGGACCAAAATCGGCTGTATCTGAGGCGTAGCTTTCTTCAAGCACAATTTCAAAGCCATTCGAATCAAGATAAGGCTTGATGCCTTCTGCGACGCCCGTGGAGAACTTGGCAGCCTCATACACGAGCGCTACTTTGGCTTCAGGATCCAATTCTTTGAGCATATCAACGGTGCTGGACATATACAGACTGCCGGGTGTGTAGAGTTGGAACAGGCTTGTATTACCAGTCTTGTAAGCATCATCATCAGCTGCGCCGGTAGTAATCATGACTTTACCGTTCTGTTCAGCAACGATCGAAGCAGCGGATGTCAGCCCGGATGAATAAGGGCTGATCAGGAAATCGGCGTTGTCTTCGGTGATCAGGCGAGTGTACAGTTCCTGCACCCGCTCAGCGTTGGATTCATCATCATAGGTTTTGTAGTCAAACTTAACGACTGTGCCATCACTGAGTTCGACGCCGCCCGACTCATTGACTGCGTTCATCCAGGAAAGAAAGCCGTTCACCTGGCGTTTGGATGATACTTCCTGAGCGCCGGTCAAAGATGAAGTGAAGCCAATTACGACAGTCTTTTCTTCCATCACGGGCGCCGGTTCTTCGGTCGCCGCCGGTTCCTCTGTAGCCGCAGGTTCTGCCGGCTCGGGGGGCGCTTCAGGGGTCGCGCTTCCGCAAGCTGCCAGGAACATGCTGGCAACCATCAACAAACAAAGTAGTTTAATCAAATTCTTATTCATACGTACTCCTCCTTTTTAGTTGGATCAGACGGGGAGCGGGATCTATATTCAATCCCAACTTTCTTCCAATCAAATCCAGGGAACGGTTTTGCTGCCTATTAAATTGTAAGTGCGAACTGCAAATATTGACTAAAAAGGGAATGGAGCGTTGTAAAAATAATGTAAAAACGGTTTACTCCTCGAAACGGTATCCAATCCCACGCTCGGTGTGCAGGTACTTGGGGTTGACCGGATCCACTTCGATTTTTTGTCGGAGCCTGCCGATATATACCCTCAGATACTCAGCTTCTTCCCCATATTCTGGCCCCCACACGTGTTGCAGGATGGCGCGGTGAGGCAATACTTTGCCGGTATTTCGCATCAAGTAAACCAGCATATTGAATTCGGTAGGTGTCAACTCCAGAATTTTACCGCGAACCGTCACTTCATGGCGTGATAGGTCCGCACAAATTTCCCCTCTTACAATACGTTCATCGGAAGTTATAGGTTCTGACCAGCGCGCGCGTCTCAGGACTGCTTTAATGCGCCCAAGCAGTTCACCCACCCCAAAGGGTTTCGTCAAATAATCATCCGCACCATAATCAAAAGCACGGATTTTATCCGACTCCTCACCTAAAGCGGTCAGTATGACGATCGGCACAGTCGAGGTTTGGCGAATACGACGAGTCGTTTCCAACCCATCAGAGTGAGGCATCATGATGTCAAGAATGACCATGTCTATGTTCTCGGTATTGAAAATGGCCATGGCCTCAAGGCCGTTAGAAGCGGTTAACACTTTGTAACTTCGCACCTCTAAATTCTTGCGAACGAAATCGCGAAGAGCTTTTTCGTCGTCAACCACGAGCACAGTGGGATTGTTCATTTTCCACTTACCTTTGTTGGTTCTGCGGAGCTCTGTCGCGCTGCATCTTTGCTGGTGGGAATTGAAAAAGCAATACAGGCGCCTTGTTTTTGATCTTCTACCCAGATTTCGCCGCCGTGCGCCCGGACCAGGCCCTGGCAAATGGCAAGCCCCAGACCGGCTCCACTCGATATCCGCGCCAGGTTGGCATTCACCTGATAAAAGCTTTCGAAAATTTTCTGGCTTTCCTTCGGTGGAATCCCGGGGCCATCATCGCTCACTCGAAACACGATCCGCTCGGCCTGACGTTTCACTGTCACCTGGATTGTGGCTTGTTCTCCTGCATATTTCACAGAGTTTTCGATCAGGTTTCGCAGGATGGTCTCGAGCCTTGGCCGGTCGGCAAACAATTCCGTTTTTTTTCCTTTGATTTGGACCATGAAATTATTTTCTGGCTGTAGTTGTGCCTGTTTGGCTGCCCGGTGAACAGTCTCTTCAATATCGCATACTTCTTTGGATAATAGCAAGGATCCTGCTTCGATGCGTGATAGATCAAGAAGATTGTTCACAAGGTTTGTCAGGCGATCGGATTCTTCGGATATGATCGCAAGAAATTCATGTTGCGAAATCCGATCCCATTCCACATCTTCGGCCAATAAGGTTGAAGCATACCCTTTGATTGCGGCAAGAGGTGTGCGTAGTTCATGGGCGACAGTCGAAACCAGGCTCGATTTCATCCGGTCCAATTCCTGGTCGGCAGTGATATCTCTTAGAATCAGTCCGCGACCGATCGGTATATTGTGCATATCGGTAACATCAAACATATCCAGGCGCATGTGAAGCGTCCGGCCCAATTCCAGGAAAGTGATTTCCACGCGCTGGTCAGATTTGTGTTTCAGCAGGTCGTCCAACTTGCTTTTTATCTTATCCCTATCCGGCGCTTTTTCAAGAATGCGGTTCAGGATCTGGTCGATTGGAGCACCAGTTAATTGTTCGGGAGTTTGATCCGATAGCTCACCGATGCGCCTGTTCGCGTATACCACTTCACCGGAATGGTCGCTGAGGATCAGTCCATCTTGTAGCGATTGGATCAATGCTTCCAATCGTCGCGTCTGTTCTTGCAAACGCATGTCACTCCGTTCGTACAGCACTGCATTCTCAATTGCCATGGCAGCCTGGTTGGCAAAATTGCTGAGCAACTGGATTTCATTGTGCGAGAAGATATGAGGTTTTGGATGAAAGACCAGTAGGGCGGTGGGAGGCGCATACTGGGTGTTCAGCGGAACGGCGAGGATCGCCCGGTATCCTTCTGCCCGTGACCGAGGTCGCTGCGGAATGTAAGAAGGGTCAGTTTCAGTATCACTGACCTGGATCGGTTCTCGAGCGTGGATCGCGCGCATGGCCACTGAACTCGGTTCAAATGGTTGAATGGTCAGTTGTTCGGTAAATTGCCTGGATAGACCGCGGCTGGCCCGAATGCGAAACACTCCGTGCTTGTCATCAAGCGCGATGATGGCGCTCATACGTACATCGAGCAAACGAGTCGCCTGATCCAGGATTCGGTCCAGGACAGTTGGCAGGTCGAGCGAGGAAACCACGGCAGTGCTGGTTTCAAGTAAAGTGGCCTGTTCTTTCATGCGGTCCGCAATCAAGCCCTCCATCTTCAAGATCGAACTGGTAAGATGGCCGATTTGGTCCGACCGGTTCGCCTGCGCATCGATGATCTTGCGCTCCTCGGCGCTGATAGGTTGGTTCAGACCGATGGCCTCACTTGTCGGCGCAAGGCGTTCGATGGGCGTGATTACCCGCACGCTCAACGTCCACCAAAAAAACAGGCCAATCAAAATGAATGTCCCTGTTGCAATAAGCACGATGCGTTGTAAAAAGAGTTGCGTGGCAAAGGCTTTTGCGGCGGGACGGCTCACCATGACACCCCAGTTGATCTTAGGAATTGGCGCATAGGTGTAGAGGCGCTCGTCCCCCTCAAGATCCTCGATGGTGGTCGTGCCGCTTTCCCCGGCCAGCACGCGGTAAAAGATTTGAGGAAACAGATCGCCTGCAGGGAGCAAAAGGAATCCTGAATCCGGGTAAGCGATGATCTGGGCGCTTGAATCCAGGATGGCGATCTGTAATCCTTCTGCAGCTTGATGCTCGGAAATGATCTCGGATATCGTCTTGCTCAAGCTCTCCAGTCGGATGTTGGTCCCAACCAATCCGAGAAAATCACCATGGGAGTCACGGATTGGCATGACCGCAGTCGCAACAGCCTGGTTGGTAGTCGGAGAGATGCGTCCTTTGGATACCAAGGGATTCCCCGAGGTAAGGGCTCGCTGGTAATAATCGCGAAATGAAAAATCAACCCCGACAGTCGACCCGGGTCCAACCGGATAATGGTAAACCATGATCCCATCTGCGTCCAACCGATAAACCAAGTTGACGTCCGGCCGGGTGCGAAGCAGTACGCTGAACAGTCGATCCATCTCTTGTGTGTTCGAGTGGATCACTCCGGGGTAGGATGCAAGTTCCCCTACTGCAATGAGAGCGTTGTCGATAGACAGGTTGGTTTCCTGGGCAATGGCGCGCGCCAATGACAGGTCGTTGGCGGCTACATCGGTACGAATGCGGTCGCCAACCACTCGGTCGAACACCCAGAGAGTGAGCAAGAACGGGAGGACCAGTAATAAGTAGAGGACAAATAACTGCAATCCCAGATCGCGATGGAAACTGAGCCAACGTCGCATGGTTAGGATTCTGCAAACTCCTTTATTGCCCGTACCATATGTTTAGCATGTTTGAGGTACAGATCAAGGCGAATATTTTCGTTCGGAGCGTGTGCGCGAGTTTCCGGGTACCCGAGTCCGGCGGTGGCAACGGGTAAGCCAAGGTCATGAATAAAAGGAAAAATTGGTCCTGAACCCCCAGAGAAAGGCACCTTGCGCATTGGGACTCCGTATACATCAGCCGCAGAATTTACAATAATGTCTACGAATGGATCTTGCGGATCCGTCCTGCCCGGTGGTTCCCCGCCCAGATAGTGGATCTGGATATCCTCGAAGCCTTCAGAGTCCAGATGAGTGCGTAGTCTCTCCAGGACTTCCTCAGGCATTTGATCTGGAACCAGGCGAAAATCCACTTTGGCGGAAGCGCGCGCTGGCAGGACAGTTTTCGATCCTTCACCCTGGTAGCCGGATGACAACCCGCAGATTGTGCAGGTTGGCGAGAATATCGATTCGACTTTCAAATCGAGGCCACCCTGCAACCCTTTGAGGAAGGATTTGACGCCATACCTGGTTCGATATTCATCTGCAACGTCTGGTAATGCGTCCATAAGTTCAAGGTCTTGAGGTGAAGGCGATTTCACCTTTTCGTAAAATCCAGGAATACGGATGGTCTCATCCGGTCTCTTTAGAGTATTCAGCGCCCAGGCCAGTCTCCAGGCAGCGTTGGGGAAGATGGAACCTCCCAATCCTGAGTGGACATCTGTTGTCAACGATTCAACCCAAAGCTCAACATAACATATTCCACGCAATCCAAGATATTGAATGGGAACATCAAGATGGTCGACACTACCAAATTCCCACATGCAGGCGTCCGCTGAAAGCAATTCTTGGTTTTCGGTCACGAAGCGATGCAAATGAACGCTGCTGGTTTCCTCTTCGCCCTCGATGACGAATTTGATCATACAGGGCAGTTCATTCTCCTCCGCCAGCAAAGCATCCAGGGCGAATAAACGAGAGACGATATGCCCCTTATCGTCGCTAACCCCCCGCCCATAAAGTCGTCCACCTCGGATTTCAGGTTCGAAGGGAGGGCTATCCCATAGTTCCAGGGGTTCTGGGGGTTGGACGTCGTAATGATTGTAGAATAACCAGCGTTTTTCGGTTCTGCCTGTCCTTTGTGCGTAAACGACTGGGGCACCGTCTGTCGAAAGTACCTGCACTTCAAATTTGCGCTCCTGGAGCATGCTTGCTACCAGGTTAGCACAATCCGCTATTCCCAGGTTGTGAGCGCCCACAGAGGGCTGCGCAACCAGACGCTTCAATTCCAACAGGCTTAGGTTGAGATTTTCTTCGAGGTACTGGTCATAACGATGATAAGAATTCATCTTCACCTTTCGATGAGTCGCGATTAGTTAACAAACAGCTTCAGTGAATAGGCACCCGCGTAGGCGAACATTCCCATTTTGAAGAGTTGCCCACCCCAACAAGCCAATAAAAACCGGTGGACAGGCATTTTTAAAATCCCGGCGGCTATCCCGGCCGTATCAAAAAAAGGATTGGGAATGGCAGCCAGGACCAGGATGGCCCACGGGCCGTATTTTTGTACCCAGGGTTGGACACGATTGAATGTTTTTGTCCCTTCCACCACAGCCTGACCGCTGAAACCGGCCAGGTAACCGGATAGTTCCCCAATGGCGCCCCCGGTGCCCGCGGCCAGTGTAACCCCTAAAGGGTTGAAAATAGTGCCCATCGCATACACGATCGCCACACCAGGAGCCGGAAGTAAAACAGTTGCATTCGTTAACAATGCGATCAGGAAAATACCTGGATAACCGTACGCGGCGAATTCACTCACGCGCTCCCGAATTGAAAATATATAGAAAGTAAGGCTGACAACGGCCAGCAAGGCGAGGACGCGCCATATGTTGATCAGCCAGGTGGGTTGATTGTTACTTTTGGGTGGGCCGGCCTTATGGACGCTCTTCAACTGTCACCTTGAGGATTTTAACGCCCGGGTATTCCGGTTTGAGCGGATCGCGCGTGGGGATCGACATCACGACCTCCATGCCCTCAATTACCTGCCCAAATACACTGTGTTTGCCATCCAGCCAGGGTGTAGGCACATGCGTGATAAAGAATTGAGAACCGTTGGTGTTTGGGCCGGCATTTGCCATGGATAGCACACCGGGTTTGTCATGCTTGAGACTCGGGTCAAATTCATCCTCGAAGCGATAGCCTGGACCACCGGTACCACTCCCGGCGGGATCTCCGCCTTGCACCATGAAATTATCAATGACGCGGTGGAAGATGACTCCGTCGTAAAACCCTTCTTGAGCTAAAAAAATGAAATTATTCACCGTTTTGGGTGCTTTACTCGCATAGAGTTCGATAATGATTTCGCCCTTATCAGTATCCATTCTTGCTACATATTTGGATTTTGGGTCGATCGTCAGTTCTGGGGGAGTATTCCATTGTTTTGCCATCATTTCTCCTTGTGGTGGTTGAATTTGGGGTCAGGATCCAAGCATCGACTCGACGCGAGCAACGACCATGTCAAGCGCTGCCAGATTGAAGCCCCCTTCCGGGATGATCAGGTCTGCATAGCGCTTGGAAGGTTCGACAAACTCCAGATGCATTGGGCGCACGGTGGCTTGATATTGCTTAATCACAGATTCGAATGTCCGTCCGCGTTCGGATATGTCGCGGGATATGCGACGTATCAGGCGAAGATCTGCATCCGTATCAACAAAGATCTTGATATCGAACAGGGCTCGTAGGGTCGGTTCTGTAAAGATGAGGATCCCTTCGACAATGATTACCCTGCGTGCGCTCACTGAAAATGTCTGTTTGGTGCGGCTGTGCTTTGCGAAGTCGTAAATCGGGACAGCAATCGTCTCACCCTGTTTTAATTGCTCGATATGTTTGATGAGTAACTCGGTGTCCAAGGAATTCGGGTGGTCGAAGTTCACTTCAGCCCGTTGGGCAGGGGGGAGGCCGGTCAGATCCTTATAGTATGAGTCGTGTTGGACAAACGCAATCCTATCCGGGCCAACCCGTTGTAGGATTTCCTGGGCGACGGTCGTTTTTCCAGAACCAGAACCGCCGGCAATACCGATCACAAGCGGGTTTACCTGCACCATGGTCAAATTATACCCGCTCTGTCCAAAAAGGCGCCCAATTGGGCGCCTGCTTTGGATTAGTGGAACAAAAAGACGTATGCGATTTCGAAAGTAGTGATTAAATCCCGGCCATATAAGCCAGCCCAACCGTCCCCGGACCGGCGTGAGTGCCGACAACCGGGCTGACAGTGGTGAGCACGCTTTCAATGGCGTTCATGGATTTTGATGCTTTGTCGAGTAATTCGCGAGCTTCCTGTTCGGCAGAAGCGTGCAATGTGGCAAGATGGATTGGGGATTTACCTTTGGTTTCTTCCATTACCAATTCCAACACACGGTCGAGCGCTTTACTCTTGGTACGTATGCGTTCAACCGCCTCGACATGGCCATCCTGGACCATCAGGACCGGTTTCATATTCAGAGCTGTCCCGAGGAAGCGCTGCGCGCCTCCGATGCGCCCACCTCGATGCAAGAATTCAAGGGTGTCAACAGCGAAGTAAACGCCGGTATGCGTCCGTGCTTCGTCAGCCAGAGCTACTGCGTCCTTAAGAGTTGCTCCATCGGCCAAAGCCCGTGCGACAGCCAGGACCTGAAATCCCATCGCCATCGCTGTGGTTTCCGAATCCACGTAGGTTACCTTCTCACCCGCTTTACCCATCATCTCTTTAGCTTGCATGGCAGATTGGATCGTGCCGGAGAGCTTTGAGGAAAGGAAGATGCCGAGCACCTCGAACCCGCCCGCGATTAGGTATTCAAAAGTGGATTTCATGGTTGCGGGGGATACCTGGGAAGTTGTGGGCATCACTTTGTCGGTTTTCAACCGGGTATAGAACTCATCCGGTTGGATGTCAACTCCATCCTGGTAAGTGTCCTTTCCCCATATCAATACTTGCGGCGCCACCGTGATACTGTACTGATCGCATAATTTCTTTGGAATATAGGCTGTACTGTCTGTCATGACTGCTATTTTGCTTGCCATCACTCCTCCCGGAAGGAAAAAATCACGAATCGTCTCTTATCTTAACCCTGATTCATAGTGTTGGTTACATCGAATCCTTAAAAAATTGCTCATGGTATAATGTTTTTTGTAAGAAAATACATTGAGGAGCCCACATTGGCTTTAAACCCACTCAACTGGCTGTTAGGCCTGTTCTCCCTGGATATTGCCATCGATCTGGGCACAGCCAACACCCTTGTCAATGTGCGTGGCAAGGGTATTGTCATTAATGAACCCTCTTGGGTAACGATTGACAAACGCTTACGTCAGCCGCTTGCAATCGGCCTAGAGGCGAAAGAAATGGTAGGGCGGACCCCTGGAAACGTGGTCGTTGTCCGCCCATTACGCGATGGTGTCATTTCAGAATTTGATATCACCCAAATCATGCTTGAATATTTTATTGGAAAAGTCCACGAACAAAGCGTGGTCCCTTTACCCCGACCCAGGGTTATTATCGGTATTCCAACCGGAGTAACTGAAGTGGAGAAACGAGCTGTATACGATGCGGTTATGGGTGCTGGAGCGCGTCAGGCCTATTTGTTAGAAGAGCCAATTGCTGCGGCCCTGGGTGCAGGATTGCCGATCGGAGAAGTGCGCGGTAGTATGGTGGTGGATATTGGTGGGGGCACTACCGAGGTTGCGGTAATGTCCATGAGCGGCGTGGTGGCCTCTCGTTCATTGCGAGTGGCTGGCGACGAGATGGACGATGATATCGTTCAATATCTACGCAATAAATACAGCCTCCTGATCGGGCAGGGGGTTGCCGAACAAATCAAATGGAGAATCGGATCGGCATATTCATTGCCGACTGAAAAAACGATGGAAGTCAGGGGGCGTAATCTGGTCACAGGACTACCTGAGACGATTGAAATCTCATCGGTTGAAATCCGCGAAGCCCTATCCGGTTCTGTTCAGGTGATCGTGGATACCATACGCGATGCGATGGATGAGATTCCTCCGGAAATCGTTGCGGATTTGATGGATATAGGGATTTGCCTGGCCGGTGGGGGGGCGCTCCTGCAGGGTTTGGCCGAGCGACTATCGGATGAGTTGAAATTGCGCGTTTGGGTTGCAGAAGATCCACTCACCTGTGTGGCTCGAGGCGCTGGGATGGTCTTTGAAGAATTTGATATTCTGGCTCGTTATCTGGTCGGGTTGGAGCGGGGTAGTACACGACACGATTCGTGAGTCGGTGCGGGCTATTGATTCCTTGATTGTGCTTTAAGAATGCGTAATTCATTTAATCGTTCGTGGCAGACTGCGATCATATTTTTAGTGGTAGGGGGCATATTGGCATTAGCACTGGGAGGCTACCTGGGTAGGGTTTCAAGCGGAGTTGGAAACCTCTTCATTGGAGCGCAGACCTGGTTTTCCACCAGGTACTCGGCCATCCAGGATTTTCTGGCGGCACCGCGTGATATCACCACTTTACGCCAAAGAAATTCAGAGCTTGAAGCAGAAGTCTCAAGCTTGCAAGGACAGGTAATTGAGCTGCAGCAACAAGTTAAAGAGACTGAAATCCTGGCCGCCCTCGTGGACTTCTCGCGAGCAAACCCGGAAGCTACCTACCGGGGTGCGGCTGTTATAGGACGTGATCCCAGCCCATTTTTGCACTATATCATCATCAATCGGGGTTCGAGCGACGGGATTTTACGCGGTATGCCAGTGGTGACGAACCAGGGCCTGGTAGGCCGCATAGATGCTGTCATTGCGAATGCGGCTCGGGTTCAATTGATATCTGACCCTGCGTCGGTGGTGAACGTCAGATTGCAAAACGCGGACACGGATGCTGTGCTGGTGGGCTCACTGACGGGTGATGTCTCTCTGGAGTTGATTTCCCAGGATGTAACGATTGAATCGGGAGATGTGGTCTTGACATCTGGGTTAGGCGGGGGGTATCCTCCGGATTTGATCGTCGGTCAGTTGCTGAATGTCCGTAAAAGGGATGTCGAATTGTTCCAACAAGCTTCGCTTCAACCTGCTGTGGACTTCACCAGATT
>CAZULT010000029.1:0-45840 GCA_964621295.1 uncultured Anaerolineaceae bacterium | reverse complement strand
CATCATGCCCTGATCCTGCCCCAGTTGTGCGCCAACGGCGTGGACGGCTGGCGCATTCGCAAGGAGACCGGCTGGGGGGTGCACTGGGGTCCGGCACGCGCCGTGGATATCCCGGCGTACCTGGCAGTTAAGCGTAAGAAGAGCGACGGGATGCGCTGGGTGCGTTTCCCGCTAAAGGACCGGCTGGAGATGGTCACGGTCACCCTGGGGTTCTACGCCTTGCTGATCCTGCTGCCGGTATTCCTTTTCTGGCGGTCCTCCTTCTGGCCGGTCACACTCAGCATGTTCGGGTTGTCGTACTTTTACGCTGTGGTGCACCCCTGGCTGCCGGGGCGCGACGGCCTTTACAAGAGCATCCCGCTGGCCCTCATCGCGCTGGCCGGCCTGTTCGCGTACACGGCCCTCCGGCATCCGCTGCCCGCCGTGAACCTGTTCCACTGGACCGTGGGCCTGGCCGGGTTGTCGGTTTTTACCGGAGCCGAACTCCAGGGGATGTCCCCGCTGATGCGCGGGGAGCAGGCCAATTGGGGCTGGGAAGCGCTCATCGGCCTGACCCTGGCAGCGGTATACTGGCTGGTCCCCCTGGCCCTGGGGTGGAGGTGATCTGATGAGTACCCAACCGACCTTGCAATCCTCGTTGAAGGAACATCTGAAATTCGCCAGGGAACTGCGCTACCTTGAAATCCACTATGACCCGGAGAAGTGCAAGGGCGTCTGGCAGTGTTACGACGTCTGCCCGGTGGGCTGCTGGACGCCGGATTACGAGAAGCGCGTGGTGGTCTTCCACGACTCCGAAAAATGTATCGCCTGCGGCGCTTGCGTATTGCAATGCCCCGAAGAGGCCATAGAATTGAAATAACCTCACCTGGCAAACATTGTGTCCTTCGGTAGGCCCCCGGTCTGGCCTCGGCGTGGTTGCTGCGTGCAGAGTTCTTGCTGGGGAAACCCTTCGTCAGGCGGCGACCTCGGCTTCGCTGAAACCATCTCGGCGTCCCTGTTCGCCTGCGCCACAAACACATATCGTCCCGATGTCCTTCGGGAGGATGAGATCGTTCGAAGTATCTTCCTTCCGAAGGAGTCACTTGGTCACGTCGTACTGCGCCGCAGGGAAAAACCGGCACTCTCTCAAGACCAAATGCAAAAGCAATACCGACAGGTTCGTCAACCGCCCCTGACTTGTTGACAATATCCTGGCAGCCTATCCATACTATCCTGCAAGCATATTGCAACTATCCTTATAGGATAGTATTATTAACCTATAAGGATATTACTTTTCATAACGGTCCAAAGGCCAATCCACCAAGGGAAATATCCGGATTCACAGGAGAAAAGATGGCTTCCAGAATAGCAGCGCTCAACCACTACCGCCCGATGATCGACTACCGCGAAACGGTCGATTGGCGCGAAGCATCTGGATATATCGCCATGCGTACCGGTCTGAATCGCAGCGAGATCATCATGGTGCTCATGGAACTGCAGGCTGCCATCCTCCATTACAACGGTCGCGGGCACGGCGTTAAACTGGAGGGCCTAGGCACCTACTTGCCAAACATCAATTACCAGGGCGAGTTCGATGTAGCGCATCGACTGGATCGCGAGCTCAAGCGTGCGCTCAACGCCGGAAACTTCAGCGGGCGCATCCTCAACAAGAAGCACATCGGTAAGAGCTCGGACGAGATCGTCGCCCTGTGGAACAGCGAGCACCCTGACGATCCGGTGGAATAAAGCCTGGGCCGTGCTATACTGGCGATCAAAATGAAAGCCAACCCAAGCGAAACCATCCAGCCCCCCAATCTGCCCAAACGCCTGCCAGTCGAGGTGCTCGCGCATCTCGAAGAGGACCAGGAATACGACTCCGTCGAGGTTACCGGTTGTGACCTGACAAATCAGACCGCCGCAAAGGTGCGCTTCGAAGGTAGCTGCCTGCGGCGCACCCTGCTGACCGGTTCACAGCTGCCCAGGCTGCGATTGCTGGACGTGCGCCTGGAGGCGTGTGACCTCTCGGGAGCTTTCCTGGAAGAGGCGCGCTTCCTGCGCGTGGAATTCAGCAACTGCCGCCTGCTGGGCGCGCAATTGCTGTCTGCGCAACTGGATGACCTTGTATTCAAGGAATGCAACCTTGAAGGGGCTGTCTTTGCCTCCAGCAACACCAGGGCGTTGAGCTTTGAACGTTGCAACCTGCGCAATGCCTCCTTTGAAGGTGCACATCTGGAGGGCGTCCTTTTCGGGCAGTGCGATCTCACAGAGGCCGACCTGCGCAACACGAACCTGCAGAAGGCCGACTTGCGCGGCTCTATCCTCGACGGTCTGCAAGTGGCCGCGAAAGATATGCACGGGGCCATCATCTCCCCCAGCCAGGCCGTGCAAACGGTGGGTCTGTTGGGCATCACCGTGTTGGACGAGGAGTTATGAACGGTACCAGGCGCTCAGATATCAAAACCGGCCTGCATGTACGCATCGTGCTGAAGCAAGACCAGCGTACCGGCGCCCTGACCGAGGGTATCGTCAAAGATATCCTGACCAAATCACCCACGCACCCGCACGGCATCAAGGTGCGCCTGACGAGCGGGCAGGTCGGACGCGTGAAAGAGATATTGGAATGATTGATTCAACAATCGGATTCATCAACTACTTTGAAAGCGTCCGCCGGCGCACGATGAACTACGTACGCGCCCTGCCCCCCGACCAATTGGATTGGGCGCCTAAGGGTGGCGAATTCACCTGCGCCGACATTCTGCGGCACATCATCGCCTCGGAAAAGATGTTCGTGCGCGTCGTGACAGAAGACCGCTGGCAATACGATGGGCATGAAACCCAGGAGAAGCAAAATCTGGAAGAGTTGGTTGCTCGGCTTGAGAGCACACACACAGAAAACATGGGGACGCTTGGGAGTTATCCTGATCAGGAAATGAACGCGCCGCGCAATGGGCCCGGTGGCCAACCCATAAAGGCCTGGCGCTGGCTGATGGTCATGGCGGAACACGAGATCCACCACCGCAGCCAGCTGGCAGTGTACCTGACCTTGATGGGCGTGCAGCCCCCGCACATCTTCGGCCTGGGCGTGGAAGATTTGCTCGCCATCTCGGTATCTTAACCAAGGAGTATTCTTATGAAAGCATTACGCGAGTTTCTAAAGCTGGAATCCGCCGGCAGCGTATTGTTATTGATCGCGGCAGTTCTGGCATTGGTGATAGCCAATTCCCCACTCAGCCCATTGTATGATTCCCTGCTGAGTGTCCCAATTGAAGTGCGTGCTGGCAGTTTCGAAATTGCCAAACCCCTACTGCTTTGGATCAACGATGGCCTGATGGCACTTTTCTTCTTCCTGGTGGGTCTGGAATTGAAACGCGAAGTACTGGAAGGCGAATTGTCAAAACCCTCCCAGATCGTGCTGCCGGCCATCGGCGCGCTGGGGGGAATGAGCATCCCGGCCTTGATCTATGTCTTCTTCAATCGCAACGACCCGGTGGCCCTGAACGGCTGGGCCATCCCGGCGGCCACGGACATCGCCTTCGCCCTGGGCGTGCTGGCCAGCCTGGGGAAGCGAGTCCCAACCTCGTTGAAGATCTTCCTGCTCACTCTGGCAATTTTCGATGACCTGGGTGCCATCGTCATCATTGCCCTGTTCTATACCAGCGATCTCTCCCTGCTGTCGCTGCTAGTGGCGGCTGCATTCGTGATAGCCCTGTTCGTGCTCAACCGCCAGGGGACACGCAGCATTGCAGCCTATGTCCTGATCGGGATTGTATTATGGGTAGCAGTCTTGAAATCCGGCGTGCACGCCACCCTGGCCGGTGTGGTGCTGGCACTGTTCATCCCGCATAAAGCCAAGGGAGATAAACCCTCCCTGCTGAAACGCCTCGAACACGACCTGCATCCGGCCGTTGCCTTCGGGGTCCTGCCGCTCTTTGCATTTGCCAACGCAGGCATCCCCCTTGCCGGCCTGACCCTGAACGCCTTCCTGCAACCGGTCAGCCTGGGCATCACACTGGGGTTATTCCTGGGCAACCAGTTCGGGGTTTTCGGATTTACCTGGCTGGCCATTAAGCTTGGACTTGCCCGGCTTCCAAAGTCAGTGCGCTGGATCCACATGTACGGTATTTCCTTTGTGTGTGGCATCGGATTCACCATGAGCCTCTTTATCAGCTCGCTGGCGTTTGAACACACTGGAACGGATTACAGCACCATTGTCCGGCTTGGGATCCTGGCAGGCTCCATACTATCTGCGCTCTTCGGTTACCTGATCCTGCGCTGGTCGCTACCAAAAAAAGCGGGCAAGTACTAGTAAAGGAAGGACAAGCAATGGAAGCACTCGAATTCCGCTTCGCTTTTTACGCCCGCGACTTCGAACGCAGCGTGGCGTTCTACCGGGATACGCTCGGCATGGAAGCAGTCGGCGGATGGGACCGCCCGGACGGCAAGGGCGCCTTGCTCTCCACCGGCGGCGCGGCTGTGATCGAGATCTACGGCGCGGCGCAAGGCGAAAGCTACCAGGGTCCCGGCCCGGTCGCGCTCAACCTGGCTATCCGGTTGGCGAGCGTTAAGGCGGTGGACGATTACTACCAACGCCTTGCCGGCCTGGGTCTGGCGCAACTCGAGCCGCCCCAGGACCGGCCCTGGGGGCACCGCTCGTTCATCGTGCACGACCCGGACGGCATCCCCATCCATTTCTATTGCGAACTATAATAGATTCAGTAAATCACAGATTCACAATGACACCAAAACCGTGATTTACTGAACTTAGGAAAAGGACTTCCCATAGCCTCATTGAACCTCTCCCAAAAAGCCGCGCTGGCGCTCGGATTGGTAGCGGTGCTGGCCCTGGCTGCAAGCTGCGCGCCGGGCAACCTGGCTTATACCGGACCCACAGACGAGTGCGGGCCGATCGAGCCTTCACAGCAGGACGTGCGCTTTGCGCTGGAGTTCGGCGCGGCGCCTTTCAACCAGCCGGACTGGGTCAAGAATTACACGGTGGATCCCTATCGCATCACCCTGACGCGCACGAACGATCGCGAGAACGCAGTGGCGTACCTGGAATACCTGATGTACAACTGCGGCTACGGGCAGGACGAACTGGATGAATATTTTAGCGATGAGGGCTTCGGGGTCGTCTTTGCCAATTACGAAAGTTACAACCTTTACAACTTCTGCGAAGCTGGTAACCTGGCGTTGTACGAGTACGCCCTGGAGAATGCGGACGAGTCCTACGCGGCGCGCTACTGGGTGCAGCAGAGCACGGATACACGCCTGCTGATATTCATGCTGGTCTTTCCGGTCGATAGAATGTTCGTGATGAACGGTTACGCTTCGCAACTCTTTCCTGACCTGGTTGCGTGTGAGACCCAGTAAATGAATACACAAAGGCCCGGCGCGTTGTTTGTGGTCTGCCTGCTGCTTGCAGGGCTGGCCTGCGAACCCGTCATTGCGATCGGTTGGGGAGAATTGCTCACGTTGCTGGTCATCATCGCGGTGCTGCTGGGACCGCTGCTGTTGCGCATCTACCGGGCACTGGGGGCCCTGCGCAAAGCGCAGGAGAAACCAGGGAAACCCAAGAGAGAAAAGTGATCTCCCCCCATGGATATCCTCCAGACGCTGCTCGCTACCCTGGCTTTTCTCACGCTTGGATACCTGAGCGGCTCGCTGTCGCCCTCGATCTGGATCACGCGCCTGGTCAAAGGCGTGGACGTGCGCGAGGCCGGCTCCGGCCACGCCACCACCACCAATACCATCCGTCAGGCCGGCTTCGGCTGGGGCGCGCTGGTGCTGGCTCTTGATATCGCCAAGGGTTACCTGCCTGCCTGGCTGGCGCTGCGCTTCGGCCCTGCAACCTGGATCGTCCCGCTCAGCGCTGCGGCCGCAGTCGCGGGGCACTGCTGGCCGGTCTTCGCCGGTTTCCGCGGAGGCATGGGCCTGGCCTGCGCGGGCGGCAGTCTGCTGGCGATCCTCCCGGTGGCCTTTCTGGTTGGGTTGGCGCTGCTGATCGCGCTGACGCTGCTCATTCACCACTCCGCTCGAGCCAGCGTGGCCACAGGTTTGTTGATGGCGCCGCTCTTCTGGTTACTGGGCCTGCGCGGCCTCGAGTTCTGGACCGCCCTGGCGGTCGGGCTGGTGATCGCCTACCGCTTCCTGATCGACTGGAACCGCCAGTACCGCGAACTATGGCTGGACCGGGAAAAGCCCGGGTGAAAGGGGACTTCCAAGAACGTCATCCCGAACCTTGCCCCGAGCTCTTCTGCCTCCCCATGAAAAAGGTTTCAGAAATGGGATGAACAATTCTTAATGTAAGCGGCCCACGAATGCGCGTGGACCGTAGTCATTCGAACAGGGCTTTCGGGGAAAAGAATCCCGTGCAGGCCGCCTCAGCGAGTGTACGCGAAAATATGAGACGACCCCACAGGCGTTCCGGCCGGGGTACGCACGGTGTTCGTCGGCCAGGGGGTCAACGTGGAACGGGTGGTCTGGGGATTGGGGGTAGCCGATGAGGCCGGTGTACGCGTGGCCGTAGGGGTGGGCGAGGACGTGACTGTAAGCGTGGAAGCGGCGGTAGACGTAGGCGTTTGGGTGGGCGTGGGAGGTCGAGCCACACGCAGCACATTGACGGTCAGGACCGTCGCCAATGCCGCCAGCAGCAGGAAACCCATGATGCCGCCCACGATCCAGGGTGTCCAGTTGCGTTTGCTCTTCTGCTCGCGCGGTTCCGAGTCGTCCGGCACGGACAGCAACAGTACGGTGATATTGTCGTGGCCGCCACGCTGGTTGGCGGTATCGACCAGGGCCTGTGCGCGCTCTTTCAGCGAGCCCTCACCGAGCAGGATTTCGGCGATCTCATCCTTCCAGACCAGGTCGGTCAAGCCATCGGTGCAAAGTAAAAGCACATCGCCGGAGTGGAGTTGCATACCCTGGTTGCTGTCCACCAGCGTGTCGCCCGGGCGGTTTTGCATGCGCAGGCGAAAGTCGATTTCAGGCGGTTCGGGGGAGCCCAGGTACCGGCGGATCACATGCACATTGGGATGGTCCCGCGCCTGTTCGGGCGTCAGGATGCCGCGCTCCATGGCCTCCTGCACCCAGCTATGGTCGATCGTCAACTGCTGCAGGCGACCTTCGCGCAGCAGGTAGATACGCGTGTCTCCCACCCAGGCCGTGTAAAGATGATCGCCCGCCACCCAGACGCAGGCGCAGGTGGCGCCCATGCCCTGTCGATCGGAAGTCACCGTGGCATGGTCGGCGATGGCTTCGCTGGCAACGTGGATGGCCTTTTCGAGGGTGGAGAGGGGATCGTTCCCATCGCTGGCCGCCACCACCTCACTGATGTGGTCCACGGCCAGTTCCGCAGCCACTTCCCCGGCGCGATGCCCGCCGATGCCGTCCGACACCACGGCAAACAGGACCGGGGTGGCATCGCTTGCGCTAAGTTGGTAAGAGGTGACCGCAAAGCGGTCCTCGTTGTTTTTCCCGCTCATGCCGGCATGCGACAGGGCCGCAATGTCGAGATGGGCGCGTTTCGTGCGGATCATTCCGATGGCGCCTCAAAGATGATCTTGGGTTCAGCCTCAGCCGGGGGCTTGCTCAAGGTGAAGCGGTACATTAATTGGCCGAAGTGTACCACGTCCCCATGTTTCAGCAAACGCCCCTCCTGGGTGACAGGCTCATAGTTGACCCACGTGCCGGCCACGGTGTCATTATCCGCCAACACGTAGGCCTGCGCCTCCACCTGCTTGAGACGGGCATGCAACGGCGCCACCGAGGGGTGGTCCAGCACATGCGCTGCCTGTACCGGATCCGTTCCAAACGTGGTTTCCGCCTCCAGCAGGGGGATCGGGCTGCCGGTGACGGGTTCCCCGTCAGGTGCGAGGCGGATCAGGTAGGCTGGCGCTTCCGGCACACGCTCGGACCGCGCCCAGGGTCGACCCCGCCTTGTCTTCTTGTTCGCAGAAACCGGCGCCTGGGGGATCTCGACCGGCTGGGTAACCGGATCGATGTTGCGCTTACGGTTTTCGAGGCGCTCCCGACGGGAGCGGATGCGCAACCGGCCGTAGAGCAGGATGCTGAGCAGCACCACGCCTGCCACGACGACAGCGAGGACGGCGATCGGCGTGCGGTATTTGGCGAGCATGGCCTGCAGCCCGGTCGGCGCGCGCACCACCGTCACAGTCACCGGCAGGGTCATGCTGGTTTTACTCAACCCCAAAGTATCCACCGCTTCGACCATCAGTTCGTGCGAGGCGCTCTGGGTATAGTCCGTCAGATCCCAGGTGAAGTTTTCGAAGGGCGCGACGTCATTCTGGGCGGCGATCTCACCATCCACGTACAGGGTGGTGCGCGCCAGCGTACGGGGGTGGTTATCGGGGAATTCCACGATGATCTCCAGCCGCTGTTGTGACGGCAGCAAGACCTCTGTGTTGAAGGGGTCATCCGGAGGCGCCTGGCGCAGGATCTGCCCGGGCGGCATGACCAGGATGGGGTTCGGAGGCTGGATATCGACGCTGAAGTTCTGGCTGGACGTGGCCACTTTTCCCCCTGGGATAAGCACTTCAGCCGAGAGGGTATGCTGGCCCGCGGCCCTGATGGTTGAGTCGTAGCTCAGCGTGTAGAGATGCCGCAAGGGGGAAAAATACGATTCGGGGTCGGGAAAGGTCTCCAGTTCAGAGAAGGCAAAATAGCTGCCGCCGGTCTGCAGAGCCAGGGCCTTGAAGGAAATGGCGCTCGAGGTACCAAAGTAGGTCTCGGCGTCGACATACCACACGAAAATACGCACCCGGTTGGCGACGGCCTGCTCGCCCAGCGCATTCAGGGTCAGATCAAGGTTGGGATCTTCCATGTGGGGCGTGATGAGCAGGATGGCGCGCTTCATGCCCGGTAAGGCGATCTGCTCGTTGACCGTGTTCAGCGCGGTGGTCAGCACCTGGGCATTGGGCGTTGTAGAGCGAAAATCCGGCTGGAAGGAAGTGAGCGATACCACCCATTCAGAAGGAGTGGCATGCGTGATGATCGGCCCGGCCAGGGTCACAAGGCTCAGATCATCGGGGGTATCGGATGGCCGGGCCTGCGCCCAGCCGCCCAGCACCGCCACGATACGGCGGAAGCGCTGGATCCCCTCCCCATCGCGAACATCCAGAGCGGGGCCGGGGTTGACCGCCACCACGATCTGGGCCGGGGGCGCGGACTCGCTGAGCCCGACCACCGGCAGAGGGGCGCTATCTTCCAGCACGGTGACATCTGCAGGCTGCAGGCCGGTCACGAACTGCCCCTGGGCGTCGAACACGTCCAGCAGAGCAGCTACTGTGGGAAAGCCCTGCGCGTTGACCAGGGACAGATCGGCCCAACTCGCGGTTTGCGCATGGACCACAAAACCCTGCCCAGCCGCCAGGAACAAGAGGCTGCCGAGCAGGGCCCATAGACGTTTAGGCATTTGGTTCCGAGAGAACGGGTTTCTCCGATGGGGCAGGGGTTCCAGTCAGGCGCATGTAGGTCAGTGTCCAGGCCGATTGAGTGTAAGTGGATAGGATACCGTTCAGCAGCCATGCGACCGGCGTATACAGACAGATGCACACCATGGCCACGTAGAGCGGCGTGAAGGACTGGCCTTTACCCGCGGCAAAGGTGAAAATGGTCGGGATAACCACGATGAAGACCGGCAGGGCAAAGACGATTCCCAGCACCAGCGAGATGCCGAACAGGATCAGCGCCATGACAATCACCGGCCCTATGTTCGACCTGGCAATCTCCCAACCGCGGCGCAGGCCGTCGAAGATGCCCAGTTCCTCGAGCACCATGGCGCGGTTGGTCTGCTCGATAAGAATGCCTACCGCGATTGCCACTGGAACCAACAAACAGATCAAGGGCAACAGGCACAGGAAGCCCACCCCGGCGGTAAAAATGCCTAGCAAAACAAGCGGGACGATCAGCACGAAGAAAGCCAGCCCGATCAGGAAGGAAAGCCCGAACACGCGCCAGAAGTACGGCAGGCTGGCGCTGAACAACTCACCGAAGGCCAGGCGCTCAGCCCCCATCTCTGCCTGGTACGAGCCTTTGATCAGGCCAATGCGCCCGACGGTTCCGAGGAAGATGGAAAGGGCCACCAGCAGCAAGACGACCACTCCGAGTACGATGAAGATCCACAAGTTGTTTTCCACCCAGCCGACAGCGTCCTCCATCATCTGGATGAAGCGTTGAATCTCCGGAGGAACATTAAAGTCCGAAGGACCGGTCGAGAAGCCGGTGTTGCCACCTCCGCCGCCTCCACCCCCGCCATTGCCACCGGAGCAGCTCGCCAGGATGCCGAAGATCCACAGCACTTTGTACTTCCAGGTGATCTGCCAGGCGCGCGTGAGCACCTCGCCAAAATTAAAGTTCATGAAAGCCTCCTCATAAAGGGGATCAGGCCGGCGCGGCCGCCGGGATCGTGCTTGCGTGGTCTCGTGTCAGCCGCAGGTATGTCAGGACCCAGCCGGATTTCATAAATGTCATGGCCGCGGCCTGGAACACAGCCAGGACAGGAAGGTAGGCCAGAGCACAAAGCCCGGTGACCCACAACAGGGCCTTGCTCAACTCCGCCCCTTCGATCCACGCGAAGGGCACCGCAAAAAAAGGCACCATCAGCGGGATCGCAATGAACCCGGACAACATGCCTACACCCAGGTACATGATCAGGGTCATAAGGCTGACCGGCAGCAGATTCTGGCGAAAGAGCTGCCAGCCGCGCCGGGCTGCTTCGAAGACGCCCAGCTCATCCACCACAATGGAGGCGAGGGCCAGCTCCATCCAGGCATAGGCCACCAGCATCAGCGGATAAAGGAGGAACTGTAGCGGGACCAGGCACATGGCGCCTAACCCGAGGGTCAGTATCGAAACGACGATCTGGAGCGTAAAGTAGCCCGCCATCACCAGCACGACGCCGCCCGCCAGCAGGGTCAGCACTCCCATGAAGCGCCGAAAGTACGGCCTGCTGGCTTTCAGCATCTCCCAGAAGACCAACCCGCCCGCACCGCGATCGGCCTGCAGCACGCCTAAGGAAAGCGCAGCCTGGAGCAGCGCGCCTACCAGGTAGAAAACAACCATCCAGACCACAAAGAGCAGCATATAGCCCAGGATGTAAAGCGGTTCTTCAAACCAGACGGGGACATCTTCAGTCATGAAAATACTGATCATAGGGGCAAACCCGATCGGCAGGAACAGGAATCCAAACAGCATGCTGATGAGCCCGTACACCCAGAGCACCTTGTACTTCCAAGTGATCTGCCAGGCGCGGGCCAGTACTTCACCAAGGTCGAACGCCATACGCTCCTCCCGATCGCGGATGTCCCTCAGCCCGGACTTTCAAGCGGGCAGCTTTTGCCCGGCGTCTTCATTCCCATTCGACCGTCCCGGGCGGCTTGCTGGTAATATCATACACGACGCGGTTGATTCCGTCCACTTCGTTTACGAGGCGGCTCGAAACCCTGGCCAGCAGGTCGTGCGGCAGGCGCGTCCAGTCGGCGGTCATGAAATCCTCGGTGGACACGGCCCGGATCGCGACCGTTTCCTGGTAGGTGCGCTGGTCTCCCATCACGCCCACCGAGCGCACGGGCAGCAAGACCGCGAAGGCCTGCGAAGCATGCGTTGAAGTGGTCTGGGCAATGGGTGCGTCCGGCTTGCCCAGAAGGCCTGCTGCCGACAGCTCCTCCTGCAGGATGGCGTCCGCTGCGCGCAGGTGGGCCACGCGTTCGCGTGTCACCTCGCCCAGGCAGCGCACGGTCAGACCGGGGCCCGGGAAGGGCTGCCGCCAGACCATTGCCTCCGGCAGACCCAGGGCCTCGCCCACTGCGCGCACTTCGTCCTTGAACAGGTAGCGCAGCGGCTCGACCAGCTCGAAACGCATGTCAGGCGGCAGCCCACCCACGTTGTGGTGGGTCTTGATGCGCTCGGCCTGGGCGCGGTCCGGGGCGGACGATTCGACCACGTCCGGGTAGATCGTACCCTGCACCAGGAACTCCGGCTCGCCAAGTTGCCAGGCCTGCTCTTCAAAGATCCGGATGAACTTCTCGCCCACAATACGCCGCTTCTGTTCCGGCTCGGTGACGCCCTGCAAAGCCGACAGGAAAGCCTCGGACGCATCCACCGCCACCAGCTCGGCGCCCAGTTGCTCGCGGAAAGTCGTCGCGACCTGTTCCGGCTCGCCTGCGCGCAAGAGGCCGGTATCCACGAAGACGGCCACCAGTTGCTCACCAACCGCCCTGTGAACCAATGCCGCCGCAACAGACGAGTCCACCCCGCCGCTGACGGCTGCCAGTACACGGGCCTGCCCCACCTGGGCGCGCACACGCGTCAGGCTCTCCTCGATAATGGAAGCAGGCGTCCAGTCCGGGTGCGCCCCGCAGATTTCGACTGCAAAATGGCGCAACAGGGCCTCGCCGTGCGGGGTGTGATGAACTTCGGGATGGAATTGCACACCAAAGTATTTGCGCTCGAAATCGCCCATGGCGGCATAAGGACTGTTGCCCGATTTTGCCAGCGCCACGAAACCATCCGGCATACGCGTGATGCGATCGCCGTGCGACATCCAGACAGTGGAAAGCATATCCAGCATCGTACCCGGTATCAATGGTTCGATCTTTGCATGGCCGAACTCACGCGCGGCGGCGGGGTCAACCTGCCCACCAAGGGCCACGGTCAGAGCCTGCATGCCGTAGCAGATGCCCAGGACAGGCTTACCGGAAGCCAGCACGTAATCCGGTACGACCGGCGCGCCAGGCTCGTAGGCCGCACTGGGCCCACCCGAAAGGATAAAGCCCTTGGGGTCAAGCGCCTGGACCTGCTCTGGTGGCGCGTCCCAAGGGAACAACTCGCAATAGACCTGCGCCTCGCGTACGCGGCGGGCGATCAGCTGTGCGTATTGCGAACCGAAGTCGAGGATGGCGATGGAGTCGGTCATAGGGTAAGTACCCCCTTCCTGCCCCCTCCGTTGGTGCTTTCGCTTCGGGAACGGTGACGCAAGGAGAGGAGCAAAGGGCGAGAGATCACCTGATCAATTTTTGTGCTGGCGATATACGCGCCAGGCATATCAACAAGCAGGCTACGGCGCGCTACGGACAGAATTCGATCCTGTCATCATCCATGGCACAAATGCGCACCAGTGCTTCGATGGGAATCCCCAACGGCTGGAGCACCTGGCGCCCGCCCTCGAAGGCCTTCTCGATCAGGGCGCCGATACCCACCACCTTGGCGCCGGCCGTTTCCGCCAGACGCACCAGACCCAGGATGGTCTGCCCGCTGGCCAGGAAATCGTCAATGATCAGCACTCGCTCACCGCCTGACAGGAATTCAGGCGAGACGATCAACTCGACCGTGCGGCCTTTGGTGTGCGAGGGCGCCAGGGTCAGCAGCACCTGATCGGGCATGGTAATGGGCTTGTGTTTGCGCGCGTAGACCACCGGTATTCCCAGGTGGATGGCTGTGGTCAGGGCAGGAGCTATTCCGGAGATCTCAGCCGTCAGCACCTTGGTGGCGCCCACGGCCGCAAAGCGGCGCGCAAACTCCTTTCCGCAGGCTTCCATCAGGGCCGGGTCGACCTGGTGGTTGACGAACCCATCCACCTTCAGGATACCGTTCCCCAGGTTCTTGCCTTCCTGCAAAATGCGCTGCTGCAATGCTTTCACATCCACCTCCTCAAAGATGACCAGCCATTTCTTCGCATTGTACAATGGCCTGAGCGAAGATGCCAGAGGCAACAACATACTTTTCAAGGCTTTCTTCAAATCCCTGGAATGTCACGGTGTGAGGGAGCGGTTTTCCCTGGCACTGCCCGCCACACCGTCCCGGTGTTCCCGTCTCGGGCAGGCACCCTCGCGCCCCTTCCGCCTCGCTTCAGGGATGCTATACGAGGACGAACTGCCTTCGGGAGGGCAGGTGCGCGACCGAAGGATCAACTGCACTGTATTGGAGATGCTTCGCTGGGCTCACACCGTCCCGGTGTCCTTCGGGAGCATGGCATGACAAAGAGGACTCTTCGGAAGCATGCTATGCCTTTATACTCTAGGTTGGATAAGAGACTTCAAACAAGCCCGGAGCGCACTCATGCGCGCTTAAGGTTCGAAAGGCGCTTTGTGTTAGAATCCTTCCCCGTGAACGCACCAACCAGGCTCGTACTGGCTTCCAAATCTCCCCGCCGGCGGGATTTACTGGCCCTGGGCGGCTGGAGCTTCGAGACGGCCACGGCGAATGTCGATGAGCGCCAGATGACCGGCGAAGCGCCGGATGTCTACGTCCTGCGACTGGCGGAAACAAAAGCCCGTGCTGTGGCGTCTGAAGTCCAGGCGGGGCCGCTCGTGCTGGCCGCCGACACCATCGTGGTGGACGGGGATGAGTTACTGGGAAAACCGGCCGACGCAACGGATGCTACGCGCATGCTGCGGCAATTGCGCGGGCGAGTCCACCGGGTCTACACCGGGCTGGCTGTGCTACGCACGGGTGACGGGCAGATCCTGACGGACCTGTGCGTGACGGATGTGCCGATGCGCGCCTACAGTAACGAAGAGATCGAGGCTTACGTGCGCAGCGGCGATCCGCTCGACAAGGCCGGCGCCTACGGCATCCAGCACGGCGGGTTCAGGCCTGTGCAGGTCCTATCTGGCTGTTACGCCAGCGTGATGGGCCTGCCGCTCTGCCATCTGACGCGCCTGCTGGGCGCGTTGGGCCTGCCCGCGCAGGCCGACCCCTCACTCGCCTGCCAGGGCGAACTCGGGTATGATTGTCCCATCTCCGGCGCGATCCTGCGCGGAGAACTGGTACACGAAACCAAAGGTGAAGCATGAAATTCCTGCGCTGGATAAATCTGGCTTTGATCCTGACCGTGCTGTCAGCCTGTGGCGGTACCGGCAGCGGGGGCGGTGGCTTCTCCCTGTTTGCCTCACCCACCCCCTTATCCAAGCCGCCGGTCATGATCACTCCGGCCCCGGATGCGCAAGCACCCATGCAGGCCTACCTGGAGGCCTTCAAGGCAGATGACTACGCTACCATGTATGCACTGCTGACCCAGGTCAGCCGCGATGCGATCTCCCTTGAGGACTTCGAGACCCGCCATCGCGAGGCGCTCAACACCATGAGCGCCGGAAGCTTCGATTTCGAGATCCTTTCCGCGCTGATCAACAGCCCCTACATCTCGCAGGTCTCTTACCGCATCGTCTACCATACCGCCCTGGTGGGGGACATTTCGCGCGACATGGTGGCGCACTTCGGCCTGGAGGATGGAGGCTGGAGGCTGCAATGGGAAGATGGCCTGATCCTGCCCGAACTGGCCGGCGGCAACAAGCTGGCCATGGACTACCAGATCCCTTCTCGCGGCGATATCTACGACAGCAGTGGGAATGCGATCGTCAACCAGGCCAATGCGGTGGCGCTGGGCATCATCCCTGGCCAGATCACTCCGAACTCCGAAGGTACGCTGGTCAGCGAGCTTGCCCGGCAGTGCGGTGTGACGCAAGAGGATATCGAGGATGCCTACCTGTCCGCCGGCGCTGATTGGTACATCCCGCTCTGCGAGGCTTCTGTGGATGAGGCCGAGCGCATTCTGGCGCTCAGCCCTGACGGCCTGGTGGTCACGCCGTATGAAGCGCGCTTCTACCACCAGAAGCTGGCCTCGCAGGCGGTCGGCTACACCCAGTTCATTTCACCCGAAAACCTGGATGAGTACCGCCGCCTGGGCTACCGCGGGGACGAGCGCGTGGGCGCAGCCGGCATCGAGAAATCCGCTGAAAATTACCTGGGCGGCAAGCACGGCGGTTCGCTCTACGTGGTCGATCCTACTTCCGGCCAGGTCGTGACGCGCATCGCCGCCAGCGACCCGCAGCCGGCCGACTCGATCTACCTGACCATCGACAACAACCTGCAGTACTACGCCCAGCAATCCCTGACCGGCTTCCAGGGCGCGGTGGTCGTGCTCGAACGCGACAGCGGCCGTGTGCTGGCCATGGCCTCCTCGCCAGGCTTCGACGCCAACCTGTTCGAACCTAACAATTACAACAACAACCTGCTGACCGACCTGCTGAACGACAGCACGCAACCGCTGGTCAACCGCGCGACCCAGGGGCAGTACCCGCTCGGCTCGGTCTTCAAGGTGATCACCTTCTCGGCCGGCCTGGAAAGCGGGCTATTCCTGCCCGAGACCACCTGGGACTGCCAGTACGATTGGACCGAAATGACCGACCAGGTGCGCCACGACTGGACCTGGCAGAAATGCCAGGAAGCCCTGGCGGCCGGGAACTTCTGCAACACCAGTTCAACCCAGCCCTCTGGCCTGCTGACCCTGCCGGAAGGCCTGATGCGCTCCTGCAACCCCTGGTTCTGGCATATCGCCTTTGACCTGTACAACTTCGACCGTGGCAACGACATCGCCAACATGGCACGCGCTTTTGGCCTGGGCGCGCCGACCGGCATCGACCAGGTCGCCGAAGCCTCCGGGCAGATCAACAACCCGGCCGGCCTGGTGGAGGCCGTCAACCAGGCCATCGGCCAGGGCGATGTGCTGGTCACTCCGCTGCAGGTAGCCGTGATGATTGGGGCCATCGGCAACGGCGGCACCCTGTACCGCCCGCAATTAATTGAGAAGATCCAGCCCATTGAGGGCGACCCCACGGTGGTCTTCAAGCCCGAGGCGCGCGGCACCCTGCCGCTGCGTTCGGAGAATCTGAAGGTGCTGCAGGACGCCATGATCAGCGTGGTGCAAAACCCGCGCGGCACCGCCAACTACCGCTTGCGCGGCATGGACTTCCCGGCAGCAGGTAAGACCGGCACGGCTGAATCTGGTGCTGCCTCCGGCAAGCCGCATGCCTTTTTTGCCGGTTATACCTATTGCTCCGAGAAAGTGGCCGACTACCCGGTCTGCGAGGACAAACCTGATATCGCCGTAGCGGTGGTCGTGGAGAACGTCGGCGACGGTTCAGAATATGGTGGGCCGATCTTCCGTCGCATGATCCAGGTGCATTATTTCGGCAGCCCGCAAGGACTGCTGCCGTGGGAGGCCAATATCGGCGTGCCCAAGACTCCCACTCCGCTGGGTGGCATCCCCACCAAAACCCCAAAAACCAACGAGTGACCGAGCATCCCCTCTCTGGTTTGATCATCCGGGCCCAATCTGGTTTCTACATTGTCGAGACCAGGGAGGGCCCGGTCGTTTGCCAGCTGCGAGGGCGTCTCAAGCGAGGTCCGCGTGAGGGCGACCTGGCGGCCATCGGCGACCGCGTGCAACTCACACGGCTGGAGGACGGCAGCGGAGTGGTGGAGGCGATCGAAGAACGGCAGCGCGCCATCGTACGCATGGACCCGCGCCCGCAGGGCATCTACCGGCAGATCCTGCTGGCCAACGCCGATCAGGCCGTCTTCGTCTTCGCCTGCGCGCGCCCGCAACCCAAATTACGCATGCTCGACCGCTTCCTGGTCATCGCCGAAAAGCAGCGCATCCCGGCCGTCATCCTGGCCAACAAAGTGGACCTGGTCGGAGCGGAACAGGCAGAGGAGACCTTCGGCCTATACCCAGGGCTGGGCTACCCGGTACACTACACATCGGCAAAAACCCACCGTGGAGTGGAGGACCTGCGCGTGCTGCTCAAGGGGGCGATCAGCGTCCTGGCCGGCCCCAGCGGAGCCGGGAAATCGAGCCTGTTGAACGCCTTACAGCCGGGCCTGGGCCTGGAGGTCAAGGAGGTCAGCCAGGCCATGAACAAGGGGCGGCATACCACCGTCGTGCGCCAGCTGCTGCCGTTGGCGGAGGGCGGCTACGTGGCCGACACTCCCGGCTGGAAGTCGCTGGCGCTGTGGGACACCGAACCGGAGGAGCTTGACGGCTATTTCCCCGAACTGCGCGAGCGTGTACCGCACTGCCAGTTCAGCGACTGCTCTCACATTCATGAGCCGGGCTGTGCAGTGCTGGCTGCGGTTACAACGGGGGAAGTGCACCCGGAGCGTTACAAGTCGTATTTGCGTTTGAGGGCCGGGGATGAATAGGATCTAGGAGTTTAGATTTTAGATTGACGATTTGGGTTGGACGATTTAGGATTGACCCCAACGATGGGTAACTGGAACCTGCTGGGCCACGAATGGGCAGTGGACATGCTGCGCGGGCAGCTGGCGCGCGGTCGTGTACGCCACGCCTACCTCTTCAGCGGGCCGCCCGGCCTGGGCAAACGGACACTGGCGCTGCGCTTTGCCCAGGCGCTCAACTGCCCACAACCCACTGCGCCAGGGGAGCCGTGCGGCGCCTGCCGCGATTGCCGGGGGTTCATCACAGAGGCGCACCCAGATCTTTCGGTGGTGGCAGCGGACCACCCGGGCGGTACGCTGAAAGTGGAGCAAGTGCGTGAGATCCGGCGCCTGGTATCCCTAAAACCCTATCAGGCCGGCTATCGTGTGGTGCTCTTCCTGCGCTTCCACGAAGCCAGCGAGGGCGCTACCAACGCCCTGCTGAAAACCCTGGAAGACACCCCCAAGCAGGTGATCCTGATCCTGACCGCAAATGCCCCCGAGCAACTGCTTCCGACCATCACCTCCCGTTGCGAGGTGCTGCGCCTGCGCCCCATGCCGATCGAAGCCCTGGCAGACCACCTGATCTCCAGCGGCGCCGGCAGGGAACAGGCCGACCTGATCGCGCATATTTCCGGCGGCCGGCCCGGTTACGCCCTGCGTTTGCTTGCAGACCCATCCACGCTGGCCCTGCGCGCGGAACGCTTGGACGATATCCAAGCGCTGCTCCGCGCCACGCGCGTCGACAAATTCAAGTATGCCGAAAAGCTGGCCCGGGACCGCGAAGCCATGCGCGAGACCCTGCTGGTGTGGACCTCCTACTGGCGCGACGTGCTGCTGCGCGCCAGCGGCGCGGCGACGCCCATTGCAAACCTCGATTTCCGCGAAAGCATCGCGAAGCTGGCAGGACACCTGAGCCTGAGCCGCGCGCGCAGGCTGGTGCGCGACCTGGAAACAGCCCAGGAGCGCCTGGACCGTAACGTCAATGCGCGCCTGCTGGTCGAAGTATTGCTGCTGGATTGGCCCACGATGTAACAAGCAAGTGCATCGCAGGGAGAAAAGCCTTGAAAGAAGTTCATTACTCCTAACAAGAATGTAAATTGAGACTGCCTCTTTTTATATTAAGATTAACTCAATTCTTCCACATGAGGGGAAACCAGGGAGAAACCAACCTATAACGTTTGCCGAAAGCTCTACCTGACAGACTTTTCGGAAGACTCCAATCCTTATCGATTCTTTATTGGTAACAATCTGAAGCACAGCCATGGGCATTGTTCGCGCCCAACCTGCTATTGGCTTTTCTATACTGCTGTAGCTAAGGATGACCCCATCTGGCATAGAAATAACCTGCCATTGATCATAGGGAGAAGACTCATGCAATGCCAAAAATGTGGACATACGAACCGAGCCAATGCTAAGTTCTGTGAAGCGTGTGGCGAAAAGATGGTAACACCGGCTCGTGCACCAGCAACTCCGCTTTCAAGTAAGAAAGCCGCTACTGCAGGGACAACCTGCCTTGACTGCGGTTATGCTAACCGTAGCGGTATACAGTATTGCGAGGAATGCGGTGCATCCCTGGCAATCCCCATGCCCGAGGTCGACCCACCAAAACGCCAGCGAGAGTCAGCTTTAAAGCTTGCCGCCGTTACGTGCCCCGTCTGTGGATTCTGCAATCGAAGAGACGTGCGGTTTTGTGAGGAATGCGGCACAGAGTTGAGTACACGTGTTGTGCCAACCCCGCAGGTCAGGCGACCCGTGCGCAGGCGAAAAGGTATGCCCTTCTGGTTGAAAGCAGTGATCCGGTTCGCGGTCAGCAGCGTCAGCGGCTATGTGATGGGCAAGCTGGGCATGCTGGTGCTCAATGCGCTGTTCCAATCTCTCGGATGAACAGGAGGACAAGATGAGCAACGGAAGCAAAGATCTACTCAATGGATTGACTCCCGATCAGCAAAAGTCTTTCGATCAATTTATCAAAAAAGAATCGACTCACGGGCGAATTGGCGATGGCGACCTCAACCTGAAGCCGTCTTCCGATCCAACCTCGCAGGCCAGTAATGAAGCTGCCATGGGCCGCTTGAAAGGGGATCTTGCCTATCAGCAGCAGTTGGAGGCGAAAACAAGACGATACCAACAGGCGCTTCAACAACTCAAGAACAAGATCAACAAGGGCAACCTCTCGAATTCCGAGAAGACCGACCTGATCCTGGAAACAGCCCGAAAGTACAACCCCGGCGACCCGGCGACTGTCATTTCGGACATCCTCAACCGTGATGACATCCTCAACCGCGATGATTTCATGGTAGATATCCTCAACCGGGATGACATCCTCAACCGGGATGATCTGTTGGTTGACATCCTCAACCGGGATGACATCCTCACTCGAGAAGATTTTGTCAATATCCTCAATCGAGACGACATCCTCAACCGTGATGATCTGTTGGCGAATATCCTCAATCGAGACGATATCCTCAACCGCGATGATCTGCTGGCTGGCTTGCTCGACAACAACCTTATCCAGAAAAGTGATATCTTGGGCAGCGAGTTATTCAACCCATACGATACGATGAATCCCTCGGATATGTTCGATCCGTCGAATCTGGCGATGCAGAACATGGGGCAATCCAATATGTCGGATCAGATAATCCGTCCGGTCAAGGCCATGCGTCAAGCGGCGCCCGGGCGGGAGCCCATCACCCCTACGTTCGCCCCTGAGCAGGATGGGCTTGCTCCTGATTACAGTTTATGGAAGAATATCCTGACGGTCATCGGCATTTTGCTGGGGATCTTGATCGCCATCATGACCACGCCGCTAACCAAACCGCCTGCTGTCTTCCAACCACCTGTGGTGCTGAACAACTCCCAATCTGAGCCTGTCTACAACCCGCCGGCTCCTACCCCCACGAAAAAATATACCCAGCCTCAGCCTGAAGCCCCGCTTGCAACCGAGCCGCCTGCGCCCGCCCCGCCCCCACAATCACAACCGCAAACTCCTGATCGTTGCAGCCTTTTCGAAGACCTGAGTATGACCACCGTCTGGCTCGACCCGCCTACCATGTACGTCAAAATGCCCGGCGGTGTGCCCGGGCTGGAAAAGGAAATTTCCGGAGATTACCAGGCCTGGGAGTACAGGCTTGAAATCGGAACGTATAACACTGACAATTGCTATTTTGCAGGGTACAAAGAACGCCTGTATTGTGACATCGCTGTCCCCGCTGATTACTACAACACGGTACAAGGCTTAAAATTGTATCTAAACAGCTGTCCAAATCCCATTCTCAATCTGGAACGCGCCGATGTATTTCCCGATGCAGGCAGCCTGAGTAGTAGCGGCGGTTCAGGCGGAAGCGGTTCCGGTTGCACCGCTAATGTAAGCCCGAGCGAATGCTCCTCCTACGGAGGCATTTGGGATACAAGTAGTAATACCTGTGTCTGCAGTTCCTCCGGTAGTGGAGGACCCGCCTGCTCTCAGAGCCTGAGCGAGCCGGCCTGCAATGCCGCGGGGGGCAGCTGGCATACGGTTTATTGCCTCAACCCTCCCTGCCCGTCCTGGTGTGCCTGCCCATAGCAAAGGAGCAAGGATGTATTGCACAAATTGCGGAAACGAAGTCCCCGATAGCGCCAAGGTCTGCGGGTATTGTGGCCAGCACCTGAAAGTTGCAACTCCCAGGCAGGCGGCGCCTCCGGCGTCAGCGCCCACACCGGTTGAAAAGCCTGTTCGCAGAGCAGTTGCACCGCAACCTGAGCCAGAAAGAACTATCGAGCCCGGATACATTCCACCGACAAAATCAGAAGAGCCGTCGGCCAAAAAGAGACTACCCACCTGGGGCCTGGCTGTCATTGGCCTGGTCATTCTCACGGGGGGGGCGGCGCTGCTTTTCAGCCAGGGCATCTTTTCAGGAAGTACGACGCTTGGTGTCGGAACACCTGTTCAGCGGGTTGCCCTTTCTCGCGCCTGCGGACAAGAGGTGGCGGCTCGTTCTGAGGCTCCCATCGAGTTTTCTTACGGGTATTGGGGAGCACTCGAAGACTATTTCCAAGCGAACTACCAGTCCATGGATATCCAGTTATTCGTCAACGGGGAACGCCTGTATGGCAATCGCAATAAAGAAATTCTGAACTTGTCTGCGATACCTTGCGTGGATCGTTCTAATTGGGATGATCTCTGGTGGGAACATAGTCTGTTTATGTACGATACAGCCCAATTCGGGCCGTTAGAGCCGGGAGAATATCAGATTGAAGTGGTGTACTACCTTAAGTCGAGTGTACGAGATGGCTGGACCGACGATGGCGGCAATTTAATCGTTTACAGCCCTGGAGAGGTGAGCAGACTTCCCTTCACTTTGGTGGTCGAACCCTGACATAATCTAGAAGCGCTAATTGGGACAGCAGGTAGATTGTTGCCCCTCCGCTTATATTCCAGAAATCTCCACGGCGTGCTTGGACCGCGATGGCTAAGTTGCCCCATGGCCAGTGTCCCGCTGGACTGGCCGCAGGTTCTGACCAGACCACAGGAAAGCCGGTAAGGGTCGCGGGTTTGAGCCCATCTTGTGGGCATGAGCAAGATCCTGTTTGCCTACAACGCCAACAGCGGGCTTTTGAATGCCATGAAGGATTGGGCGCACAAGCTGGCCTCCCCATCGACCTACCCGTGCCGCCTGTGTGCGCTGACCTACGATAACCTGGGCATGCGCCGCTCCTGGCGCGACTTCATCTGCGAGCTTGGGGTCGAAATCAAATTCCTGCATCGCGATGAACTCGATCAATTCCATGCTCTCAAAGATGCACCGTTACCGGCAGCCTTCCTGCAGCGGAACGGCCAGATGAATTTATGGATCACGCCGGATGAAATGAACGCCTGCGACTCCCTGGAGAAATTGCAGGCGCTCGTCAGGCGAAAATTAGCCCGGGAGAAGAAATAAACCATGTGCCGAAGCATTAAACCTTTGCGCCTACCGGACCGGCAGGCCACCCAGCAGGAGATCCACGAAGCTGCGCTTCAATACGTGCGCAAGGTAAGCGGCTACCGCCAGCCCTCACGCGCCAACCAGGCGGTCTTCGAGACAGCGGTGGCCGACGTCGCCCTGGCCACGGAAAGGCTGCTCGGGCAATTGCAGACAAGAAACTGAATGCTCACTCGAGGGCTATGTTTCAGAGTGAACCGAATACATGAAAAGAACTCCCGCGTCTGGCGGGAGTTCTTAATCAGCAAGAATCTGGTTTCAAACCCTAAGTCTAATGGTGGGAGTGTATTCACGACCGAAGGATCTCCTTCTCCCTGTGGAGGAGATGCTTCGGCCCACAGCCTCAGTATGACATGATGACGGGAGCGGCCCATTCTACCCGATGGCCTCTTTCAAACGCCTGGCCAGGCGGCCGAAGTGAGGCGTGTAGCGCATCTCATCATGCCGCGGACGAGGCAGGTCCACTTCCAGGTCTAGCTTGACCTTGCCCGGGCGCTGAGTGAGCACCAGCACGCGGTCAGCCAGAAAGAGTGCCTCTGAGATGGAATGCGTGACCATCAGGACCGTCTTCTGCCTAGCCTGCCAGATATGCGAGAGCTCGCCCCACATGCGCTCGCGCGTCAGGGCGTCCAGCGAACCAAAGGGCTCATCCAGCAGTAGCAGGTCAGGGTCATGGATGAGCGCGCGCGCAATAGCCACGCGCTGGGCCATGCCTCCCGACAGGTCACGTGGCCAGTAGCTCTCAAAGCCCTGCAAACCCACCAATTCAATCAGCTCCTGCGCCAGGGCGCGCGTCGGGCCGTTTTCAACGCCACCCAGTTCAAGCGGCAAGGTCAGGTTCTCAACCACCGTGCGCCAAGGCATCAGGTTGGCCTGCTGGAAGATCATACCGATGCGCGGCTGCTCCCCGCCGGCAAATTGGATCCTTCCGTCAGACGGCTCCAACAGCCCGGCCAGGATGCGCAACAACGTGCTCTTGCCGCTGCCCGACGGCCCCAGCACGCATACAAACTCCCGCGGGCAGACCTCGAAGGTGACCTTATCAAGCGCGTGCAGGCCGCCGTTGTCGTCAGGAAACACGGCTGAAAGTTCGTGGACGGTCAGGATGGGAGCGGAAGCTGTCATGACGAAGGCAACTCGGTTAAGGCAGGAATTCGTTGGTGAAGGCCTGATTCACATCCAGAGGCTGCGTCAGCAAGCCCATCTTGAGCAGCGTGTCCTGCATGTTATCCCAGGCCTGCGGATTCGACTCACCCAGGCGGCCCGCTGTCTTCCACAACTCGATCGATCGCGCCAGCACCTGCATTTGCACGTCCTGATCCGCTTCGGGCAGGTTGGGGATGTAAGCACGGCTCATCTGGTAGGCAGCCTCCTGATCGTCGATGGCATCCGCCAGGCCACGCTGGAAGGCGGCTGTCATGCGCCGTACCAGGTCAGGGTTCTCTTTGACCGTCTTTTCGTTGGTGATCAGGCCATTCGAGGCCAACTGCACGTAATCGGCCACGCGGATTTCGTTGATCTCGTAGCCCTGGGCGCGCAATTGCACCGGCTCATTGGCCGCATAGACGGATACGGCCTGCTCCTGGTCGGCCGCTAACGCTTCGACCTGGTTAAAGCCGATCGAATCGAGCGTCACGTCGGCGTCGCTCAGCCCGGCCGAGAAGAGCAAGGCTTCAAGGCCGATGTAGTTCGCGCCGTACAGGCCCGGCAGGCCGATGCGTTTTCCGGCCAGATCGGCAGGGGCACGAATCCCCTGATCGGCCTTCGAGACCACGGCCACCGGGTACTGCTGGTACCAGGCCGCCACGTACACAACCGGCAACCCCTGCGCGCGCGCCAGCAGCACCTGCTCGCCCGAGACGACCGCGAACTGCAATTCATCTGCCCCCACTAGGGCAACTGCGTCCGTCTCGAACGAATAATCGAACTCGACCTGTAGCCCGGCCTGCCTGAAGTAGCCCTGGTCGACCGCCACGTAGAGCGGCGCGAATTGAATGTTCGGGATGTACCCCACTGGCAGAGTGACGGTCTGCAAGGCCTCACTGCTGGAGCCTGCCCCACCACCCCCAGTACAGGTTACAAGCAGGATACCCACTAAGACAAGTAAGAGCATTCTTTTTTGCATGGTTTTTCTCCTCAAGTTGTCACGCTGGAAGCGTGACCTACGGTCCCTGGGGCAGGAAGATCCCTTACCTGCGCCCCGGGACCTCCTGCCACCTCAGGAGGTGGTGCTCTGCCCAGGCCACCAGGCCGTACAGCGCCAGGGCCAGGATAATCAGGGCAAAGACAGCCACAAAGACCAGGGCCGTGTCGTACTGTCCGCGCCCGACGTTGATCAGAAAACCCAGGCCCTGGTCTGCGCCGACCAGTTCGCCTACCACCGCACCGATGACCGACAGCGTGGCGCCGATGCGCAGACCGCCCAGGAAGATCGGCAGCGCGGCCGGGATTTCGAGTTTCACCAGGATCTGGCTCCGGCTGGCGCGCAGTGAGCGCATCAGGTCATTCAGGGGCGTCGGCACGGAACGCACGCCCACCACGGTGTTGATCAGGACCGGAAAGAACACGATCAGTGCGCAGATCAGGATCTTCGAAAACATGCCCGGCCCGAACCAGATGACCAAAAGCGGCGCAATGGCCACCAGGGGGATGGCCTGGCTGGCCACCAGGTAAGGCGCAAGCAGGTCCTCTAACACGCGCGATTTGGCTACCAGGTAACCCAGTACTGTCGCCAGGGCGGCGCCTGCAAACAACCCGGCCAGCACCTCCGCCAGTGTCACGGCACTGTGGAACTCCAGGCTGCCGTCGGCCAGCGAGCGCAACAGGCGCATCCAGACCTGGCCCGGAGCCGGCAGGATGAAGGCCGGCAACCCGCCAAAGCGTGCCGCCGCCCACCAGGCCAGCAACCCGAGCACCAGGGATACTATCCCCAACCAGGAGCGGGTCGAGCGGATCAAACGGGAGAAGGAGTTTGTGAATCTCATGTGCCTGTCGTGCGCCTATGCAGTTCCACTGCCGTACGCGGCCGTCGGAATAAAAAACCTCGCAGGAAGTTCCATGCGGGGCGTAGGGGCAGGCCTGGCAGCCTGCCTGAAAATGGCGCCCCGAAAACGAATCCGTTCCCGGGGCATTCATAACGAACCAAACCCTGGCGGGTCAGTTCTGCCTTCTTCTATCCGGACTGTAACCGTCGGCTGCGGAATCACACCGCATCTGCGCATGGCGCTCGTGGGCTATACCACCGATCGGGAATTCACCTGCACCGCTCCATGGCATGCTGGATGTACGGGCATGTAGGAGCGCCGTGCAGGTGTCACCCTGCCCCGAAGGTCTCTTATTCTGTTGTCTGGATTATAACGCAGTTACGCTTTTACGATGCTTTCCACCGGACAAACCGACAAGCACTGCGGCTCATCGAAGTGGCCTTCGCATTCCACACATGTGTCGGCGTTAATGACGTAAATGGGGTCTTCTTCGGTAATCGATTCTGTGGGGCATTCCGGGACGCAAGCGCCGCAAGAAATGCATTCTTCGGTGATCTTCATAGCCATACGAATTTCTCCTCTGTGAAATATCGTACTTAAATTAATGCATCCTCCTTGCGAAGTCAATTGACAAATGTCGTACGTTTTTAGGATTATGTAACGAGTGGCGCGGGGCCGGTTTATGCCACTTGCCATAGCGCCAGGTTGTTTTCGACCTGGTCAATCATTCAGATCCAATTTGATGAAGATTTCCACTACCTGCGGATCAAAGTGCACGCCTGCCAGTTCGCGCAAGTGACTCATGGCTTTGGCGCGCGACCAGGCTTTGCGGTAGGGCCGGTCTGAACGCAGCGCATCCCAGACATCGACCACTGCAAAGATGCGAGCGGCCAGCGGAATCCCCTCTCCCTTCAGGCCGCGCGGGTAGCCCGTACCGTCCCACTTCTCGTGGTGACAATAGGGGATGTCTAGGGCCGGACGCAAATAGGAGATCGGGGAAAGCAGGTTATAGGCAAATTCCGGGTGCTTACGCATGATGACCCATTCCTCGTCCGTCAGCGGCCCGGGTTTGAGCAGGATTTCGTCGGGGACGCCCATCTTGCCGATATCGTGCAGCAAGGCTCCGCGGCGGATATGCAACAGGTCGCCCCCCTTGACGCCCATCGCATCCGCCAGGCGCAGAGTGCGCTCCGTCACACGCCGGGCGTGACCCTCGGTCTCTTTGTCGCGCAGTTCTAGCGCGTTGGCCCAGCCTTCCAAGGTGCTGTCGTATGCCAGCGAGAGCTCCGCATTCGCGCGTTGCAGGTTTTCATACAGTTCCGCACTATCAATGGCGATAGCCGCCTGCCCAGCCAGTACTTCCAGGAAATCAAGCCACTCCTGGGCAGGTTTGAAAGCCTGGCGGTGGAATACTTCCAGCACTCCCTTGGTCTGCCCCTTGGCCACCAGCGGCACGCCCCAATAAGCGACAAAGCCTTCCTCCGGAAGCAATTCCGAGCGCGCCAGTCCATTCTTATCCTGGTCCAAATCGGCGATGTGGACTGTCTTGTTCTCCAGCATTGCCTTTCCAGCGTGACCCTCGCCTGGCTTCAGTTTGGTGAAGCGCAGCGCTTGCGTCTTGAAACCGCGTCCGTGCGAGAATTTCAGACTGTGCTCGTAGCGGTCGTAGAGCAGGATATCGGCCGCGTCGACTGACAATTGGGTGGTCAGCTGTCCGAGTAGGGTATCCAGCACCACACTCAAATCGAAACTGGAGGAGATGGCCATGTCGACCGCGCGCAGCGACAGGATGCGTTTCAAGTTGCGCTCGGTTTTCTGGTTGAGACGCGCGTTTTCGAGGGCTTCCACGGCCCGATCAGCGTAGATCGAGAGCAAGCGCTCGTCGTCCTCGTCGAAAGCCGCCGGCTCTACGCTCTGGATGTCAAGCGCGCCGATCACTTTCTCGCCCAGCTTGAGCGGGATGACCAGTTCAGAGCGCGCAGCCTCCCAGCCCAGCACGTAGTCTGGCTGGTTGCTGACGTCTTTTGCGTTGATGAGTTGCCCGATACGAATCGCCTTGGGAACCAGACCCACGCCATCCAGATAGAGTTTATTCTTCCTGATCTGATCGGAGTAAGGTCCCACAACAGCAATGCGTTTTAGCTCCACCGTGGAGTCGTCCCTGTATATGATGCTGCAATTGGTATGGTCAAACTCAGTCTGAATGGAATTTACGATATTATGAGCCTGTTGCTCTACATTCAACGGCGTGGCGGAGAGCAAGGAATCGGTCGCGTGAAACAGGCGTTCCAGTTCCTCGGCGTGCTGGGCCAATGCATCCTGAGTCTGTTTGACCTTGGTGATATCGGTCATGGTGCCTTCATAGTATTTGATCTGGCCATCCGCGCCGCGCACTGCGCTGAAGTTCTCCAGCACAACGATCAACTCGCCATCCTTGCGTCTGAGCGTAGTTTCCACATTGACGACCTCGTCCAGTTCATTGACCTTTTGCACGAATGCATCCCGATCCTGTTTCTCCGGATAAAAGTCATAGACACTCTTCTGTAAAAGTTCCTCTTGAGAGTCGCAGGCCAGAATATCCACCAGGGCCGGGTTGGCCGTCAGGATCTTTCCATCCGGGGTTGTGCGGTAGACGCCGTCCGGGATATTCGTGAAGAGGGAACGGTACTTTTCCTCGCTCTCTCGCAGCCCCTCCTCTGCCCTTATCCGCTCGGTGATATCCAGCATCAAGCCCTGCCAGGCAACCGCTTTTCCATCCGGACCCAAGATCTTGGCAACGAGATCCTGGATCCAGACCACGTGGTCCTGCTTGTCAAGGATGCGGTACTCTACATTTTTCGCGACCCCTGTTTTTCTCATGCGCTCAACCGCCTGGACCACCGCTTTGCGGTCCTGTAAATGCAGGCGCTTGGACCACAACTTCGGGTCCTGCAGCCATTCCTCCTGGGTGTATCCGAGCATGGTTCGGATATTAGGGCTAACGTAGGTGGTGTGGCTGGGATCGTCTACAGGGTTGATGTACACCACGGCGGGAAGCTGTTCGACCAGGGTGCGGAACTTTTCCTCGCTGGCTTCCAACTCATCCTGGGCCTGCACCCGCTCGGTGATGTCGATGATGGATCCCTCAAGGATGCCTTCCTCACGGTGGAGATACACAGATGTAAGACATCTTTTCACCTCACCCTGTTTCGTCAGCATTCTACAATCAAACTCTCTTACGTGACCCTCGGCCTGGAGCTGGCGTACCATCTCCTCTCGCTCACGCGGGTCTGCCCAATGGATCATTGAAGCGGAACCCTGCAAATCCGCTCGCGTGCGTCCAAAAATCTCGATAAACCGATCGTTCATATCCAGGATTTCTGAACCATCGAGCCGTGTTCTGAACATGCCAACTTCCGCGTTGTTGAAGAGATTGCGGAATTTTGTTTCACTTGCCAGAAGCGCCTTATCCGCTTGCACTCGATCAGTGATGTCTTCGAAAATGGTGGCGAACTGGTTCTGACAGGGACTGAAGGCCAGTACCGCAAACCACTTACCAAGGACTTCCGAAAACTGCTCGAAGCGTGTCTCCTGGCCGGTGAGGGCGACCTGTCCGTAGATGCCGATCCAATCAGCGGGGTCCTTTTCTGTGCCTGGCAGAGCCTCGGTCACACGCTTGCCGATCAGGTCTTTGCGCTTTTTTCCAGTGAGCTGCTCAAAGGCTTTATTGACCTCCAGGAACACGTAGTCGACAGGCTTGCCCTTTTCGTCCAACACGATCTCGTGCAGGGCGAACCCGTTCATGACGTTTTCGAACAGCAGGCGGTATTTCTTCTCGCTGTCTCGCAGTACATTGTCCGCCTGTTTCTGCTCAGAAATATCCTCGATGACAAGGCGGCACTCCTGCCCATCTTCCGAGCAACTCGCGATGATATGCACCCAGCGAGATTTTCCTCCAGTCCTACCCAGCGCAACCTCAATGCCCTCTTCATGATTGCAATCAAAAACCTTCTCAAGATAATCGGTGACTTCTGGGCGGAACTCTTCGGAGACGAACAGCGCGAAACGCTGCCCGACCACCCCCCCGCGCTCTATGCCCAGTAATGTTGCCCCAGCCAGGTTAACCCGTAGGATGGCTCCATCGCGCGCCAAACTGAAATACCCGATGGGTGCAAAGTCATATAAGTCGCTATATCGGCGCAGAGCCGCCTCCAGTTCCGCCCGAACCTGCACCAGCTCTTCGTTTTGCATCTTGAGTTCGATCTGATGCACCTGCAATTCATGCACCAGACGCCGCAGTTCCGCCTCGGTCACTGGCAGCGGCCCGGTTTTCTTCTTGCGCTCGTTCCACCTGGCTTCCGCCTGGCGGCGCAATTCAGCGGCACCTGATTTTTTCCCTGGTTGCGATTTTTTAGGAGGCATCCTGCTTACCTCGTTTCTCATGATACATGTTCTTATCGGCAACCTTGAGCGCCTCTGCAAGAGACCCAGGTATCTCGGCAGTGCTCACGCCGAGAGAAAGTTGGATCGGTATTCCGGTGTGCGCGGCATTGTTCTCGTGCAGAATCTGCTGCAAGCGCTGCAGTGAGGCCTCCGCCGCGGTTGCGCCCGTGGCGGGTAGCAGCACGGCAAACTCATCTCCTCCTATGCGTGCGATCACATCTTCGGCGCGGAAGGTCGCATTCAAAGCCTGCGCGACGCGTTTGAGCAGGGCATCTCCAGCGGCGTGACCATACCGGTCGTTTGTGTCCTTCAAATGATCCACATCGATCATCATGATGCTGATAGGAAATCCCCGCCCGCGTCCCAGCCTATCCATTTCCTCTACAAAAAAGGCGCGGTTATATAGACCAGTCAACGCGTCGTGAATGCCCAGGTACCTAAGTTCTTCTTCGGCCTTTTTCCGTGAGGTGATATCGATTACAACAGCCTGGCAAAATTCTCCCTGGACATGTGAAGCCTCATACAGGGCTTCGATGTACGCCCAAAATAAAATCCCCCCATCTTTCGATAGCGCAACTTCGCAGGTCTGTTTTTGCCGGCTGGAAAATACTTTTTCAAGGAACGAGTTGAAGGTTGGCAGTGATTGGTCGGAAACAAATGCCCCGAACCGTCGCCTGACCAGCGCCCCTCGCTCCACGCCTAACAGGCTCGCCCCGGCCAGGTTGATCTGCCGGATTTCACTGTCGCTCGCCAGGGTGAAATATCCCACTGGGGCAAAGTCGTACAAGTCGGTATATTTATCAAGTGCCTCTTCCAATTCCCTCCGAATCCGCAGCAATTCCTGGTTCTGCATCTCCAGTTCGATCTGGTGCACCTGCAATTCGTGGACCAGGCGGCGCGCATCAGACACTGTTTCGGGGAGAGGGCCGGTTTTTTTCCTGTCCTCGTTCCATTTCGCCTCCGCCTTACGGCGTAGTTCGGGTCCGGATGAGTGCTCGGTTTTACCTATCATGGCATACCCTTTTCTAAGGTGGACCTGCCATTCTATTTGATCTTATCTGACAAACCATGTTAGAGAAGCCGGCGAAGTGATCGCCATACGCAGCTCACTTCTCACCCTCCCCAGCCCTGCCTGCTTCTTTTAGGGAAGTGATATCCAAGAAGGTGATCACGACACCGTCAATGGTGTTATCCAGCGTACGATACGGCATGATACGCGTTGTAAACCAATTCCCATCCGTTGTGTGGATTTGCCGCTCCACCTGGATCAGTGCCCGCAGGGCTTTTCTGGCATCCTCAGCCAGTTCGGGGTAGAACAACGCCGAGGCGATATCGGTGATCGGCCGCCCCACATCGCCGGGAATCAACTGCGTGATCCTACTCGTCTCGCTGGTGAAGCGTCGCACGCATAGATTGTTATCCAGAAACAGGGTGGCAATATCGGTGCTGTCAAGCAAATTCTTCATGTCGTTGTTGGTGCGAGAAAGCTCCTCCATCCTGGTTTGCAATTCCTGGTTGACCGTGTGCAATTCTTCGTTCATGGATTGCAATTCTTCTTTCGAAGTGGTCAGCTCTTCGTTAGTAGACTGCAGTTCCTCATTGGTGGACTGCAATTCCTCGTTAGCAGATTTGAGTTCCTCCTGTGAGGTCTGCATCTCTGCGCGTGTGCTCCGCACTTCCTGGTGGGCGAATTCGAGTTCCAGTTTCAATTCATCCAAGCGCGCGTTCTCCGCGTGCGGCTTACCGCCCATTTTGGTTTGGGGCTTTGCAGCCACTTCCGTAAAGACGATCATCACCATTCCATCCAAAGCATTCCCTGCGCTGAGGGGCTGGATGGTTACATTCAGGGTTTGCTTCCCCCCGTTCGTCCCCACCACCAAATCCTTGAGCGAGACGGCCGTTTTTTGGAGCAACGCTTTGTGGAACGCGCTCGTCAGTGCAGACCGCAAACCTTCGCGCATCATGGCAAAGACATTCCAGTTGGCTTTTCCAGCCGCGGGTTCTAGATATTTTCCCGTGCGCCCACTGATATAGAGAATATCGCCTTGATCGTTAGTCAATACCGCTGCCGGAGCAAACTTTTGCAAGAGCAATTGGTCAGCCAGTGTTTGCAGATTGGCAGTGTCTTTTGAGCGTTTTTGTTTCGCTACTTTGCGCGGGGCAGTAAAGGCTGTCGGGAACTCGACCGGCTCGGCGTCCAGGTCTGTGTCAAGCCGCCGGTACAGGCGTGTCTTCCCGGCCAGCGGCGAGAACAGTTTGGTGAAGCTGCCAACGGTTTCTGCACTTCCTAAAAACAAATAGCCGCCCGGGTTCAGGCTGTAATGAAAAAGCCGAAGGAGTTTCTTTTGCAATTCTGGCGTCAGGTAGATGAGCAAGTTGCGGCAGCACAGCAGGTCGAGCTTGGTGAAAGAAGGATCCATGATGATGTTCTGAGGGGCAAAGATGACCATCTCGCGAATGGATTTTGCCACCTGGTAGCCATGCTCCACCTTGGCGAAGAAGCGCTCCAGCCGCTTTTCCGATACGTCGGCGGCGATATTTTCTGGGAACACGCCTGCGCGCGCCTTCTCAATGGCTTGCTGATCCAGATCGGTGGCGAAGATCTGCAAGGTGATATTTCTATCCGGGTTGCGATCATCCAGCGCTTCCCGGAAAAGCATTGCCAAGGAATAGGCTTCCTCGCCAGTGGAGCAGGCCGGCACCCAGGCCCGCAGCACCTGGTTCGGTGTGCCCCCTGACATTAATGCCGGAAGGACTTCGTCCTTTAATTGTTCCCACGCTTCTGGGTCACGGAAGAAGCTTGTTACACCGATCAACAACTCGCAGAAAAGTAGTTCCACCTCCTGTGTATTGACTTGCAGGAATCGTACGTAGTTGGCGATCGTATCAATTTGGTGCAGGCTCATGCGCCGTTCGATACGACGGTAGAGTGTCGTCTTTTTATACAACATAAAATCGTGCCCGGTCTGCGCGCGCAGCAGTATCACCACTTTTTCGAGGCCGCTCTGGGATTTGTCTTCGACGGCCAGCCCAGGTTTCGTGATCAGGGGCGCATACTGCAGGTAAGCGTCGATCTTGGCGGGCAGACCTTCCACCGGGGCGACCACATCAGCCAGTCCGGCCTCTATGGCGCTGCGCGGCATACTATCGAATTTGGCCGAGGCAGGCTCCTGAACAAAGACCACGCCCGCTTTTTCCTTGATGGCGCGCAAACCAAGCGTACCGTCCGAGCCCATGCCAGAAAGGATCACGCCAATGCTTTGCTCCCGCCGGTCATCGGCCAGCGAGCGGAAAAAGAAATCGATCGGAAGGCGCAGTCCGCGCGACGCAACCGGATCGAGCAGGTGCAAGACCCCGCGCAGGATGGACATATCCTTGTTAGGCGGGATGACATAAACGCAATCCGGTTTGACACGTGTACGGTCTTTCACCTCCATGACTTTCATAGTGGTATCGCGCTGGAGTAATTCCACCAGGATACCCTTGTGCGTTGGGTCAAGGTGTTGGACGATGACAAAAGCCATACCGCTGCCTGCCGGCACATGGCTGAGAAAGGCCTCCAACGCTTCCAGTCCGCCCGCCGAGGCGCCGATACCGACGATGGGAAAAGATTGTCTCTTTGTACGCGCTGCTTTGATCGTTGGGGCAGGGTTGGCGGCTTTGCGATTGGGTCGTGCAGATTTTACTTTTCCGGGCATGGCTCCCACTCCACAAGGCCAGCTGGTAAGACTGGCAACAAGACCCTTAATCCATTATACAACCCTCTGCCCAGGTTTCATTCCCTAAATGAGTTGGCGTTAGCCAGGCGTAAAGCCCGCATTCTGCCCCTCCGAGTCCTGCAACGACTGAAGCCACATCAGATTTTACTGCAAAAATATGACCGCTGGCTCAGGCGCTCATAAAAAGAGTGGGGACTACTTGAGAATAGTCCCCACTCTTTGGCTACATCTGTGAGCGGATTTTTTCGGCGGTTTCTTTGTAACCCGCCAGCTTCTCGCGTTCTTTGGCGACCACCAGCTCCGGCGCCTTTTTGGCAAAGTCGCCTGCCAGCAGTTTCTCCAGCCGCGCAATGTGGCTTTCGGCTTCGCCCAGTTCCTTCTCCAGCCGCGCGCGCTCCTGGTCAGGGTCCACCATCCCGGCCAACGGCAGGTAGACCTCCACAGGGCCGACCACCAACGCGATAGCCTCTTCGGGTTTCTCCTTCAGAGCTACAGACAGGATCACCTGGGCTTCGTCCAATCCCGCCAGCGCAGCCAGCACCTGGACCTGTTCACCCAAGAGAGTCGCCTGTTTGCCACCCACAAAAGTGGCGGGGATGCGCCGCGAAGGCGCCACACCTTTCTCCGCCCGTAAATTACGGATGGAGCGTACGATCTCCTGCAGCAGGTTGAAATCCGCCACTACCCCAGCTTCCCAGCCCTCCGGCTCGCGCGATTCCGGCCAACGTGCCACGATCAACGCCTCCGGCCAGTCGCCGGCCAGTCCGGCCAAGGGCGAGTCCTGGACCGCGCGGCGCAGGTGCCCCCACAACTCCTCGGTCACGAAGGGCGTGAAGGGGTGCAGCAAGCGCAGGCACAGGTCAAGCACGCGCGTCAATGTCTCGGCTGTACGGTACGCGCGCGCACCGCCCTCAGTGAGTTGGCCTTTAGCGATCTCCACGTACCAGTCCGCAAAATCGGACCAGAAGAACTCGTAAATCTGCCGCCCGGCCTCGCCGTACTGGAAAGTCTGGAACAGGCGCTCCACGTTTCTCACCAGCTCCTGGGTTTTGGCCCAGATCCATCTGTCTGCCAGGGTCCACTCCGCCTCCTCGCTGACCGCTGATTGCTGTTCGCTGATCGCTGATAACACAAACCTGCCTGCATTCCAGACCTTATTGGCAAAGTTGCGGTTGGCCTCCACCTTGCTGACTGCCAGGTTCATATCATTTCCCGGCGTCGAACCCACCAGCAGTGTGAAGCGCAGGGCATCCGTACCCAATTCGTCCATGACCTGCAACGGGTCGATCACATTGCCGTAAGTCTTGGACATCTTCGCACCGTTCCCATCGCGGATCAGGCCATGCAAATACACCGTGTGGAAAGGCACTTTCCCGGTGAACTCCAAACCATCCATGATCATGCGCGCCACCCAGAAGAACAGGATGTCGTAACCGGTCTCCATGTAGGAGGTCGGGTAGAAATATTTGTAATCGGGCGTCTCATCCGGCCAGCCCAGTGTCGAGAACGGCCACAGACCCGACGAAAACCAGGTATCCAGCACGTCCGGGTCTTGTTCGATGTTCTTCGAACCGCAATGCGCGCAGGCCGTTGGGTCCTCACGCGTGGAGGTCTGCTCGCCGCAATCCGCGCAATACCAGACCGGGATGCGGTGGCCCCACCACAACTGGCGGCTGATGCACCAGTCCTTGATGTTCTCCAACCAGTTGAAGTAGACCTTCTCGAAGCGCTCCGGCACGATGCGGATGTCTCCGTTTTTCACGGCGGCCAGCGCTTTCTCGGCCAGCGGCGCGATTTTCACGAACCACTGCGTGGAGATCATCGGCTCGATGATCTCGCCACCGCGTTGTGAACGCGGGATAGTGGTGGTATAAGGCTCTTCCTTGATGACCAGACCTTTAGCGCGCATATCCTCCCACATGGTTTTGCGTGCTTCGAAGCGGTCCTGACCCTGGTACTGGCCGCCGTTCTCATTGATGCGGGCGGACGTATCCAGCATGGATATCACCGGCAGGTTGTGGCGCTGGGCGATATCGTAATCATTGGGGTCGTGCCCGGGGGTGATCTTCAAAGCGCCCGTGCCGAACTCGCGGCTGACATACGCATCCGCGATCACGGGAATCTCGCGTCCCAGGATCGGCACGATCACGGTCTTGCCGATGTACTTCTGGTAGCGCTCGTCCTCGGGGTGCACGGCTACGGCCGTATCGCCCAGGATGGTCTCCGGCCGGATGGTGGCCACAGGAATGTACTCCTGCGAATCCTCCAACATGTATTTAAAGTAATAAAGCGTGGCCTCTTCTTCGCTGTACTCCACTTCCAGGTCGGAGACAGCCGTCTTGAGGCCTGGCGACCAGTTGATAAGGCGCGGGCCGCGGTAGATCAGCCCCTTCTCGTACAGGCTCACGAAGGCCTCGCGCACAGCGCGCGACAGGCCTTCATCCAGCGTGAAGCGCTCGCGCTCCCAGTCACAGGAAGCGCCCAGGCGACGGATCTGGTTGGTGATGATGCCGCCGTACTTGTGCTTCCAATCCCAGGTACGGCGTTCGAACTCCTCGCGTCCGATCTCTTCGCGAGAAGTGCCTTCCTTGAGCAGCATCTTCTCCACCTGCAACTGGGTTGCAATGCCGGCATGGTCGCTGCCCGGCACCCACAGTGCCGAGTAGCCTTTCATACGGTGGTAACGGATCATCAGGTCTTCCATGCTGATGAACATTGCGTGACCCAGATGCAGTTCCCCGGTTACGTTGGGCGGCGGGATCGAGATCACGAACGGTTCGATCTTGGGATCGAAACCCGGCTTGTTCGGATCATTCCATGGCCTGAAGTAGCCGCCCGTCTCCCACATGGCGTAAATGCGGGCCTCGGTGGCGTTGAAGTCATAGGTTTTGGGTAATTCGTACTTGGACATAAGTACCTCCTCGCAATAAATTATTGAACAGTGATCGAGTCTATGATCGATTGCTCTAACGTGAACCGCGGCTCCCAGCCCATCTCGCGACGGATCTTTTCCGAGGAACAGATTTTGTCCACCACCATTTCCGATGGGCGGCGGATGCCCGGGTTCAGCCGGAACAGATCCATGACCCATAGGATCGCATCCAGCAAACGAATACCTGCGCCGGAGACCGGAAAAATGAGCGGTTTTTTACCCATCGCGCGCAGGGCCAGTCTGACGAACACAAGCATCTCCTCGTTATGCGCGGTGACGATATAGCGTTCGCCACTGCGGCCTTCTGTCAATGACAATGGCACGGCGCGGGCTACATCGCGCACATCCACGAAGCTATTGACATAGGAGAGCATGGGGGTCACTGGTAAAAACCTGGCTATACGGTACACCGACCGGATGCGGTCGGAACCTGGGCCAAGCACCACACTCGGGTTGAGCATAACGATACGCATGCTGTCTGCCATTCCTTGCAATTCCGTCTCGCTGACCCGTTTGCTGAATCCATACATATCGTGCTGGCGCTTGTACTCCAGATCGGGGATCATGGTCTCATCAGAAACCCCATCGGGATTGGCGCCGATGGCTGAAATGGAACTGATGAAGATGAAATTCTTACAGCCCGCTGCCAGCGCAGCCTGGGCGAGGTTCCGCGTACCAATCACGTTGGACTGGTAGATCGCTTCCGCATCCGACTTACGAAACGAGACCAGGGCCGCATTGTGGATAACCGTATCGACACCCTGGAGTTCTGCCTCGAAGGTTTCAAGGTTTGAAAGATCGCCCTGGATCCAGCGCACCTGATCAAGTTCTTCAACGCCCAGCAGCGTGGTACGCCGCGTGCGCCCCAATACACGCAATTCTGCTTCCTGGTCATGCTCATGAATCGCTTCTACGATATATTGACCCAGGAAACCAAATCCGCCGGTGATGAAGTAAGTGGTCATAGTTGAGTAGTCAGAAAGTTAGATAGTTCGGTAGTTCAGTCGTTTGTGGTTCGTGGTTCAGTGTGATTAAAATAAAAACGCCTCGTCCAACCTGAGGACGAAGGCATTTGCTCCGCGGTACCACCTCAATTCGCCGATGTTCAAACAAAAAGGCTCATCAGCGCACTCATCCTGACCATCATCAGGATTTCGCTATAACGGGCTTCCCGTGCCGTTCTAATGGTCAGTGGTTCCTGAAAAGGGAGCACTGATTTTCTGCGGCAATCCTTCCGGGCGACATTCGGCGGAGGTTCCGTGTGGAGGCTTCCAGCCAGTGACGCTCCTTCTCTATCAATTCACCGTCCGCCTACTCCTCCCGGAGTTTTTTTGATTATACATACCCTGTCCGCGCGCGTCAAGCAGGCAAGACACTGAGTCGTAACCGATGACCTGTTGAGTCATAACCAACGACTCGCGAAGACCTAACCGACGGCTACCTGTCAAGAACTGGAACCGGGCCTGCCCCCGGCTCCACTGCTGGCAGCCACAGAGCGCCCGCCAGCAACACGGTCGCCAGCAGCAGGGCAATGTTCCCGGCCCTGCCAAACAGTCCCAATCCCAACCAAGGCAGGCTGAACGCCAAGGCGATCCAGGACCAGTCACGCCATGTCCGTGCCCGGCCGGCCAGGAATGCCACCGGAACGAGCAAGAGCAAATAATCGTAATTCAGCAGGTAAGGACTGACAAGCAGGATGGTACATACCAGTACAGACAACAACCGTCCCGGCGCGCTCCATAATACACGCCATTTCCAGGTCAACAGCCCCAGGCCCGCGACCGCCAGAATCCCGGCCACCCAAAGCGAACTGCGCAACCCAGTTCCGCCCACCCAGCCTATCATCGCCATCGGCAGACTGGCGCACAAACCGCAGGAAAGCACACCGGTATTCTCCCCGTACCCAGCCAGGGAAAGGAAATAATTCACAGGCCAAGCCGAATCAGCCAGGAAACCCAAGCCGAACAGGACCAGGGCTAGCCAACCCGTCCGTGCCAGCGCCCTGCGCGGGAACGCCTGCGCCCGGAGGGGCCACAGGTACAGCAATATGGCTGCAACTACGGGCAGCCCAAGGTGCGGCTTGAAGGTCAACAGCGCCAAGGCGCCTGCCAGCAACAGCGGCCTCTCACGGCGTAGTGCGTATATGCTGAGCGACAGCCCCAGCAGGACCGGGAAGCCGTACTGCCCGACGAGCAACCCGCCCAGTACCGGCGTGAAGGACAACGCGATGGGGATGGCCGCCAGCCTCTGGCGCGGGGTCCAGCCGTCGGTCATCAGCCAGACGGACAGTACCAGCATGGCCAGGTTCAGTTCCAGCCACAGGCGTGCCGCGACGGCAATCGGCAGGGACGCCAACGGCAGGGCCAGCAGCGCGTACCAGGGCGGGTAGGGGAAAGGCAGCAAGAAGACCTGCTCCGGAGACACACCGGCCAGCTCCGCGATCAGACCGACCTGTCCGGTATGGTCGTAGAGCGGGATGCCGCGCAGCAAGCCTAGGTCCGCGTGGTAGATGACCTGAAAGTCCAGGTAAGGTCGGATGGGAAAAGGCACCAAAACGGCTACGCCAAGTATCAGGCCCACTATAGCTGCCACCACCGTCCAGCGCAGCAGGCTTTTCATGCCTGGCTCTGGCGGGCGATAGCCCGGATCAGGCCGCGAAAGACCAGGCGGTGAAACGGGCTGAGCAGGTACCAGTAGGCGAAGCCAGGCAAGCCGCGCGGCGCAAAGAACGCCGTCTGGGTCAACAGCGTGGCGCCATCCGCCTCCTTTTCAACACGCCACTCCATCCAGCCCTGGCCGGGCGCTTTGAGCTCGGCTTTAAGCAACAGCGCACGCGCCTCTTCGACAGCCTGCACGCGGTAAAAATCGATGGTATCCCCAACCCTGACCCCTGACCTTTTACCTTCTTCAACCGCGGTCACCTCGAAGAACGAGGAAGCGCGACCGCGCAGCCCGGATCCGCCTAACAAACGGTCGAACCGCCCGCGCAGCTTCCAAAGCCAGTCCGCGTATAGCCAGCCTCGCTGCCCACCCAAACCTGAAAAGACTTGAAAGACCCGCCCGGGAGGTGCCTTCACCAACAAGCGGCGGTGATCGATGAAAAACCCTTCGTGCTTGAGAATCGTGACCGGCACCCGGTTTGCACGCCAGACCGACTCTAGGCGAGCCGGGTGCAGCTTTTCCAGTGATTGTTCCACCGCCTCGCGATAGCCCAACAGACGCACGTCCGGGAAGGCGACCAGGGCGCGGTCGTTGTGAACTTCGCTGTGGCTGCGCATGGAGGACACCAATGGCCTGGCGATGGAGGCCGGCACGGGCGTCATCAGTTCCACACCCAGGGCCATGAACCAGACCGGGACCCCCGGCACGCTGATCTCCTTGCGCCAGAGACCGCGTATGCGCCCATATGTCACCATCAAACCTGCAAAGCTCATCACGTCCGGTCCGCCGATCTCGTAGACGCGGCCGCGTTCCTCGCTGCTCTCAAGCGCTGCCAGTAAGTAGTCGATCACGTTCTGGACCGCGATGGGCTGGGCGCGGTTGCGCAGCCAGAACGGTCCGAAGATGACCGGCATCAGTTCGGTCATGAAGCGGATCATCTCGAATGAAATGCTGCCCGGCCCGACGATGATACCGGCGCGGAATTCTGTAACGGGGATCCCTCCCTGGCGCAGAGTTTCTCCCGTCTCGATTCGGGAACGCATGTGCGGGGCAATCTCTTCGTCAGGGTCAGCCAGGCCTCCCAGGTAGATGATATGCTCCAGCCCGGCCTGCGCCGCGGCAATGCTGAAGTTGCGCGCCCCATCCTGTTCACGCGTAGTATAGCCGGAGCCGCTGGCCATGTTGTGAATGAGATAGTATGCCGTGTGGACCTCCTGCAAGGCAGGCGTCAGGCTTGAGGGTTGCATCACGTCCCCTTCCACCAGTTCAACCTGTGGAAGCCAGCTTCGCGAGGCAAGCTTTTGAGGAGATCTGGCCAAGCAGCGGACGCGATAGCCCCGTTCAAGCAAGCGCGGGATCAGGCGCCCCGCGATATACCCTGTGGCGCCCGCGACAAGCACATGTTCACCGGCCATAAGCCTCCGCCAGTACGCGCGCGCGCGAAGCCAGGCGCCGTGTCAGCCCATCGAAGATGAATTTATGGAAGGGGAACATGGCATACCAGTACAACAACCCACCCAGACCATACGGGGCGAAGTAAGCTGTAACCACCAGTCGGGTTTTGCCCCCTCCGTCCACTGGCAGAGATTGAAACTGTAGCCAGGCTTTACCGGGTACTTTCATCTCGGCGCGCAGGCGCAACAGGCGGTTCGATTCCATGGCTTCCACTCGCCAGAAATCCAGCGACTCGCCAGCCCAGATCTCATCCGGGTTGCGGCGGCCACGGCGGAGACCCACTCCGCCGACGAGCTTGTCGAGCCAGCCGCGAATTGCCCAGGCCCAGTCCATGTACAACCAGCCACGGTCCCCGCCAATGCCCGTGTAGGCGCGAAAGACCGGCTCTGGCGGCAGGGGGAGTATTTGCTGCCGGCGTTCGACCATCAGGCCTTCCTCCTCACTGAAAGTATAAGGCTTGACATCGCCGGCGGTTGTCACCAGCGCATCCGACCAGGAGGTCTCCACATCCTCGCGCTGAATGCGGCCGAGTGCGAGGTGGACGGCGGTCTGGAAATCGAGCGGTTTGATGTGCGGAAAGAGCCTGTGAGCCAGGTCGTCGTGCACGACGGCTTCCCCCCGCAACCCTTCGATCAATGGCAGCACCATGCGCCAGTGAAAGGGGGTGACCATGTGCACCCAGTAAGCCGAAAGGCGGGGGGCAGCCACGGGCGTGCGGATCAACACGCGCTTCAGGTCCCGTTCCCGGGCATAGGCCAGCAGCATATCCGCGTAACGCAGGCGTGTGGCGCCCCCGATCTCGATCACACGCCCGGCAGTACCGGGCGTTTCGAGCGCGGAAACCAAATACCCAAGAGCATCGCGAATGGCGATGGGCTGCGCCATGGTGAAAAACCAGGAGGGGCAGACCAGCAGCGGTTCCCGCTCGCCCAGGTAGCGGATCATTTCGAACAGCACGCTGCCAGAGCCCACGATCATACCCGCACGCAACTCGGTGACAGGCACGCCGCCAACGCGCAACAGCGAACCGGTTTCATGTCGAGAGCGCAGGTAAGGAGAGAGACTGGCGGTAGGATCCACCAACTCACCCAGGTAAAGGATACGCTTCACGCCCGCCGCTTCCGCGGCAAAGGAAAAGTTGCGCGCAGCTGCCATGTCGCGGTCGGCATTGACAGCGCCGCCCTGCAATCCGTGGATCAGGTAGTAAGCCGCGCTGACGCCCCGCATGGCTGCAACCAGCGAGTCGTAGTCCAGCGCATCGCCTGCCTGGACCTCAACCTGCGCCCGCCAGGGACGATCCCCCAGGCGTCTTGGATCCCTCACCAGGCAGCGCACGCGGTAGCCGCGTTCAAGCAACTTTGGAGCCAGGCGCCCCCCAACATAACCCGTGGCGCCGGTCACCAGAATCAATTCCTTCTTGGCCATATACCTCTTTTCAAAAGAACGGTTCGATTATACCTGTTTGGAAGTTGGCGGGATTTCATTGTACAATCGCCAGTAGATCCGTGGAAACAACGCTCAAGCGCCTGCGCGCCTCCCCGCTCTTCTGGGTCTCCCTGGCTTTCCTGGGCGGCCTGCTGCTTGCCAGTCAGGTATCCCTGGCGAGCCAATTCTGGCTGCTTGCAGCCGGTCTTCTATTGCTGGCAGGATTGATCCTACGCCCGTGGGCCACGCGCAGCCGCCTGAAACCTCAAACCTATCTGGCAGTGTTATTCGCCGGGGTCTTCTTGTTTTTAGGAGGCCTTCGCTACCAGAGTGCCCTACCCAGGATCGACGCCTTCCACATCGCCTGGTACAACGACCGCGCCTACGACGTACTGGTTACCGGTTGGCTGGTTGAACCGCCCGATTACCGCGACGGCTATACCAACTTGCGTCTGCAGGTCGAGGCGATTGACACTGGCTCCGGCGACCTGCCCGTCGAGGGGCTGACGCTGGTACGCACCTTTCCCAACGAGAGCTACGAGTATGGCGAGCGGCTGCGCATCCGCGGCCGGTTGATGACGCCCCCAGAGGATGAAGAGTTCTCTTACCGTGAGTATCTGGCCCGACAGGGGATCCACGCCTACATGCCTCGCTCCGAGATCACCCTCCTGCCGGAGGTTTCCGGAAATCCTATCGCGCGGGCGATTTACCGCTTAAAAGCCCACGCGCTGGAACACGTCTACCTCATTTTTCCCGATCCGGAGGCCTCCCTGCTGGCCGGTATTCTGCTGGGTGTGGATACCGGCCTGTCCTCCGATTTACAGCAGGCTTTCAAAGATACCGGCACGACCCACATCATCGCCATCTCCGGCTTTAATATCACCATCATCGCAGGTCTGTTCCTGACGCTCTTCAGCCGCACGTTGGGGCAGACGCGTGGTGCCATCGCAGCTGTGCTGGGCATTGTGTTCTACACATTCCTGGTCGGGGCCGACGCCGCCGTGGTGCGCGCAGCTATCATGGGGACGCTCTCACTTGGTGCCCGCCAGTTCGGACGCCGCAACGACGGGCTGTATGCCCTGCTGCTCTCCGCCGCCGTCATGGCGCTCTTCAACCCTCTGATCCTCTGGGACGTGGGCTTCCAGCTCTCCTTTTTTGCCACGTTGGGTCTGGTCCTGTACGCGGAACCCTTTCAGGCCTGGGCTGTGAGACTAATCACGCGCTTCAACTCCCCTGGCGCGGCGCGCAAGATTGCAGCGCCTCTCTCAGAATATCTACTCTTCACCCTGGCGGCTCAACTGACCACCCTGCCCATCATGGCCTACCATTTCAAGCGCCTCTCGCTGGTCTCATTGATCGCCAATCCCTTCATCTTACCTGCCCAACCGGCAGTCATGATCCTGGGCGGAATCGCGGTGCTGCTCAGCCTGGTCTGGCTGCCGCTCGGGGCGATCGCAGCCTTTGGTGCCTGGCCCTTCGCGGCTTATACCATCCGTCTCGTAGAACTGTTCTCCCAGATCCCACATGGGGTCATCGTCATGGGGGACTTCTCGCTCTGGCTGGTCTTGCTCTTTTACTTGGTTCTGCTGACCTGGACATTTGGGCGCGCCCACATCGCGGACCTTTTAGCCGGTTCTCGCCTGGAACTCCCCACCCTGCCGGCGCTGGTGGTGACAGGTGTTCTTCTAGCCCTGGTCGTGGGTACTTGGCGGTCTGCCTTCTCCGCCCCGGATGGTCGCCTGCACCTTACCTTCCTGGATGTCGGCTCAGCAGACTCCATCTTGATACAAACGCCTGGGGGAGACTTCCTGCTGGTCAACGGCGGCCCTAGCCCCTCTTTGCTCTCTGATGGACTGGGCCGGCGCCTGCCCATCCTGAACCGCAGCCTGAACTGGCTGGTAGTCGCCTCCACGCAGGAGAACCAGCTATCGGGGTTGCCGCGCGTCATGGCGCGCATTCCTCCGCAGCAGGTGTTGTGGGGAGGCAATGTAGAAGCCTCCTTTGCCGCACGAGACCTCTACCAATGGCTCATTCAACAGGACATACCTGTGAGCCGCGCAGAAAAGGGTGCGGAACTGGATCTTGGAGACGGCGCGCTGCTGCGCGTGCTCTCGGTTCAATCTCGCGGCGCAGTCCTGCTGATGGAATGGGACGAATTCCGCGCCCTGTTGCCGGTGGGCATGAACTTCGATACTCTGGAAGAACTCGGGGTTGGGGAAGAGATCGGGGTGGTTTCTCTGCTGTTACTGGGCGACTCGGGCTATGCGCCGGTGAACCCGCCCGAATGGATTGCCAATCTCAATCCACAGGTAGTGATCCTCAGTGTGGCTGCGGACGACCGCGACGGTCTACCAGATCCGCAAACGCTGGAGAATATCGAGGCTTATCCTGTCTTGCGTACCGACCAGCACGGGTGGATCACGGTCACCACGGACGGAATGGGGTTTTGGGTCGAAGTCGAGCATTCCAGTAAACAGCTACTTCAGGAGGGTAACGATACACACTGAGCAGATAATAGTAGGCAAACCAAAAGACCCCGGCGTACCGGGGTCTTTTGAGTGTTAGTAAGGTGGGCGAACTTACACGCTGGAGAGAGAGCTGTTGATGGTGCTGAATACGTTGCCAATGATCGGACCAAGAAGCATGAGGACCGCAATAACAACGATAGCTACCAAAACAAGAATCAACGCGTACTCTACGAGGCCCTGTCCTTTTTCTTTCGGTGCGAATAACATGTCAGTATCTCCTTTCTTTGATTTTTACTTGATGCGCTCAATAAGAGGGCACATTTCTAATTATACTGAAATCAATTCTGCTTTCAACTCTTGGGGGCTATAGATCAATCCTACTTAAGTACTGGTATCTGTAGGCTCTGCGAGTAGCATGCCAAATTGGCTCTTCGCGTCGAACCGGGACGGCCCGCGCGTTACTCCTTTTACAAACTGGAAAGGCTCGAATTTAGCGTACTGAAAGCATTACCAATGACTGGTCCGAGTAACATGAGAACTGCAATAACAACGATAGCTACCAAAACAAGAATTAACGCGTACTCTACCAGACCTTGGCCTTTTTCTTTCAGGGCAAACTTCATTTGTCCTCACCTCCTTCCACAGAAATATACTAAGTTACTATTCTATTATAGCCATAGCAGGTCTGGTTTAATACTAACAGTTTTGTATCCTTACAATTCTGTAAACCGGAAGGAGAAGTAGTGTAAACTTCTTTCTGTAATTTCAAAAAGTAGGTCAGGTGTTATCCTCACGGTTACGACACCAAAAAGGAGAAGCACA
>CAZULT010000028.1:0-47214 GCA_964621295.1 uncultured Anaerolineaceae bacterium | reverse complement strand
GTTCGGCGGGCCTTTCCAAAAATGTAGGAGGTAGAAAACATGAAACATGGAATGATAATTGTGATTCTGGCAACTATCTTGGTATCTTGCGCGCCCGTCCTGACAGAGACATCTGTTCCAACGGTTGTTTCACCAACACTTCTTCCCACATCAACATTTATACCTGTAACCACGACATCATCACCAATACCGACACAGCCAACCATCCCGATCATGACACCTGACCCGATTCAAGTGAAGCACTGGAAGGAATATCAGAGCGCTTTGGCAAAGAGTTTCTCTTTTTCTCAATCCGAGTTGACTTTGTGCGAATGGGATATTTTAGGACAAACCAACCAAGAAGTATATGTGTGGGCAGTATGCGAGAGTCTGGGAGGAAGTAGCGTGAGCGCTCCTGCTGTAATCCATCTTGGGACAGATGGATCCATCCTAAACGTGGAGAACCCAAGACATTGGGATTACGATATTCCCAGAATGTTTCCAACAGACATACAAGAAAAATTCGACTACTACCATTTTGGAAGGGGAAGTGAACTATCAGCACATATTGCATGGAGACGAACGCACCCAGAAGAACCGCCATTGATTGTTCTTTCGGCCACCCCAACACCATAAGCCGTTTATAGCAAGATAAATGTTTTATCTTTTCATCTACCGCATATAAAGAGGTTGATATGATCAAGATCAAATATTATTCTTTTGTTGTAGTGATGATAGCAATCATGTTGCTTGTCTTTGGGAACCAATCAGTCACTGCTCAGGTAAACAACACAATGATTGCTACACCTACCCCAACCAGCATACCCGCTAACGCATCCAGCAATCAAAGCGAGATTGCTTCAGTGGAGCAACAGGAAGAACTTAAAGATTTTATCCAATCTTACTTTGAGATTCGCTACCGCGCGCTCAGCGTTGCACATTCAGATGACTTCAAACAGGATGGCTTTGGCAATCTGGTATCTGATACGCCTGAAGCAAAGCCTTTTCTGCGTGCAGAACTTGCAAAGCTGGCAGTGGATATAAAACATGCAGAATTAGATCATCTTCGATATGTGGATTACAAATACTCCCTGGATTTTCGCAATATTGTCATCGATTCTTCTGCCAAATTGGCTACGGTATCAGTGGTCGAAGACAATGAGGTAATCTATGAAATTTCAGCGGAACTCAACCCGAAAGACCCGATTGTGTCCCGCACAGCCAATATTGAACACACAATCATTCTGCGTGAAGAACAAGGCCAGTGGCATGTCGTCTCCGATGATTACAATGATTATCTATGGAGAATGTTGCGAAAAATGGGAAAATCTACAGATGAAATTCTGCGCGTCATGGATAAAATGCTTTCCACCATGAAAGCATCGCCAAGTCCGACAGCACCGAGCAACAATGCTGAAACAATGCCTGCCTTAGTTGTGCCTTCTGACCCTTCATCCCATACCTATGATCGGGCTGGTGCGGTAACCTATGCACTTCAACACTACCAAGATTACAATCCAGATTATCCTACTTATTACGGGCAAGGAGGAGATTGCACAAATTTTGTGTCCCAAGCTATCTATGAGGGTGGCAATGCGTCCATGTTCATACCGTCTCCTCTGCCAGATCCAAGCCCTAATGGCCAGGCTGGATGGTATCTTCTAAACGACACGCAACGCGCATCTGCCTGGAATGATGTGGGTTTCTTTTATGCGTTCGCAACCAGCGAATCGTGGATAGAACCATATTCCCCCGGGGGCGAATACTATGGGGAAGGGCCGGAGGGGTATGAGGTAGACAACATAAATCAACTTATGTTAGGCGATGTGATCCAATATCAGTGGGACGACGGTAATGATGTGTGGGATCATGCTGTCATTGTGGTAGATATTATCGACAACATTCCATACGTTGCCAGTCATACGGAGGATGTTCAGAGTAAGCCCTATACCTATTTTGAGCCCTACAAAGCTATTCGGTTCATCCACATTGAGCGAAGTAATGGGAATCCTCCCACCAAAGTCAAGATCGATCAAGGCAGTGATGATGCTGGTACAAATCCTACGCCATGCACTTTTTCATCTACAGACAACGAAGTCTATCTTGGTGCATGCTTCGGCGGTGGGGACATTACCAGCGGTTTCCGATTCAACAATATTCAAATTCCGAGAAATGCCCATATAAAATACGCTTATATCACTTTCACTGTAGATGGAACCTATACCGTCCCTGTAAATGTGCAAATCTATGGGGAAGCAAACGGAAACTCAACAACATTTACAATATCCAGCCCACCAATAAATCGCCCGACTACCAATAGCGCGACCTTGTGGAATATTGAAGATAAATGGAATCTCGGAATGAGACGCACCGCCCCTGATCTCTCGTCCGCAATTCAGGAAATTGTAAATGGTAATTATGGCAACTGGGATCTCGGAAACTCACTTTCGCTCATCATCAAAAATAACAGTCCCGGGTCAACCGACCACCGTCGTGTAATCGCTTTCGAACGGGCAAGTGGGGATTCAAACTTATCGCCAACCAAGCTAATAGTCGCTTACTCACTGGAAGGCGTACCTACACCAACGGTAACTCCCACAGCTACACCAACTTTAACCCCGACCCCCATTCCGCCGACCCCAACTTCAACCGCTACTCCCACAGTTGCTCCGACATTGCCTCCACCGCCCACACCTACCCCATGTCCTTGCTTCCTGGACTACCTCTTCGGCAACTGTACACAAGCCAGCGTACAAGTTCTCACAGTTTCACTGCAAGACCTAAAAAGTACAGTGGACAACTTAGAATTATTCTACCGTGTTCGAGATGAAATCTTGGCCCAAACACCAGAAGGGCGCAGGTTCATTGACCTTTACACTAACTACAGTCCAGAAGTTATTCAATTGGCTCAAGCTGAGCCTAATTTGGCAACAGAGGCGCGCTTACTTATACAGCTATGGACACCTAGCCTCCAGACGCTCGTGGACGGCAATGGAGATCAAGCTATCGTTACCGCGGAGCAAGTCAATGCCGCCAAGGACTTCGTAGATCATCTTTCCGTCAATACCAGCCCTGAACTGAAGCAGACCATCGCAGATATCTTGGCCCAACATCCCCTCGATCCGCTGGTCAACCAATCAATGAACGAAGCCTGGGCTTATCTTAACGGTTATCGACTGACCTGGCTGCCTCCTTTGACTACAGCCAATCCCTATCTTGCACAGGCAGGGCGCACCATCCCAGTTGAGTTCACGTTGACCGACTTCCAAGGTGACTTCGTCATTGATGAGAGTGTAATGCTTCAATTGCTAGACAGTGCAGGTAAAGTCATTATTGGTCCTGTCGGCCTGGGAAGTAACCCAAATGACAACATTGTCGTTCAAGGAGATAAATATCACTATAACATGCGAACCAAAGGCTTAAACGCAGGGCTCTACACTCTGCAGGTGTTTTACAATTCTGTTGTTCCGAACGAGCCCACCACTCGGACGATACAGATCAAGGCAAAGTAAGTCTCAGGGCGGGCTGAATCCACAATGGGCAAGGCCCGCCGAACATTGTGTGCAGCGGACAGCGGCTTAGCCGCTTCAGGGTTCGCCGCAAGCCAGCATAGTAAACCATTGGCATAGAAGTTTTGCCCGCCCCGCCGCTGCCGCTAACACTTGCCATTGGCCGGCAGCAAGATAATGAGCCATGTTCATATGTGAGGGAAATGTGAATGAGATAAAACTAAAGTCTACATCCCTTTCATCGGCAATTACAGAAGCCGTTATTTTACGTGAAACCACCATGACCAGACTTGTTTTTAAACCTTTGGTTGTGGATAACACACGCGACCAGGAGGCTGCTGTAAAAGGGACTTTTATTTTTCAGCGAAAAACGAGTTCACAAGAATGGGTAGATTCCAAAGAGTTGAGTTTATCTCAACTCAAAGCTGATGAATGGATAAAGTTAGAGCTAAAATCTGCCGAGGTATTAAAGCTTTATCGGCATTTAACTGATTTATACAAAATATATCAACAAGAAGGGATTCCACTAGGTGAAAGTCGATTCCTGCGTGCTGATGAAGGTCTTGGGGCGCTGTTAGCTGCAAATGAAGAGGAACTTACTCAGTTGCTAAGCCGCGCATCTGACGATGCTTCCCAACTTTTTACTCGTTTATTAAGGTGGTTTTCTCAAACAACTACTCCAGACGAAATGATTGATAGTTTAGAGCGTTTGGATATTTCTAGTTTACAGCGAATAAGTAGCATAGTTGGACTCACTACGCTCAAATCAAGTTACCAAATATGGGAAAGTAATCAAGAAAACTCCGATGAAGAATTTTGGCAGGCCACACTTGAGAAATATTCATTTGTTCTTTCACAAGTTTTTGCATTTCCGGTTGTTGTTGTCGAAGGAAAAGCGTATGTTGGTGGAAAATCTGTAGCGAATATAGGCGGAAATCTGGTTGATTTCCTTGCTAAAAATGAAGTCAGCAAAAATGCTATACTAATAGAAATTAAAACGCCTACAACTTTTCTGCTTGGAACTCAATACCGAGGCAATGTATTTAACATTTCACGAGACCTCTCTGGAGCAATTATACAAGTTTCAAATTACAAGCATTCTCTTCAAAGCGAATATTTTTCACTCAAACAACAGAGTGAATCTGAATTTGGTTCTTTCGAGCCAGCCTGCGTTGTTATTGCTGGTAGTTTTAAACAAGAAATGGATGAGCCAATAAAAGCAAAATCTTTCGAGTTGTTCCGCTCACACCTATTTGGAGTCGAAGTCATTACATATGATGAGTTGTTTGGAAAAGTAAAATTGCTTATTGACTTGTTGGAAGGAAAACTAGCATCGATTACAGTGATTGATGATGAAATTCCATTCTAAGTGCTGGCTAACAAAGCGTGCACTTTGTCTCGCTTCGCTCGCAGAACGAACGGCCGGACGCTGGGGATGTCCAGCGCCAGTACCCTAAAGGGTGCTTCGCGAACGCAAACCGTTGGGCGGTAACACGCAGTCAGAGTTCGAGTAGAGCTAGAATATGCAGGAGGTTCATTTTTATGCGTCATACTCGCGAGGAAGTAATCAAACGTACTATTCAGGAGTTCGACCGCCTGGATCATCTGGTTAACAACCTTACCGATGAGGATTGGAATAGATTGCTAACCAGACCCGAGACCAAAGACCCTTGGACAGTGAAAGATGCACTAGCGCATATTACCCATTGGAAAGCTGACGTGGTCAGAAAAATCAAGAAACAACCCATACCGGTAGAGGAGAAAGGGCTTAGTTGGACGGATGGGAACCACCTCATCTACGAGCGTTGGCGAGATCGCTCCCCGCAAGAGATTTTAGCCTGGCACAGGCAAGTTCAGGAGGATGTACTGGCTGCGCTTCAATATGCACCCGTAGAATGGTTCAGTGACAGGGAGCGCCGACCGGAATGGCCCTTTGATCTTGACGGTCACTCCGGCTACCATCGCGTAAAGGATATCGAACACGCGCTGAAAAAGTCAACAAAGTGAGTACCGCCCAGCACAGCATGCAGCCGACTGGTGGGATTCTCAGCGCTCGGGCGCTGAGATGGGCGACGGTCGCAGCGGATTGCTCCCTCGCCCGATCGCCCCGCCAAAAGGAGTAAGTCTGTGCTCGAACATTTTCCGTCAAATCAGCTTCATCTCGTTCCACCCGCCAGCCGGTACATCCTCCGTGGGCGCTGCTTTCTTCGGGAATGCTTCGCGACGCGGACATAAACCGTTAGGCCGTTTCAAGCAAAAGCATAGGCAATACCCGCAAGAATAGATCTAAGGAGCCTTGTGTGCAAAAACAACGATTCGTTGGGTTGATACCAGTGATTCTTTTACTAATAACTGGTTGCAGCATATCTAACCAGATCGACAAAGAACAAAATAAATGGAAGGTGCTGGGGATTACGAACTACCACATTGTGATCAAGTTTTACGAAAACTTTGCGAACGGTATTGAGGCCCAACGCGATGTTACTGTAAAAAATGGTCGTGTTGTTAACTCTTCTTGTATCTTTGACAAATGTCCTGTTTTTGTTCTTGCAGATGTTTACACAGTTGACGACCTATTCTCAATTGCCCGAGGCTCAACGCTCCAATCGATGAGCTTGTTTGATGATCACAATGATTGTATGAAAGGTATAGAGTTTGATGAAACCTACGGATTCCCTCGGTCAATTCGTGTTGATTACCCAAGTGCTGCTGACGATGAACATTCAATTCAGGTAATATCATTTGAAGTATTGGAATGAAACTGGGACGAAACGTCCTAACGAAGCGTCCTGGACGATCGCCAGGATAATGCATTGGGCAGGAGGGATTCCCGGCGCTCAAGCGCCTTCCCAGGCCCCCAGCGGGTATCCCAGTCAAGCTCATCGTTCTGATGCCTTTCGGGAGGACGACTGGTGCTGCGCGAGGGACCTTCCCATCGCTTTGCTCCGCGACGTACCCCTGACCGGTGGGATGCGCCGAGATTTTCAAGCACGGGTTCTGATTGTAGAATTATTCTGATCGATCGGCGTTGGCCGGTCCCGCCCACAGCTCTCCTTATCCCGGCCCATCCGTTGTGGTCAACGGCGGTTGACCGTGGCTCCAGTCAGAGCAGGTGTGCGCTGTATTCTCACGATGAAGCCTTCCTAAGGATCGGTGGTTTGAATGTGGGCTCCTCAATAGTATGGATCTCCCCGACGACCTTCTTGATGAAGCCTTTGCTATTTACGAAGAGTTCGGCCCAAACCGGCTCATCGCGCGCAGGGAACGCTTGCAGAGCGTCTTCCGACAACTGTCCCCTGCAGAGATCGAAACACTGGTCGGGCGGATGGAAGCGGTGTCCGGGACCATCTGGCGCCTGGCGGAGCAGGGCGGTGAGATCAAGCTAGGAGGGGCCAAGGTGCGCGCAGTTCTGCAAGAGCAGCACCCGTTCCTGAAATCCAGAGGGCTGGAGAAGTCCGTGTTTTTGGTGAGTTACCTGGCCTGGCATGAAGGTTTTGATACATAGCTGCGTCTCACCTGTAGGCTCTGGTACAAGTGCACGGTACGTCGAATGGCTGTGCGGGAAAGTGACCTTGCCATCACTATTTCACTCACCACCGGAGCCGGCTCTAAAATTTAGGAGGATCATCATGATGAAGGAGAGACAGTATCGACCCCCACTCGCCATACTGGTGGTGTTCACTCTGGCTTTCTGCGCCTCGTGCACTGCAGCGCCGGATCCTGAAGCGTACCGCTTCGATTCGCCTTCTCTTTACTATTTCTACCAGCCGGAGGGCGACGACCCTGGCCAGACACATCCGCTTTTCATCGGTGTGCACGGCTCCTCCACCGAAGGCCGCAGTTGCTGGGATACCTGGCAGCCGCAGGCGGACGACCACGGCTACGCCCTGCTCTGCCCGGTGCTGGCTGACCCCGACGGCCGCCTGCACCAGCTACACGGCAACGAACGGCTGTACAATATTGTCTACCGGCTCTACCAGGAATACCCGCTCCAACCCATCATTTTCCTGGTCGGCTTTTCGGGAGGCGCCAGGTTCGTGCAGGGCTATGCTTTTATGAACCCGGCTTACGTGAGCGGGGTCTCGGTGATCGCCGGCGCGGATTACTACCCACCCTCCCAGGCGACTGGACAGGTACGCTTCGCGGTGATCGTCGGCGACCGGGATAATCCGCTGACGGCTCAGGATGCCTGGAGCCTGGATGCGTTACTGCGTGAAAGCGGATACCAGGTCGAGTTGCACGTATTATCGGGTGTGGGCCACGAGATCACCCCGGAGGCGGTCGAGATCACGCTGGAGCTGTACGATCAGGTCAACAAGGGTCGATGACCTCGCTGGGATGCACGGTAAAACCTTTAACAGCCTATTGCACCTGTCTGGAGAATGCCTATGGACGTATGGTCACTGTATGAACTTATGAAGAAGAGCCGCCAGTTTGAGGAAGCGGTCACGCAACTATGGAAGGACGGTCTGATCTCTGGCGAGATGCACCTGGGAACAGGAGAAGAGGCGATCATGGCAGGGGTGGTCTCTCATTTGCGCTCTGGCGACGCCATGGCCGTGGATCATCGGGGCAGTGCAGCCTTTTTGATGCGCGGTGTGGACCCGGTCTTATTACTGAAAGAGATGCTTGGTCAGGAGGACGGGCTGTGTGGCGGTCAGGGTGGCCACATGCACCTGCTATCAAAAAAACATCTGGCAGCGAGTTCGGGAATTGTTGGGGCAGAAGGGCCCATGGTAATCGGATTCGCCCTGGCAGCCCAAACCCTGCGCCCCGGAACAGTCGCCGTCGCCTTTTTCGGCGAGGGAGCGCTGAACCAGGGCATGTTAATGGAATCCATCAACCTGGCGGCGGCCTGGAACCTGCCGGTCCTTTTCGTGTGCAAGGACGACGATTGGGCCATCACCACCAAACCCGGGACATCGACCCGCGGCGATATGGGGGATAGGGTCCGCGGGTTGGGTGTCAGCTATGTTGAGGTGTCCGGTCTGGATGTCGAGCAGGTCTGGAAGGTAGCGCACCAGGCTATCGCGCGGGCGCGCGCCGGGAAAGGCCCCACATTTCTCCGTGCACGTTGTGTGCACTTTGAGGGCCACTTCCTGGGCTTGCTGCTGCTCCGCCTTACGCGAAACCCGCTGCGGGAAGTACCGGCGATTGTGGGACCGCTACTCCGATCCTTTCTGCTTCCCGGCGGTGGTTCCCTGAGAGAACGCCTGGCCGGCGTACGACTGGTCCTATCCACCATCCTGTCAACACTGCGTGATCCACGCCGTACTTCATCCAATGATCCGGTATTGCGGGCGCGAGCGGGCCTGCTGTCGGACCCGGAGCGATTGAATGGATTGGATAATCGCATCCAGGCAGAGACCTCCGCCGTTGTCACTTTAGCCCTGCACGAGGTGTCTGTATGAAGACCATGTATTTTTCTGAAGCTATTGACGACGCGCTGGCTCAGGCCATGAAGGAAGACAATCGTATCCTTGTCTACGGCGAGGATGTTCCGCTGTTGCGCCGCAATCTGCTCGTCCGTTTTGGTCCGAAACGCGTCAGAGGCACGCCCATCAGTGAAAGCGCCTTTTTGGGCGCAGGTGTGGGAGCTGCTATGGCAGGTTTGCGCCCGGTAGTCGAACTCTACATGGTTGATTTTCTTGGGGTTGCGATGGATGCCCTGCTTAATCACGCCGCGAAGCTCGATGTCTTTTCAGGCGGCAGGTGGACGGCGCCCGTCGTGGTGCGCGCGCCTTGCGGCGGTGGCTACGGCGATGGCGGGCAGCACGAGCAGTCCCTTTGGGGCTGGCTGGCGCACATTCCTGGCCTGGTTGTGCTTGTGCCTGCCACGCCAGCCGACGCGGGCGGGTTGATGTCCGCGGCTTTGCACCATGATGGGCCGGTCATCTTCCTCGAACACAAGTTGCTGTCCGAATCCTTTCTGGAATTCCTGGGATCAGGGGGGCGCAGCACGGTGGAATACGATGTCCCTCGTGAAGGGGCTCGCGGGCCGGTTCCCAACCATTGGGAACCTCTCCCGATTGGCAAAGCTGTGATGCGGCGTGAAGGTAATGATCTGACGCTGGTCAGCGTGGGGGTTGGAGTTCACCGCGCTTTGGAAGCAGCCGCACGGCTTGAAAGTGAAGGAATTTCCACCTCGGTTTTGGACTTGAGGACCGTCGCTCCACTTGACAAAGAGTCGTTAGGTAATGCGGTGGCTCACACAGGTCGTTTGCTGGTGGTGGATGAGGACTATGAAAACTTTGGTCTCTCGGGAGAACTGGCAGCAGTCATACTGGAGGTGGGCATCCCATTTAAGTATGCCCGCGTCTGCACTCAAGCAACCATTCCATACGCCCGCAACCTGGAAGACCAGACCCTGCCGAACGTCGAGCGCATCCAAAGCGCTGCCAGATCCCTTCTGCAGCAATGAGCCACACCTGAACAGAAATGAATTGCGATTTACCTCATTCCAGCAGACCCGCCAAACTCAACACTCTCCTCTGGCAAAGATCATGCTGATCTGCGAGGGAGGCTAGAGGCTTAGCAGGCTCAGGATCCACACGATCAGCGGCGCGATTGCCAGCGCCGGCAGGAAGTTGCCCGTGCGTATCTGCTTGATCTCCAGCAGGCTGCTGACGGCCAGCCCCACCAGGATCAGGCCGCCGGCCGCGGTCATCTCGTTCAGCATGGGCGCCGTGACGACGGCGGTCAACTGGAAGGCCATCAGGCTGAGCCCACCCTGGAAGACCAGGATGACCAGCGTGGAGAATAGCACGCCCACCCCCAGCGTGGAGGCAAAGGCCAGGGCTGCAAACCCGTCCAGCACCGATTTGACCGCCAGCAGTTGATAATCTCCGGTCAGCCCGTCCTGGATGGAACCCAGGATGGTCATGGGCCCGACGCAGAACAACAGCGAAGCGGTCAGGAAGCCGCGCACGAAGTTCCCGCGGGATCCAATACCGCTTTCAGGGGCGCGTGTGAAGCGCTTTTCGAGCTCCTGGCCGAGCTTCTGCAACCCTGTTTCGATCTGCCACCATTCCCCCAGCAAGGCCCCTACCAGAATAGCCCCCAGCACGATGATCGGGTTCTCCGTTTTCAGGAACATCTGCAAACCGATCGCCGCGGTGAATAGCCCCAGGCCGGCGATGACAGTCGCCTTCAGGCGCTCGGGCAGGCGCGCGCCGAAGATCAGGCCTAAAACGCCGCCGATCAGGACCGTGACGATGTTGATGAGTGTGCCGGTCATGCGCCTAGGCTTTGGCCAGTGAGGTGTCGCGGCCGGCGGCCTGGTTTTCGGCCAGTTCAAGCACGAAACACAGCGAGGACAGGCGGTTCAGATAGCGCATCAGCGCCTGGTTGCTGAGGCCCTGGGCGGCGAATAACTTGGCCACACGCCGCTCAGCGCGGCGTACCACGGCACGCGCCAGCGAGAGCGCGGCCCCGCTGGGGGTGTCGCCAGGCAGGATAAAGGCCTCGGGCACCTTGACGGACTGATTGAGTTCGTCGATCTGCGCCTCGATCCAGGCCACGCGCGTGTCGTCGATGCCCTGGAATTTCTCGGCGTGCTCAGGCGTCGCGGCCACTTCGGACATGAGTTTGTAGAGGTCGCGCTGTGCCTGCTGCAGGATCACAGGCGTCGATGGCGCCTGGCAGGCGGCGCGCGCCAGCCCCAGGGCAGCGGAGGCTTCATCCAGGGCGCCAAGCGCCTCGATGCGAGGGTGGTGTTTGGAGACGCGGTTTTTGCCCAGCAAACCGGTGGTGCCGTCGTCTCCGGTACGGGTGTAGAAAGGCATGCCGGGAATTATAACGGCATTGTCTTTAAATGGGGTTCCGGGCGAGGCAAGCCTATCCGTGTCCACAGGCTCAAAAAGGAAGGGCGTTATAATCACGCCAGGTAACCCAATGTTGACACGTTATCATGAGGAAATCACACGCCAGGCCCTGGCAGAAGCTTTCAGTTCTGCCGCGCTGCAGGCGGTCGTGAATGCCAACCTCCGGCAGGATGACCTGAAGGGTCAGATCGGGCACGACGAGTATCATTTCGATAACAACGCTTTCGAGCGCGCGAGTACGTATCTCGAAGCTCAGCGGGTTCTGGTTTGGGAAGCCTTATCCGTCGGGGAGGCCCCCGCTGCCTGGGCAGCTTTCGGCAGGCTGATCCACACGGCCCAGGATTTCTACGCCCACAGCAACTTCGTCGATCTGTGGTTGGAGCGTTGGGAGGGGCAGATGCAGCCCGCGCCAGGCGACATCGAACCGCTGGTTGCGGAGTTGCTCACCAGTCCCGACCTGCGCTCAGGAAAGTTGTACTACCCGATTGAGATCCTTTCACACGTGCCTTGGCTGAAGCGGTTCGTTCTCCCGTTCCTGCCGCGAGACTCGCACGCGTGGATGAACCTGGATGCGCCTGCCCAGGGACGCAAGTTCGCCTATGCCTGCGAAGCGGCGCGTGGACGCACGCGTTACGAGTACGAGCACACGGTGGACGGACTGACGCCGGCGCAGGCTGCTCTTTTTAACGGTATGAGGCTTAATTCGTCCCAGGGTGAATAAAGTCGGCTTCAATAGGATTGAATCTCCTGAAGCCTGGCCCTGGCCGAAGGGACGGTTAATTTTTAATAACTCTTTCTAGTATAATCACCTTATGGATATAAAAGCTCAACTTAGTGAATCCATGAAGGATGCCCTGCGCGCTGGCGAGATGGTTCGTAAGAATACTATCCGGATGGCGCTGGCGGCAATCAAACAGGCCGAAGTGGATAGGCAAACGGTGCTGGACGATCTGGCTGTCATTGCATTGTTGCAAAAAGAGATCAAGAACCGTAAGGAAGCCATCGAGGAAGCCAAGCGCGCGGAGCGCACAGACCTGATCCAGGACAACGAAGCCGAAATCGCCGTGCTGGAAGCCTTTCTGCCCGAAGCCATGCCTGCCGATGAACTGCGTGAGCTGGTCAAGGCGGCCATCGCTGAGACGGGCGCTTCGTCGCCCGCTGATATGGGTGCGGTCATGAAGGTCGCTATGGCAAAGGTTGCCGGACGGGCTCCAGGCGGAGAGGTCAGCGCGATCGTACGAGAGTTATTGGCTGCTTAGCCTGATGGAATCGATCCGCGCACGGAGAATCCCTGCCCGCGTCCGTACAGTTCAAATCATCCTGCTGGTTGTCCTGGCCCTGGTCTCATTGGGTGCATTGGGCTTTCCGGTCTATCTTAACCCTGCGTCGCTGCCTTTGCAGGCTGGAGACGTGGCTCCGCGCGACTTCCAGGCGCCCCAGGTGGTTGAGTACGTCAGCGAGGTGCGCACGGAGGAAGCCCGGGCAGCAGCAGAACGGGCCATCCAGCGCGTCTATTCTGCCCCCGATCCATCGATTGCACGTACTCAAATCGAACACCTGCGGGCAGCTTTGACTTACATCAGCCTGGTGCGCAACGACCAGTTTGCCACACCTGAGCAGAAGCAAGCCGACCTGGTCGCCATGTCTGAACTGACGCTCAATCAGGACACTATCGAGCAGATCCTGAACCTGTCTGCCACGCGCTGGGATGGGTTGCAGCAGGAGGCCTTGAGCGTGTTGGAACAGGTCATGCGCAACACCATCCGCGAAAACGATCTGGAGACCATCCGGCGCAGCGTACCGTCGTTGGTAAGCCTGGCGCTGACCGAGGATCAGGCCGGACTGGTAGCGGAGCTGGTCTCGGCCTTCATTGTCCCTAACAGCCTTTACAGCCAGGAACTGACTGACGCTGCCCGCCAGGACGCGCGCGAGGCGGTCCAGCCGATCGTCCAGACCTATAAACAGGGTGAGATGATCGTGGCCGGAGGGCAGCGCATCAACGGGGCCCAACTGGAAGCGCTAAACATGCTGGGGTTGGTGGAGCCTGGCCAGCGCTGGGAAGACTACATCGGCCTGGTTGCACTGGTGTTCATGACGACCTCTTTCCTGGGATTGTTTTTTTTCCGTCGCAATTACCCGTTTCTGTCCGAGACCCGCAGCCTGGTGCTGATCCTGGTGATCTTTGCAGTCTTCCTGATCGGGGCACGGGTGACCATCCCCAACCGCACCGTCATCCCATACCTGTATCCCCTGTCGGCCGTTGGATTGTTGTTGGCTACGCTTTTCAACCTCGAAACCGGGCTGGTCTGTTCGCTGGCGCTGTCTATTTTGGCGGCCTACGGGTTGCCGAATACCCTGGATCTGCTGCCGTTTTATTTACTCTCTTCCTTATTCGGTGTGCTTGTGCTTGGGCCGGCGCGACGCTTCTGGGCTTTCTTCCGGGCTGGCATGGCCGTCGCCGGGGCGGGGGCAGCCATGGTACTGGCTTTTCGCCTGCCCTTCACCCAAATGGACCTGGTGGGGATCGTGAGCTTGATCGCCGCCGCCACGTTCAACGGGCTGGCTTCGGCTAGCCTGGCGCTGCTGCTGCAATACTTCCTGGCACAGTGGCTCGGCCTGACAACCCCGCTGCAATTGTTGGAAATTTCGCGTCCGGATTTTCCACTGCTGCAATACTTCCTGCGCCACGCCCCGGGCACTTACCAGCACAGCCTGCAGGTGGCCAACCTGGCCGAACAGGCAGCTGAACGCATCGGCGCGGACGCACTGCTCACGCGCGTCGGGGCGCTTTTTCACGATGTGGGCAAAGCTAAGAACCCGAGCTTTTTCATCGAGAACCAGTTGCCGGGCAACCTGAACACACACGATGACCTCGACCCGGTGGACAGTTCCAAAGCCATCACCCAGCATGTGCTGGATGGGATAGCGCTGGCGCGCAAACACCGCCTGCCGCGCCGCCTCGACGATTTCATCCTGGAGCACCATGGCACCATGATCACGCGCTACCAGTTTTCCAAGGCGGTCGAAGCAGCCGGTGGCGACGAATCCAAGGTGGACCCTGAGCGTTTCCGGTACCCTGGACCACGTCCCCACTCGCGCGAAACGGCCCTTTTGATGCTGGCGGATGGCGTCGAAGCGCGCGTGCGGGCTACACGCCCAAAAGATGAAGATGAATTGCGCAAGATCATCCGGGCTGCTATCGAGCACGCCCAGCAATCAGGCCAGCTGGATAACACCCAATTGACCCTACGTGATCTGAACACTGTGGCCGAGTCCTTTGTGACGACCCTGCGCGGCAGTTACCACCCTCGCATTGAATACCCGAAGGTCGAGAACGCGGAGGCCATCCAGAACGTCCCCACCACTCCGCGCGAAGAACCCAACCCGTGATTCACATTGAAGTCAGACCCTCTCTCGAAACCGCCCCGGATTTGGAGCTGTTGGAACGAGCTGCGCTGCAGACGTTGAAGCACCAGGCGCAAGAAGGGGATGTGACCCTGCTGGTGAGCGATGACGTACAGCTGCAGGAGATGAACCACAAATTTCTGCACGCCGACGCGCCAACGGATGTACTTTCCTTCCCGGCTTCCGAAACGGATCCAGAAACCGGCCGGAACTACCTGGGGGATATCCTGCTCTCTTTGCCCCGCGCGGCGCAACAGGCGCACGCGGCAGGTCACGCGCTGGAGGCTGAATTGCAATTACTGGTTGTACACGGTATGTTGCACCTGCTTGGGTACGATCATGCCGGGGTCGAAGAAAAGGTACGCATGTGGGCGGCTCAGACCGAGATATTGGAGCAACTGGGGCTGAGTAGCCTGCGAATCATCGAATGAAACGCTTCCTTGCCTCTCGGCTGCAATCCTTCGGTTACGCGTTCCGCGGATGGTGGCACGTCATTCGCACCCAGCAGAACGCCTGGATCCACGCCCTGGTCTCCACGGTTGTGATTCTGCTGGCTTCCTGGCTGGGCATTCCACCGCGCGATTGGGCCCTTCTGCTTCTGACGATTGCCATGGTATGGGCAGCAGAGTTCTTCAACACCGCCATCGAAGCGGTGGTGGATCTGGCCAGCCCGTCCAAGCACCCGCTGGCAGAAGTGGGCAAGGATGTGGGCGCGGCGGCGGTTTTGATCGCAGCGTTGGCAGCGATCGGCGTGGGATTGCTAGTGCTGGGGCCGCCATTGTGGGTGCGGCTTGCGCTGCTGGGGAAAGGTTGAAATTGTCAGACTGAACCTGTTCCTCGGAATTTCGAATTCAAATCATTTAATGGAGACTCCATGACTTTATCGTTTCAATTTGGTACAGTGGGATCCCCGCTAGGCACGCCAAAAAAGCCGGGTGGCTCGGTAGGTGCGATACACTTCAGCAAATCCATTGGCCTGGAAGCATTTGAACTGGGCTGGGTACGCTCAGTTCGCGTCAGTGAAGCGACCTGTGCCGACATCAAATCCACAGGGACGGAACAGGGGGTTTCCCTGAGCGTGCACGCGCCTTACTTCATCAACCTTAACGCTGACAAGTCTGAATGGCCCAAATCCCGCCAGCGCCTGATGGACGCGGCACATTATGGGAACCTTGCGGGCGCGACGGATATCGTGTTCCATCCAGGCTCCTATTTCGGAAATGATCCGCAGGAGGTTCTGAAGGTCGCCATCCCGCGCTTGCAGGGCTGCGTGGACGAACTGCGCGCGGCAGGCAACCCGGTGGTGCTACGACCCGAGACGATGGGCAAATCCGCCATGCTCGGCTCGCTGGAGGATACGCTTGAGATGAGCAAAGCCATCGAAGGCGTGGAACCCTGTCTCGATTTTGCGCACTTGCATGCCCGTCCCGGCGATGGAAGCGTCAACAGCTATGACGAGTGGTTGCGCTATCTTGAATTGTATGGCAAGGTGCTGGGAAAAGCTGGACTGAAGCGGCTGCATGCCCATCTTTCGGGTATCGAATATGGCCCAAAAGGCGAGAAGAACCACCTTAAACTGGAAGAGGCAGACTTGGATTTGCAGGCCCTTTTCCATGCGCTCAAAGAATTCCAGTGCACCGGCCGCGTGCTGTGCGAGAGTCCAGTCATGGAAGCGGATGCGCTGTTGATACGGAAGGCCTGGCAGGAAGTCAGTGGAGAGTAGAAGCTTGCGGATTCTCATCCGCAAGCATTTTTAGGGGCGACAACCTTACTGGACGGTTAAGAAAAGAAAGTGAGCTGGATGTATCCAGCGCAGAAGACTTATTTCCGCTTGCGTACATTTACCTGGAAAGGAGGAGACTGGTAATCCTTGGGAAGGAATTCTGCCGGGATGGTGGATTGGCCCCCATCTCGAACGGCGCGGTAATGGGGTGAGAGGATTTCAATACCGGCCTCATTGCAAAAGTCCTGGATGTTTTGATGCAATTCTGAGTAGATCACAGCCATTTTATTGGGCTGGTCGGTATAGGCGTTGATTTCGTAGCTGACATAAGAGTCATCCAGGCTGGTTTGCAGGACGAACGGTTTGGGCTCAGGCAGAATATCCGCCGTGGCCGCCGCCGCTTTGATCAGGGTTTCATGGACCAGACGCCACGACAGATCGTATCCGAGCGTGATGGTGGTGTTGAGGATCAGGCCGTGCTGCTGAGCGACCGAGCTGTAGTTGATGATATGGCTGCCGAGTACCAGCCCATTCGGGATGGTGATGTCCACGTTCTTGATGGTGCGGACGCGGGTTACCAACAGGGTCTTTTCAGTCACGTCTCCAACGGTCTCGGCAATTTTGACGCGGTCGCCCACTTTGAAGGCGCCCGTATAGGTCAGGACGATGCCGGCCACGATATTGGCCACAACCGAGGAAGAACCCAGGGAGACCAGTGCGCCCAAAAAAATGGTTACACCCTGGAAGGCCGGCGATGTGGAGCCCGGCAAATAGGGGAAGGCGACTACCAGCGCCAGCGCGATCACCAGGAAGCGCACCAGTTGATACGTAGGCTCGGCCCAATCCTGTTTAAAACCCTCGAAAGTGATTGAACCCTTGCCGATTTCCTGGAAGAAGAAGTGCAGAAGTTTGAGCAGGTAATGGGTGGCGACGATGATGATGATCAGATTCAACAGGCTGGGCAGGTAGCTGACGAAGCTCTGCCAGCCTGTTTTCATAGATTGCAAAATACTATCAAGGATGGAGGTGACCAACCCTCGTGTTTGTGGGAAGATGCTGAACACAGTGGTAATGTAGATCAAGAACAGCAGGATATTGACCAGGTAGCGGCTGTACCTGTTGACCCCCAGGGCCACGTTTGTTAGCTGGTCGGCGCTCAAGAGTTGCAAGTTTTGAAAGGAAATGGTCCGGATGCGTTGGCCGCGTTGAGATTCGATACGTCTGGCAAGCCTCTCGAAAGCAGTCCTGATCCAGCCGACCACGCGCACGAGCAGGAAAGTGGCAAAGGCAACAAGGGCCAGATCAAAAAGGAAGAGGACGACCGGAAATTGAATGAATTCCTGCAGCCACACCCCAGCCATGCCAGCAAAATTGTGAACGGCATCGATGGGGTAGATGATGCTCCAGCCAATCCAGAGCCCCAGAGCGAAGAACACCAGGCGGGTAAGGCTGGTCAGCCCGGCGTGCAGCAACCCGGTATCCGGGTGTCCGAGCCAACTGGCGACCTTATTGTCCAGAGGAGTCTTACCCAGTAAGCGTACAAACAATCGTGCAACAAATCGCCCTAAGATCCAACCCAGAAAGAGGACCAGGATGGAAAAGCCAATTCTCATCCAGAGTTCGGCATTCGGAAACAATTTGAGGAATTCAGTTACGGTCATGGCGTTCTGCTCCTCTTGCTAACAAAGCACTTGTGTTTATGTGGAGTGCTCTCCAGGAGAGTAGATGAATTTATACCCTGCGAGTGTCACAATGGGCTGCCAGCGGCCATAACTGACAGCCCGAATGCGGCGCTCAATTTCGCCCTGATCCATTTCGGGGGTGATCACGAACAGTTCGTCGAACTGTGAACGTGTAAAAGGAGGGCGGGTCCATTCTTCCTCCGAAGTTGGCAGGCTTTCCCCTGCGGCCAGCAGGCCCAGGATTTCGAAGAACAACTCGAGTTGGTGCTCGTAGGTGCGCTCAAGCAATTCAGCCACGCCATCCTCGGGGAAGACCGGGAAGCGTTTAACGGCGATGATGGGGCCGGTATCGACTTTGGGTGCCATGTGGTGACAGGTCACGCCATATTCCCTGGCCCCTTCGTAGAGCGCAAAATTGTTGCAGCCAATGCCAGGGTAATCAGGGGAGGCCGGGTGGAAGTTGAAGGAGGCGACCCGGGCACGTTCCAGCAGGAAGGCGGGAACCACCCAGCGCGACAGGTAGGAGACGATGCAATCACCCTGCCAGTTCCGTGCCGCTTCTGGAAGGGCAACGCCCCATTCCCCCAGGCAGGCCGTCACCTTGCGGAAACGCTCCTGGCAGAACGCCAGGGCGCGCGCGCAGTACGGATCGTCGGCTTTGCCAAGGAATAGTAAGCTAAGGTCGGCTTTGGGCATGGCGCCATTATAAACCGGGAGCAAGGATATTTCTGGCGAAGACACCAGCATCCACCGAAGGTTGCGTATCAGTGTTTTCTGGGACAGGATTTCGGTTTACATCGAGATGTATTCGCGCAGGCTATGTTCCACAGCGTAGGCAGCGGCCTCGGCGCGATTGTTGACCCCCAGTTTCGAAAGGATACTGCTGACGTAGTTGCGCACTGTGCCTTCGCCCAGGAAGAGCGATTTGGCGATTTCACGGTTGGTCTTGCCCTCTGAAACCAGCAGCAGCACATGCTTTTCCTGCTGGCTGAGGTGGGCAAAGGCCGAAGCTTCCTCTTCTTTTACCGCCCGGCGCACTTCCTGGAAGACGCGCTGAGTGACGGCCGGATCGAGCAAAGCCTCGCCGCGCCCAACGGCTTCGATGGCTTTGATCAGTTCTTCGCTGGCAATTTGCTTGAGGATATAACCTGAAGCGCCGGCACGGATGGCGGAGAAGAGCATTTCGTCCTCCGCGTAGGACGTCAGCATGATGACTTTGACGTTTGGATAGCTATCGACGATCTCCTCACAGGCCTCGATGCCTGAGGTACCAGGCAGGCGAATATCCATGACAACGACATCCGGTTCGAGCAAGGCGACCTGCTCAATGGCTTCGCGGGCGGAACTGGCTTCCCCCACTACTTCAAATTGCGGATGTCGTTCTAAGAGAGACTTTAACCCCAGACGTACAACTTCGTGATCATCTACCAATACAATACGTTGTTTTGCCATGAATCACTGGCCTCCAAGAGGGTGGGAACAAAGTATAGCGTAGAGAAAGGTGTCTGGCAAGGTTATCAGGCGCAAAACCTGGTGGGGAAACCATGCTGGTTATATCACCTTTACTTTGCAGGTTCGCTCTAGCCGGCCTGCCTTGTGGGTAATGGTCTCTGCGGCTTCAAACACACGCAGAGCCAATGGATGTGCTATGGCTCTGTGAAGAAGTGTTAGCAAGAGTATGAACCTGGGGCGCAATGGCCGTGTGACGGACTTATTCTTTATTTTCCCGTCTGAAATCTATGAACCGGTAGCCCACGCCGCGCTCCGTAAGAATGTATTTCGGGTTGGAGGGGTCGGCTTCCAACTTCTGGCGCAGATAGTTGATGTACAGGCGCACATAGTGCGGCTCGTCACGATACTCGTAGCCCCAGACTTTGGTCAAGAGTTGGTCATGCGAGACCACCCAGCCAGCGTTCTGGACCAGGTGGTAGAGCATACGGTACTCCGTGGGACGTAGTTTGACCAATTTACCTTCCAGCCAGATCTCCCGGCGGTCGAAGTCGATCTTGAGGCGTTCATCTACTTCGATCAGGCCGTGCATGGAACCGCTGGCGCTTTCGGTGCGGCGCAACACTGCCTTGGTCCGGCTGACCAATTCCCGCGGGCTGAACGGTTTGGTCACGTAATCGTCGGCGCCCAGTTCCAGACCACGTACGCGGTCGTCTTCTTCGCCCTTGGCGGTGAGCATGATGACCGGAACATTGCTGATCTCGCGGATGGTTTCAAGTACTTCAAAACCGTCCAGATCCGGCATCATCACATCCAACAGGATCAGATCGGGCGTCAGGTCACGCATCTTTTGGATGGCTTCCTTCCCATTGAAGGCTTCACTGACCTGAAAGCCATCATGCTCCAGATTCAAGCGGATGAAGCGCACCATGCGTTCTTCATCGTCCACTACAAGGATGCGACGTCGTTCTAAGTCTGCTGGCATACCCTTATTCCCTTACAAAGCCGATAATCTGTTCCTCGTCTTCCGCGCCCATGATCTCGATCAGGCTGATCTTGTCGATGGGCCAGATGACTTTGACAACGTTGGATTCAAGGTAATGAAGGTCTTTGCCGTCTTTCAGCCGGGGATTGTTGACGATGATCAATGTATCGGTTAATTTCGGAAGCTCGTCAACTTCACCGATGATGGACGGTTCTCCAGAGACGTGAAGAATGATTGAATGGGGCATGGGTTCACCTTTGCCGGTCTACTAGGTTTTCAAAAGGATTTGGATCTTGAGTTTTCCAAGTGAAATCACATCACTGTGGTTTAGCTCTTGCCTGACATTTGGCTTGATGCGTTTTCCGTTCACATAGGTACCATTGGCTGATCCAAGATCCATGATCTGCACTTGCTTCCCTTCGCGTAGAATGACGGTGTGCAGACGGGATACGCCATTCGAATATGCTTTGTAGGGGGTCAGGTCGATATCAGGCATGATGGCTTGGGCGTCGGTCACGCGCCCCAGGGTGAATTCTGACCGTTCTGACAGGGGCAATATCTGACCGCTTTCAATCAGGTGCAGCGAGGCCCAGGCGTTGGTGGTATTCACTCCAGATGGCATAGTTTGAGGATTCGCTGTTTCGGATGCAGCACCCGATTCGCTGGAGATGATTTGCGTGCTCAAGGCGTCGGATTCAACAATATGTCCGCCACAATTCTCGCAGAACATAGTCCCATCGACGTTTTTGTGCTGGCAGTTGGGGCAAACGATCATTCCTGTGATTCCTCTGAGCCGGGCATAATCAGGGAGCGCGTTCCGTATTTGATCTCTTTATGGCCTTCCTCTGAGAAGGACTGCATTCGTAGAATGTTTTCAGACTCCATAAGTGCCGTTCGCGCTAGTGAGCGCTCACCCTGTGCCAGTAGATTGGTGGCCAGTTGCTTCATATGGTGAGCTGCCAGTTCGAACTGGCCGGACTCTACTTCAGTATAGGCTTTTTCTTGCATTCGGTAAAGTGTAAGCTTTCCAAGCGATTGAATGATCAGTCCAGAGGGTGGGGCGGAGCCGGGTTTGTCTTTGACCTCGCGCATAAATTGGATCGGGACGGGTTGAAGTTGGGTCGGCAGTGTAGCGATGGCAAGCTTCAAATTGCCTTTCAACATGATCAGGGTATCTTCTTTTGTGGCGTCTGGTAATATGCGATATTCGAACAGAATATGGGTGGCAGATTCCCTTAGGATGGCTCCAAAGTGAATTGGGCTTTCCATGGATAATGGCCCGGCATCGGACTGCGTCCGGAAAGCGTACGCCATCTCAGCCCCGGGAGAGCCTTTGAAATCCAGGGTGATATCATCAACCAGGCTGCGTGAAAGCGAATCGAACTTTTCTTTTAAATAATGTTCGATGTCATCCGGCCTGGTGATGTATTTGCTGGTTCCCCCGGTCTTGCTGGTAAGAGTATCCAAGAAGCTATCGTTCCATTCCTTACCAATCCCCATGCCGCTGATGCCGATCCCCTTTTGCGCAGCCTTTTCTGATAAATTCAGGCAGTTCTGTTCATCCCCATAGGTATGGCCATCTGTCACCAGGATGATGTGGTTGATGCGCTTTGAATCTACGTTTTGAACAACCTGGTTAAAGCCCGCCTCCAACCCTTGAAAGATTTCAGTGGCGCCGGAGGGCTGCATCATTCGGATCTGCGCCTCGAGTTTTGTATTGCCGGCAGCATATCCGGCCGGGATCAACACTTCAGCCCGGTCGCTATACGTGACCACACTTATGATGTCCTCTTGACGCAACCCGCGCATGACCTGGATGGCGGAGGCCTTTACCATATCGATCTTATCCCCCCGCATCGAGGTGGAACGATCGAGCACCAAGCAGACATTCAACGGTGGCGTAGGCCGGCTGCCATCATCGGCTTGCGGTTTGATTTCCAACAGGATATAGAGCATTTGCGGTTCTTCCAGGCGAACCAGATTAGGCCGGCTATAATGCACCTGGAATTTGACCGGAATGGACTGGCTTACCTCTGGCGGTAAAGTCTCGTCGTACTTTGCGCGTCGTTTGGGATTGGAGAGAGTTTCGTAGGCCTGTTGGACTTCAAGGAAGATTTCGGTTTCCCCAAAGGCTTTATTCTTATCGGGATGTAAACGTTGCGCAGCCTGGAGATAAGCTTGCTTTATCTCCGCCTGTGAGGCATTTCGGTGTACACCAAGAAGAACGTAATAATCCGCTTTTTGGACCATTCTATCCAATCATCTGGATAAGAATCACACTGATGTTGTCCGGTCCGCCGGCGGTGTTAGCTGCTTCAACCAGATTTTGACAGGCACGCTGCAGAGTAGGTGCGTCCTTGATAATTCGGTACATATCCTGGTCGGACACCACTCCCCATAACCCGTCGCTACACAACATGAGATGACCCGGTTGAGGAAAAGAGACGGTAAAGATATCGGGTTCGAGAATTTCCCCCTGGCCGAGCGCGCGGTATAACACATTGCGATGAGGATAATTTGCAGCCTCCTCCGGTCTGATATGCCCAAGTTCTTCCAGGCGTTTGACCAGGGAGTGATCGCGCGTGATGACTTCCGTGCGCCCATCCGGGTGAATGTGATAGGCGCGACTATCTCCGACATGGGCAATGGTAACCTGTTGGCCCAGAACCAGTGCCGCGGTCAGGGTCGTGCCGCTGCTCGGTGCCTCGGCCTGTATGGCTTTTTGCGCCTGTTTGACGGCAGTTTGCATGATCTCTTGCAGGGAGTCCTCCGGTTGGGAGGGTCTCAAATCGAACAAATAAGGGAAGAATTTTTGGAGAATATATCCAGCCACGCTGCGAACAGCGGTATTGCTGGCAACTTCCCCAAATTGGTGCCCCCCCATCCCGTCTGCGACGATGTACAGACCAAAAGGCAAGCTGCCGGAGTTCCCAGCCATCGTGGTGGTAATGGCCAGAAGGCTGTCTTCATTTAATTCACGTTGTTTGCCAGTCGATTGACCGATACTGGAGATCAATTGCTGAACGTCAAAATGAGAAGGGTGGCTGTTCACAATCGATTGGATTTGTCTGTCGGTCAGCGGTGCCGTGGTGGCCGAATCTGCCTTCTCTACCGGTTTTTTGAATAACTTACGAAAGAAATCAATCACAGAAACTCCTTTTATGCCAGCAGTGCATAGACTTGATGGTCTGTAGATCCTACATAAACAATGTCTTCAAAAACAATCGGGGAGCCCACGATCTGACCTTCTGTTGCATATTTCCAGCGCAACCGCCCCGTTCGGTATTCGAGACAATAAATGTGTCCATCAACGGATCCACAGTAGAGCGAGTCTTTGTAGATCACCGGCGAACTGCTGACTTGGTGTTCTGTCCGGAAGCGCCAGGCTTCCTTGGCTGTCCGGGCCTCAACGGCATAGATGAACCCGTCGGCTGCGCCGACGAAGATCAAATCGTCGGTTGCACAGGGAGAGGAGATGGAACCTTTCCCCAGGCGGAAACGCCAGATCACCCATCCATTGCGATGGTCCAGGGCATAAAGCGTGGAGTCGAGTGAACTGAACAGGACGGTCTGCCCTTCGATGGTAGGGGAGGAGGTGATCGCTCGTTTTGCATGAAAGCGCCATTTCAATTCGCCCCGGAAATCGATTGCAAAAAAATCACCGTCTTCGTTTCCAACGTAGATCATTTCATTGGCGACGTAGGCAGTCGAGCGAATGGCATTGGCTGTTTCGAACTTCCAGGTGGCGCGCCCGTTATTCAAGTTAATCGCATGCAGGTAATAGTCATCGGCTCCAACGAAGATGTGCCCCTCGGCGATGCGGGGGGACGAGCGGATAGCATTTTCGGCATAATACGTCCAAACAACTTTGCCCGACCGGGCTCCAATCGCATGCAGGCGGTTGTCTTCCGACCCGAAATATATGTTGTCCTCGAAGGCAGCTGGCTTGGAAACTATGCCTCCTTCAGTAGGGTATTTCCAGAGGAAATTTCCATCACCGGCGTTTATGGCATAAAGGTTATGATCGTAACATCCAATATAGATGGTGTTCTGGTAATGGAGTGGCGTTCCGCGGATTTCATCCTCACACGAGAAAACCCACAAAGGTTTGACTGTGCTGGAAGGATTGATCAGGGAAGTGACTTTGGACAGCATACCAGTCTTGCGCGCCGAGGACAGCAGGGCATCCTTCATATCGTCTGCGTTTGGAAAACGGTCTTCCGGATTATATTGCAGGGCCGTGCTAATCACCGCTTCCAGTTCGGGCGTTACGCTGTGGTTGATCTTTCGGATCGGCCGCTCCGCAAATGAGAAGGGAGGTTCCATACGTGGGTCACGGCGGGTCAGCGCATGGTGCAAGGTGGCACCCAATGCGTACAGATCAGCCAGGGGTGTGGCTTCACCGCGATATTGTTCGGGCGGTGAATACCCTTCTGTGCCGATCATGGTCCCCTTTTGACCTACCTGAAAAGTCTTGGCAATGCCAAAGTCGATCAACTTTACATTGCCGTTGTGGTCGATCATGACGTTCGAAGGCTTCATGTCACGAAAGATGATAGGATCGGGCTTGTGATTGTGCAAAAAGGAGAGCACGTCGCACAGTTCAATGGCCCAGGTCAGGACCTGTTCCTCAGCCATGAACCCTTCGGTTTCAGTAATAACGGCTTCCAGATCTTTTCCGTGAATATATTCAATGACAAGATAAGAGCGGTCGTCTTCAGAAAAATAATCGTAAATTCGAGGGATGGCCGGGTGGTTCAGTGTTGCCAGCAAGTTGGCTTCGCGCTCAAAATTCTGTATAATTGTCTGGCGCACAAGCGGATCCGGAGCCGTATTGACCATTTCTTTCACAGCTACCAGCTTGACCACATTGGGGAAATGCAGGTCTCGGGAACGGTACACTGAACCCATACCGCCAATACCAATCACCTCTTGGACAAGATAGCGATTGAATAAGGTGATGCCGGGTTCGAGTTGCCTGCGTGGCTTTGACGAGTTGTCGTCTCCGGGCTGTAAAATTTTTTGTGTTTCCAGCGAAAGGCTCCTTTTGGTGTATTACTGAATTATAGTAGGCACGATACGGTTTGGCAACTGTTCTTTAGTTTACCTCGAGAATAACCCCGGAATAATTACTGTTTTGTAATGTAGTCCCTTGCAGATAAACCTATTCTGAGGCAAAATGCACAAAGGTATGAAGATCTTAGCTGTGAGCGATCAAGAAATTTCGCGAATCTATATCCTGGCCGCCAATGGTCATTTCCACGATGTAAACTTGGTCATTGGTTGCGGGGATTTGCCTTATTCTTATTTGGAGTATCTGATTTCTATACTGAATGTGCCTCTCTATTATGTTCCTGGCAATCACGACCCACTGTATGATCCAGGAGATATTCTATCTCATGCCGAAGGTGGTAAGAATATTGATATGCAGGTTGTGCGAGAACAGGGATGGGTGATCGGCGGTCTGGGCGGGTGCATCCGTTATCGCCCGGATGGTGTCAATCAATATACCCAGTTGGAAGCCTACATGCGCGCTTTGCAATTGATGGTGCGAGTCTGGTTCAATCGTTTGCGCTACGGTCGCGGCCTTGACCTTTTGATCAGTCACTCCCCGCCGTATAAGATCCACGACGATGATACGCATGCGCACCAGGGCCTGAAGGCATTGAATCTGCTGATTCACACATTGCACCCTCGTTACCTTTTGCATGGCCATACTCATTTTTTTCGTCACAATCTGGCGAATTCAGTCACACACGTTGATGATACCGTCGTGATGAACATCTTTCCCTATAAACTTATCGAGATGTCTGATGAACGATGAGATCACCTCCTGCGTCCGTTCGGATATTAGCCGTGCACAATTTCTTTCTTTTTCATCCGGGTCTGGTCAGTGGTATCTGGCCAGCCAACCAATTCCATAGTGATGGCCCACCCTGCAATACTAATTCTTGGAACTGGATTTGAAACGCGACGTCAGCGAGCAGGAAGCCGTTGTGCACTGGTATGATAGGGTCTATCTGCCTATCGTACAGAGTTTCCACAAGAGTAAGACCGTGAAGGAATAAACAGGACGGGCCGAGCCTGACCTGTATTGGTGGGTTCGGGGCCACCGACAGAATCTGGCCGAAAACATAGGAAGGCCCCTTAAGCCATATTGCGAAACAGACCACGATCTTAATGAGGAGGAAAATTCATGAACCCAGCACATCCCCTTTCTGGAGTTTACGCTGCCGCCCTAACTCCATTGACAAGCGCTGGAGCGCCAGACCTGGATGCGGTTCCGGATTACCTGCTTTTTTTAGCTGGTCGCGGGTGTCACGGTGCGCTGCTCTTTGGCACGACCGGTGAAGGCCCCTCCTTTTCACCGGCTGAACGGGAAACTGTGTGGAAAGTCGCCCTGCGCGTCAGGGAGATGCACCCCGAATTCCGTCTGTTGGCCGGAACCGGTACTCCAAGCCTTGATGAAACGGTGGCACTCACAAAAGCCGCCTTTAATCTGGGGTTTGACGGCGTGGTCGTTTTGCCGCCCTACTACTTTCGCAACGCCAGCGATGAGGGAGTGTATGCCTGGTTTGAGCGCGTGATTCGACAGGCGGTGCCAAGTGACGGCTACCTGCTGGGATACCATTTTCCAGGCGTGGCTGGCATTGGCTTCTCCTTGGATCTTCTCGAGCGTTTGAAGCAGGCCTTCCCGGTACAGTTTGCAGGGCTCAAAGATTCTTCCCATGATCCTGCCCTGGCTGGTGATCTTGGAAAAAGATTTAGCTATGAGTTAGCAGTTTTCAACGGAACGGATTCATACTTTTCGGTGGCTCTTCAAAACCGTGCTTCTGGCTGCATTACCGCACCGGCCAACCTGATCTCGCCTGGCCTGCGTGAGATCTACGATGCATTCAGTCAAGACGATGATGCGGGGGAAGTACAAGCTCGGGTTACTGCCCAACGCCATGCACTTGAAAAATATCTGCCTTTTCCGTCGGTTTTGAAAGCGCTTGTCTCTCGCCTGCACGGTTTTCCGCTCTGGCCGGTGCGACCGCCCCTCACGGATCTCCCCATTGAATTGATCGATCAGGCGTTCAGCGACTTTGAGCGGACAAATGAATGAAAGACACCTGGCGCCTGCTGATCACCCCTCCTAACCATGGCAGTTGGAACATGGCCGTGGACGAGGCTATCCTGGAGACGACCGAACAAGGAGAATCGCCGCCCACGCTGCGTCTGTATGCTTGGGATCCCCCCTGCTTGTCTCTTGGCCAGGCACAGCCTCTTGCGGATGTGGACCTGGATCGTTTGCAAGCCAATGGCTGGGAGCTCGTCCGGCGCATTACAGGCGGTCGCGCTATCCTGCATACAGACGAGTTGACCTATTCTGTGACCGGACCCGTAAACGAGCCGCGATTGGCTGGTTCGGTGCTCGAATCTTACAATCGCCTGGCGCTGGCTTTGCTGGAGGCGGTACGCACCCTGGGTTTACCTGTGGAGATTCAATCCGAAAAGGTGGAAAGCAAGGGAGTTCTCAACCCGGTTTGCTTTGAAGTGCCTTCGACGTATGAGCTTACCGTGCACAGCAGGAAATTGATTGGCTCAGCCCAGGCGCGACGCAAATCGGGAATGCTCCAGCATGGGTCGCTGCCTCTGCGCGGCGATCTTGCGCGCATTTGCCAGGTGCTGGTTTTCCCAGATGAAACTGCGCGGGAAAAGACCAGCCACCGCCTGTTGTCGCGCGCAGCCACAGTTGCAGATGTGGGAGAGCGGGAGGTGAGTTGGGATCGCGTTGCACAGGCATTCATTCATGGCTTTGAAAAACAACTGCATATTCACCTCAATCAGGGGGAGTTGTCCGCGAAAGAACTCTCGCGGACCGAGGCGTTGGTCGGCGAGAAATATGGTCACCCGTCATGGACAAACCGTGTATGAAAAGAAGGGTCTGGCTTGCCTGACGTTACTTCACGAAGATCACATTTTGATATCCCAGCGCTTGGAAGAATCGATAAAGGTAGTTTTCTGCGTTGGTTTGCGCCTGGGTCAGGATGCCATCCTCCAGCGCAGCATTAAGAATCTCGTCTTCAGCGGCCTGGCGAGCGAGCGTCTCGAGGTCTTGTACACCCTGGGTGAGCAGGCCGGTTTCGCGGTCATAGACGTAGGACTTCTGGTTATCTAGCGTGGCGATGAACACCTCGGCCGGAGGTAGGGTGACGTAAAGTACTCCATTATCAAGGCGCAACGCTTCAGGGGTGATTTTCTCCATGTCGATCCCGGCAATGACCACGCCATGAGCGACAAATAGCAATTTGTCACCAAACAGGAAGCCGAAACTACCCTGGTTTTGCTCCGCGGTGATAACTTTTTCCACGCTGTATTGGATAGTTTCCAGTCGTGCCAGAGCGCGCACTTCATTGATATAGGTCACAGGGTCGGGAATGATGGTGGGTGTAGGGTTGAGCAGCCCGGCAACCTGTGTTTGCAGCCCTTGGTTAACGTGTTGCGCCTGTTGCAAAGGAGCCATGGCTGCTGTAGTACTCTCGCGCACGGTTTGAATAATGAAGAAGGCCGTAGCGACGACAGCGATTAACACCAGTATAGAAAGCCAGTTTTGTTTCATACTCTAATTATAATCGTTTCAAGATTAAATCCTTCGCAACCATTTGTACTATCCGTAAGCTGCGGATGGTCGCGTGAGCGGGGTACTTGTCTAATCGCATTTTGCTCGTTATGATTCATTCAGAGCATGAAAACTATTTACTTGAGTTTCATCAGCCTGTGGGTTGTGGCTTGTAGTTTCCCGGGTCTGTCCGTGGCGCCATCCGTGCCTGGCACGGGTACTCCCGACCAGGCCCACGCCATTCAAGTGGGCGCAACTGCCGAAATTCCTCGTCCGACCCCCACTGCGCCAGCATTGGGAACGGTTGAGAATCCCATGATCCTTGCTCTTGCGCCTGCTTCGACGGTTGATGGACGACGCGTAGCGGCGGGGAAAGCTTTTGCCGATCTGCTGACCGAGGAGACCGGTTTTACCTTTGTGGTGGTCGTGCCGGAGTCTTATGCCAAGTTGGTGGAAGCGCTGGGTCAGGGCAATGCCCACATTGCTCCCCTGTCACCGTATGCCTACGCTTACGCCTACGATCTTGGATATGCTACAGCGGCTTTTGCGAGCCTGAAGTCAGGTGAGAAGCTTTACGGTGCCCAGTTTATTGCGCGCACCGATGCCGGTTTCGAGTTTTACTTCGACGCGGCTACTGGGGAAAACACCGCCGAAGCAGCCAGCGCACTGATCCAGTTCAACGAGAAAAAGCCATGCTGGGCTGATAAAATTTCCCCATCAGGATATATCATTCCGGCTGGAGTGCTTGCATCGAGCGGTGTTGTCACTCGACCGGCTGCTTTCCTGCAGGGGCAGCCTGCCGTTGTGCGCGCGGTTTATGCAGGGGGAATCTGCGATTTCGGTGCCACATACGTGGATGCTCGTTCCTTTCCGACTGTGCGAGAATCCTACCCGGACGCGTTGGAAAAGGTTGGGATCGTCTGGCAAATTCCGCCAGTGATTCCATATTCGATCATGGCTCTGGCGACCGGTCTGCCCGCAGAAACCTCCTTGGGCCTGCAAGAAGCCATCTTCAGAATTTCGGGCAGGCAAGCTGGTCGAGAGATTCTGGCGGCAGCATATGGGGTGGGCGATTGGGAGCCAGTGAGTGATCCTTTTTACGAGCCTTTCCGGGTGTATCTTAAGGCGGCAGGTCAGGAATGGATCGAAATCCTGGATTACGAACCCATAAATTAATAGTAAAAGCTTGATTTATATGAAGGATATCACTTGTCTAGAAACAAGAATTAATATATTATCAATGATAAAGGATTACATCCTAATTCCATTCTTCTGAGAGGAGAAGCAATGAACAACCGTAAGATTTACTTTCTATTCGCTCTTGTACTAGTGCTCGCTCTAATGATGCCGGCTTGTGGTCCGGCCAAGGTGGGCACCGAAGAGAATCCCATTACATGGGTCTTCGTTCCGTCGCGTGAAGGTGAAGAGGTCACGACTGCTGCCGAAGGCGTGGCGGACCTGCTCCACCAAGAGACTGGCCTGTACTTCAAGACCTTTGTTGCGACCGACTATACCGCCGCTATCGAGGCCGAATGCAGTGACCCCCCCAAAGCACAGATGGGCTCCCTGGCGACCTTCGCCCTGATCACCGCTGCTGATCGCGGTTGCGCTACGCCTGCCCTGGTCGCCTCACGCCGTGGTAGCACAAGCTATACCGGTCAGATCATTGCTGGTGTGGATAGCGGCGTTAATTCCCTGGCTGATATCAAAGGCAAGACCTTCTGCGCCGTGGAACCCAGCAGCACCAGTGGCTGGATCATCCCCAGCGTGATGCTGCGCGCGGCTGGTTTAGACCTTGACAATGACGTTTCCGTTACCTACGCCGGTGGTCATGATGCGGCCGTATTGGGTGTCTACAACGGTGAGTGCGATGCTGGCGCGTCCTTCGTGGATGCCCGCACCCTGATCGAAGGCGACTACCCGGATGTCATGGAAAAGGTCAAGGTTATTGAAGTTTCCATCGATATCCCCAATGATGGTGTCCAGTTCGTGAATTCCTTTGATCCGGAAATGAAGCAGCAGATTGTCGATGCCCTTCTGGCGATTGCTGCGACAGATGCCGGCGCTGAAGCTTTGAATGCTGCCTATCAGTGGGATGGCCTGGAAGCACACGGCAACGAGTTCTATGATCCATTCCGTCAACTGCTTGATGCGGCCGGCGTTTCGGCGCAAGACCTGCAATAAGCAGCACACAACCTTTGATTGACTCACTACTGACGAAACAGGGGGGCCTCCGGGTCCCCCTGTTTTAGTCGTGGAGCATTGAATGCTTGAAATACGCCACCTGACAAAAATATACGAGGATGGTACAGTGGCTTTGCGAGACGTCAATTTTCAGGTGCCGGATGGCGAGTTCATGGTCGTCATTGGCCTGAGCGGCTCTGGTAAATCCACACTCTTACGCTGTATCAACCGCCTGATCGATCCAACCGAGGGGGAAATCCTATGGGATGGAGTAGACCTTGCCCCACTAAAAGGTGAGGAATTACGCCACGTACGCCGCAAGATCGGTATGGTTTTCCAACATTTTAACCTTGTAAATCGTTCCACCGTAATGGTCAATGTACTGGCCGGGCGGCTTGGGTATTCCCCCACCTGGCGCAGTGTGGTTGGACGGTTTTCAGCGGATGACCAGAAGCGTGCAATGAATGCCATTGAGCGTATGGGGATCTCTGACCAGGCTCACAAGCGCGCAGACGATCTCAGTGGCGGACAACAACAACGCGTCGGTATCGCGCGGGCACTCATGCAGGATCCAAAGATGATACTGGCTGATGAGCCTGTTGCCAGCCTGGACCCGGTGCTGGCGCATTCCATTTTGCAACATCTTGAAAGATTGAATCACGAAGACAAAATCACTGTTATATGCAGCCTGCATTACCTTGACCTGGTTCAACGCTACGGCACTAAAGTGATCGGCCTGCGCGCCGGGCAGCTCGTCTATGAAGGCTCGCAGGAAGATATTCGCAAAATGACGGATGAAGAATTCAAGAAAATCTATGGTGAGGAAGCTGAACGTGCTGGAGGCCTGACTGGTGAGGTTAAAAGTGATCTCGGAGGAATACAATGAGCGGCAATTCGCGTAGATCCAGCGAGCCCCCAAAGCCCAGCCTGGTGTCGCCAGCAATTGCGGCGCTTGGTTCGTTAATCATTCCAGGTCTCGGGCAAGCCCTGGCTCGCTCCTTCCGAAAGGGCTTGCTCCTGTTAGTGAGCCTGGCATCTGTTGTTGCCCTTTGGGTCTGGCGAGTCCGCATTGTGGCCCGGCTTGAACCTACATTTCTGGATGCTGTCAAGAAGTCTATTTATCTGCAACCTATCCTTCTGGTGGTTGCGATCGGGGCGACACTCATCTATTTGTGGAACGCATATGATGCCTATATAACCGCGAAACGTGAGCCGTCTTCCAGTGGCTTCGTTCTGTGGACGCTGGTTCTTATCACCTTCTTTTTTGCGGGCTGGCAAATTGGTGATATCAGACCGATTGAATTCGTCAGCGGAGCGCAGGATGCCGGGCCCTTCATGATGCGCATTCTCTGGCCCTGGGACAGGGCGATCTCGCGCCCGGAAGAACTGCTCATGGCTACCGCCGAGGTGCAGACACCCTGTTTTGAACCGGTTCCTACCCCACCTGAGCCGGTTCCCGGAGAGCCCTATGTAACTGTCACTCCGACCTGTGGAGACCTTTCACAGCAAGATGGTACACCAGGAACACCTTTAACTTTTACAGGCCGCAATTTCACTCCTAATACAGAGACCGAGATCTTTTGGCAAGACGATATGGGCAACGAATTCCGCCAGCGGCAGGCCGGCGAATACATATCTGTCGTGACGGACGAGAATGGCGCTTTTGAAATAAACATCATCATGCCTTATCGCGTCATTCCCCCCAGTGAATCCCGCGACTTTGCGCTCTGGGAACTGCAGGCTCGCCAAATTGTGGGTTTTGGAAAAGCCAGACCCAGCGAGGAATTGTTGCTTTCTGTTGAGAAGATGGTCGAAACCATCTTCCTGGGGATGATGTCCACCTTTTTCGGCATCATATTATCGGTTCCGATCAGCTTCCTGGCAGCTCGTAACCTGATGTCAACCTCATGGTTCACGCTCGTAATCTACTACGTGATACGCGCCATTTTGAACATCATCCGTTCCATCGAGCCGCTCATCTGGGCCATTATCGCGATCATCGTGGTCGGTTTGGGGCCATTTGCTGGCATTTTAGCGCTGACTGTGCACTCGATTGCTGCCTTGGGTAAGCTATATTCTGAAGCCATCGAATCAATCGATCCCGGCCCGATCGAGGCCATCCAGGCGACTGGTGCGAACTGGATGCAAACGGTCATGTACGCAGTTGTTCCGCAGGTGATCCCGCCCTTCGTTTCGTTCACAATCTACCGTTGGGACATCAACGTCCGTATGTCCACTGTCATCGGTCTGGTCGGCGGAGGTGGTATCGGCTTCTTGCTCATCCAATGGATCCGCCTGCTGGACTACAAAGCCGCCGGTATTGCTGTATGGTTCATCGCTGTCACAGTTGCCACCTTGGACTATATTAGTGCCGAGATCCGCGCCCGTTTTGTTTGATAGCGATACCTGTTTGAAAGCAAGATCTGATGCCGTCTGGTTAGACGGCATCTTGCTTCTGGGGTAAAATTCTCGCCTATGTGGAAAAGAATTCTCAAGTGGACCTGGCGTTTCATACGGATGCTGGCCCTGCTTGGCCTGCTGGTTTTTTTCATACCCCGACTCATCACCTCGGTCAACGCTCTGCTGCACACCTACGCTTTGGAAGATGTGCCTGCTGACCGGGTAGCCATTGTCTTCGGAGCCGGACTGCGCCGTGACGGGATGCCAACCGCCGTGTTGCGCGACCGTGTGGAGACTGCCGCCCAGCTCTATTTTGAAGGCAAAGCAAAAAAATTGCTAATGAGCGGCGACAATCGCTTCGATGACTATAACGAACCGGAGGCCATGCGGCAATACGCTCGCGGTCTGGGAGTCCCGGAGGAAGCGATTGTGCTCGATTACGCCGGTCGCCGCACGTATGATACATGCTATCGGGCCCGGTACATCTTTGGTGTTCGGTCGGCTATTCTAGTGACCCAAAAATTTCACTTGTCGCGTGCTTTGTTCACCTGTAATGCTTTGGGGCTGAAGGCGGTGGGCGTTCAAGCTGATAATTACTATTATCTCAAACGCTCCAGACTGTACTGGAACGTGCGTGAACAGTTTGCAACAGTGGGCGCGTTCTGGGATGTCTACATCAAGAAACCGCTCCCGGTGCTGGGTGAGCCCGCTCCCATTTTTCCTGCGACCTGACTTGTCTTTAGGGATCGGTGCTAAAGAGAGGAGAACAATGATGAACCAGACTGAAGCGCTTGCAATCGTTCGTGAATTTGTAAAGAACGAAAACCTGGTCAAACACATGTTGTCTGTAGAAGCTGCCATGCGCTTTTATGCAGAGAAGTTTGGTGAGGATAAGGAAACCTGGGGAACCCTTGGATTACTTCATGATTTTGATTGGGAGATCCATCCGACGTTGGATGAGCATCCAATGGCAGGGGCGCCGATTTTGCGGGAACGCGAGGTTTCAGAGGAAATTATTCAGGACATTTTGAGTCATGCGGACCGGACGGGAGTACCGCGAGACACCCTCCGGCGAAAGGCGCTTTACGCCTGCGATGAGATAACCGGCCTGATTACTGCAGTTGCGCTGGTGCGCCCTTCTCGCTCCCTGCTCGACCTGGAGGTTAAGTCCGTCAAAAAGAAGTGGAAGGACAGGGCGTTTGCTGCAGGCGCAAGCCGAGATGATATCGAAGCGGCCACCGCCGACTTTGGCGTGGATGTATGGGAACATGTTGACAATGTGATCCAGGCCATGCGGAAGATCGCACCGGAACTGGGTTTGGCAGGGGAATCTGCTTGAAAGTGTAAACTGCAACCATCTTGTAATTCATAGGCCTTCTGGGGGAATCTAAATCGTGTAGTCAATGCAGATATTTATGCTATACTCAGTTCATGCAAGCGCCTCGTGCCTATTGGCCTGCATGGGCTGAGCGTCTCCAGAGTTGGAATCTAGACACCTTTGCCGTCTGGTTACTCGAAGCGGCAGGGCCTCTTGCCTTGCTGAGTGCCCAAGCGCTTCATTTTTTTAACCCCCTATTTCCCAATCTGCAAATGAAGGAACTGGCCACAATGCTGGAAGAAGATGAAGAAACACGCGCCTTCATTCACTATTTGCATGCGGAGAAGATTGGATGAGCGCTTATTATGGAATGGCGATTCTCGTGTTCGCAGTCCTGCTTCTTTTGGGATTTTCATTCCTGCGCAGAACCTCATCCCCTACGCTGCGTGAGGTTCCTGCCTTCACTCGCCTGATACGCGCCCTAGGGGTTTCCGTTGAAGAAGGCACGCGTTTGCATGTTTCTTTGGGACGTGGCGAATTGCTAACCCCGTTAGGTGCAGCTTCATTCTCCGGTCTGGCCTTGCTCCGAAAACTTGTCGAAAGGACCTCAGGCAGTGACAGGCCATTACTCGTTACCTGTGGCGATGGAGTGATCTTGCTGCTCACGCAGGATACACTTCAAGCTGGTTACCGGGCGGCGAGTGCAGAAGAAAGCTATACCCCAACCATGGGTCGGTTAACTGGGCTGTCGCCTTTTTCCTATGCGGCCGGAGTCATGCCTGTGCTGGCGGATGAAAATGTGTCAGCCACGGTCTTGCTTGGCCATTTTGGCGTAGAGGTCGCTTTGCTTAGCGACGCGGTCGAACGAAATGGAATTTTGGCAGTTGCCGCTTCGGATGAATTGGCTGCTCAGGCGCTGCTTTATGCCAGTGGCGATGAGCCACTGGTCGGCGAGGAGCTCTATGCAGCCGGGGCGTATGCGGGTTCAGGCAAGGCCCATGAGGCGAGTTTGCAGACTCAGGATGTACTGCGCTGGTTCATTTTGATCATCCTGTTCGTTGGTGCTGCAATAAGACTGCTTGAGTCGTTCTAATGCGTATCCTCTCCATTGCGACTGCCATGATCGCTGGTATGCTCATCCTGCTGGGATACTTTTTCCCGGTGGGAAGCTTGCCTGCTATTCGTTCGTTATTACTGCAATGGGCGATCCTGTTAAGCGCAGTGGCAATGTTTGTAGGGGGGATTAATCTGTCGCTAGTTCATATTGAGAAAATCCGCACACGCCAAAAAGGGGGCATCTATAGTGCCTTATTGGTGATTTCATTGATCCTTACCGTGCTGATCGGTTTCTTACCCGCTGGCTCCAGTGGACCGGTCTTCGCATTAGCCTTGGATGCGATCATCGTACCGGCAGAAACCACACTCCTGGCGTTACTTACAGTGACGCTGGCTTATGCCAGCATCCGTTTGTTAGGCCGCCGGGTTGACTTGATGACCTTCCTTTTTCTTGGCATTGCTTTGGTTACTATGCTGGCCGCTACGCCATTCCCTTTTGGGAAAATTCCCATTTTGAGTGATATTGTGCAACCACTCCTGATACAACCATTTGTTTCTGGTGGTGTGCGTGGAATTTTACTAGGGATTGCACTGGGAGCGCTGACCACAGGGCTCCGTGTACTGTTTGGCTCTGATCGTCCGTATGGAGGTAAGTGATGGCGGAGATCAAATGCCCGATGTGCGGAAAAGCCAACCCGGATAATTTGGACGTCTGCCAATTCTGCGAAGCGCGTCTAAAGCCAGTAACTGATGAGTTAAGTCGCTCCCAGCCTCCCATTCATGTCGGAGAAGAACCTACCAAAAAGGATACAGCTGAACTCGAACCTGTCTTGCCGAAGTGGTTGCGTGAGGTGCGCCAGCAGGCGCGTGATTCAGCCTTAGAAGAGGACTCAGAGGAAGGGCCAACAGAGGCGGAGGAAGGTGAACTGCTTGACGAACCAGGTGAAGATTTACTGGCCGGCCTCCAATCGCAACCTGAGGATGAAGAAGTAATCCCGGATTGGCTGGCAGGGTTGCGAGGTGATGAAGACAAGAAAAAAACTAAGCCTCTGGGTGGCGATTCGCCAGCAGTTCATAGCAAGGAGGAGTCGCTATCCGAGGTCGGTCCGAATAAAAATCTTCCGGGCTGGGTTTCCGATTTAGGTGAATCGACCAAAGGTGGGGAAGAGCAGGGACTAGGAGATTGGTTGGCTAGCGAGGTGGAAAAGAAGAATGCTGAGACGAGTGAAGAACCCCAAGGTGCAGCCGGTGAGGAATTAGAAGCCCTTGGGAAAATTGAATCAGGCTTTTCTTTTCAATCTGAATCGAGCGAGGAACCAATTGGATCAGAAGGAGACCTCCCTGCTTGGTTGAAGGGTGGCGAACCGGAAGAGGTGATTCAGGACGCGGTTGCCGATTCGGAACCCCCGCAACAATCGGAACCCATTGGGGGAATGCCATCCGTTGAAAAGGGAGAATCTGTTCAGGCTGGCGAGCAGGAAGACTTTCCTGATTGGTTGGATTCGCTAGGGGAGGCAGAGATTGAAACTGGTTCAAGCCAGGCGCAGGATGCACGGGGGCTAGCGGACGAGACTGGAGCGCAATCCGGGTTGAACGAAGGAGAGCAAACCAGGCCAACTGACGAACCTGTGTCTGAGAAAGAAACGCCTGCAGCGATATCCGAGAGCGATGTCCCGGACTGGTTGACAGCGATGGAAGATCCGGAAGGGGAAGTTGCACCGGGGAAGGATGATTTCCAGCCGCCAGCTGAATTCGAACTGGTAGACGAGCAAGCAGGTCAGAGCAAGCCAACTTTAGAACCTGAAGCAGCAGAGAGCCCTGCGGGTGTGTCTCCTTTTACCGTGGACAATTTGCCCCCTGAAATGAAGGATCAAGATGCAGCTGCTTTCCAGGAAAGCGAAGAGACACCTATTTCGGTGGATGATGTCGATGCGCTTTTATCGATGGATATGCCTGACTGGCTTTCTGAAGTGAAGACCTCGGAACCTTTTTCGAAAAGCCCACAAAAACCGCTTTCTGAACCTGAACAAGGCGACCTTCGCCCAGCAGAACTGCCCAGTTGGGTACAAGCGATGCGTCCAGTTGAAGCTTTCGTCCCGGGTGGCGATCATGGCGACGCAAGCCAGCCTACAGAAGAAAAAGGACCGCTAGCCGGTTTGCGCGGAGTATTGCCGCTTGTACCAGGGGTTGGACCATCCAGTCGACCAAAAACGTATTCCATCAAACTGCAGGCAAGCGAAGAACAAGTTACCAGCGCAGAGATGCTTGAGCAACTGTTGGAAAGTGAGGTGAATCCGAGGCCAATCGCAACCCAACCTGTCCAGCTTACTCAACGCTTTTTACGGTTGGCCATATTCTTTGTGCTGTTGTTCGTAGTAGGTATTTCCTTGATTTCCGGAACCCAAATAAATCAGATCCCTCTGAATGTCTCTCCCGGGACAGGGCAGGCCCTCGGGATGGTCCGGGACGAGTTGCAGCCAGATGCTCCGGTATTGATGGTTTTTGATTACGAGGCAGCTTTTGCTGCCGAAATGGAGGCCGTCGCTGCCCCTCTGGTGGACCACATGATCTTATTAAAGCATCCTCGCTTGAGTCTGCTCACCACCAAACCGACAGGCACCGGCTTGTCTGAACGCTTCATGAATGATACCCAGCCGGGTCAATCCTATGCTAATTTAGGCTATTTGCCCGGGGAAGCGGCCGGGGTGTTGGCATTTGTGGAGGATCCGGTAAATGCCAAACCTGTTGTAGTCGATGGGCAAAGTGTGTGGAGGTCGCCCGCGTTGCAAGGTGTTACAGCGCTCTCAAATTTTGCCGCAATTATTTTGATCACCGATGAGGTTGAAACTGCGCGAATATGGGTTGAGCAGACCCAGGACAGGAGGGGCGCAGCGCGCCTACTGGTAATTTCTAGTGCACAGGCAGGCCCCCTGCTTCAACCCTACGTGGAATCGAGCCAGATTGATGGAATGGTGACTGGTTTAGATGGGGGAGGGCCAATCGAACAAGTAAATAGTGGACGACCGGGTAGCGTGCGTCATTATTGGGACGCTTATGGCTTTGCTCTGTTGGTAACAACGATGATGATCTCAATTGGATCGCTTTGGAGCCTTTTTGTGGGATGGCGCGCACGGCACAGAACCCCGGGGAGAAATTGATCTCACGATGATATCTTCAGACGCGCTCTCGGCGATGTCGAGCATCATTGGATTTGTAGTAACGGTGTTGATATTAAGTTACCTGTTGGGTGATAATCCCCTCTTCCGGGCTACAGTCTACATTTTCATTGGTGTTTCGGTTGGGTACATGCTCTCAATCGCCTGGCAGCAGGTAATCTGGCCGCAATTGATTCAACCAGTATTATCGGGTGCGGTTTTTCAAGACCTTCAAAGTGCATTCTTACTTATTCCCTTAGTTGCGAGTGGAATGTTGCTGGCTAAAATCTTCCCGCGCTTGTCTGTTATTGGGCAACTTCCGATGGCTTTCTTGGTAGGTGTTGGGGCGGCGGTGGCTGTAGGCGGGGCAATTCTCGGCACTCTGCTTCCTCAAATCGGAGCTACGATCGACGCCTTTGATTTGCGCAATGCGAGTACAAATGCTTTTTACGCCATGTTCAGCGGGGTCTTGATTCTATTAGGCGTGATGGGTACTCTGGCTTATTTTCAGTTTGGGGCGCGTAGAAAGGAAGATGGCACGATCCGCCGTAACGCATTGATCGAGGCGTTGACCTGGATAGGCAGATTCTACATTGCGATCAGCTTTGGCGTGTTGTTTGCTGGTGTATATGTTGCCGCTCTGACCGCATTTATCAATCGTGTTAACTCACTTAACGACCTCATTGAAGCAATCGGAAGGTTGTTCTGACTCTATGCCTGTTTCACTGGTTGAAGACAGTTCTCTTCTAGCTGCCAACATTGGGACTTCCACTACGCGGGTGATCCTCTTCGACGTCGTCGAAGGGCAGTATCGCTTTATTGCGGCTGGACAGGCGCCTTCGACTGTGGAGGCCCCTTATAAAGATGCCTCATTAGGGGTGCGCTGGGCCATTACCAGTTTGCAATCCGTCACCGGCAGGATTTTTCTGGATGAAAGCCGGCAGTTGATTACTCCCATTCAATCTAATGGTACAGGCGTCGAAGCGTTTACGGTAACGATGTCGGCGGGTCCTGTGTTGCGCGCGGTGGTGGTTGGTCTGCTGTCAGATGTTTCTGTAGAAAGCGCATGCAAATTGGCCGAAACCTCGTACCTGCGAGTGGTGGAGACCTTTGGGTTAAATGAGCACCGTAAACCAGATGAGCAAATTGATGCCATACTGCGTATCCGTCCTGACATCATTATCATGGCTGGGGGAACAGATGGAGGCGCCTCGCGCTCGATCCAGAATGTGTTGGAAGCAGTTGGATTGGCTTGTTACTTGATGCCAGAAGAGAAACGTCCTGCGATACTCTTTGCGGGAAATCAAAGTCTTACAGAATCCGTCAAGTCCTCATTGAATTCCCTGACGTCATCCTTGCATTTCAGCCCCAACATTCGGCCTTCATTAGATACCGAGGACCTTGCACCTGCTTCTCATGAATTATCTCAAGTAGTCATGGAAGTGAGAAAACGGCAAGTAGGTGGACTGGCTGAATTGGATACCTGGTCCAACGGGCACACCTTCCCTACGGCGTTTGCGGTAGGTAGAATGCTACGGTTTCTTAGCAAGATGAGCGGGGCTTCCAGGGGAATTCTTAGTGTGGAAATCGGCTCTACGGCTTCGGTGGTGGCGGCTGGATTTAATGGAAAGCTAACCCTCGGGGTTTATCCACAGTTTGGGTTGGGGGATGGTCTGCCTGGTCTCTTGCAACATGTAAAGATCGAAGACATCCTGCTTTGGTCTCCGATGGAGGTGGCGCCTACCACAGTCCGGGATTATCTTTATCAGCAGACGCTTCATCCGGGAACGTTGCCAGCCACCAAAGAGGACCAAGCCATTGCCTATTGTGTTTCTCGCCAGGCATTGTTCCTGGCCGTACAGGAAGCGAGCCGCAACTTCCCGCCCGCTGCCAAATACATCAAAGGGGGATTGCTGCCCGTATTTGAACCGATCCTGGCTGGTGGCGGCGCCCTGAGCGATGCACCATCTCCAGGTCACAGTCTTTTACTGTTGCTTGACGCATTACAGCCGGTAGGAATCACTTCCGTGATTTTGGACCAGAACAAATTGTTGCCTATGCTGGGAGCTGCAGCTGATCTCAACCGTCTCCTGCCAGTGCAGGTGTTGGAATCTGGCGCATTTATGAGCCTGGGGACGGTGGTCTCTGCGATCGGTGCCACCAATTATGGTACTCCGCTCGTCAGAGTGCGTTTAACGTATCAGGATGGTAGCGATGCCCGCGCCGAAGTTAAGTTTGGCGAAATCGAAATGTTGCCGCTGGGTGTTGGTCAAATTGCCCGCTTGACAGTGCAGCCATTGCACCGAGCGGATATCGGCAATGGGCCAGGCCGTACAGCGGCTGTGCAGGTTACAGGAGGCGTGATGGGGGTTGTGATTGATGCGCGTGGAAGGCCCCTCAACTTACCAGCCGATCCTGGACGCCGACGCGAATTATTAAAGAAATGGCAGTGGACAGTAGAAGGATCCTAGCACGATGCGCGCACCCGTCCACCATATTTTGCCGCTCACTACTATAGAACGCGAACGACTGCTGCCTGTTCCAGGCAAAGTGTTGGTGAAACTGGATCAAAAGGTGACATCTACGGACGTCATTGCGGAGGCATCCTGGTCAAAAGATCACACGATTGTGGATATTGCGCGAGCTCTTAGAATTTCAAGCGAGGCCGCTGATCGATTACTGAGAGTGAAAACAGGGGATAAGGTAATCGAGGGTGGTGAGCTTGCCATCAGCCCAGGATTCATTCCAAAGATTATCCGGTCTCCGCGAGCCGGACGGGTTGTAGTTGCCGGTGGGGGGCAGGTGCTGCTTGAATCAGGAGATACAGCGATCTCCTTGAAGGCAGGAGTGACCGGTACCGTGATCCAAATCATCCCTAATAAAGGGGCTGTGATCCGCACCGTCGGAGCGCTCGTGCAGGGTTTTTGGGGGAATGGGAAAATTGACACAGGGTTGATGCTCAACCTGACCGAGAGACCCGATGATGTTCTAACAGTTGGTCGTTTGGATGTGAGTTTACGCGGGTCAGTGATTTTGGGTGGCATGGTCAATGATGCGGAAATTTTGCAAGCTGCCGATAGTTTGCCAGTGCGGGGACTGATATTATCCAGCATATCTCCCCCATTGCTCACAATTGCGCGTCAGGTACAATATCCAATCGTTGCTGTAGATGGCTTTGGCAGGTTGCCGATGAATTCCGCTGCCTATAAATTATTGACGAGTAATGCCAAAAGAGAAGTAACGCTCAATGCCGAACCCTTTGATCGGTACAGTGGGGTGCGCCCGGAGGTCATTATTCCGTTGCCTGTCTCGCAAGAACCTCCTATACCACGGGAAGTGGACACGCTTGCCCCTGGAAAGGTCGTCCGTTTGCGTCGAGCGCCTCATGCCGGTGAAATTGCGACCTTGGTAGAGCTTCGACCGGATTTGACCAAATTGCCGAGCGGAATGCGTGCGTCTGCTGCAGAAGTGAAACTGGAGAGTGGGGAACAAATCCTTGTTCCTTTAGTAAATCTTGAAATTGTGGGATAATTGAACCACACCGCTGCCACAGTGAGGAGAGTGAAATATGTATGAAGGCGATGATCTAAATTATGAAGATTCGGGAACGCCACCGGAAGAATCTAGTAATCGTACATTTCTGGTTGCGGCAGGAATACTGGGCGGGATTGTATTGCTGTCTTTGATCTGTCTGGTTGTCGTTTTTGTCTATCAAAACTCAATCGCTGCGCAACAACAGGCCGAGCAGGATGCTCTGGCTACCCAGAACGCCCAGGTGAATGAAGCTCTTACCGCCACGTCTGTCGCTTTTGAACTTTCACTGACTCCGCAAGCCTCCACTACGCCTTTTCCAACCGATACACCTTTGGTTGCGCAACCCACCGCAACGGATACGCCGTTGGTCACTTTAACACCGGACCCGGCTACGGCAACTGTTGCCGCGGGTCTGACGCAGGTGGCCGGATTGACTATGACCATATTCCCCACCTCCACAGGCCTTCCAGATTCAGGGTTTGCAGATAACGTGGGTTTACCCGGTTTGATGATTGCCACCGTCACACTGATCGTCGTCATCTTTTTAGCGCGCAGGTTGAGAGCCGGTTCGGCCACCTGAAGAAAATCTGGCTCTTGATACCCAAAAAGAGACAGCCGTTCAAAGGCTGTCTCTTTATTCATTCCGTCGCATACTATACTCGTTTGCTGGTTTAAGTTTACCCAGTTGCGTCGGTCTCGTTATCCTTTGGCACGTGAAGTTACACCACGGTGTTGGCCACCTTTTCGCCATATCCAAGCAAGTGTTTCACGATTTCCTGACTACGACCTTCCGCATAGACGCGTAAGACGGGCTCCGTCCCAGAAGGGCGAATTAGCAGCCACGAATCATCGCTTAGTATATACTTCACACCGTCGCGCGTTCCGATTTCCTTTACCTTTTCGCCCCCGATCTCTGCCGGAGCTTGTTTGGTGAGATACTCGGTCATTTCGGTTTTCGCCACAGGGCGATTGAGGCGCAAATCATTGCGTTCATAGTAAGCAGGCCCGACCTCTTCGAGAAGCTCGTTTACCATCTCGTACAGTGTCTTTTTACCTGCTGCGATCATTTCTACCAGAAGCAATCCCATCGCCGGGCCGTCGCCCTCTGGAATGTGTCCTTTGAAAGAAATCCCCCCAGATTCCTCTCCGCCGATCAATATGTCTTCGGTCATCATATAATCTGCAATATGGTTAAAACCGACAGGCGTTTCATACAATTTTAGGCCGTATCGTTCAGCCAGCCGGTCGATCATGCGCGTGGTGGAAACTGTCCTGACCACCGCACCACTCATACCGCGCTCTTCCACGAGGTATTTGAGGGCGAGCGCCATGATCTTGTGAGGGTCTACAAAGTTTCCGCGTTCATCCATCGCCCCGATACGATCGGCGTCCCCATCGGTGCAGATCCCAAAATTTCCCATCCCGGAGCTGATCGCAGTAGCCAAAGGGCCAAGATATTTGGCGATTGGCTCGGGGTGAACCCCACCAAAACCCGGATTCATTTCACTGCGAATCTCCGCCACTTCACAACCAGTTCCTTGTAAAAAGGCTTTAATGACACCGCGCCCCGAGCCATACATGGAATCGACAATAAACCGCTGCGGTTCATCGGCAATCACGTCGGTTCGTATCAGGGATCGTAGGTGCTCGAAATAGGCAGGCAAGGGATTGAATTTCTGGATCAATCCAGCCTTGCGGGCCTGTTCGAAATCCATTAAATTGGGTCCCCGCGCCCGTTCCTCATTATCGTTGATATACACTTCTACACGGCGGCATTGCTCGGGTAACGCTGAGCCGCCGAATGCGCCTTTCAATTTCACGCCGTTATAGCGTGGGGCATTGTGCGAGGCGGTGATCATTATGCCAGCGATGGCCTGGAGATGCTTGACCGAAAAAGAAATCGACGGAGTGGGTGCGTCCGATTGCGCCAGCAATACAGTGAATCCATTGGCAGTCAGCACCCGAGCGAATTCGCCTGCATACCGGTCTGAAAGGAAGCGTGTATCGAAACCGATGATGATCTTTTTTGGGTCTGGAACTTTACCGCCGTTTCCCGATTTGTCCCAGTGTTCGGAGGCTACAGCATCTGCAATAGCTTGGGCAACCATGCGCAAATTGCCGTAGGTGAACGTGTCTGAGATGACGGCTCTCCAGCCGTCTGTTCCAAAATGGATAGGCATGCATGCTCCTTACAGAGTGTGGGAATGTTCGTTAGCGTGTACCAGGTGGGCAGTGAGGTATTCCGTTAGGGTGAAGGGGTGAGCGTCGGCTCCCAGACGGGAACCGGAGTGGCTGTTTCCAGCACCGATTGAATGATCCAGCCATCCACCCGGATGTCATTGATCGTGGCATTAATATGGAACCACGTTAGTCCATTTAATTCCTGGGACTCGGGCAGGACTTGAACCACTGCGCCATTATCCAGGGTGGCCAACACTTTGCCTCCTGGTTCCTTGCGGATATAAGCGCCACCGCCTTCGCGCGCCTGAATGATGGCATAGACTGCTGTGGGCTCAGGAATGGGCGTACTGGTTCGAGTTTCTGTCACAGGGAGCGTGATATCGAGCGCCAACAAGGTCTGGGTTGCTTCAGCGGTGACAACGGACGTAGAGGCCGTTTCAGACGGTTCTGGAGGGGTATGGGTTGTCGACGAGGTGACCGGAGGTGTGGTGGCTTGTATGAGGGTTGGTTCCAAAGTCATTGTCGGCGGCGATATTGTGGGGGTGGCAGAGGGCGCCGCAGGTTGTGGGCTTTCTGTATTGGTCAACCAGATAAAGGTGAAAATAAGAACGCCAGTGACTCCCAGAGCAAAACCATATCCGGAGATGGACAGTGGGCGAAAGCGCAAAATCAGCAATGTCAGCAAACCGAAGAGGCTGGCCCAGGCGAAATGAACAATGAATACCAGGACGCCATGTGGCCAGATGTCTGCTACGCCGCTGCCCAGGCCGAACCCGCCGGTGGCGAGAGGCAGGAAGAGTTCGTAGGCTACCATGGCGCTGGGCAAGTAAGGTTTTTCCTCGGAACGTACAAAGGAGGCTGTGAGTAAGATGGCTCCCAAGGCCATCAAAACCAGGTCTGGAATCCAAAGTCGGCTGTGAAGGAAGGCTTGTGTAAGCGTCAAGGGTTGAAAAACACGGGAAGCCAATCCGGCTAAAGCTCCGGTAAAAAAAACCAACAGGGCGCTGATTAGAAGGCCGCCCATGGTGTGGAAGAAAAGGCGCGGTGTCCCGCTAATCGTAGCCAGGTTGAGACCAACCCACGGAACCAGCAATGGCGCCAGCAGGATGCCAAAAAAGAGCAGCCCCTGTGAATCAAGGATATACCCAAGCCCAAGGACGGAGCCGCTCAGCAGTGAAAATAGAAACAGGTCAAAAGATGGGATGGCTCTGCGAGAGAGAGTGGCCAATAAGGCTGCCCGACCTTCCGCATCCTTCGGAAAGAAAGTCCGGCGGGCGCGGCGACGGCGGGCGCGAGGCACAGGTGGAGGTTCTTGACCGGTTTGCGCGTCTTCGTAAGGATTCATCAGTTACGCAGGCTCGCTACGATTCGTAAAGGGTTGTCAAGTAGATTGAATGCGATGAAGATGTCAGGGACCACGATATCTGCCGACAACAATGTGTTTACGGAAGTGCCTTCCGGCGATAGTACACACAAGCCCAAAGCGGCCGTTTTCAACATATCTGCATCGTTGGCACCCTGGCCGATGGCTACCACGGATTCGGTGCCCAGCTTGCGCACGTACTCAGCTTTTTGAGCCGATTCGTTTCCGGGCGCAACGCGCACCGCGGTTAGATTAAGCTGCTGGTCAATGGTGACTTGCTTCCCATGTGTATCGGCAGTCAGCAAATGGATTTCCAGGCGGTCACTCAAAGTGGATATGTGTCTGATCAATCCGTCAATCAGTTCACCATCCACTGCGAGTGTCCCATTGACATCCATTACGAGATGCTTCAACTTCAAGGCGCCTCGTCCCGGCACGTTCAACTCGATCATGGGGTTATTATAGTCCAACTAGCCGGAACGGTCTAAGGTACCTGGGGTGGATACCAGGCCAGGGCTTTCTTAAAGTAGAAAGTATGAGTTGAAAAGAGAGACCTTCCTCGGCTATGCTTTTGTGTAGCCGCACAAAACATAGAAAAGGAAGGTCGAAATGGAGTCTGGCACAGAAACAGGGATCGTATTTGATATAGGTAGTCAATATGCTCAATTTCAGACACTGCGGGACAGCCGTAACCCTAAAGGGTTGAGATACCAGCTTGTTACCATATTGGTGATGCTCACCATGGCGAAACTATGCGGGCAAGACACACCCAGCGGCATAGCGGATTGGGTCAAGCACAGAGCAGAGCAATTCATTGAGGTGTTGAGGTTGAAATACAAGGCCATGCCACATCACAGCACCTA
>CAZULT010000027.1:0-50219 GCA_964621295.1 uncultured Anaerolineaceae bacterium | reverse complement strand
TCTGTTCAACGCGCCGCCTATCAGGAAGCTTGACAAAAACGACATCATAGAAGGCGGCCAAGGGATGCTCTCTTGACCAATGTCGTTGACTGAACGAATTGGTACTCACCCAACATCCTGGCGACGAGCCAACGGAGGCCGATCTGAAAGCCAAGTTCTCTGTTCCTTTGCTTCTCCTGATGATTCTATCCCTTGAGAAATTCGTTCAGCACATGGTCGTCACTTATGCCTTCATGACGGATCTCAGTGACATACGGCAGTTCGTCATCTTCGACTACCGCATCTTCATGTTCACGGGATTCTTCATCGGCATGCTCTTCCTGCTCAGCTTCGTTCTGATGACACGGCGGGCAAGGTTTGGCCTCAACCTCTTGTTCCTTCTTGCTCTGTTCGATTTTGTCACCGAGTTTGTCGCCCAAGGAACCCTGATCATCGAAGTTACAGTTTCAATCCTTGTAGCAGCTCTGATCATTGTTTTGTGTCTCCTAACCAGGAAAAACCTGATTGAGGAAGGCTAGCCATCACCTGAAAGTGCTGCTGGGCCGCCTAACAACGCGTGCACCAAATGGGTCTAATGCGCCCCGATGAATGAGCGCGCCTTGCTAAAAAGCGTGCCATAATGGGATTGTATTTTGTTGATCCGCCCCGCAGGTAACCTAAAGGGTGCTCCACTTCATTCCGCAAACGCAATCCGCTGGGCCACCAATTCACATTTAAACAAGAAGAGTTTACCAATGAATAATATCAACAGAGATGAAATCACTCGCATGACTAAAAAATATGAAAAAAATGCGGGATTAACCATACACGACGATTACTTAATATCATTGAAGTCATTGAAGAAGGGTTAGAGTAAAACCAGGATGCCATTTAGCTTGCCGCCTATTGCGCGATTGGGGCGCATATGCCCTTGGAATCAAGAAGGAATTGACCATGCGGTAAGATCAAAGGAAATTGCAAAAAGTTTCCTCGAAGAGAGGGGGTATACACCAGATTTCATAGGGCTGGTCTTGGATTGTATCAAACATCATCACAGCGGATTTCGAAACCGAAGCATTGAAGCAATTTTGTTGAGTGATGCCGATGAGCTAGATTTTTTAGGTGTTGTAGGTGTGCTGCGAGATATTACGAAGAATCCACGAGAGTTAAGGAGGGGTTTCGAATCAGCAAAGAAACGAAGAGAAAAAGTACCAACCATGGTCTGCCTAGAAAAGTCAAGAGAACTTGCATCAGAGCACATCAAGCAAATAGATGAGTTGTTATCCAATTTTGAGAAAGATTCATTTGGTTGTTTTTAGTTCTGAAAGAAGGTGGCCTAACAAAGCTTGCACTGGATCTGTGGGATTCTGCACCGTTTTACAAACCTAGGTTCCGGCTGTAGAATTATTCTTACCAATAAACGTTATCTCGTCCCGCCTACAGGCACGTACCTTACCCCCTCTGGGCACCATCGGCAGGGTGCTACGCGAATGCAAACCGTTTGATGGCTTCTTTCCTTCCTGAACAAAGAGAGAATAATACATGCAGGGAACATTACAAAAACAAAAGTGTGGGTATAAGTGGATGCGTATTGGATACGCCGATACTAAGTTCTCTACTGCAATTCTCGCCGTTTGTTCGCCCGCCATAATTCTTCTCGCAATTTGGGCTTATAGGGAAATGCCCAATACAGAATGGCGTTTAGGCATTTTCTTATTGATTTATTTTATTGCTGCTATCATTTACACCAACATCGGTGTATGGGCGCACGAGCAACTTCATTGTCTCTCCTTTAGGGGAACCACCCCTGAAATTCAAACGCACATCAATTTCAGTCGAAAACACATCCTGTTCTTGAACGGACATTATAGAGTAAAAGGTGCGATCAACTATCAGAATAATAGACGTGCTCTCTTAGCTCCCTTTGTATTGAGTATTAGTCTAACCGTTATTGGGTTATTTGGAAATCTAATTCTGCCTAATTGGTGGTTACCCATTTTGCTAACAATGGCTGTGGCTGGCATTATAGATATGACTCACGATCTATATATGTATTCGCAGATTCGAGTTATTGGCAAAAAAGGGAAATATTGGGATACTGGCAAGTATCTGGAAGTAGTTTGGAAAGAGTAATCTAACGAAACGCCGTCCAATGAAGCGTGCAGCAATTGTTTTGATTGTCAAGGCAGTTGCTTTCATTAAGGGGATGGTCAGATCAAGCCATAGCTGCGTATCGAAAAGGCTGCTGGCCCACATCATGGCGTTCAAGATTGTCAGCAGCTTGCGCATACAAGCCACCAGGGCGACCTTCTTCTCCTTCCCCCTCGAAATCAAATGTTGGTATTGTTTTATGATAGCGGGTTTGTAGCGGATCCCGGACAGTGTGGTCATGTAGAGCACACTGCGTACAACAAGTCTACCCTTGCCCGTCTTGCGATAGCCGCGCTTCTTGTTGATGTCGCAGTTGATGGGCGCCAAACCTACAAGCGCCGCGATCTGCTTCCCGAAGGACATCTCACGCAATATTCTATGAATGCGGCCTGACTGTGCATCCCTGCGCAGTGTTGGGTGGTTGCCTGCCGGAAAGTTCATCTTACCTGCCCGCCGTTATTTGTAAACGTCATTGATCAGTAAGACTTTCTTGGTTACACACCCGAACTATGGGAAAAGATCACCCGTTTTCACCTGCCAGGCGGGCTATCTGGAGGACACAACAGCGAATCACGTCTTGCTTCGCTGGTGGAAAGGCGCTCTCCTCAATTTGTGCAATGCGTTCAACATCGTTCATAGCCCGGATGATGCTGATCGGCACTTCGGTGTTCTCCTCGGCGTATGAGCTCAGATATTCTAAAGTGCCCATTAGGAAATGTCGCATTTCATCATCGGCACGGGCAGTGCGAAAGAATCCAGCCAGGGCTGGGGACAATTTTGGACCGCGAACGACTGCGGGCGGTGCTCCGAACGAACGGGTGGATGAGAACGAATACAAAGCGGTTGCGAGTTCGGCAAAACTCTGCACCCGTTGATAGATCGATTCGCCCATCACATCCCAGATTATCGAGCGCCAGTAGTGAATCTGTTGGGGCAACTGAAGTAACTTGGTGACTTCCACCCGCCAATTATCAGGGACTCTCCCCTCGACATCCCCCAGCAGGACATCAATGTCAGTGTTGAATAGATTCTTCTGTAACAGTACTGCAAGATCGGGGCGAAGGGTGGGGAGAAGGTCCGGATTAAATAACCCGTTTATGAAAAAGTCGTTGACATTTACGCCGTGACGCCGAAGAAGTTCCTGTTGGAATAACGGCAAATAACGTTGCATGGCATCGCTGTCTTCCCGCAGAGCCACAAATGCTGAATTTCTTGCTGGAAATGCGGTTTCGATGCGTTTGAGAAATTCTCCCTTCAGGTCCTGATAGATTCGCAAAGTGTTCAGGATTTCATAAACAGGTAAGTAAGGTAACAGGCGTTCCGCGATCATTCGTTCTCGCTCAGCCTCGGCGAAGGTGTTTTGTGAGAAGAGTTCGAGGGCGCGGAATAATCCTGTCGTAAGTTGGTTGAAACCGAGCACGACCGTTTGTGCCTGATTATGTGCAATGGCGCGCAACAGGCTTCCGTGTTTTGCGAGAGGAATGATTTCGGCGATATTGGCCAGAATCTGCTGTCCACGTTCAGTACCTGTGCCGGGTGTTCGCCGGGAGGTGGGGCGGTCGCGTAATTGAGGATAGGACCTTCCAATGAAATAGGAGAGGACATGGATGCCGATGACATCTTCTTCTCGACCATAGAGGATATGGCGGAAATTAGCGGTCAGTTCTTCCAAGAAATCCTCGTAAAGCGCTTCGCTCGTCCCAATAGTCAGGCGCTTCAGCTCCTGTACGCTCCGACTTTGGGCGCCCAGGCGGCTCTCTGTAAGGGTTTCTGCGGCGCGGATCAGATCGAGACGGTGATTCAACTGCGATTCTCGCACATGATATAGAAGGCTGACAAAATCGCGCACCGGCAGGAAGCGAAGTTGTTCCGACAGGTTACTCTGGTAAGTTCTCAGATCGCCGCCCAGGAAAACTCCCTGTAATGGGGTTACGGCATAGGCCGTACTCTTGCGTGCTGCAGCCTGAAGATGGGTAGATATGCGACGTCCGTTGTCCTCGGAATTCAGGAAAGCAGGGCGACCAGCGACGTGAGAATAATATCCTCCCTGACGTTGCATTGGCTCACCACTGCCCAATTTGATTCGCACGGATTCCACCACACCGTGTTCGGCCAACCACGAGTGGATATCGTACTTTACTTTAAGGTACAAGGAAGCTCCGGTTGCCTGGCTGACCTGCTGACTCAAATCGGAACCGGCAATGAAGACTTCCGAGATGATTTCAGTAAACCGGTTTTGCGGTGATTGCGTTGTGTGGCGGCTTTGTGTAGCATAATCCCACACACGGTCAAAGTAGGCCTGGATGTTTATGACCGAGTCGATGTTTTCGAACAGAGGGATCAGCCATGTCGATGGAAGTTCGACCATGGGATTTTCCCTTTGCATTTGCTCCCCCTGGATGCGCATCTTTCGATCTAGTGAAATCAGCGCCTCTGGCTTCGATGACAAACTGACCTGTAAAGCCAGCGCCATACCAGGATTGCCGTATTTTCCGGCGATAGTGTTGATCTCATTCAGGTTGTATACGGTGGTATCAATCGCGAACTGGTCGCGCGCAGTGATCAGCCCTTCATGGATTCGAGGGGTGATCACGGTGCGCTGCATGATATCGCGATAACCTACCACCTCCCGGAGCAAGGGTTCCGACGCCCTGTTATCTTGAATAGCGGGGATCAATGCGTGTAATTGTTTCCGTAGTTGTTTGTTCAGTGCAAAATAATTCTCCAGCATCGTTCGTCGCTGCCGCCGAAGCTCAAGCATTTTTCGCTCATAACGATCGTTATGTTGCCACTGTATGCGCATCGGATCGCGACGCAAGTTCCACCGCGCCGCAAGCCGCTGCAATGGCGTGGCGTCGACAGAAAATGGAAGGATTCCCCGATAGCGCTGTTCCAACTGGTGGGTTAGCAGCGTGATGGAATTCAGTATTTGGGTAAAGCGCTGATTCCGTTCAGGAAGGTGATCAATTTCGGATAACAGTTCTGGACTCAGCACATCGATCGAGTCGTTTTGTCGCAGGAGATTGAGGATGCGGGTCATACGTCGGACGTTTTCCATCACAACGGCAGCGATAAACTGATGTCCTTGACCAGAAGGCCTGTTGCTCCCATCCCAGTCACTCCAATACGACAAAAAGGGAGTCAGCGTAGTGTCTGTAAATAATCCGGTGTATTCCTCGGCTGCAGTCAAGGTGGCGAGATCCAGCAAGATTTCAGAGGCCTCGTCCTGTGACGTGATGCTCACATTCCACCCGAGATATTCCTGCAATAATGCGAGCGCCGCCTTTTCGATGAGAATGGGTGCGATCGGCTGGCGGAAGATCAGCGCTGTCACCATGGCATCGAGCGCCAGTTCCGCTTGCAGTGAGTACATTTGGGTAGGATGAACGGTGCGGTCATAGAGACGTAATCGAAACCGTTCCTGACGCTGTTGGAGAGAATCTTTCATGAATTCCCGTTCTAGCCGCCCGGTAAGCCATTCTCCGCTGTCGGTCAATGCTTGCTGCATCAATTCGTCGCTGATATGTGACCGCTCGAGGAGGCGGGTTCGGAATAAATACAATCGCTCCGGCAGATAGTGTTCTAATAATTCGCTTTGCAGATGTTTGCTATCCAAGGGGGGGAGAGCCATCTGGCGTCGAAAGGACGGGCTGTTCTCGCATTGCCGGAGAACCTGTTCTGTTATTACGTCCCATGCTCGTAACAATTCAGTTGTCCGGCCACTCCTGTCCGTCAGGTTCCGGAACGATAATTGCTTCCGGTTGTAGCGAGCCTCTTCTTCTGCTATCAATCGGTTCAAATCAATCAGCAGATGACGGGTTTTTGCCAGAAGAATCTCCGCATTGTCCGCACCCCCCAACGTCAGGCGAAACGTCGTTCTTCCGGTCTCGAATCCTTTTTCAGTACGCGCAAAGGTTGCCAGCGATAGTAAGCCTATCCCGCGCCGTGCCAGAGATGATGCCAGCCAATCCAGGGATAAGCCAGCTGGCAAGCGTGCAATATGTAACAAAGGGTACATACTTCCCGTCGGCGGGATTATGGCCAGGCCAAAGGGATTACGATCCGATGGCAGATTCTCTACGGCTTTCAGTACAGCTTGCGTCCGTTCATGGAAAATGGCGTTCCGCAAGTGCCAGCAAGTCCGTGTTGCCTGTGTCGAACCCCGGTAGAACAAATAACACATATAAATGGCAGCAAGATTGGGTTGAATGTGGGAATTCAATTCCTCGAATCGCTGCCGTAATTGCAGATCGCGAATTTCGGCTACGGCGAGCCTGGCCCCGGCGAGGCAATCGATCTTCGAGAAGGAATGAACTGTGATCAGCCGATCGGCTTGCGCCTCATCCAGAACACCAAGCCGAACCTGTTCTGTTGCTATCTGGCGGGCAGTCTTGATTTCCGGGAGATCATCTACCGGCGCCACGTTCTGGTAGGCCAGATCATCGATGAGATAGAGGTTGTGCTGCATACAATACACGATCAGCTTACGAATGGCCGCTTCGTCGAAAATCCGTCCCGTGGCGTTGTGGGGATTGTTGATCACAACAGCGCCTCGCCCCCGCCAGGAAGCATCCTGCCGGCAAAGCGCCTCGACTTTGTCAATGATAGCGTCCACGTCAAGTTCCAATGATGCCGTTAATGGCACCGCATGGACTTTGGGAAAGCACTGTTCGTAGGACCAACTCAAGTCTGGAGCCACCACTTCGGTTATTCCACAATGAAAGCCTAGGATTCCCAATGCCGTGCGAGATGAACCACTTACCACCAGGCAGGTTTCAGGCCGGTACTGCGGCTGATGTTTTATAAAATTGCTCAGAAAACTGCGTTGAAGTGCCTGGCACCATGCCTGGTTGTGGATATTTTGAACAAGCAGATCGAGAAGCTCTTTTGCCTCGATAGTGGAAAACTCATCAACGATGCTGGCTTTCCACGTATTTTGAACATGCCGGGCAAGCACGGCGGTATTATCATCTAAGGTTGTCAGGGAACGCGCCAATGACTGTGCATGATTATTCAACAACTTTTCGAGATGTCGTTCTATCCGTTCAGTTATTTGTGGCAGGGCATTTTCAGCAGCGATCCCTAATGCCAAACCATCAAACGTGGGTCTGACTTGAGGAACCTCCTGTGGGGGTTGCACCTGAAGATTGGCAAGCTTCTGTTCCAGTAGGAAGATCAGGAATTCGACTTCGGAGGCAGAAGGTGTCCCTTTAAGTTTGAAATGAACGTTCTCGATCACATTCAAGAAATCGGCGTTGCCAGCTATAAACACGGTAGAGAGAGTGTGTAATCGTGGTGCAAATATTGCCGGCGTTAACAATCGGATGACACGATGCATCAGTTTCGCTTCGCGAGCCAGGGAAAGATGGTTTGGGGCGTTATTCGCCTCAATGAAGAAAAGTGGTCGCTCAAGACTCAGGAGGTGCAACTTATGTCGCGTTTCTTCCCTTAGCGGGCCACCAACAAGTAAGAATGTTGGGATTTCAGGTTGAAGAACCAAGGATTGTTCGATCTGTTCGCACGCCACCCGTTCATCGGTAGCAAGATCTTCAAAAAGGAGATTAGGGATGGCCTTCAACGGCGGCAGAAGTTCGAAGCGATAGCACAGAATGCGGGCAGGCGTGATCTCAAGGTAGGACGATAAAACAAACAGCATGATCCGCAAGATTTCGTGGATCCCGCCCGAGGCGATGATGATCTCTCGTCTGGCAGATTGTTCTCCGGTATCATAATGCAACGGTTCTTGTTGGTGTTCCAACCAAGCGCAAAACGTCTCGATAAGAGCATGGGGGGTTTTCCGGGAATATCCTCCTCGAGGCATATAGGGGGAACTCTTTTGAATCAATTGAATGAGGAACTCGAGCTTCGGCTTATCAGAGAGTTCCCATCCCAGATGTTCCAGGATCGCATCTGGCTCAGATTCGCCCAAGCCTTCCTGATGGACATTGATCCCAAGAATTATGCGCAAGAAGGCTGAAGAGTGTCTCGAATCCTGCAACGGGTTTCCTATGTGGAAATTAACACGCTGCTCGTTCGGAACCGACGCTGCTGCCGTAGCTTCACTGATCTCCGAAACTCTAGCAGCCCGGATCGGTTTCAGGTGAAAGAAAGACTGGGGATCAGATTGAGATATCATCGGTTGCGCGCTCACAAAGAGTTCATCGTGTCAAGGGTCTGTCGGATCGTCCGCTTCAAAACTAGGTCTCTTTCTTTGCTTCCAGAGCTTTTTGGAGCAACTCTTGGAACAGGCTAAGAAGTTCAGAACCATGCACAAGTTCTTGAGGGGTAAAAGAGATGACGGTGCGGGCGTTCTTTAAGTTTTGGCTCGCTTCTGCAAGTCGGGCAGCTTGTGGCGTCAGCATCAACAGTTCCGGACTGCTCTTGAGGACCGCTACCTCTTCTTTCTCAAATGCGAGGCGCATGCGATTACGTGTCAACTCGTTCTCAAGGCGTTGATGGGCCAGCGCCGCTTCTTTTTCAAGCAGAATCTTATCCAACTCGGCTTTTTTCAACTCGAGGGTGTGGTTCATCATTGCGATATCTTTGTCGGCCTGGTATTTGGCCTTCGCGGCAAGTGTCCGTGCCTGGTGGTTAAGGCGCTCTGTTTGTTCAAGCAGGCGGGCCTGTTCCTGCTGGCGGAGCGCATTGGCAATCTCCGGGTCCGTAGGATCCAGCGATTGAACGGCAAGGGAGATCAGTTCAATGCCTAACTTTTCCTCGAAAAGGTTGGATTGTTCGTTCAAGTAGCTCAAAATGGCGGTTGAGGAAAGCGCGTGAATCTCGGAGCGCTCAGTAAATTCTTTGATCAGTCCCTGTAGTAAAACCTGGGCTTCATCAGCAGCGCGTGCTACTGCCTCGCTGTTCCATCCCCCGGCGCGAATCAGGGATTGAATGTGTTCAAGAGAGGGCGCAACGGAGCCGATGAGTTTAACAGTCACTCCCAGGTTCCCTATGGCAGTCACTTCAATGGTCAACTGAATTGGGCAGGTTGTACGTTTAAGTGGAAGGCTGAAATGACGTGGATAGACCAGGCCCCTTCGAACGCCGATCCGACCTTTGGTCTCGTAGAGCACGAGAACATCCGGCTGACGAATACGAAATTCATAAAAAGCAACCAGCAAACATACCACTACAACGATTACACCCAGGATGATATCCATAATCGTACCTCCTCCGAAATACTTTGTGCTACTATCGGTTTCTCTTATCAGACTGGCTACCCGGCGAGAAAGCCGGTACCTGGTGTAACCACATGAAACAGGGAACCAACCAGCGGCAAGTTTTTTCAACCAGCTTGGCTCAGCACTGGAAACGAATTGGTACTTCTGTGTGTGACTTCGATGCAGCCATTGAAGTTCGATGAATTATACTCAATTTGGGAATCAAGCATGAATTATAGTTCTGCTAATGACAGCTGACTGTATGGCTGCCCCCCAGCGCCATAGGGAGGCCGGGAATAGTCGCACTCTGGCGCTAAGGCAGTTTCCGTCTTGTAGCCGCTTGATAATAGCCAAAAGGTTATTTACAGCGAGCCTACGGTCTGCTTGAATCTGCCTGGCGTATGTTGTATAGTGAATTCAATCCATTAGGTAATCCACCCAAAGCCCATGATAAAGAAAAGTTCCGTATAAACATTAGTTAGCCGCCATTCATCAAGATCAAGGAAGATGATATAGTTGTAGCTTGCGAATAAAAGCCAAAACAAATCCATTGAAAGATAAACTTCAGATAAACAATCCGCAAAAAGGATGTAAGCTAGCCCTAACTCGCTGCCGGCGAAAAAGGGGTCTCGCCATGAATCGTCAGGCTGCATCTTCTGATGATTGCTAAACAATATTCATTTCAAAGTCAACCATTCGATTGGAGGACAAGATGTCAAAACGAACTTGCTGGCTACTCGTCATTGCTCTGGGAGTAATGGTCCACCTTTTTCTGACGATCTATACTCTGGCCCGTTTAAGTCCTTTCTATAACCTTTCCTCCTATACTGTAGGATTGCCTCCCTTTGGCCAGGTAAATTTCAGGACGGCAGACTCGATCACAGTCCTTGAATGGATCGTGGTCTTAGGTCTGTGGATCTCTTTTGCAGTATCATTGCTGCGGGAAAGATACAATAAAGACGAATAGTTTTACCGAATGGAGTCAAGGAACCAGAATGGTTGAGCTAGATTCTGCGAACGGACTGTAAAAGAATCCACCTTTGCGTTCGACAAACCGCAATGCAGCAACCCGGAAATCATTTGAAGGATAGGATAAATTGAGATGAGCCCAATCCGGATGTCAAAGTTAGAAACGGGGATGCGTACTGTACTTGAGTTCAATGAGGCTTTCAATCGCCATGATGTCCATGGAATGATAAAGCTTATGAGCGACGATTGTATCTTCGAAAGCACTGACCCGGCTCCCGATGGCGTTATGTACTCAGGGAAAGAAGCCATCACCCGGTTTTGGCAGGACTTCTTTCACCATTCGCCCCATGCCAAGAATGAGATCGAGGAGATCTTTGGCCTTGGCGAGCGGGTCATTTTGCGCTGGAAATATACCTGGAAAGACGCAGAAGGAGAAAAAGGACACGTTCGTGGTATCGATCTATATCAGGTAAGAAATGGTGCCATCCTCGAGAAGCTTTCTTACGTTAAAAGATAAAAGGATGGACTTCAGCCTAGCTCACAAACCATATCCACTCCTGAAGGCAGCCGATACGACAAGCAAGGTACAACATCCACCGAAGAACTGCTTAACTATTCCTTACATGCGCCTACTTCGGGAGTATGGTAAATAAAAAGGATTGCTTGTTGCTTATATCCCAAGAAACACGAGTAGAAGTGGCAACCATCAATGGAGCTCCATTGTATTTTGAGGTTAAAGGGAAAGGGAGTGCGCCCTTATTGGTACATACTGGCGTGGCTGACAACAGGATGTGGGATCGCCAATTCACTGAGTTTTCAAAAAACCATATTGTAATACGACCTGATCTACTCGGTTTCGGCAGATCGGGAATGGTACCGGGAGTCTATGCCCATCACGGCGATATGGCCGCCCTATTGAATTATCTGAACATCGAGAGAACCGAAGTTATTGGCGCTTCTTTTGGAGGTTCTGTGGCCCTCGATTTTGTAATGGCTTATCCGGATAGGATCAGCGCCCTTGTGCTGGCAGATCCGTCTTTGGGGGCTATGAATTCAAATCCGCAGTTATGCTGACATTTTTCTCTGCCGAAAAAGAAGCTCTCAGGCGAAAAGCCGTTACAGAAGCGCCAGAGGCGTTCAACCAAATTGCGCTGGATTTTCTGGCTTAATCCAACCTTACTCATATGTATTGGAAGGATATGAGGAAGAGTAGAAGATGGAAAACGACAGATTGATCCCATTTGTTTGGTAAAGTAGTTCAATTTAAAGGAGTGAGTACATGATCCTGTCAAAACGTTTGAGAAAATTGGGTTGGCTTATTTTTAGACTTATGTGGATCCCTTTTATTACCCTCATGATAGGAATGATTGGGATGCCCAATGGTGAATATAGTTGGTCGGAGCTACCCACACTTACACAATATTCACTGATCGGCGTTGGAATCTTCGGCGCTGCTGCTACGATATTATTCATTGGTGCGCCAATCGTCAGCGCATTCACGAACCAGTCGATTTCAAAGTCAGGAATTCTTGCGGAAGGCAAGATCATCAAGATCTCTGATACCGGTACGACCATCAACAATAATCCGGTAGTAAGATTGCTGGTGGAAGTTCAATCTGCAAATCAACCGCCCTTCCAGGCGGAAACGGAACGCCTGATACCCCGCCTGCAGGTTCCACAAATTCAGCCTGGCGCCGTCGTGAAGCTGAAGTATGACCCCGACACAAAAGAAGTAGCTCTCGTCGACGAAGACGATTCACAGCTTTCATAAGGTTCTCAACTCAAGTAAGCAGGTTTGGGTAGGCGGGTTTTCCAAGAGCGTCTCGCGCGAGTAAGAATGTCCATCGAGTCGAAAAGACCTTTTACGCTATCATCCTGGCAATCGATTAAGGTGAAAAGGACAGGCACAAACAATACAATCATTTGTCTATGAAGATTATTGCGCTAATAGTTAGTAACGGGATCTAGTAATATTTCCAGGTAACCTCAACCGCCAACTTGCAGAATAGTCAATCTATGGTGAATCAATTCCCCCTGCTGGATTAGATGGAGGCAAACGAATAATTCCTTTCCTGCTTGCAATGTTCTCCACCACTCATTAATATCTGCAAGTTCAATCGTGGTATCAATCGAAGTCGTTGCCTCCAAAGCTTTCGTACTCGCTCTTATTGAGCATGATGGAATGCACAGACTCATATGTCTCAGGTTTCCCGAACCAGCCATTAACCGTTTTCCGGTCCAGGAACGTCTCTTGTTCGGAAAGCAGTACCTTATAGGAAGAATATTGCCATTTACGAAAATCAGCGCATAATCTATGTCTTTGGGGGTTCTGGTGGATAAAAAGCACAACGTTCAGATATTGACGATCATCCAGAATAGGGATGCTGCCATATAAATGCTGAAACAGGTTGGCAGTTTGGCCTGGCTGATTATGCAGCGCGCGTGAATAAGCGCTGAAGAAATTGGAAAACGCCTGCGTGGGAATGCTCATCAATGTGGTGCCCCCGAGCGTTTCAATGCCTGGTACAGATTTGATCAGTTCTACTTCCGACTTGATACGCACCATCAGGTGAAAATGGGTGGGCAGCAGGCAATAGGCGTAGGTGTTCGCCACAGGATGAACATGGCGGGCATAGAGCTCAAAGAAGGTTTGGTAGTGCTGGTCGTCTGAGAATATGCTGCGGCGATCCTGACCACGATTGAAGACATGGTAAAGAGTATCGAATTGCAATTTCGGCTGCGTACCCGGCATACATTCCTCCTCCTGGCAATCCCACTCAACTGCCTGATTGTGTGCGGTTTCTCGCCCTCCGTTATTGGGCGGGAATGACCACTTGCAGGGTATAACTGGCAGCCAGACCATCTACAGCCTGGATGGTCAGGTAATAATCCTGGCTTTTTGTCAATGTACCGCTCCATTCATTTCCGACAACTCCAGTGGATTTCAAGACGCTACCGTCAGCGCCAGAAATCGAGAGAAGAAGATCCCATTTTGAGGTGAGCTGAACAGTCATGGTTTGACCGGCTTCGGCGCGCAGAACGTAGGTTTGCAATTTATTTTCCGGCAGATCCGCCTTGATGGTCGTTCCAATACTTCCCGGATCGAAAGTAATTCGGACAGCGCCGGTAGGAATGGTCCCACTCTTTGGTGTGCTGGTCGGCGTGGCAGTCAACAAGGTTGGCGTTGTGTACACAGGGAGTCCGCTCGGATTTCCGCTAACCGTGGCATAATGACCCCACAACCAGCAGGTGCCACTAGGCTGATCCGGGTTGCGAATAATCCAGAAGGTCCAATCTGCATTGCGTCCAAGTACTTCCGCGCTTTCTCCCACCAGCAAAGCACCCAGGTAGCTGTAAGCTACTCCCGGGCCACTCCTACAATTGGTATCCACCCAAACGCTTACGTGAACGTCGCTAGTGGAAGTTGCCTGGTTGGTTGGTGTAGGATAACCAGGAGTGGAATAAATTGGCAATCCATAGATGTTTCCGCTTACGGAAGCATATTGACCCCACAACCAGCAGGTGCCGCCGGGCTGGTCCGGATTGCGAATGATCCAATAAGTACCATCTGCATTGCGCCCGACTACTTCGGCGCTCTCCCCAACCAGCAATGCGCCCAGGTATGTGTACGCAGCGCTGGGTCCACTGCGGCAATTCGTGTCGACCGAAACCATAACCGTAACTCCGCTTGGTGCAGTAGCGGTTTGGCCTACAGTCGAAATCTCGATGTAGATCGGGCGGTCCGCATTCGCGCCATATCCAAACGTGCCGCCAGATGGGTTCTGTAAAATCCAGTAGCTGATAAAACGCCCGCCCGTTGAGGGCGCTTTAAGTGTGACCGAAATGTCTACCGTCGCACCGGATGCGACGCTCTTTGGAAGATGTACTGCCGTGGTATCCCCCAATTGAGTACCACTTTGGAAGACCAACTGGTAATCCGTCGTCCAGGTGCAAGTGCCGCGGTTGCGCAATCGCCAGGTCTTGGTGAACGTTTCTCCCGGACTCAACAAGCTACCATCAGGGATGGTTACATCGGACACAAAAGCAGCCCAATCACAGCCGGTTGCATCCGAGGAAGTGGGCGAAGGTGTACCCGTTGATGCAGGTGAGCCAGTCGAAGTGGCGACCACGGAACCTGTGGCTGTAATCGTTTCAGTGACTGCATCTGTAAGCGCGGTGGAAGTCTCGGTCAGGGCAGGCGTAGAAGAAGCGTTTTCCGCGCCAGCACTGGGCGTGGCCAGCAAGGCAGTCTCGGTCACCGCCAGTCGGGTTTGTTCAACCACTACCAAGGTATGCGCTGATTCGGTCTGGAATGCATCGAAGGTTTGCGCCAACGCAGTACCGGCCGGGTCTCCCTGGACCTGGGTCGGCGATGTGAATGGCGCCGGGATACATGCGCCTAAGGTCAGAGCGGTAATCCCTAATAGTGTCATCAAGCGATTGGTGTCCATACTCATCCTCTTCCTGGTAATTGCACCCATTCTATTTTACACCTTCCGGTTGGGGTAGGGGAAGTCTGTAATGGATGGTCAATAATAGCGACACGATCAAACTCCACTACCCCAAGAAGCAATACGGTACTGTGGAATACTGATACTAATCGGAAGAAGCACACAAAAGCTTACCAATATATACATGTGAATACTTTCTCAATATTGACAAACCATGTTCTGGTTATATAATGCAATAACAAGACAAAAGGAGTCCAATTTAATGAGTATAATCAACAGAAGCTTTACAGTAGTATTATCCGTTCTATTGCTGGCGGCCTTCCTGGTGACCCCAGCCGCAGCAGCCCGTGACCCTTTCCGCGGCGTCTGGGTTTCGACCGATATTGACGGCAGCTCCCAAAAGCTCGTTGTCGGAGGTGGGAGAACCGGAACATATCGGGCCTTATTCTATGATGACGGCGCGACGGTTTGTGGCCTTGACCCCGATACCGGCGACATCCTCTACGCCGCGATTGCACGCGGACCTTTTACGCTTAGCGGCGATACGATCAGCGCCGATCTACCGATCACCTGCTTGTCAAGGCCGCCAAGTTCCATCGGTGTGTTTACCCTGACTTTCACATATGACGCTGCCTCAGACACCTTGACCGATGGGATCGGAGTAGTTTGGTATCGCAGGTAGTCCTCATTCCCTTAAACACCTAGTAAAAAGACGGAGCGAAATCGCTCCGTCTTTTTACGCTACGAAACAATCCCTTACCCTCTTGTTTTGTGGGCTGGAAAATCCGGGGGCGGCGTGAAACCTCTTTCAACCTGGCACGTATATCTATACTGAGCACCGGGAGCAATCCCGGGCGATGGTAATTCTATTCAGTAAAGGAGAATGCATATGTCCTCATCTCGTAATACCGGATCCCTGGTCGGTGGAGCGCTGTTGATCACTTTTGGCGTACTGGTCCTGCTGGGGCAGGTCTTTCGGGGCCTAGATTTCTGGGGAAACTTCTGGCCATTCATTATCATAGGCTTTGGCGCATTATTCTTTGTCGCCATGCTGGCTGGAGGCCGGTCACTCTCGGGATTAGCTGTCCCGGGTAGCATCTTCAGCGTCATCGGCCTCATGTTGTTCTACCAGAATCTGACAGGCCACTGGGAAAGCTGGTCCTACGGCTGGACGGTGATCCTTATGTCCGTTGGCCTGGGGATCTACCTGATGGGCGCCTGGGGAGCAAATCCGGCCCAGCGCCGATCGGGAATGCAATTGCTTCGGCTGGGCTTGATCCTTTTCGTCATCTTTGGCGCTTTCTTTGAATTGATCTTCACTGCCGGTCAACCTTTCAGCCTGCGTACAGCATTCTTCCCGGCAGCGCTGATCGTGCTGGGTCTTTACCTTATGGTCAGCCGCTCGGGCCTCTTCAAAAGCGGGTCGGTTACCACGCAAATTGAAGAGAGTTCCTCTTCAAAGGAGAATTCATGAAGGACCGATCTTACTTCTGGCCACTGGTATTGATTGCCATCGGCATGTTGTGGTTATTAGTTAATTTGGGCACACTGCCAACTGCCAACCTGTGGGCATTGGTGCATATGGTGCCTTTCGCCTTGATCGCGCTTGGCTTCGGGTTAATCCTGCGAGCTTTCTGGCGCCCAGCGGGGATGATCGTATCAGTGCTGGTGGTGGTCGGGGCCGTTCTGGGCGTGGTCTATGCCGAGCAGTTAGGTTGGAATAAATTCCCGGGTTGGACGGTATGGACGATTAATTCTCCCGACCTCGGAGGGCGCGTGGCCGGTTCGGGTGTCCAGCGCAGCGAAAGCCGTGACGTCTCTGATTTCACCGCGCTTTCGATTGAGTATCCGGTAGATATCACCATCCAGCAAGGAGAAAGCCCTGCACTTACGATCACTACGGACGACAACCTGCTCCCGCAGATCAGTACGGAAGTACAAGGCAGCACGCTGGTCATCGAAAACAAAATCCGGGAATGGAATCAGCGTGTGCGGCCATCTGAGACAGTTCAAATCACGCTAACAGTAAACGATATTTCCCGGGTGGATTTCACTTCTGCCGGCAAATTGGTTGTGGAAAGTTATCAAGGACAGGATCTGCAGGTTACGCTTAGCGGCGCAGGTGAAGTCCAGTTGCACGAGACGGAATTGGATACCCTGAATCTGATCCTGAGCGGTGCCGGTGACCTGTCCGCCGATGGCAGTGTAAAGGACCTGAGCCTGCGTATCAGCGGATTCGGAAGTTTCGATGGAGCCGATCTGTTTGTGCAAAACGCCGATGTGAGCATAAGCGGTGCTGGCGACGCTATGCTGCGCGTGGAACAGGCACTCGACGTGCGCATCAGCGGTGCAGGATCTGTGCGCTACTACGGGCAACCTGAAAGCGTCAGCAAACAAATCAGCGGCGCGGGTAATGTCAGCCAAATAGGTGAGTAATCCCTGCGCTGGCTATCACAAGCAGACTGAAAAGCCGACCCGGATCGAGCCCCGGGTCGGCTTTTCAGTGGTGGTCATCCACATTGTTGTACAATAGGCGCATGGAAGGACAGCATCACCTGCAAACCACGGGCAAACCCATCCTGTTCTTGATCGCGTTCGCGGTGAGTGGTCTGTGTGGGTGTAAGATTCTTCCTCTCAATCCGCAGCCTGTACCGTCACCCAGCTTCACACCTATTCCCAGTTTTACTGCCACGACCAGACCTACCAACTCAACGACTGCCACGCAGCTACCAACGCCAAGCGCAACCCCCACCAGCACACCCTTTGCACCGTTCATCGCCTCAGTCTGGGCCGATGGCGTGAACCTGCGCTCCAATCCCGGATACCTGTTCGAGGTTCGCGCAAACTTACCAAAAAACACCCCTCTTTTGGTGCTGGGTCGATGCCTGGGTGACGAATGGATGTATGTGCGTATCCCTTCGGGCATTGAGGGCTGGATATTCGCCCAATTGCTCACTTCTGATATCGAGTTGAGCGATGCCCCGCTGCTCGAGCCCGGTCCATCTCAAAGGATCATCGGCCAGGTGCTGGATCAGGCCGGAGAGCCGGTCAGTGGGATTCAATTTGCGTTGATCAAAGGCCCGGGGGACACCCCTCCCAGGACAGATGCCGTCACTGGACCAGACGGCTGGTTTTATGCATTCCTACCCCTCAACGTGAATGGCAATTGGAACATCTATTACACCGCGATCGCCTGTACAAGCAATGTGATGAACGAGAACTGTGATTGCAAGAGTGGAATCTGCGGGCGACCTTACCCATCAGATTTGATCATCACTCTCCCCTATCATGAGCCATTGACCTTCATCTGGAAATAATGATCGCATTCCTCCTAGAAGCGTGATATACGGGGTAAAAAAAATCCCCTTGCGGGGCGCTTCAAATGCAGCATTGAACTAGTGTGCCACAGGATGGTCCATGACGTTGGCTATCAGGTCGTGGCTTCCAGATGTTTCAGGCACGAACAACCGCCGAAGAGTGTGCAAACGGTAGTTTGCCAGGGTCACCACGTAACCGCGGTTCTCGTCATTGTTGCCTCGCGCCAGTACCCTGGCAATTTCTGAGATCATCCAGCCCTGTTCAAGAGCATTGATCATCGTATCCATTTCGAACGCCTCCTTTCTGTCTTTATCGAGTTTGCTTCGCGTATTATCCTAATTTATTTTCATAAATAGGAGATTAACTTCTCATCAACGATTTATAAAGAATAAACACCTGGAAACAGGTAGAACACGTGCGCGTGCGATAGCGATGCGCCATTATTTGCATGTTCACCACATACGAATCTGTAAATGGAGACCGATATACGAAAGTCACGACGTCTTATAAGCAGGCAAATCGTGATAAGATTCACAGGATGAAGTTGCCAGAACTACCTGACCCTGTGCTCTATCAGGAGTTGTTAGAAAATTCCTTTGATGGGCTTTGCCTGGTCAATTCGGATCGCAGGATTACATATTGGAACAAGGGCGCTGAACGCATTACCGGCCGCGCAGCCGACCAAGTCATGGGAGAAGACGCCAGCCAGCAGATCCTCCAACATATCGATGAGACCGGGAAACGCCTCGTCAACATGGAGTGTCCTTTGATCGGCACGCTGAGCGACGGCATTCCAAGGGAGGTGGAAGTCATCATCCGGCATATCGAAGGATACCCTCTTCCGGTTATGGTTAAGACTTTTCCGATTCGTAGTCGAAAGGGACGGCTGGTGGGAATGGTAGAGGTGTTCAGCGACAATCGCAATCTGAAGCGCCTGAAACGACGCGAAGAAAGCCTGGAACACACAAGCGCCTACGACCCGCTTACCCAGGTCGGTAACCGGAAACACCTTGAAAAGATCTTGCGTGCCGCTTTGCTGGAACTGGGATTCAGCGGTCTGCTTTTTGGAATTCTTTTCATCGACATCGATCATTTTAAGAATTTCAACGACACCTTCGGGCATAACATCGGCGACAAGGTGCTCCGCGCCGTAGCCAATACTTTGAGGCACAACTTGCGAGATACTGACACCTGTGGGCGTTGGGGGGGCGAAGAGTTCCTGGCAATCGTCTTCGACGTAGACATAAATTCACTGGAAGTCCTTGCGGAAAAACTGCGTGTATTGGTCACCCAGGCCATTATAGAGGCCGATCGTACTATTCCTTTCGTGACTGTTTCAATCGGCGCGACCCTGGCGCAACCGGAAGACTCGCTCGAAAGCTTGATTCATCGTGCCGACAAGTTGATGTACCTAAGCAAATCCCGAGGGCGTAACCGGACTTCCATCGGTTAATCCCGAAGAGAAGGGTGATTTTCTGGTATAATTTTGCCCCGTGACTGGTCCTGTATCGCGGTTTAGGCTGCGGACACGGAGACCTGCAAAATTGTTTGAAAGGAACGCATACGTCATGCCACTCGAAAAAGAAGTAAAGACCCAGGTAATTCAGGATTACCATCGCCACGAAAAAGATACCGGATCGCCAGAAGTACAAATCGCGATCCTGACCAAGCGCATCACCCAACTGACCGACCATTTGCGCATAAACTCACACGATGAATCCTGCCGCCGCGGCCTGCTCAAGATGGTCGGTCACCGACGCCGGTTGCTTTCGTACTTACGCAAAACCGATTATGCACGCTATCTGAGTCTGACCGACCAGTTGAGCTTGCGTCGAAAGTAAGACTTACGTATTGATCTGTATGGGCGCAGCCAGACTGCGCCCATATCATGTAAAACCCGCAGTCAGGAATTGAATAGCGCTGACAACCCGAATTTGCCATCGCTCTTCAGTCCCTGACCAGGCGGGATAGTCATCAAAGGGCGTGCGTTTGAGATATCGAACCGCGAAAATTGACTAAATACACGAGGGTCATCCTTCGTGAGTGTAGCGGTTTAATTGCTCAACTTTAGCAGCCCAGCACAGGAGAAAAAATGAAACCCGAAGCAAAAATCTTTACAACCCAAGTGGGTCAACATACTATCACATTCGAAACCGGTAAACTTGCCAGCCAGGCTGGCGGTGCCGTAACCGTAAGATTGGGAGATAGTATGATCTTTGCCTCCGCCACCATGGGCGGCGTGCGCGAAGGCATCGATTTTTTTCCACTCAGTGTGGATTACGAGGAACGCCTTTACGCCACCGGCAAGATCCCTGGCTCTTTTTTCCGCCGAGAAGGTCGACCAGGCACCGAAGCCATCCTGACCTCCAGGCTTACGGACAGACCACTGCGTCCACTCTTCCCTAAGGGAATGCGCAATGAGGTGCAGGTGATCATGTTCTCAGTTTCTTCCGACGGGCAGAATCCTCTGGACATTCTGGCGATCAATGCAGCCTCTACAGCAGTTATGATCTCCGATATCCCCTGGAACGGCCCGGTGGGTGCAGTGCGCATAGGTCGGGTAGATGGCGAATTCGTAGTCAACCCCACCTTCTCCCAGTTAGAAGCGTCAGATCTGGATCTGCGCTTGGCGGGAACGCGAGAGGCGATCCTGATGGTCGAATGCGGTGCCAGCGAGGTACCTGAGGAAATCATGGTGGCCGCACTAGAACTCGGCCATCAGGCGATCCAACCTTTGGTTGACCTGCAGCTGAAAATGCGTGACGATCTCGGTAAGCCAAAACGTGAGGTCGCCTCCTATCTACCAAGTGAAGAACTGACCAAGAAAGTCTCCGATAAGGTTAGCGGAGCGATGAACGACATGCTGTCGGCTCCGCTTTCAAAGAACGAATTTTATGATGGCATGACCAGCTTGAAAGACCAGCTGGTAGATGAACTGTCCACAATACCCGAAGGTGGCAAAGAGGCAGACTATCCCACTCCCGCTGAAGTACGAGAGGCCTTCGACCAAGCCGAAATGTCAGTCGTCCGCGAGCGCATTCTCGCGCAGGGAATACGGCCAGATGGGCGCAAACCACAAGATCTGAGACCCATCTGGGCAGAGGTAGATCTATCCCCCCGGGCGCACGGCTCGGGACTTTTTACCCGCGGTGAGACCCAGGTGCTCACTCTTGCTACGCTTGGTACGCTTGGAGAAGCCCAATCGATTGATTCTCTTTCCCCACAAGAGACCAAGCGTTATATGCACCACTATAATTTCCCCCCCTATTCTGTGGGTGAAGTCCGCCCCCTACGCGGCCAAAGCCGACGCGAGGTAGGCCATGGCGCTTTGGCGGAGCGAGCCCTCGAACAGGTCATCCCGGCAGAAGAAACCTTTCCCTACACACTGCGATTGGTCTCGGAAGTGCTTTCTTCCAACGGCTCTACATCCATGGCCTCGGTGTGCGGATCATCGCTGGCTTTGATGGATGCTGGTGTACCCATCAAAGCGCCCGTGGCTGGTATTGCAATGGGTCTCATCAGTGATGAAGGGGGACGGTATAAAGTTCTGACAGACATCCAGGGCGCGGAGGACCACCTGGGCGACATGGACTTCAAGGTGGCAGGAACAGCTCAAGGGATCACTGCACTGCAAATGGACATTAAGATCAGCGGACTCAGTGCAGACATCATGAAAGAAGCTCTCGAACAAGCGCATGTGGCACGTATGGCTATTCTTGACAAGATGCTAGAAGCTATCCCGGCTCCACGGCCAGAATTGAAAGATCACGCGCCGCGGATTATCACGGTCAAGATCCCGGTCGACAAGATCGGCGCATTGATCGGTCCCAGCGGCAAACATATTCGTGGCTTGCAGGAAGAGACCGGCACGACCATCGACGTACAGGAGGATGGAACAGTATATATTGCGGCTGTTGAAGGCGCAGGCGCGAAGATCGCACAGGAACGCATCGAAGCCCTGGGTGAGAGCCCCGAGATCGGCCACATCTATACCGGAAAAGTAGTTCGTATAACGGACTTTGGTGCTTTTGTGGAAATCTTACCCGGCACAGATGGGTTGGTGCACATCTCACAACTGGATACCGAGCGCGTCAACAAAGTCGAAGATCTGGTAGCCCTGGGCGACGAGATCACAGTCATGATCACCGATATCGATCCGATGGGGAAGATCCGGCTCTCCCGGCAAGCCGTCCTGGAAGGCTGGACTGCTGAAGAAGCGCGCGAGCACGACCAGCGCAAATCGGGTGGCGGGCGCCCTGGCGGGCGGTCAAGTGGTGGACGCAGTGGAGGCGGGAGCCGTCGCGGAGACGATCGCCGTGGTGGGCGTCGCTAGAAAATACAAAGAATACAAAAAACAGCCGGCCCTCTCACCAAAAGGCCGGCTGTTCCATTTATTGATCGTGCTATTACCCAAGCAAGAATATATATCCTAGAATTGTTCACTGACCTAACGAGACAGTTTTTCCTGCAAGGCGTTTTTCACTTGCGGCCATTCGCTCTCAAGGATGCTGTAGTACACCGAATCGCGAAATCTTCCATCAGGCAAGATCATTTGGTTACGCAAGACCCCCTCATGCACTGCACCCAGCCTTTCAATAGCCTTCTGTGAGCGCACGTTACGTAAATCAGTCTTGAATTGCACTCGGATTGCCCCCAGAGATTCAAACGCATACTTCAATAGCAGGTACTTGCATTCCGTATTGACGACTGTGCGTTGGAATTCCAAACCGTACCAGGTTCCACCGATTTCCAATCCGCGATGCTCCGGTATGATATTCAAGTAGCGCGTGGCGCCTGCTACCCTCCCGGTATCTAAATGAAAGACGGTAAACGGGAGGTCGGTGCCACGAGCAGCGCGAACCTGTAACTCTTTTACCCATGCGCGCATATCCTTCAGGCTGCGTATCTGACCATACAGCATGTGCTCCCAGATATTTTCCTCCAGCCCGACGGCCGCCAGACCACTGCTATGGGCTTCTTTCAGCGGCTCCAGTCGAACATGCCTGCCAGCAAGGGTAACAGGCCGAGTCCAATCCATCAGAAGTCTCTATCTGTTGAATAGTTCATGTATCCAACCAATCTGCCTCCGCCCTGTCTTGCGTGGGAAGGAACGGCATCTGCGGCCCGTTGATCTCCAGGTAATCTGCCAGCGCAGCGCGCATGGCCGTGCGATCGTCCCACAAATACTCTGTGGAGCCGAAACACATGGATTGCTCATGTCCTTTTCCGCAAGCCAAAACCATGTCCCCCGGTTGGGCCAGCCCCAAGGCGAATTTGATCGCCTCTCCACGGTCGGGTACACGCCAGAAACTCTTGCCCTCCCTTTTTCCGCGGGAGCGGGCCCCTTCCGCCATCTCGGCCAAGATACCGTCCAGAGATTCACGTCGTGGGTCTTCGGCCGTCAGAACTGTCAAATCCGCCAGATCCGCTGAGATCTCGGCCATCATACGGCGCTTGGCCTTATCCCGCAATCCTGCCGAACCGAATACTACGATCACGCGACCATCTGTCATCTCGCGGGCAGTTTCCAGGGTAACTTTCAATGCATTCGGCGTATGCGCAAAATCCACAATCGCAACAAAGTCCTGCCCCATCTCAATGTTTTCCATCCTGCCTGGGATTCCCGGCAAGGAGGCCACGCCGTCGGCCGCGCGTTGAGGATCAACCCCCAAGCCGACTATCGTCGCTGCCAGAGCAGCCAGGCAATTGGCGACATTGTAGCGCCCCACCAGGCTGGTTTGTAAGGGCAGTTCGAATCCGGGCCCAAGCACGTGAAATTTCATGCCATCAGGCGAGAAGGCGATCTCATCCGCGCGCACATCACCATCTGGGCCTAGGCTATACGATACCGTTCGAACGGAGGTGAGCTTCGCCAGATAAACATACGAACTGTCATCCCGGTTCAATACAGCCAGGCGAGGGTTCCCATTTGGCTTGTCTTGCGTTTTTTCAAGACTTTCGAACAACCGTCCTTTTGCGGCGCGGTAGTTCTCATAGGATCCATGTTCGTCCAAGTGTTCATGTGTGATATTGGTGACAATCCCCAGATCGAACTCGCAAGCGTCAACACGGTGTTGCGCCCACCCATGGGATGTAGTTTCAAGAACCACATGCGTCAGGCCAGCATTCACCATCTGGGCCATGTACTTCTGAACGTCGGGCGCATCCGGCGTAGTGACATGAAAACCAGTATCGAGTACTTCCTCTCCGATCAGGGCATTTACGGTGGAAATCATACCCGCTTTGCAGTCGGCAGCCAACAGGATGCGGTAGATCAGATTGCTGGTGGTAGTCTTACCATCAGTGCCGGTAACGCCAATCACTATCAACTTTCGGCCGGGCCAATCGTAAAAAGCTGCTGCCAGCCAGGTCAATGATTGGCGAGCATGCTCAACCCGCAGATACGGAACAGACACACCTTCCAGTTCTCGCTCTCCTACCACAGCAGATGCTCCATTTTCGATCGCATTTGAAATGAAATCATGCCCATCCACTTCATGGCCTGGTAAAGCCACAAACAGATCTCCGTCTTTCACTTTGCGGCTGTCCAAGGCAATACCAGAAATGATCACATCCGGTTTATTTTCCGGTTGCACAGCAAAGGGAAGTTCTGATAGAAGCGCCTTAAGCGAGATGCCGGGCATGGCTGAGGTATCTCCTGAATATCAAAGACCTGACAGATCCAGTCGCCTGCCAGGTCTCAAAGGAGGATTTCACGTTATTTCAAATTATCACGAAGGTTCTCGAGTTTGCCAGCCACAGAACCGTCCACCACTTTATCACCAATCTTGATCACGAGACCCCCCAGAATGGATGGATCGACTCGAAAAGTGATTGCCTTTGCGCTGACTTTCGCCAACACGTCCTTTTTAACGGTGGATTGCTCCTTGTCCGTCAGTGGAAGTGCGCTGGTAACTTCGGCAGAGGCACCTTTCAGTTTCACATCTTCCAAAACCACTACATGACCGGATTTAATACCGGAAAAGAAGTCATCCAGCAAGGCTCGTTGCCGTTTTTCATCCAAAGCGTCCCCTACCAGTTTTTGCGTGGCGGCGATGGACAATGCGGCTACCTGACCGCGCAGATCACTGAACATACGGGAGCGTTCCACATCCAAATCAGCTAATGCGCCTTCCCGGGCTTTAATCACTTCTTCTTCCGCTCCGGCTTTGATCTCCAAGGCTACTTTTTCCGCACGCTCGGTTGCTTCGCGCACGATCTTGCTGGCCTCGGCCTGTGCCGCGGCTGTGATCTTGGCGGCTTCATTCTCAGCGTTAGCGCGCGCCTCGGCGGCAATGCGGGCATCTTCAAGACCTTGTGCGATGGCCTTTTTACGTTTATCTAACAAACTCAGGATCGGCTTGTAGACCCAGGCACGCAGAACAACCAGCAAGATCAAGAAATTGAAAAGATATACAAGGATGAACCCGAGATTGAGACCTAATTTCTCCAATGTAGCCTCCTCGTGTTTAGAATACAAACAAGATCAGAAGCGCGACGACCAGACAATAAATGGCAACAGCCTCCGCGAAAGCAATGCCAAGAATCATATTGGTCTGGATCGTGCCGGTCGCATCCGGGTTGCGGCCCATAGCCTGCACCGCACCGCTGGTCACAATGCCAATACCTGCGCCTGCACCGATGGCGCCAATCATAGCCAGGCCAGCTCCAATTAATTTACCAAGGATTGCAGCAGCTTCTAAGTCCATTTTGAAATACCTCCGTTTCAAGTTTCAGGCGGGGGAACCGCCACTTAATTATGGTGTGTTTCCCGGGCGCTTCAATCCGCCCGAACTATACATGCACTTCTTAGGCCGCGTGACCTTGCGTGGCTTGAGCCATAAATGTCATCGTCAGCAAACCAAAGACGATGGCTTGGATGAGTCCCACGAAGAATTCCAGCATTAAAAAGCCAACTTGGAAGAAAGCAACCCGGCTTAATAATGAACCCATCACAAATAGAAGAACCGAACCCGCAAAGATGTTGCCAAATAGACGGAAAGTAAACGAGAGCACCTTCGAAAATTCTGAGATCAACTCCAGGATACCGACGATGAAGTCAATCAAACCAAAGATTGGCTTGTTGAAGAAAGTCTTGGTATTCCAAAACTTTGTGAAATATGACATTCCTTGTGCACGGACACCTATCACCTGGACTGCAATCACTGCAGCCAAAGCTAGAGACAAAGTGAAATTGAGATCTGTAGAAGTGGATCGAAACCAGGGAATTATAGCCTGGGCGCATTCATTGGCTTCATTACCAGTTACTTTTGCTCCAATTACTACAAAAGGTCCCATCTGTGTTTCAGTACAAATCTCTTCGAAGTGCGCTACATGATGCGGATCAAACCACCCCACAGCATCGATACCCGGGATCAATTCCGCCCAGTTCACTAAGAGGACCAGCAGTGTTATCGTCGCAAACCAGGGAAATATTGTCTTCGCCCATTTTCCAGCAGTACTCTCAGTCATATTGTAGAGCGCTTCCAAGAGCGCTTCAATAGCGCCAGAAAAACCACTAAGGACCAAATTTCCACCCTTAATGGACCGATATACCCCAAAGGCAATCAAGAACAATATGACATCGGAAATGAGCAGAACAGTCATTGTATTAGTGAAATAGAAATCCCCAATCACCGGCAAGGTAAATAAGGGTCTATTAATGACTGCCTCTGCAGGCAATGCAATATGTGGTCGGAGAGGGATGTAGATTCCAGTGAAAATTACACTGGCAATGATTAACGCCAGCACATACCAGCGGTTTACCCCCCAACGCCACCATCCTTTCTTTTCTTGTTTTTCACTCACGATCAGGATCCTCCTCAAAGGTGTGGGTCATGATGGTCTTTGTATCTTGTACTGGCTTAATGTGACTGGTCGCCGCTCTAACTACGCGAAACATAAGGAAGAGCGTCACCGGCACACTGCTAACCAAGAAAACAATGATAAAGAGTGGTTTGGTTCCAAGATAACGATCCAGCCAGATTCCCGCAAAAAGAGCCAGAAAGATAATCACCAGGGTGAGGCAACCCACCTGACCGGCGATGGAGGCCAGGGTCAGGTTCATGGCGTAACGAAAGCGGTCTTTTCCCTGGTTCTCTGGCTGGCTCATTGGTTGCGGATTATATCACGAAGGCCTGATTAGAACAAATTGAGCGCCGCGGTACTAGAAAACCCGAACCAAGGTGCGAAAAGCGTGCCTGCCAATAGAATACCTGCAGATAAGACCGCCAGGGCGATCCCATACGAGCGGGTCGTCGGGATCGGATGCGCCTCTTCGTCCTCACCCTCCATGCGGTAAAGGTAAACAAATTTCAGCACGGTCAGGTAGTAATACAAACCTATGATGGAATTCAAGATACCGACCACCGCCAGCCAGACCATATTCGCCTGTACAGCGGCAGCGAACACAAACACCTTCGCCACGAAACCGCCGAAGGGCGGCATTCCAGCCAGGGAGAGGAATGCAACCAGCATCGCCAGCGCCAACCCAGGGGAGCGACGGCTCATACCCGCGTAGGCTTTGATCTCATCCGATCCGGTCACGCGCTCGAAAGCCATCACGATCCCGAATGCCGACAGGTTTGTCAGCAGGTACGCAAACAAATAAAATACCACGCTGGTTACACCCAGCTTTGTGAGCGCCACGGTACCGATCATGGCATATCCGGCATGCGCAATGGAGGAATAGGCCAGCAGGCGTTTTAGATTGGTTTGCTTCAATGCCATCAGGTTTCCAAGCGTCATGGTCAGGGTTGCCAGAACAGCCAGGATACTCGCCCAAGAGAACGAGAGCTGGGTCAGCTCCGTGCCTTGAAGGGCGGTCATGAATAGACGCAGGACCACTGCAAAACCGGCAGTTTTCGAGGCTGTGGAGAGAAATCCCGCCACCGGCGTGGGAGAACCTGTGTAAACATCTGGAGCCCAGAAGTGGAACGGCACAAGCGATACTTTAAATCCCAACCCTACCAGGATCAGGACAACCACACCGAGGGCCAATGGCAGGGACAAACCTCCTGAAAGGGTCATCACCGCCAATTCATCCAGATCCGTTGTTCCGGTAAAACCATACAACAGGCTGAATCCATAGAGCATGATCGCAGAGGTCATCGCCCCAAATAACAGGTATTTGAAGCCCGCCTCGGTCGAGAGCCGGTCAGAGACGAGAAAACCCGCCAGAACATAGAGCGGTATGGAGGTGGTCTCGATCGCCAGGTAAAGCATGATCAAGTTCGAGGAAGCCGCCATCAGGTTCATTCCCAGTGTGGCAGCTACCAGCAATATGTAGGATTCTCCGCGCACCCCGAGCGTTTCATGATCCATCATGAACAATGCCGTGACGGCGGCGGCAAAGAGGAAAAGCATTTTGAAGAAAAAGCCCAACCAATCAAATCGCAACATACCGCCAAAAACAGTGGTCGTCTCACCTGGGCGAGCCACGAACAGGCTTATCAGCAGGATAGCCACGAAGCCGCCGGCTGTGAGCCAACCCGTGTTGCGACGCCGGGCACCCTTCCAGAAAGGTTCAAGGATGAGCAATAGTAATGCCAACGCGAGCAACAGGATTTCTGGGAGGATTGCGAGAATCATGGGTTGAGTGAAAGACATTTAAGCACCTCCCAGCAAGCGCAAAATGTTGTCTACGCCTGTCTGCACCATCGGAACCATCAGCGCTGGGAATACCCCAAGCAGGATCATCAGCAAACTAAGCAAAACTATTGCGACTTTATCCAATACGATCACGTCCGTAACATGCCCTTCCAGGTTTTCTGGCATTGGCCTGAAGAACACGTCCCGAATATTACGCAAGATGTATGCCGCCGTGATGACGATCGAAATGCTGGCAATCACAGCTACCCAGGGCTGGACTTCCCAGACACCCATAAAAATTGGGAACTCGGCCACAAAGCCGGAGAAGCCCGGCATACCCATCGACACCAATCCGCCGATGATGAATCCGATCGAGGCGAAAGGCATGATCTTGCTCATACCGCCCAGTTCAGGGATCTGGCGGGTATGAGCGCGGTCGTAGATCATGCCGGTGATGGCAAAGAAAAGAGCCGTCATCACACCGTGAGAGAACATTTGCACGCCTGCGCCGGTCAGCCCATTGAAATTCAGTGATGACAGTCCGAGCATGACCAGCCCCATATGGGATACTGACGAAAATCCAATCATATACTTCATATCTTCTTGCATGAAGGCGATGAATGCGCCGTACACCACCGCAATGCCGGCAAAAGTCATGATCAGCCATGACCAGTGTTGCGCGCCTTGTGGTAGCAGCATAATGCCGACACGCAGCGCGGCAAAGGCGCCCAGTTTCATCAGCACCCCGGCATGGAACATGGAGACGGCAGTAGGCGCCGCTACATGGCCATCCGGTGACCAGTTGTGGAAAGGCCAGATACCGCCCAGCACTGCAAAACCCAGGAAGACTGGCAGGAACCAGGCGTACTGAAAATTCTCAGAGAATCCGGCCTGCTCAAGTTGCAGCATGTCGAAAGACAATACGCCGGTATTCTGGTATGCAACCCAATACATCGCCAGCGCACCCACAAGGGCTACCACTGACCCGATGAACAAGTACAACGTCAGCTTCATTGCCGCATATTCACGGGTCTTGACCCAACCCCAAATGGAGATAAGCAGATACATCGGGAAAACGGCGATCTCGTAAAAGAAGAATAACTGGAACAGGTCGAGGGATACGAACACCCCGAAGACGCCGGTCGCCAGGATGAATAAAAAGGCAAAGAACTCGCGCGGTCGATCATCGATACCCCATGAGATCAACACACCGGTAAACATCACCACGCCGGCCAGCAAGACAAGCGGGGTGCTCATGCCGTCCACGCCAACGTGGTAGCCAATGCCCAGAGCAGGCAGCCAGCGGTAGACTTCCTGGAACTGGTAGCCAGCGATCTGCTTGTCGTAGGTGAAAAAGACCCACAAAGAGAGCAACAGGGCAAAGCTTGCAGCCGCAAGGGCAGTAACGCGAACTTCCCGCTTCCGTTCCGCCGGCATCAACAAGATGAGCATCCCGGAAACGATGGGAGTGAAAACGATAACGCTCAGGATCGGAAATACCATCAGCCACCTCTCACAAACAGGACCGTCACCGCTTGATTGATCACATTCAGGATCCAGGCCGGCATTAACCCGATCCACAGCATCATAACCATAAGTGGAGCCATGACGATGATTTCGCGGACATTGATTTCAGTCAATTTGTGCTCGCCCTGCGCCCAGTGTTCATTCAGCGGACCGTGCAATACGTTTTTGATTCCTTTCAGGATGTAGGCGCCGGTAAAGAGCAACCCCAGCATGCTGATCGCGGTGTAAGCTGTCAGGATCGGCCAGGCGCCCCGCACTACCAGGAATTCGGATATAAAACCGTTCAACCCTGGCAGACCGAGCGAGGCCATGCTGGTGAAGATCAGGATCCCGCCGTAGACCGGCACCAGCGGGAACAGGCCTCCGAAATCGTTCAGGTTTCGTGTATGCGTGCGTTCGTAGATGACCCCAACCAGGAAGAACATGCCTGCCGCAGAGAGTCCATGATTGAACATCTGCAAAATGGCACCGTTCAGGGCGAGAGGATAGCTCGCCCTCCAGATCGGATTATCGGAGCCGTATGCGGCTGCTGCCGCCGCGATGCCCAGTACCACGAATCCCATATGATTGACCGAGGAGTAGGCCACCAGCCGTTTGAAATCTGTCTGGCCGTAGGAGCCAAAGGCACCAAATACGATAGCCGCAGTGGCAAGCAGGGCCAGCGCACCTGCATAGAGCTGGGCTTGCTCCGGGTAAAGCGGAAGGATCAGGCGCAGGAAGCCATACGCCCCCAGCTTCAAGAGCACGCCAGCCAGGATCATCGAACCGGCGGTTGGAGCCTCCGTATGCGCGTCCGGCAGCCAGGTGTGGAAAGGCCACAGAGGAACCTTGACCGAGAAGGCGATCACAAAAGCCCAGAAAGCCACCGTCTTGACCGTGTGGATATCCAACCAGGAGGGGATGTTGTTCAGAGTTTCAGCCGTGGGCCAGAGTTCATACAGGCGTGTCAGGTCGTAAGTCCCGAAGGCCACACCCAACATCTGCACAGCCAACAACAGTCCCAGCGAGCCGCCCATGGTATAGATCATGAACTTCAACGAAGCATAATCGCGGTTGGCACTGCCCCACTGGTTGATGAGAAAGTACATTGGAACGAGTCCGATTTCCCAGAATACAAAGAAAACCAGCAAGTCAAGCGCCAGGAATACGCCTAACATACCCGTCTCCAGAAACAGGAAAAGCATCATGTAGGCTTTGACCCTGTCGGTAATGTTGAACGACGCCAGGATCGCCAAGGGTGTCAGCAGGGTGGTTAATAAGACCATGGTCAGAGAAAGGCCGTCCACACCCAGATGCAAGCTGGCATTGATGGCAGCGTACCAGACGTACTTTTCTTCGAATTGAAATCCAAAACCATTAAGGTTGAAACGGGACCATAGCAGCAGAGTAAGTGCAAATGGAACCAGACTACCCACCAATGCAGTCCAACGCAAGAGCTTCAGTTCTTCCCTTGGAAGGAAGAACAGCACCAGAGCAAGTAGCGCTGGTAAAAATAGGATCAGGCTCAGAAGATGATTGTTGATGAAATCCATCATGGTCTCCTTTTCGCCTACCGCATCAACAGGGAGAACAATAAGCTACCGACGACGATCAGCACCCCCAAGGAGGCAAGCATGTATTGCTGGATACGACCTGTTTGCACAGGCCGCAAGCGATCACCAAGCCACTGTGTCAGCCGGGCAGTACCGTCCCCCACAAATTCATTGATGATCAACTTGTCGATGTAGTTACGAATGGCGCTGCCGAGGAAGGCAGTGACCTTTCCAACACCGTGCAGGATACCGTCGATCAAGCCCGTATCCATCCATTTGTAGACAAAGGTTTCAGCGAACCAGTACGCCGGCTTGACAAATAGAAAATCGTAAGCTTCATCAAAATACCACTTATTCTTCAGGACAGGAATCTGCAGCCGGTCTTGCGCGGGTGATTTGACGCCGCGATAGGCCAGCCATCCAAAGAACAGGCCACCAAGCGCAACAGCCAGGGATGTCAGCAATGGGACAATATTGAACTCCAAGAACGGCGGGTGTTCAAGCAGCGTACCTCCGACAAACTCATGGAACCAGTTCGGGAGGATACCACCCAGCACCGGGAAGCTTTCGGGGATGCCCACCCAGCCGTACGTGATGGCGAAAAAGGCCAACACCATGAGTGGGACGGTCATGGTCCAGGGTGTCTCCTGGGCATGCTCGGCTTCCTTGGTGCGAGGTTCTCCCAGGAAGGTCAGCGTGATCTGGCGCATGGTGTAGAAAGCCGTCAGGAAGGCTGCAACGGCCAAAGTCACAAAGACCGCCAGGTGCCCATTCGCCCAGGCATCCGCCAGGATCTCGTCCTTTGACCAGAAGCCGGCTGTGATGACAGGGAAACCCGAAAGCGCAAATCCGCCAATCAGGAAAGTCCAGAAGGTGATGGGCATTTTCCTACGCAGCCCACCCATGTTGAACATATCCTGCGGGTCGACTTTGTGGTCTCCGGTATGCAGCACGCCGTGTTCCATGCCATGAATAACAGAACCGGAGCCAAGGAAGAGTAGCGCCTTGAAAAAGGCGTGTGTGATCAGGTGGAAAACCGCTGCAATGTAAGCTCCGATACCAAGGGAGGCGACCATGAAACCCAACTGCGAGATCGTCGAGTAAGCCAGCACCCGCTTGATGTCGTTCTGTGCCAACGCGATGGTAGCCGCAAACAGTGCGGTAAACGCACCGATGAATGCAACAATGCCCATGGTCGTGGTCAGCGCTGCGCCTTCGTGCCAGCCAGCCGTCAGCAGAGGGAACATGCGGATGCCCGCATACACGCCGGCTGAGACCATTGTGGCGGCATGGATCATGGCGCTGACGGGGGTCGGACCCTCCATGGCATCCGGTAGCCACACGTGTAATGGCCACTGGGCCGATTTCCCGACCGTCCCAATGAAGAGCAACAACGCGATCAATCCGGCCACCGACATTCCCAGGATAGGCGTGGCTGTCGTTGAGAGAACATGCAGCACCTCTTCTGTGAAAATGGCGCGGAAGGAAAGCGTGCCTGTCGCAGAGTACAGGTAGGCAATACCCATCAGCATGAAAACATCGCCCACGCGTGTGGTCATGAAGGCTTTGATTGCGGCGTCGCGAGCCGACTCTTTGCCATACCAGAAACCGATCAAGAGGTAGGAGCACAGACCCATGATCTCCCAACCGACGAACATGGTCAGCAGGTTATCTGAGACCACCAGCGTGTACATGCCAAAAGCGAACAATCCCAGAAAGGCAAAGAACCGAGAGTACAATGGCTCGACGGAAGGAACCATGTACTTTCGTCCTTTTCCATCGACCAGGGTAGCGCCATGTGGTGGTAGGCCGGGCCGGTCATGGTCACCGATCGGTTGGCCAAAGTTCTGATAGCCAACACTGTATAGGAAGATCATAAAGATCGTGAATGCAACAAAGAACAGAACCACCGCCGCCAGCGGATCAATCAGCACCCCAATGCGGAACCAGGTCTCGCCTGTTGGCAACCAGGGGATGGAAGCTTCAATGGGGTGTTCCCCCAGATGTTCTGTGCCAATCGCCCGGAAAAATACTACCATACTACCCAACCAGGAAAGCGCCGCTGCGCCAACGCCCACATCGTGGCTGAGCGCTTTATTCCGATTAGTGAACAAAACGATCAGGAAGAACGCCAGCAAAGGCGGAAAGGGAATTAGCCAGATCAAAAGTTCAGTTGTCATACGCTCTCCCTACCACTTCATCATGTCGAGTTCATCTGCTACGATAGTCTTGCGGCTGCGGTAGACCGAGATCACCAGAGCCAAACCTACCGCCACCTCCGCAGCCGCCACTGCAAAGACGATGATCGCAAAGACCTGACCGGTCATCTGGATGGGATTCAGGTATCGCCAGAAAGCAACCAGGTTGATGTTCACCGCGTTCAGCATCAATTCGACGCCCAACAGGATTGCAATGGCGTTCCTGCGTGCCAACACGCCAAACAGACCAATACTGAACAGCGCGGCAGCCAGGATCAAATACCAGGATAACGGAATCATCTCAGCTCCTATTTCCGATTGAAAGCGATGTACACTGCGCCCACAAGGGCTGTCACCAGTAAGATCGAAGCCACCTCAAACGGCAGGACATAGGCCTCTGGTGACACCAGAGCCTGCCCGAGCTCGTTGACCGACTCGAATCCAGATGGGAGAGCATTGGAGAATTGCGAGAAGCCTCTCCAGCCCTGCAGCATCCAGGCCAATCCAATGAAAGTTACGATCCCCATCAAAGCGGCTGCCCACCAGTTCCGGTTCAAACCCGGCCCTTTTTCCCTTGCCTGTCGCCCAGTCAGCATCACGGCAAATATAAACAGGATGGCAATCGCCCCGATGTAAACGACAACCTGCACTACCGCCAGAAAGCCTGCGTTTAACATGGCGTACAATACCGCCACCCCGAACAATGTCACCACCAACCACAGAGCCGCATGCACAAGGTTGCGAGCAGTCACAACCATCATGGCCGAAGCCAGGATGACGACCGCAGTGATCAAAAAGAGTATCGTCATATCTTGCCTACCTTTAGCGATGAACCGCCTCGGCAACGACCGGGGCTGGTTTTTCTACTTGTTTTCGCACTCTGCGGCTCATCCCACGCAATAGTTCGACCGTGATCCATCCGATTACCAGGTTCGCCGCGAACATGCTCGTCGCAAAGACCCAGGCTACAGCCCCCCGCATAAGCGTGTTCAACAGGGCGGTTACCATCAATAACACAAAGGACAGCGGCACCAGCAATTTCCAGTTGAACGCCATCATGTGGTCTATGCGGATACGCATCATCGTGTACTTGATCCACATGATGACCCAATAACCCAACAGCGCTTTAAACAGCACAATGGCAGCCGCAACCAACGGACCCCAGTTCTCCAAACCGAAGAAGTGATAACCTCCGAAGAACAGGATGCCCCAGAATCCCCCGAAAGTGAAGGCGTGCAGCAACTCGCCTGCATAGAACCAGCCAAATTTCATGCCGGAATACTCAATATGGAATCCGGCTACGATCTCAGACTCGCCTTCATTCAGGTCGAAAGGTGCGCGCCCCAATTCGGCCACCGCGCTGATCAAGAAGACCAGCGCTCCGAGAGGAGAAAGGATCACGAACCACATTCCCTGTTGCTGCTGGCTGATAGCCAGCATACCCATCGATCCGGCCAGGATGGTTGGGATCAGTAGGGCTACTACCATTGGGATCTCATACGAAATCATGGCTGCCACCTGCCGAAAGGCGCCCAACAAGGCGAATTTGTTGTTCGACGACCACCCAGCCATGATAATGGACAGGGTTCCAACCGCTCCAGCCGCGACAAGGTAGAGCGCCCCCACGTTCAAGTCCACACCCAGGATGACCGGCGCAAGCGGGATAATAGCCCACAAGATCAGGACTGAAAAGACCGAAAGAACTGGAGCCAGATTGTAAACCACTCGGTCCGCGCCTACCGGAGTAATGTTCTCCTTGATGAACAATTTGATGATGTCGGCAAAGGGTTGGATCAGACCGAAAGGTCCCACTCGGTTAGGGCCCAGGCGATCCTGAAAACGCGCCACCACCTTACGTTCAATCCACACCAGGAGGATGTCAATGACTAGCAGGATCACAACCAGTATGACGATCCCCACCAGGCTGATCAGCACATTGGCCAGGCTGGCGTCCAGGTTCCAGTTACTGAAAAGGCGCATCAACCAGTCCGCCGTCGCTTTTACCGGGTTGGCCCAGAATTCACTCATAGAACTCTCCTCGTGACACAAATAAAAGGCTGAGAGGATTACTCCTGTCAGCCTTTGCTATGGGATGATCGACCTACACCCACTCCAGGGCATCCTTGCGCCAGATATACGCTAATCCGGCGACCAGGATAAGGATGAAAAGAATGCCTTCAAGTACTGCAAACAATTCCAGCTTCCCTAGAGACACCGCCCAGGGAAACAGGAATACCGTTTCCACGTCAAATACCAAGAAAATCAACCCAAAGATATAGTATTGAGCCTTGAATTGCACCAAAGAATCGCCTACCGTTTCCATCCCGCACTCATAGGTGCTGTCCTTGATAGGGTTGGATTTTTTCGGTGAGATCAACCAGGCCAAAACCAGGGCAGCCGCCGGAAGGGCAACACCGACGACAAGGAATAAGCCTATGTAAAGCCAATCATTTTGCATAGCGACTCCCGGACTTACTGTTGGGGTTTTTTCCCATATCCGCCCGAATTGTATCATTAAGCCCATTCTAATCCTACGAATGCTTGTCAATAATTCGGGTGATAATCGTCATGTATTTTCTTGCAGTTTTAGATTCGGAAACTTATGGTTTGCGCCGTCGTTTCCCCCAAATCCATTTGAAAAAGTCATCCAGAAAGGGAAATCCCAGAACCGTTCCGATCGCAGAGCCCACTGCCCCCAATCCTCGCGCGGCTCCTCCGCTAAAGAAACCGAACAATGAGTGAACCTCAATGTCAACAAATTGCACTGAAACCGGAATGCGGATCTGCTCGCCGCCTGCCTTAGGTTGGAATTTCAGGTGCAACCAGACACTGCCCTGAAATTCCCCCGTTGCATCCGGCCGCACGCTCCAATAGAACGTAACGGGTTTCCCTGCCGGGAGCGGCTCACTGATCGTATCTGAGGGTTGGACTTGCATTCCAGCCAGATCCAGGCGCGCTTCTGCGATCACAATGTGGGTATCGTAAAGATTTGGGATCTGAACCGTCTCCCCAATGATACGATTGCCTGCCACGATCGCGGTAGGCGTCAGGTTGCCAAGGTCGTCTACTTCCAACTGCATACGTATGCGGGTTGAGTCACCCAGGCGTATCGATGCAGGAAATTCAAGGTTCAGTCGGCGATGTTCCAGAATAGCGGGCGCAAGTACGTTCGCCTCAGGTACGGGTTTGCTGACAGGGGGTGTTGCGCTGGGAAGTGCTATGGATGAAAGCGGTGTGACCGCAACTGTACTTGGGGGCACCTCTTCAGGTGGTTCTTCAATGGATGGTTCCAGGATCGGGGTTGCAGCCGGCAGAGCATCTTCCGGGCTGGCGGGTTCTTCAGCCCGCGGAGGGCCTCCAGCAGGCGCGTAACCCAAGCCGCAAGCCAGCACCATGAATAAGCAAAGCAGTGCCGACGACAACAGAAATGGACGGGTGAGGCGCATTAGAGCAGGCACCACCCGCATTCAATAGAATAGAATGAAACCGGTGTTGGGATTTGCATCTCACTCGGCGAGATGGGCTGGATGCGATAGACACGCTTCTCGGGCCAAACGCCCCAAATCAGCAAAGATAGAGAGAGCACCAGGATGAGCGCTGCCAGAAACAGACGAATTCTTCTTGCCATAAAATTATTATACATGCTAAACTGAAGTACCATTTTGCAAGGAGTTGCCATGCCCTCTTATCCCCCAGAACCCTTTCGTATCAAAGTTACCGAGTCTATCCGGCTGATTCCGGCCAAAGAACGGGAAGCCCGTTTGCAAGAAGCCGGCTATAACGTCTTTTCAATAAAAGCGGAAGACATCTTCATTGACATGTTGACCGATTCGGGCACAGGTGCTATGAGCCAGGATCAATGGGCAGCGCTGATGCGTGGAGACGAGTCCTATGCCGGGGCACGCTCGTTTTATCACCTTAAGGCTGCTGTCGAGGATATCTTTGGGTTCAAGCATTTTGTTCCAACCCACCAGGGACGCGCTGCAGAGAACATCCTCAGCGCTGTACTGGTAAAACCAGGAAACTCCATCCCCTCCAATATGCACTTTGACACCACGGATGCCAATATTCGTGCGCGCGGCGGTAGGCCAACCAACCTGGTGATCGACCGGGCCTTTGACACGGCCGATCACCATCCCTTCAAAGGCAATATGGATATCGGCAAACTTGAAGCATTCATCGAGGAAACCGGCGTCGAGACTATTCCATTCGGCATGGTCACCATCACCAACAATGCCGGCGGTGGGCAGCCCGTCTCGATGGAGAACCTCAAAGCGATCGCTCAAGTCTATCGCAAGCACAAGATCCCTTTCTTCATTGATTCTGCCCGCTATGCCGAAAATGCCTATTTCATTAAATTAAGGGAAAAGGGATACGAGAATAAACCCGTGATTGAGATCGCGCGTGAAATGTATGGCCTGGCCGACGGCATGACCATGTCTGCTAAGAAGGACGCCATCGTCAACATCGGCGGCCTGCTATGCATGAACGATGAAAACCTGTTCCAACAAGTCAAGAATGAGCTTATCCTGCGCGAAGGTTTTCCCACCTATGGCGGTTTGGCAGGACGAGATCTTGAGGCAATGGCTGTGGGCTTATATGAAGGGTTGGACGAAGCGTATCTGGCTTACCGTCTGGCTCAGACAGCATACCTCGCTGAACGCATTAATACCGCCGGCATCCCTACCATCCAACCGGCCGGCGGCCACGCTGTCTACCTGGACGCGCAGGCCGTACTCCCGCACATTCCCCAAGCCGAATTTCCAGGGCAGGCGCTGGCAGTGGAACTGTACCGTGAAGGCGCCATCCGTGGTGTGGAGATTGGCTCGGTCATGTTCGCACATCCCGATCCAGATACCGGGAAAATGGTCCATCCAAAACTTGAACTGCTGCGCTTGGCCATCCCACGCCGCACCTACACTCAATCCCATCTCGATTACGTTGCGGATTGCCTGGTACGCATCAAGGAGCGCGCCTCAACCATTCGCGGATACAAGTTCTCCTATGCGCCTGAATTGCTGAGGCATTTCACCGCCAGATTCGACCCGGTATAGCAAAAAACAAGAGTGCAAAAAGCCTCCACAGTCTTGTGGAGGCTTTCATTTCATATGAAATGCCTGCTCCTTGCAGGATCCGGCCGCAGAAGGAATCAGATCGATTTCGGTTCATGATTACCATACCTCACTACTAGCTACAGGTTGCCCGGTTTAATTGCCAAAGTGGATTAGAATCTGCAAAGATCCCATGAAAGCAATGACAAATACCCATTGGCTCGATCCTATTCCAGTACTAATCCCGGCCACATTTACAAATCTCAACCTGGATCCCTTCCTTGCGCGCATGCTTACCCAACGCGGCATCTCCTCTGCTGCGGCAGCGCGTGCTTTCCTGAATGCAGATTCGGGGGTCCTGGCTTCCCCTTTTGAGCTCCCCGCCATGGAAGCTGCGGTTGAAAGGCTGATGTTGGCTATCCGCAAGAAAGAGCCTCTATGCATCTGGGGCGATTTTGACGTGGACGGTCAGACCTCCACCGCCCTGCTTGTGCAAACCCTGGAGGCGCTTGGTGCCCATGTGGGCTACCACATCCCTATTCGTGCGCGGTCCTCCCATGGTGTGCATATTCCAGAACTGACCGAAATTATCGATAATGGAGCGAGTCTCATCCTGACCTGCGATACCGGTATTTCCTCCCATGAAGCCGTGAAGTACGCTGCGTCCCGTAATGTGGATTTTGTGATCACAGATCACCACGAGTTAGGCGCTAAATTACCCGAAGCAGTCGCGGTCGTCAACCCCAAGCGGCTACCTAGAGATCATGCCCTGGCCAACCTGGCGGGAGTAGGCGTGGCTTACAAGCTTGCTGAAGCGCTCTTTGAGGTCCTTTCAGAGACCGCAAACGGAACATTCTCCTTCAACCAGCGGTTGTCGCCTGACACATTGCTCGATCTCGTCGCTCTGGGACTGATCGCCGATATCGCCTTGCTAATCGGCGAAACCCGTTCCCTGGTGCAAAAGGGTTTGAAAATCCTGCAAAATACTGAGCGTTTAGGATTAAAGATCATGGCGGAATTGGCAGACCAGCCTCTTGCCGCGGCCACGGAGGAGTACATCGGTTTTGTGCTGGCTCCGCGACTGAACGCGCTGGGTCGCCTGGGGGACGCCAATCCGGCTGTGGACTTGCTCATCTCGCAGGACCCCGCGCGAGCGCGTGTGCTGGCTGCCCGCTTGGAGGGCTTGAATAGCCAGCGCAAGTTGCTTACAAAGCAGGTCTACCGCGCCGCCGAAGCACAACTGCACGCACAACCTTCCTTGCTGGCACAACCTGCTATCGTGCTGAGCCACCCCTCCTGGCCGGGGGGCGTGGTAGGGATTGTCGCCAGTCGATTGGTGGACCGGTACCACAAACCCGTCATACTCTTCTCCACCCCACCGGGTGAACCGGCACGCGGTTCTGCGCGTTCCATCGAAGGATTACACATCACCGACGCAATAGCCACACAGGCTGATCTCCTGCTCAATTACGGCGGCCACCCAATGGCAGCCGGTCTTGCCTTGCCGCACGAAAACCTGCCTGCTTTCCAGCGGGGGTTGAGCAAGGCGGTTGAATCCATGCTGGGGGAAGCCGCCCTGGAGGCGCCCTCGTTACAGATCGACGCCTGGATGGCGCTCGAAGAACTTTCTTTTGACTTGGCGGAGGCCATCGAGCAGCTGGCGCCGTTCGGTGCAGGCAATCCGCCTCTTACATTTGCCTCCCGGAACCTAAGTCTGCAAAAGGTTGCACCAATTGGGCGCAGTGGCGAGCACATACGATTAACGGTCACCGACCCACAGGGTCACGAACAAAGCGTACTTTGGTGGAACGGTGCTGAAGAAAACCCACCGCAGGGCCGCTTCGACCTGGCTTTTACACTCCGCGCGAGTACTTTCCGTGGCCAACGCACCCTCACTCTCCAGTTTATCGATTATCGTCCCGTTGAGGAAGAAGCCTTCGAAGTCAAGAAGAATTCTATAGAAGTAATCGATCTTCGCTCTCACCCTGACCCGCTCAAAGAACTTTCAAATGGCCAGGAGGAGGAACAGGTCGCCATCTATGTGGAAGGGGAAGACCGGACCAGATTCAACGGCTTCGACCGCTACGAAGGAAAACCTTCGGATGTACTGGCGCTCTATACCGCCCCACCAGGACCTTCTGAACTGAAGGCATTGCTGGAAGCTGTTGATCCACATAAGGTTTACTTGATTGCGCGCAATCTCCCGGTTGAAAGTTCGCAGGACTTTCTCTCCCGGCTGGCAGGTATGGCGAAATATGCGATCCAAAAAAAAGGCGGGCATTCCAGGATCTCGGATCTTGCGGTTGCAACCGTCCAGCGCGAAGACACAATCCGGCTCGGGTTGGAATGGCTTTCAGCCAGCGGGTACGTAACAGTCACGGGGAAAGGAGATAAAGTCAATTTATCGCGAGGGAGCGGAGAGGCGAGCGATTACCTCAGGAAAGAACTATATATTGCAGTTAAGGGCTTGTTGGATGAAACAGACTCTTTTCAGCAGTACCTGGCCACGACAGATGAACCAGCGAGTTTATTCAACCTATGAATTTATCTGAGGAAGCCCACAACGCGATCCAGCCCACCTGGGGCTTCCTTATCCAAATGGACTCAATTGGCTACACGCTCTCCCGGCGGCATGGAACGAGCTATTCTCCAAACTGGATCCCTTGAGCAAGCGGTAACTCTTCCGACCAATTGATGGTATTGGTCTGCCGACGCATGTAGCTTTTCCAAGCATCGGAACCAGACTCGCGTCCACCACCGGTCTCTTTTTCGCCTCCAAATGCACCACCGATCTCTGCCCCGGATGTCCCGATATTGACGTTCGCAATGCCGCAATCCGAACCTGCAGTTGAGAGGAATGCTTCCGCTTCACGCAGAGATTCTGTGAAAATGGCGCTCGATAATCCTTGTGGAACATCGTTGTGAATCTCAATCGCCTCTGCTATGCTTTCGTATTCAAGCAAATAAAGGATTGGTGCGAAGGTTTCAGTTTTTACCACCTCAGTCTGGACGGGCATCTTGATAATGGTCGGTTCGACAAAGTTAGAGCCAAGGTCTGGAAGCATGTGGCCGCCAGATACGATCTCACCACCGTCAGAAACAGCTTGCTTGATGGCATCCATCATTTCTTCTACCGAAGTATTGACCACCAATGGGCCCATGAGGGTTTCGGATTGGAGCGGATCGCCAACGTGGACCTGTTTGTACGCATTCACCAGGCGCTTGGTCAAATCCCCACCGATGGATTTATGCATGATGATACGACGGGTGGAGGTGCAACGCTGGCCGGCCGTACCGACCGCACCAAAAAGGATTGCGCGTGTCGCCATCGCGAGGTCAGCCTTTTCACTGACGATGATTCCGTTGTTTCCTCCCAGCTCCAGGATCGTATGACCGAAGCGACGCGCTACCGTCTCAGATACATGTACACCAATTGCCGTAGAACCCGTGAATGAGACCAATGGAATCTGTCTGTCGTCCAAGATCAACTCGCCGACATCCCGTCCGGAACCGATGACAAGGTTGAATATTCCACTCAATCCGTGATCAGCCAATACCTTATTGGCGATGTGGGTCACGGCGATAGCAGTGAGGGGAGTATAGGATGACGGCTTCCAGATGATCGTATCCCCACATACAGCCGCCAGCGCCGAATTCCACGACCAGACGGCTACAGGAAAATTAAAGGAGGTAACCAATCCAAGAATTCCCAGAGGATGCCATTGTTCGTACATGCGGTGAGCAGGCCGTTCGGAATGCATGCTCAATCCATACAGCATACGAGATTGGCCGACGGCGAAGTCGCAGATGTCGATCATTTCCTGGACCTCCCCATGCCCTTCTACGCGTATCTTACCCATTTCCAGCGTGACCAGGTCACCGAGCGGCTCCTTGTGTTCGCGTAGTGCATCACCTAAATCGCGCACCACTTCTCCCCGCTTGGGAGCCGGAACCTCCCGCCATTCCAAAAAGGTTTTTTGCGCGGCTGAGGCGATCTTCTGGTAGGTGCTAGGTGTAGCCTGAATGACTTTTGCCAATGCTTCACCCGTTGTCGGATTGTACGAAACCAGTTCTTCTCCCTTTGGGTCCATCACCCAGCCGTCCGGTCCCATGCAGGCACCGGCATTGACAGCTTTCAGTCCTAATTTTTCGAAAAGACTTTTCATGTGATTCTCCGTTGCTTGATAATGGGGTTTAAGATTGATCCATCGAAGTAGCGCTAGTATATCTCATCCCATGCTATGCAAACCAGGTTGAAAGAAACCAGGATCGTGCAGCAAGCTTCCAGATACCATGTTCCCTTTTAACGCCGGCATCCTACTTCGCTTTATGCCGCGTCACAAAACAAGTACAATAAGGGTTGAGGAACAATGAAGCTACTCCCCGAACATGGTTCGTGTTTCATTTGCGGCAGCGAAAATCCGCATAGCCTTGGCCTGCGCTGGTACGTGGACGAAAAGGGCGTAGTTTCCTCAGAGTTCAGCCTGACACGCTCCCAACAAGGCCCGCCTGGTCACGCGCACGGCGGGGTTTCGGCGGCCGTGCTCGATGAAGTCATGGGCGCGGCGGTCTGGCAGGCTGGGTTTACAGTCGCTGCGGCAAGATTGGAATTGAGCTATCGCCAACCTGTACCGCTAGGTGAACCCATCCACACACAAGGTTTCATAACACGCCGAAGTGGCCGCAAGATCTATACACGGGGGGAAATTTACCTACCGGATGGCTCGGTCGCTGTCGCTGCGAAAGGCCTTTACATCATTGCACCGCAGCTTTTCGAGCGATCCAAAATGTTCAGGGGGGAATGAACATACAAGGGTCCGCACCACTGTCATTAGCGCAACAGGATGAATACTTGAGTCAAACGAACAATAAAATGATTAAGATTGGAACACATGATGGTTGATATCCAAAAGATCGAGACCTTTCTGGCAGCAGCCGAAAACCTGAGTCTTTCAGAAGCCGCCAGACAACTGCACCTCAGCCAACCTTCAGTAAGCCATCAAATTAAAGTGTTGGAACAAGATCTGGATGTTACTTTATTTATAAGAAGCAATACTGGGCTGCAATTGACCGAGGCGGGCAGACTGCTGCTGCCCTGGGCGCGGCGTTTATTGCACGACACCAGCAATCTTCGAGATATGATGTCTTCGCTTCACGATGACATTGTTGGAGAATTACGCATCGCCTGCAGCACCACGGCCGGGAAATATATATTGCCTCAAATGGCAGCCAGGTTCAGCCGGCAGTATCCAGGTATCCACGTGCGCATTCTGGCTTGTGGCCCTGAACAGACCGCGTTGAATCTGCTGGAGGGGGAAGCCCACATCGGAGTTGTCAGCACCGAGGTCGATGAGGCTGGCCTTGAATCCCAGAAATTTTTTCGCGATGTCATCACCCTGATCGTGCCATCCAGCCACCGCTGGACATTTCGAAAAAGAGTCGAGCCCGGAGAGCTTCTGGAAGAGCCGATCATCATGCGCGAACAGACCTCTGGAACGAGCAGAGTGGTGCTGGCCGAGCTGGCCAAAAATGATATCAGCCTGGACGACTTGAATGTCTTCATGGAGTTGGGTAACGCTGAAGCGATCGTTCGGACAGTTGCGGCTGGATACGGGATATCCTTCGTCTCCTCCTTGGCCTCCGCCTGCCCGTTAGAACGAGGCAACGTCACCGACATCGAAGTGGAAGGGATGACCTTACAGCGAAATATCTACATGGTGCGCAAACGCATCAGCTCCCCTCATCGCCCGCGCGACGTCTTTTGGAATTTCATCCATGATCCTGCAAACGCGGACCTACTGGAATTGGCAGAACACCATAAAACGAAAAGGGAGCAGGCCTTGCGATAACCTGCTCCCTGAGTGATTACAGGTTTCCTTCCATTCACACGCTCGCTTGGAAGCAAACCGTTCTGATGGGACGGCTGATTTCGGTCGTGTACCAAACGTCGGTACCCACACATGGCACCAGAACCTACTGTGAACCCACGACCAAAGGGATCAACGCCTTAACTGCGTCAATCCTTACTCTCCTCCCTAGACGGACTCGGGTGATTGCACCATAGAACAGTACAATCACCCTTATCGTTTAGAATACGTAGGTCTGGCTGGCGCCCTCCACGTCCATCAGGTACGGTGGAGCTTTCTTGATCTTGATGCGCTCGTCGCGCAGGTCCTTGGGGTCAATATCCTTGTTCTCCAAAGCCAACTCGCATAGCACGATCTCACCGCCCAATTCCAGGATGTCATTGAAGAGCTTGACGGGGTTGGGAAGTCCCTTTGGTGTGCCCAGTTTTTCCAATTCACCTTTGAGCATCCACCTCGCGCCTGCCGGGCAAATGAAGACGTGCATTTCATAATCCAGGGATAATCCAGAAGTGGAGAAGATCAAGGTCGGCATGATGCTTGCCGGGGTATCGCCATTGCAGACGACAGCCATTTTTTCAGTCATTGTGAGCCTCCTAAGGTATTGAGTTTTTCTTAATCCGCCGGGGCAAGTGCGCCAGCGACGGCTTCAGCCTGTTCTTTGGCTTTCTCTTTCACCGCCTGGAAGTAGATCGCCAGGGGGCGATAGTACAGGTGCGCCCATTTCCCGAACGGTACTTCAAGGATCAACATGGGTGCAGTAAAAGCCAGATGCACGATATAGGTATAATAGGTAGCCAGCGGCATACTCCAATAGCGGAAAGCATGCTGCAGAATTCCGGTTACGGAAACGACCAGAAGCAGGATGGGGAAGATCCAATCGCTTGGATGGGAGAAGCGGTGCATCTCCACTTCTTTCCGAATACGCCCCCACAACGCCCAGCCCGCGCCTAGCAAGAGCACCAGCGTAGCGTAGTAACCCAACCAACGCTGCGGATGGTAGAAAGGATAGACCTCGTCCGTCTGGAACCAGGATAGGAAAAAGACGATCAGAATCAGCATAAGGGCGTACCCGCTTGCCATCAGCATGTGAATGATCCATGAGGCGCGTTTGCTTCTTCTGATCTTTACGTCCCGTTCATCTTCCGCACAGGTCGCCCAGCGCTTTTGAGTCAGGCCATGTAGGACCAACTGCCAGGCTTCACTGAGATACGCCGCGAGAGGGATCTTCAGCCCGCTACGGTGTAGAGTCGAGCAGTACATGCGGAATACATTCGTGCCGATGAAGAACAGCAATGCTCCTGCCATGATCCAGTCAGCCAGGTGGACGATATGGATCGGCGCAAAAGTGTTCAATTCCACGCGTTCCGTGACTACCGGCCCATGGAACATCGAAATGATCCACACCACCAGCAACCCTACCAGCAGAATGGCGCCCAACTCCCAGGTCAGCGAGGTATAGAACTTGCGCGCCAGTCCAGTCCAATCGTACTTTCCAATCAGCCAGCGACGGGCGGCCATCATGGTCTCGCCGGGTTCAGCGCCTTTCGGACAGGTCTCTGAACAATCCCCGCAGTAGTAGCACAGCCAGGGATCGAGCCCTTCCGTCAGGCGCTCTTTCTGTCCGATCTGCACGCGCCGGATCACATCGCGCGGAAAGTTGTATTCATCGCTTGCCAGGGGACAAATGGCTGTGCAGTTGCCGCAGTTGAAGCATTTTTCGATACCGACCGCGCCATATTTTTTGAACTCGTGAAGGAGTTGTGGATCCAGTCTTATGCTCATATCACTTCTCCTCCGCTTTCTGATAGAGCGGATAATCGCCGCACATGCCGTTCTCGAGAACCAGGCCGTATTTCTTGAAAGAGGCCACATACCATAAAACTTCATTTGTGGGCATGCCTACCGCCTCTGCGATCTCAGGCACCGTCTTGGGATTCTCGCGCATGACCTGGCAGATCTCCCTTTGGACTCGCTTTTGTTCCTTCAGCAGGGCCTGGGTACGCTCTACCATTTCGGCATGCTGCCCACGCAGGCGTTTGAGCATCTCGCCACGCGAGACCGTTTCTTTTTGAGCAATTTGAGTTGTCATGCTGCCGCCTCCGCCAAAGCAGGCAATTCCATGCCGATGGCTTCGACCATGGCTTCGTATTGTGCCAGGGTCCAACCTTGCACATCGACAGCTCGATTCGGGCAGACGCTGACACACGCGCCACAGCCAGTGCAGTTGGCCGGGGTGACCACCGCCCGCCTGACCTCTTTGCCATCCTGCTCGAACGTCTTCAGCGCAATCGCATCTTCATAGACACAGGCTTCCACGCACGCACCCGTGCCGTTGCATTTTTCGACATCCACCGCGGCGACGAAGGGCTGCAACTCAACTTTGCCTTGCCCAAGTAGGGAAACCACCTTGGCTGCAGCTGCCGAAGCCGCGCTGATACTCTCCTGGATATTCATCGGACCCTGCGCCGTGCCAGCCAGAACCACACCGTTGACAGCTGTCTCAACCGGACGCAGCTTGGGATGCACTTCCAAGAGGAAGCGGTCATTGCCACGGGAGACCTTCAGCATTTTCACCAGGTCGTCGATATCGCGCGCCATCATGCCGACAGCCAACACCACCAGATCAACGGGGATATCGATCTGCTCGCCATAGGTCAGCGCGTCCTTAACTTTGACCAATACAGGGTGCGTATCGCCCGCAGGCGCAGCCGTCACTTCAGGACGTTCCTCACCATGGTAACGGAAAAAGCGCACGCCATCTTCCAGTGCATGGCTGTAGTATTCTTCGTGACCACGTCCATAGGTGCGAATATCTTGATAAAGATCGTAAATGTTCAGTTCAGGGAAGTAGCGCTGCAGTTCTTCGGTCATATGCAGGGTAGCTGTGCAGCATACGCGTGAACAATAATTGTTGACCTGTCCATCCTCATGCGGCTCATCGACGCCCTCGATCTCTCGACTGCCCACGCAATGGATCAAAGCCACATCCCGCACGGGATGACCATTCCATCGTAAATGCTCGCTGCTCTTCGACAACGCCAGGTGCCGGATCATCTCTGGCAGGGTGATCACATCCTTCAATTCTCCGTAGCCATATTCACCCTGACGGGGCTGATACGGATCAAAACCGGTCGCGACCACAATCGCGCCCACATTGACATTGAAGGTCTTCGGTGCGTCTTTCAAGACAATAGGTTTGCCACCCTCTATGGAAAGTGGTTCACCGTTATAATTTTCCCAATCCACAGCTGGTAAAGGTGGGTAACAGCCCGGATAGGCGCGATAGATGATTTTTCGGTTTTTCAGCCCGTAATTGAAATCATCAGGGATTTCCTGCTGGCAGGCAGCCACCAACGCCTCGTTATTTTCGGCACTAACGCCACGTGAATGCTGGCATATCTGCAGATTGAAATTACCGACATAACCCGATACACCTGCAACCTGGGCTAGGGTAAAAATTGTTATATTAGAATGCTTTACAACTTCGTCAATCAAATCGTGTAACAAGCCTCGCGCATCGTCTCCAGTAGGAAAAACCGTTTCCAACTGCGCCATGCGTCCGCCCAAGAATGGCGACTTCTCGACCAACACCACCTGCAGACCCTGACGGGCAATGTCTAGAGCAGAACGCAGGCCAGCCACGCCACCGCCTATGACGATGGCTCGTTTCTCCGCTTCCAGGCGAATCGGTTCCAGCGCTTTCAGCAAACGTGCTTTGGCAACTCCCGCTGCCATTAATCGCAGTGCTTTTTGTGTGGCTCCCTGCTGATCGTTAGCATGTACCCAGGAGTCTTGCTCGCGCAAACCGACATGATAATAGAGATAGGGGTTTAATCCGGCCCGCATGACCGTACCCCGGAAAGTCTGTTCGTGTAACATGGGAGCGCAGGCGCCAATCACCACGCGGTTGACACCCAACTCTTTAATATCCTGTTCGATCTGGGACTGACCCGCATCGGAGCAGAGCGACATGTTGGTACGCGAGATCACAACGTCTGGCATACCTCCCATCTTTTTGGCCACTTGTTCACAGTTGACAACGTGGCTGATATTACCGCCGCAGTAGCAGGTGTAGACGCCGATCTTAACTTTTTCGTCAGGCATAAGCCACCTCCGGTTGTTCAACCTGCACTCCTATCTTTCTCCGAATGTAAGCGGAGGCATCAGAAGCGGCTGCACTGGCCGTGATGATACTGTCTACAATATCCATCGGGCCGCCGGCCGTGCCTGTGACAAATATCCCAGGCCGCTGTGTTGCGCAAGGGGAGGCATTGGCAGCTGGAATAGCCACAAAACCATCTGATGAGGGGGTCAAGCCAAAAGCTTGGTCTGAACCACCGGGAAGCATTCCAAGCGAGAGCACCACCAGGTCATGAGTCCGTTCGATGATGTGACCATCTTCCGTTAATTCCACTTTAACGATCGGGTTGTGATCCTCGTCCTCCCGAATGGAGGCCACCTTGCCGCGTACGAATTCAACACCCATCGCTTTGGCATTCTGATAGAACTGCTCGTAGCCTTTACCGAAGGTGCGGATGTCCATGAAGTAGATGGTGATGTCGGCCATTGGCAGCGCACCGCTGATCAGCATGGCCTGCTTGATGGCGTACATACAGCAAACGCGCGAGCAGTATTCGATGCCCAGGGTTTGGTCACGCGAACCAGCACACTGGACATAAGCGATGGTGGTCGGTTCCATGCCGTCGCCGGGACGCAGGACGCGGCCATAGGGACCGGTGGGTGCCAGCAAGCGTTCCATCATCAGCGGGTCGATAACATTAGGTAGTTCGCCGCCACCATATTCCTTCTTTGCGCCGAGTTCGGATAATTCAAAGCCCGTCGCTAGCACGATGGCAGTCGCTTCGATGGAAAACGTCTGCGGTTGTTGGGTAAAATCCACCGCTTCGACGGGGCAGATTTTTTCGCATTTGCCGCAAAGTAAACAGTTGTCAATATCCAGCACGGCCTTTTGCGGGACGGCGGTAGAGAAAGGCACACGAATGGCACGGTATGCACCGAGGCCGCGGTCAAAGGTGCTGGGCACCGTGATGGGACATTCGTATTCGCACTGGCGGCAACCCGTGCATTTGCTTTCATCCACATAGCGCGGCTTTTGCAGGACTGTGATATCAAAACCCGCGTTGTTCTCGTTAACCGATTGGACCTCGCAGTAAGTGAAAAGTTGGATATTTGGATGGTGCGCCACCGCCGACATTTTGGGGGTAGTGATGCAGGAGCAGCAGTCGAGGGTCGGGAAGACTTTACTGAGGGTAATCATCTTGCCGCCGATGCTGGCTTCGCGTTCCACCAAGGCAACCTGTAAACCCTGATCACCGAGATCAAGCGCAACCTGCATCCCGGCGATTCCGCCGCCCACGACGAGCGCATCAACTTGAAGATTACTCATGCTTGTACTCCTTGCGTTG
>CAZULT010000026.1:12460-51693 GCA_964621295.1 uncultured Anaerolineaceae bacterium | reverse complement strand
GTAAAAAAACAACCCAGATATAACCAATTATTGCCACCGTTCCGATCACGGATTCAAATTTCTCTTCAAGCAAAGCTTTATAGAGTAGCAGACTTGGAAAGAATAGGATCAGAAAAAAGGCGAGGCTATCTAGTAGTGCGAACACCATTGCATAGGCAAAGATCACAGAGATTTCGGTTGGGGAAAGGAAATTCATCCATCTCGGTAGATCATAGAAGAACAATAAGAAAACCCAGCTATATACCAGGAAAACCTGCAGCGCGAACAATTGCTGGATCTGACCCCATGAGGGCAGAAAGGCGCGTAACTTGCTCATTATGGAACTATTATAAACAATATTGTAGGTCAGGCTCGCCAGGGATCATCTCCTGCTGATCATAAAAGTCCTATGTCAAAAACAAATGGGATAAAGCTTCACAGAGCCTCAGAACATGGATTACAATGCACCCATTTCCAGTTCCCTGTCAAACCCGGATCTATCCCAATGACAGACCACCCAATTCCTTCTCTCACTGAATCCCATCAAAATCCGGTCAATCGCTTTTTCCACCAGCCCTTGATCGCCGATCTGGTGACTTTCCTGGCTTTCTTCGGGCTTTACCTCAAGACGCTCTCCCCGTCCGTGTTCGCCTACGACAGCGCCGAGCTGGCCAGCGGGGTCTATACGCTGGGCATCGTGCACAACACCGGCTACCCGCTCTACCTGCTGCTGGCGAAACTGTTCACCCTGATCGTCCCGTTCGGCGATATCGCTTACCGCGTCAACCTGTTCTCGGCGCTGTGCGCCGCGCTCAGCCTGGCCGTGGTGCGCCGGGTCGCGCTGCGGCTTTCCGGCTCGCCCAACGCCGCCCTGCTGGCGACCGCCATGCTGGGGGTCTCCTACCCCATGTGGTCGCAGGCGGTCATCGCGGAGGTCTATACCCTGCACATCCTGTTCCTGAGCCTGATCCTGTGGCTGGCGCTGCGCTGGCGCGAGAGCGGCAGGGAGCGCGATCTCATCCTGCTGGCGCTGGCGCAGGGGTTAAGCTTCGGAAATCACATGGCGACCGTGCTGAGCCTGCCGGCGGTCGCCTACCTGGTCTGGGCGAGCCTGCGGGACGGCCGCACGCCCCCTCCGCGCGCGCGCGCCTGGCCCCTGGCCGGCCTGGCCTTCCTGGCCGGGCCGCTGACCTACCTGTACCTGCCGCTGCGCTACAATGCGGCGCCGGCCTTCGATTACGCCCGGCTGTTGGGCTTCGATCTCAGCACGGCAGGCGGCGTCCTGTCGTTCGTGCGAGGGAAGACGCTGGAACACCTCTTCTTCGGGTACGGCTGGACCGAGGTGCCCCGGCAGAGCTTCGAATTCCTGGACCTGGTCTGGGAGACCTATCTGGGGGCCGGGCTGCTGCTGGCGATCCTGGGCATCCGGCGCCTGTGGGAACAGGACCGGACCCTGTCAACCGCATTCATCGTGCTCGCGGGGGCCAACGCGCTCTTCTATATCAATTTCCGCGTCTTCGACAAGAACACCATGTTCCTGCCGGTCTTCCTGGTGATCAACCTGTGGGCCGCCGTCGGGTTTCGCGAGGTGCAGGACCGCTGGAAGAGCGTGGCAGCCAGGCGCGCCAGCCTGTGGGGCGCCGCCGTTCTGGTCGCCCTGATGCTGGCCCTGAACTATCCCCGCGCCGACCTGAGCCGCAACCTGCTCACGCGCAGGTTCGCCACGGAAGTGCTGGGGCAGGCCTCCCCGCAAGCGCTCGTGCTCGGCGGCTGGTACGACCTGCAGCCCATCGAATACCTGCAGCTCGTGGAGGGGGTGCGGCCGGATGTAGAACTTTTCGACTTCGGAGCCTACACCCTGCGGCGTTCGGCCGACCTGGAGCCCGGCGACCTTTCTGAAAAGGAGATCAGGCGTATCACCGAGGAGGAGATACGCCTGATCGTGGCAGAACAGCTGGCTCAGGGCCGGCCGGTCTTTTCGCTGGGGTTCAACCCGGCGTTGGAGCCGGCCTTCGACCAGAGTGCGGTTTCACGATGGCTGTACGCCATCACACCGGCTGACTAGGAGCGCTTGCGTCCTGTAAAGATCCAGCCCGCGAGGCCCAGGGTCAGCGTGGTCAGCGTCAGCACGCCGGAGACAGGACCGACTGGCGTGTCGGGCTGTTCCTGCTCCATGGCGGAAGCCAGCGGGCTCAACTCGATCGGCACCCCAGTCGTGCCGCCGCTGTCATGCTCCTCGCAGCCTTCAAGGCTGATTCCAACATCCACGCACTTATCTTGTTGGGCCGGGAAGTCCACGCAGAGGTTCGCGCCGGCATAGCTGGTACCCGCATCGCAGAGCGGGAAGGAGTCGCCCTGGCCGGGCTCGGCCTGGCAGCACTGCGTTTCCGGGTCGTAGTTGTAGCCCGGCAGGCACTCGCCAGGGTAGCCCTGGTCGACGATGCACTGGTTCCCGACCTGGTTGTAGCCGGGGGGGCAGGTCGGCTCGCCGCCGGGCGTGACCTCGCATGCCTGGCAGGCACTGAAGGTCCCGGCGCTGGTGCAGGTGTACGGGCCGGTGCCGGCGCCGGTACACGGGCCGGGGTTGATGATCAGGGGCGGTGGTTCCGCCGTGTCAGAGCTGACCGAGGTGATGGTAAAGACGCCCTGCCCGTTCTCGCAAGTCGAATCCGTTCCCACGGTAATCGTCGGGCAGTCCACTGTACCCTGACCCCCAGGGACCGGGTTTCCATCGGCATCCAGGCCGTAGACCACCATGGTCTCGCAGTAGGGCGCAAAGGTCGTCGGGGCATCCACCACGCAGCGGAAGCCCAGGTCGGAGCGGCGGTCGACCGGGTAGGTCGAGTAGCGCCGCGCCAGCTCGGTCTCGAAGAAGGCGGAGGCGAAGCTGCTCGAGCGCACCGAGCGCTTCTCGCCTGTCTCGGGCCCTAACGGGTTCTCCGCCGGGGATTCGCTGTAGTAGCGCGCGTTGTACCAGTCGCCGGTCCACTCCCAGACGTTGCCGGCCATATCGAGCGCTTCATAGTAGCTCTGGCCCTGCGGGAAGTAATCGATCACGTTGGTGGTCGTCCGGACACAATTGGCGGCATTCGTGTTATCGCAGGAAGGTGCAGCCTCGCCCCAGGGGTAGGGGTTGCCGTTCGGGCCGCGGGCGGTCTTCTCCCACTCGGACTCGGTCGGCAGGCGGCCCTGCACGTAATTGCAGTAGGACACGGCCTGTTCCCAGTTCACACCCACGACCGGGTCGTTAGCCCTGAGCGGATCTCCATAGGTCACGTTGACGCTCAGGTCCGGCAGGGCGCACTGGCCGACCCGGACGCAGTACTCGTACTGCCTGTTCGTGACCGGGGTGCGGTAGATCCAGAAGTCATCCAGGAAGACGGTGTGCTCGGGGTTGTCCTCCTGATCGTGCCCCATGATGAACTCGCCGGCCGGCACGGCCACCAGGATGCTGCCGTCCACGTAGCGGAACTTCGAGCCCACCTCCATGGGCGGGCCGGCCAGGTTGATGGGCGCCTCGGTCAGGGCCGGGGGCTCCTCCGGCGGGGCGGTCTCCGCCGGCGGCTCGGTGGCGCTCGGCTCGCCGGTGTCTGCCGGGGTCTTCGGCGCGCAGGCTGCCATCAACAGGATCAATAGAAAAAAGAGAAATAACAAGCGTTTCATGGACATTCTCCTCCTCACTAAGGAACACCTTGCAGAATTGATAGGTAACACTATTATACATGACCGCATGTGGGCCTGCCACCCCCAATGGGTGGGATGACCTTTTTCCTACCAGGTTTATCGAAAATAACGCCAGAATTGACAGCCATCTGCGCATAATCGCCGGCACCCGCGGGCTTACCTCCGTGCTCGGGCGCGGGGCGCGTGACCCGTTGGGCATGAAAAGCCCCCGCGCGAACGCGGGGGCAAGCCGTGTTTACAGGCAGGTTCCACCTCGATCGCAACAACATTTGCTGGGGTCCCAGGAGGATCCTATTGGACAACCTCCTGCCGGCGGCTGACAACCGCCTCCGGTGGGCTCACAGGACTTCAGCGCCACGGTGGCATCCATGCAGGTATTGGGGGCGCCGGGCAGGGCAAAGCAACCGCCGGGCGGATTGTAGTAGTAGGTCCCCGCCAGGCAAAGCGGGCCGACCCCACTCGTCAGCGCCTGGGTGCTGCAGCACTGGTTGACCGGGTCGTAGTTCACGCCGGGCAGGCACTCCCCGGGGAAAAGATTATCCGGCAGGCAGGTCGTCCCGCTCTTGTGGTACCCAGGCGGGCAGTCCGGATCCACGGTGACGGTCAGCTCGCAGTCAGCGCAGATCGAGACGCCCACAGCTGCGTTACAGGTGTACAGGTCTCCGCCAGCCGGGATGCAGGTCGGCGCCGGAGGTACGTTGATGGTCACCGGCGTATTCGAGGGGTTGTAGGAGAACTGCACGTTGGTCAGCGGCGTGTAGTTATCTCCACAATACTGGTTCTGGCTGATATTCAAGCTCGGGCAGGTCACGCTGATGCCCGGGCTGCTCAGCGGGTCGATGCCGTTGTTCATGCCGTACACGGTCAGGTATTCGCAGTAAGGCGCGAAGGTCGTCGGGTCCTCGACCACGCAGCGGAAGCCCAGGTCGGCGCGCGCCTCGGTCGGGGTGTTGGAATAGCGTCGCGCCAGCTCCGCGAAGTAGAACGGCGAGGCGAAGGCGCTCGAGCGCACCGAGCGCTTGGTGCCGGTTTCCGGGCCAAGCGGGTTCTCGGCAGGGGCCTCGCCGTAGTAGGTAGCCTGGTACCAGTCCGCCACCCATTCGAATACATTGCCGGAGGTATCCAGGGCGTCGTAGTAACTGCGGCCATCCGGGTATGCGGTCACGTCGGTGGTCTTTCCCACGCATTCGGCCAGGTTTGTCAGTTTGCAGGATGGAGACGCCTCACCCCAGGAATAGGTGTTGCCGTCCGGGCCGCGGGCGGTCTTCTCCCACTCGGCCTCGGTCGGCAGGCGGCCGTGCACGAACGCGCAATACGAGACTGCCTGGTCGTAGTCCACGCCCACCATGGGATCGTTCACGCGCAGGGGGTCGCTGTAGGCGCTATTCAAACCCAGGTCTGGTGGGACACAGTCATCGGCTTCCACGCAGCGCGCGTACTGGGCGTTGGTGACCTCCGTTCGGTAAATCCAGAAATCGGATAGGGAAACGGTGTGTTCCGGGTTGTCCTCTCCGCCGTGGCCCATGATGAACGGCCCGGCCGGCACGGCCACCAGGATGCTGCCGTCCACATAAGTGAATTTAGAGCCTACCTCCATGGGCGGGCCTGTCAGCACGACCGGTTCCAGTTCGGGTGTCTCGGTCGGTTCAAGTGGGGGCTCGGTCGCCGGCGGCTCGGTGGCGGGCGGCTCGGTCGCCGGCGGTTCTGTGGCGGCCGGCGTGGCTTTTGGCGCGCAGGCAGAAAACACCAGCATGAACAGCAGTAATAATGAAAGAATACATACTAGCTTGCGAACCATAAGCTCTCCTCCTCAGATTAGATAATCCCACTATGGATACGCTTTCTACATTGTACAAAATCTAACAATAAATTACCATCCTGAAAATGGTGAGGAAACGCCCTCAGCTTGATATCCGCATCAATGCCGAGGGCGCCAGGATCAACTATTCTATTTTCTTACCAATGACTAGCACATTTCATAGGTCCCAAATACCTGCCCCACCTGTTGAGCCAGGAAAGGCAACGGGTTCAATGGATTTCCCCACGCATATGCGGGAGGATCACGCTCTTTAACATGGAGCCGTGGTTGGGATGCAGGAGCAGGAGGCCTGGCACCATTTCAGGGCAGTCGCCCCTACCGGGCAGGTCTGCGGCTCACAGTCGCCTCCACCGCCGGGCCCGCAGGTCTTCAGTCCGACCACGTCGCTGATCATGACGGTGCCGGCGGCCGGGATGGGCACGCAGGCCCCGGGCGGGTTCGCGTAATAGGTGCCCACCGGGCAGGCCGGCAGCGGCAGGTTCGCCCCGGGCGATCCCGGAACGGCGCTGCAGCACTGCCCCGCCGGATCGAAGTTGAAACCGGGCAGGCAGCGCCCCTCGCTGCTTCCATCGGGTACGCATACATCGCCGTTTTGGGTGTAGCCGGGCGGGCAGCCCGGATCGCCCGGCAGGAACACATCGCAGGCGACCGTGATGGAAACCGCCACGCTCGAATAACACACATACTGGTTATTGCCCACATCCTGGCAGTCCGGCATGCCGGGAACATTGATGGTAACCGGGACGGCCGGTGGGGAGGCAAAAGTGACGACGGTGTACGGCGTGTTATTCGGGCCGCAGTTCTCTCCCTGGCCGATCCCGATCTCCGGGCAGCTTTCGGCAGCCGTCCCGCCCCCGTTCAGATCCCCGTTCCCGCCATCGCCGCCGTACACGACCACCCGCTCACAATAGGGGGCGTAGTAGGTCGGGTCTTCGATCACGCACCGGAAGCCCAGGTCCGGACGGGTCTCATCGGGGGCCGAGGAGTAGCGGCGGAACAGTTCGGCATAGTAGAAGGGCGAATCGAAGCCGCTGGAGCGCACGGAGCGCTTGGTGCCGCTCTCCGGGCCGAGCGGGTTTTCGGCCGGGGCCTCGCCGTAATAGGTGGCTCTGTACCAGTCCGCCACCCATTCGAAGACGTTGCCGGCCGTATCGAGCGCCTCGTAGTAGCTCTGCCCTTCGGGGTAGCTGGTCACGTCGGTGGTCTTGCTCACGCAGTCGGAGAGGTTGGTCAGGTCGCAGGTCGGGGTATCTTCGCCCCAGGCGTAGGTGCTGCCTTCCGGCCCGCGGGCGGTCTTCTCCCACTCGGCCTCGGTCGGCAGGCGGCCATTGACGAACTCGCAGTAGCCCGCGGCCCTGGCGTAGTCCACGCCCACCACGGGATCGTTCTGGCGGTACGGGTCGCGGAAGATGGGGTTGTCCTGCTCATCCGGCGGCTCGCAGCCACCCAGGTCCACGCAGCGCGCGTACATGGCGTTGGTGACGGCCGTGCGGTAGATCCAGAAATCGTCCAGGTAGACGCTGTGCTGCGGGTTGTCGGGCTGGTCGTGGCCCATGATGAACTCCCCGGCCGGCACGGCCACCAGCAGGCTGCCGTCCACGTACAGGAACTGCGAGCCGACCTCCATGGGCGGGCCGCTGAGTACGACCGGCGCCAGTTCCGGGGTGGACGAGCCGCCCGCCGGCGCTTCCGCGGCGGGAGCCTCCCCGGCGGGCGGCTCGGTCGCAGGTGGCTCAGTGGCGACCGGCGTGGCTGCCGGCGCGCAGGCAGCCAGCGCCAGCAGAGCCAGTAAAAAGAGGCCGGCTAAACGGTGCAAACTCTTCATTGAAAACTCCTCATATGTCTAAAGTAACATGACAGAATACCACTATATTATACAAAATTTGTCCGATTATTCAAATCCCCCAAGCAGGGGGTAAGGATAGGTGATCGGGTGGTGCGGACCATCGATAGGGAATCAATCTTCGACGGATACCTATTGACATGGTTCGGCCCAGTCTTGCTGTTTCGATAAGATCGAGGGTGCCTCTGCCAACCCCCCTTCAATTCCCCCCTTCCAGAGTTGGAAGGGGGGAAAGAAATATAAAAAGGAAGCAGGCCGGCTTCGCCGGCCTGCTTCCCACTTTGTTAAATCCACCTACACCATTGCGCCGCACTATTCAACCCGCGGCGGGCGGCGGGGGTAAGGGACTAAGGGCATGGATCTGCGGGACCGATACAGGCGCACAGCGATTCGCACCATTGCGGATTTTGACCTCCGCACGCCTGCCTCACACATTCATCATCATCATCGCCGCCATGATGGCCGCAAGTCGGCATGGTCACGTCCATTGGAACGCATATATTCCCTGCAGCCGGAAAGGACACACACGCGCCGGGTGGGTCAGCATAGAAAGTCCCCACCGGGCAGGGCGATACAGCCATGTGTGGGGGCGCCTCCGCTTCGAGCGCACAGCACTGCGAGACCGGGTCATAGGTAAAACCGGGCACGCAACCAACGCCCACCACTGCAGATGGACGGCAGGTATCCCCATCGAGATGATAACCGTCCGGGCAATTCGCTTCCTGGACCAGCACCATCTGGCAATCGGAGCAGATCTCCACATGCGTGGGAGCATCGCATACATAGGTACTATCGTGGGAAAATGTACAACCGCCCGGGTCGATGGTTGAACCCGGCGGCCCGTGGAAGGTCACGTTAGCCATCGGCGTATCGCCCGCCTCACAATATTGCGCCGGCGGATCGATACTGATCGGCGGACAGGCTTCCTCTTCCACGATCGTGGGATGGTCCGCATCGCCCACAGGGGGGATACCGGCAGGACCATAAATGGTGACCCACTCACAGTAGGGCGCGAAGTCCAACAGGTGTTCGCTCTCCACCACGCAGCGGAAGCCGCCTTCATCGCTGTGCTCGTCAGGGTGGGCAGCGAAACGGCGCGCAGCCTCAGCCATAAAGGCATCTGAGCGGAAGCTGCTGGAGCGCACCGAGCGCTTGTCCCCGGATACCGGCCCGGTCGGGTCCAACAGGGGCATGGTTTCATAATACCCGGCATAGTACCAATCGGAGACCCATTCATAGACATTACCGGACATGTCCAGTGCACTGTAGTAGCTGGCTCCCTGTGGATAGATCGTCACATCGGTGGTCTGGCCCACACAGCGCCCGATGTTGAGGTAGTCGCAGGTGGGTGAAGCTTCGCCCCAGGGGTAGGTGTTCCCATCCGGGCCGCGGGCGGCCTTCTCCCATTCGGCTTCCGTCGGTAAACGTCCATGCACGAACTCGCAGTAATTTGCAGCCTGGCTCCAGTCCACGCCCACCACCGGGTCGTTGGCGCGGTAGGGATCGCTGTAAACCAGGTTTTCCTTCAAGTCAGGCGAGGTGCACTGCCCAACAGATTCGCAAAAGGCATACTGGCGGTTGGTGACAGGCGCCTGATAGATCCAAAATTCATCCAGGGTGACAGTCTTGATCGGGCTGTCATCCCGGCCATTGCCCATAATGAACTCCCCGGCAGGCACGGCCACCAGCGTGGCGCCATCCACAAACAGGTACGTCGACCCAACCTCCATGGGCGGCCCGGTAAGATCGACCGGCGCGATCGTCTCCACAGACGCAAGCTCTTTCGGCGCTTCCGTGGCGGGTTCTGCTTCGTCCGGCGCCTCTGTTTGCGCTGGCTCCCCGGAGCCGGCCATCTGCAGGTTACAGGCCCCCAGGATGAAAACCGTCAGGTTGAAGAGGGCAAATAGGATCACATTATGTTTTTTCATCAGGTCTCCTCCCGGAAGCATGCCTGCTGAGGTGCTTCCGAGGAGATTATATAGTGAAAGGGTTCACGAGTCCAATCCCTGAAAGAGATGATTCAAACATGTACCCGCTTGCAGGAAGGTGAGTCTGAAATTGCAGGTATTCATGCATGACTGCTGGAGACAAATTGATTCAAAGCCCCCGCCGGGCGGCGGGGGTAAGGGACTAAGGGCATGGATCTGCGGGACCGATACAGGCGCACAACGAGGCGCACCACTGAGGGTTTTGCCCTCCACATGCCTGGACCTGGCAACCACCATCATCGTCATCGCCGGGATGGGCGCAGTAGCCCAGCTGCACCGGGAATTCCCGGCAGTCCGCGGTGACAGGGACCAGTTCGCCCTCCAACCGGCACAGGCCGGCGGCTTCGTCGTAGCTGGTGCCGAGCGGGCAGCCGGGGTAGCTGTGCGGCGGTATGCCGGGAAGGTCCGGCAAGGGATCGGTGAAGGCCGCCATGCAGCAGGAGAGCGCCTCATAGAACGAATAGCCCTCCGGGCACAGGTCGCTATCCGGCAAAGGCAGGGCGTACTGGCACAGCCCGCTCTCGGGGTCCGGAAAGGAACCCGGGGGGCAGTCCCCGCCGGGCAGCGGGGGCAGGCCGGCGTACTCGCAAATGCCGTCCGCGAAAGTGTACCCGGCCGCACAGGCCGGCTCGATGGTTACCGCCGCCACGCCGGCACCGAGGCAGGCATTGCAGACTGTGATGTGTAACGTGGTGCCTTCCGGGCCGGTGCAGCCGATAGGCGAATCTCCGGCGATGCAGCCTGAATCGAATTCCACCAGCTCCCCGCTATAGATCACCGTGGCGCCGCCGGTACTCGTGCCCTGGTCAGCGCAGTACTGGGTCGAGCTGGCCGTAGGCGGTTCCGCCTCGCAGGTACCCGGTTCCATCGGCTCGACCGCCCCCGGATCGCCCTCCTCCGGTACCCAGACCGCATCCAAGGGGCCGGGGACGAAGGCCGTGAGCTGGCAGAAAGGCGCGAAGAGGCTGGCGTCCCCCGCCACCACGCAACGAAAGCCCAGGTCATCGCGCTGTGTGCCCGGGGCGATGCCGTAGCGCAGCGCCGATTCGAGCTGGTCGCCGGGCGATCTGAAGCTGCTGCCGCGCACCACGTGCAGCGTGCCGTTTTCAGGACCGGGCGGGTCGGTTTCGGGCGCCTGGTCGTAGTAGTTCGCAGCGTACCAGTCGCCGGCCCACTGGTAAGCGTTGCCGGCCATATCGGCGGCCTCGTACGGTGACAGACCAGCAGCGTAGTCATATACGCGGCTGGTGGACGCCAGTTCACAGGCCTCATAGTTCAACAGATCGCAGCTCGGTTCGGCCTGGCCCCAGGGATAGGTGAAGCCATCTTCCCCGCGTGCAAGCTTCTCCCACTCGGCTTCGGTCGGCAGGCGCGCGTTCATCCAATCGCAATACTCCCCGGCCTGTTCCCAGGTCACACTCGTCACGGGATGGTCCTTGCGCTCCGGCTGCAGGTAGTCCGGTATGGGCAGCTCGTCGGCGGGAGGCGTGCAGGCGCCAGCCGAGACGCACAGACGGTACATATCGTTGGTGACGAGGGTCTTGTAAGCCCAGAAATCGTCCACGCTCACGGTGTGCACGGGGTTGTCGAGGTCCTCGCCGCCCATCACGAATTCACCGCCCGGGACGAACACCAGCAGGGCGTTGTCGAACCAGCGTATGGTCGCGCCAGCCGCGAGCTGGTTCAGGTCGATCGCAGGCAGGCCGCGCGCATCACCGGACCCCGCCGGCGCCTCCGTCGCGGTCTCCGCCGGCTCTTCCGTTACAGCCGGCGCGGCCACCCTCAGGTTGCAGGCCGCCAGCAGGAACATCAAGAATAAAAAGAACGCAATAGAAATGAACCCTGATTTGCGCATGACGCCTCCTCCCATGTCGAATGCGAAACTCTTTTCATCTACGATTATATAGTGAAGTAATTCACCGGGGCAACCCCCTATTCGGTCGATGAGCAGTGCCCCGCACCTGATTAAAATCCCAGGCACCCCAGCCGAATAAAAGGGGTGCCTGAGATGGTTTCCAGTGCGTTAAGCAGCAGAGTGCGGGAGGAGCCGGAGGCTATTTGACATACTCACAGGCGCCCTTGGATTCGAACCATTTACAGTCGTAGACCTGGTTCTTGATGCAGGCCACTTCCGTTTTGATCTTGGCGCAAATGCTGATCTGGAAGGGCTCGGTACACTGCGCCATATTGAACGAAACGGTCACGCAACCCGGTCCGGACAGGCGCAGCTGGCCAGGGATGCAAGTGCCTTCGGCGGCGTCGTAGCGCGTACCCAGCGGGCAGCCTGGATAGACTCCGCCCTGCGAGGGCTGGCAGCACTGGAATTCGTCTGAGTAGGAAAAACCGGGCAGGCAGCCCTGGTAACTCTGGGCAGCCAGTTCGGGCTTGTTCAGACCCACCGGTAAATCCGCACCGCCGGAGGGAGAAACGCAGGCTCCGTACGACCCGTCCAGGTAGGTGCCGACCGGGCACAGGCCTTCGCCGCCCAGTCCGGGCGCGCAGGTGCGCGTATCCCCGCGCTCGATAAGGGTGAAGCCCTCCGCACAGCCTGTCACACCAGGTTCGGGCGATACGGGCGAATACAGACAGGTGCTGGAACCGGCGTCCAGGCCGTAGCCCGGATCGCAGGAAGGCTCCGCTCCGGTCACCTCGGAAAGCCCACTGCAGGCGGCGTTGCACACCACCAACTCACCGGTGCTGGCATCCGGGCCAGAGCATGTCAGGCGGCGCTGTCCATCGATGACCGCCTCCTCACAGAAGTGGTCCACGGTGCTCACGCTCCACTCGGCGCCCATGGGGATATCGATTGTCGTGTAGGGCACCTTGCTCTCGCAGTACGCTGCATCCACGGCCGCCTCCGGCGGCTGGCATTCGCCTTCCCCGACCAGCGCGCTGGGCAGGTAAGAAGAGGTCTGGCACATGGGCGCCAGCGCTGCCGGTTGCGGCACGACACAGCGAAAACCGGTCTGGCGGTCATGGAAGGCATTGCCGCCAAAGTGACGCGTGGCGACGGCAGCCTGCTCCGTGTCCGTTTCGAAGCTGCTGCCGCGGATGACGCGGTATTGACCGGAATCCGGCCCGGGAGGATCCTGGGCAGGCGCGCTGGTGTAGTAATTCTCACCGTAGAAATCGTTAACCCACTCGAAGACGTTGCCGGCCATATCGAGCGCGCCGTACGGGCTGGCGCCGTCGCCGTAGCGGGTGACGTCGGTGGTGGCGTCGATGCAGCCGGCGAAATTACCCAGCGCGCAAGAAGCCTCTGGTAGGCTCCCCCATGGATAGGTGTTGCCACCCGAGCCGCGCGCGGCTTTTTCCCACTGCGCTTCGCTGGGCAGGCTCCCGCCGATCCAGGCGCAGTAGTTGGCAGCCATGTCCCAGGTGGTTCCCACGACGGGATAATTGGCATAGAGGAGGTTGTCGTAGAGCGGCGTACCCAGTTCCTGCGCCGGAGGCGCGCAGGCGCCCGCGGACACACAGAAGGCGTACATGGCATTGGTCACTTCGGTCTGGTAAATCCAGTATTCACTTAACGATACCGTGCGCTGGGTGGCGTTGGCGGCGCCCGAACCCATGCCGAATTCGCCGGCCGGGACGTAGACCAGCACACCCCCATCCACCCAGGCCATCTGCGCCCCCGCCTGCGGCCCGGCCAGAACGACCGGCACGAGCGTGGGCGTGGTTGCGATGGTCGGCGCTGCAAACGTGGGGAGCGGTTCAGTCGGCGCCGGCAGCGTCGGGGTAGGGGTCGTGGCAGGCGCGCAGGCGCTCAGTACCAGCGCAAGCAGCATGCCCATCAGGGCGATCGCAGGGGTACGAGTATGCATGGCATTCTCCTTTGTCCGGCTGGAAACCCCGCCGGACGCCCGTTATTATACAAGAAGAAGCCCCCGTTTGGTACGGGGGCTTTTCGCTCTCATCTGGCTCTCATGCTCTGAAACAGACCGTGTTGAGTCCAGCGGGGCAGAGTTCAAACGTCATGAAAAAAGGCTCACGATCCTACCGGGACCATCCTTGAGTAGGTCACGCTAGAAGCGTGACCTACTACTGGCTACCGGGGCTGTTTTTTCTTGGATCCACTACAGGGAATCTAACACCAAAAAGGATGCGGGTTGGCGCGAAGCGCCGCCCGCACCCTTTTTGGTGAATTAATCCCCCTTCCCGGATTGGGAAGGGGGATAGGGGGATGGGCCAGGAACGCTTTCCGTATTCGAAGGTCTGGAACATTAATATTGGGATGAGCCATGTCTTCTGGTTACCGGGACCATCCTTGAGTAGGTCACGCTAGAAGCGTGACCTACTACTGGCTCTCATGAGGCAAGATGGCGCCAATCCTCCTTAAGAGATTCACTCCACACAGGAACAGACGGTCTGGTTCCCAAAATTGAAACAAATGGTCTGTCCCTGGCAACCTGCGGCCTGGTCCGGCGGCAGGGGGCACAGCCCGGGCTCCGTCCCGGTGGGGACAAAGCCGACCGCCATGCGGCAGGAATTATCCAGGCGGTCGACGGCTTTGATCGGGTAGAAGAACTCAAGGTCGGCCAGGGCGGCGCCGGCCTGCTCATGGGTAAACTGGTCGTTGATGTCGAAGCGGGCAGGATCGAGCAGATCGCCCCCGGCCCACACTCCGAGCATGAAGTCGCTGTCGCCTTCCAGGATGGCACGCTTGATGGCAAGCTGGACGGTGAAGGGCTCATCGGGAGAAAGACGGGCCCAGGCCAGATCGGGGTCGTCACCCTGACCGTCAGCCACTTTCTGGAGGTTGTAGCCGTCGCTGAAGGTGCCCTCATCGGAGATCATGACCGTAGCGCCGCCGACGTCGTCGTTGCTGTCGAACCAGGCGCTCACACCGTCCGTGGACCACTCCGTGCCTGCAGGGCTATCGACCAGCACAAGCCAGTCACCGCGGCCGTCCTGGTCGGTGTCGATCTCTTCCGCATAGCGGCCGGGTAAAGCGCCGTTCGCGTCTCCATCCTTCAAGCTTATCACCGCATAGAGCCAGGTATCGTCCTCGTAGACCACTGCTTTCTGGATATCGAGGTAGGGATAGTATTCGTCCATGGTATCAGCGTTGAAAGGGCGTTCGAAGCGGCCTAAGGTGAAGCGGTCGCCACCGGGCGCAGTGCGCTTGTCCGCGGTGGTGGACGAGTCGTAATCGCCCGCCAGGTCGCTGCGCTCGGGGGGCAACGCGCCGGGCACCAGCTGGTGCACGATGGCGGTGGCCGTGGGTGGAGGTGGAGTTGAAGTGGGTACGGCGGTCGGCGGAGGAGGCGCCTGTGTGGCCGCCCCACCGCAGGCGCTTAGTGAAAGTGACGCAAACAGAATTACAGGGATCCATAATTTACCAATAAAGTGCATAGTTGCGTTCTCCATAAGGTTGAACCATTAAAGTAAGAATTCTCCAGGTATTATAGTACCGTTGCAAAGATATGCAATAGGCGGTCCGTCCTATTCGATCAGGGCCGGGCCTCCCTACTGAGGCTCCCGGGCGGCGCGGATGCCCTCCAGCGACTCCGGGTTGACCAGCGCGCTGGTATCGCCCGGCGGCTGGCCCAGATAGGCGGAGCGGATCATACGCCGCATGACCTTGGCATTGCGTGTCTTGGGCAGGTCACGCACGAAGTGCAGCGCCCGCGGTGCGAGCGGCTTGCCCATCTCTCTCACTACCGACTCCGCCAGGCTTTTGGCGAGGGCCTTATCCCCCCGGATCCCGGGTGCAAGGACTGTAAACAATACCAGCGCCATGCCCTTTACAGGGTCGGGCACACCGATGGCAGCCGCTTCGACCACTCCCGGATGACCAACAAGGACAGACTCGACCTCCGCCGGGCCAAGGCGCTTGCCACCGATCTTTAGCGTATCGTCCGAACGGCCCAGGATGTACCACAAGCCGTCCGCATCCACAGCGGCGAAATCCCCGTGCACCCAGACGTCCGGCCAGCGCGACCAGTAGGCTTCGAGATAGCGCTGTCGGTCGCCCCAGAAACCGCGCGTCATGCCGATCCACGGCGCGCGCAGCACCAACTCACCGACCGCTCCGCGCAGGGGCTGACCCACCTCGTCGAACACATCCACAGCCATGCCCGGGCAGGGCGCCGAAAAGGCGCAAGGCTTGAGCGGCAGCAGCGGGTTGCCCATCAGGATTCCGCCGGAGATCTCGGTCCCCCCTGAGTAGTTGATGATCGGCAGGCGGCCTCCACCGACGCGTTCAAAGAGCCACAACCAGGGGTCCGGGTTCCAGGGCCCGCCGGTGCTGGCAAAGCATCGCAGCGAAGACAGGTCGCGACCTTTGAATGGGGATTCGCCGTGCGGGATGAGCGCGCGGATCAGGGTCGGCGAGATGCCCAGTTGGGCGACGCGGTGACGTTCGACCAGCTCCCACAGGCGCTCCGGGCCTGGGTAGTCCGGCGCGCCGTCGTAAAGCAGCAGGGTGGCGCCCAGCAGCAAGGCGCCAAAGACCAACCAGGGACCCATCATCCAGCCCATATCCGTCATCCAGTAGATGACGTCACCCGGGGTGCCCCGTTCGGCATTGAAGCCGTGCACGTCCGTGCCAAAGGCCATGTCCTGGGCAGCCTTGACCGGGAATCCGCAGTGGGTGTGCACCGCACCCTTGGGCGCACCAGTGGTACCGGAGGTATAGATCACCATCAACACGTCCTCCGCGTCCGTGTGCTCTGTATCAGCCTGGTCAGGTTGTGCATCGACCAGCTCATGCCACCAGTGGTCGCGGCCGGCCTGCATCTCTAGCGGCAGGTCCAGCTGGTTCAACACGATTACATGGCGCAGGTCAGGCAACCGGGCAGCCGCCTGGTCTGCCACAGATTTCATGGGCACGGGTTTGCCGCGACGCAGGAACCCATCCGCGGTGAAGAGCGCTTTAGCCTGCGCATCCTTCAGGCGCGTGACGACCGCGCCCGCACCGTAGCCGGAGAACAACGGCAGGATGACCCCGCCGATCTTGGCCACCGCCAGCATGGCAATCACGATCTCGGGCGTCATGGGCATGTAAAGGCCAATTGCATCGCCCTTCCCCAAGCCAAGGGCGCGCATGGCGTTGGCAGCCTGGTTGACTTTCTGGTGCATCTCCCGGTAGCTCAACTGACGCGTATCTCCGGCTTCCCCCTCCCACAGCAGGGCAGGCTGACCGGCCTGCAGGCTGTCCTGGTATTTGTCCAGGCAGTTGTGCACGATGTTGAGTTGGCCGTCGACGCACCAGCGCGGGAACTGGATTCCCGCGCTGGTATCCACCACCTGCGAGTAGGGCTCGTAAAAACGGATATCCAGAAATTCCAATATCGCTTCGGTGAACCAGGCCACATCGGTAGTGGAGCGTCGCATCAACTCATCGAAATCTTCAATGTGCTGCAGGCGCAGGAAGCGCGTCAGGTTGGCGTGCTCGATCACATCGGGCGAAGGTTCCCATACGATCTCTCCCCCAAACTCGAAAGCATCTGGCATGAGGCGACTCCTTTGACAGCCCTTATTGTAGCAAATAATCCAGACCAGTGTGGTCCTATTTCTTGAGCGCTGTGGAACGAGCTAGGAACGTGTTCTGTCGATGAAGTCTTCCATCTGCCGGCGGTAGGCTTCAAAAGCCTGCTGCCCTGCCTTCGTCAATTTGCATACCGTCAACGGCAGCTTTCCTTTATAGGTCTTCTGGATCTTCACGTACCCGGCTTCCTCCAATTTACTCAGATGGGCAGACAGGTTTCCTTTGGTCAGCCCGGTTTCGCTTTTCAAGAAAAGGAAGTCGACGCTTTCAACCGCAGACAGGATGGTCACGATCAACAGGCGCGCCGGCTCGTGGATCAAACGATCCAGTTCGGTCAGTCCGCGCAGCTCGTCACTCATGCGCCCGCTCTAATGGGTGCTTCATTAAATAATTTCGCAGGACAAGCGCACCGGAAAGCAGGATGGCAATACCGAGCAGGCCGTAAAACAACGCCAGGTTGAAAACCTGCTCCAGGCCCGTGAAGGACAGACCCACCCCAAGCAAAACAGCCAAGCTGCCTAATGCGTAAAAACGTTTCAACCCGGAGGACCTGGCTCGCAAGGCGATGAAGATCGTACCCACCAGCAGCCCGGTAATCAGGACCGTCGTGTCCACCGCGCGAAGGGCATCGATCAAGACCATGGACGCCACCGCAATGGTGAGCGACACAGCCACAACCACCCAGCGACGGCGTTTGACATCGTCTGCATTGACACGATACTCCACATACCCCGTACGCGGGTAGGTCACACGTGCTTTGAGTGCGGTTACCAACCAGCGAACGCCAAAAAAGCCCGCGACCATCACCGCGACCAGGCTCACCTGCAAAATGACGCTCACCGAGGAGCCTTCGCCGAAATAAGCCTGCAGCCCGAAGTACAGCCCTAGCAAGAGAAACATCCCACCGCTGGCCAACTCGGCAATTCCATCCGTATACCAGTAGCGCTTGACGCGTTCTTCAACGTGTTTGATCTCTGTGCTGTCCATGATTATGTCCTTGCAAACTGGTTTGTAATACAAACTTGTTTACAAGTATTATACATGGATGACGGGGGTTGTCAAGAGATAACCGGCCTTCGAGCCGGGTGGACCATGAAAGAAAGGGTGGCTTATTCCTGTAAGCAGGCCAGCATGGTGCGCATGCCCCCCTGAGGCGCTTCCTGCACTAACGCCAACACCGCCACATCCGGAAGGGTATACAACACGCGCGAATCCCCGGCCTTCCAGCGGCGCGGCAGGATGCCAACCGCCGCGGGTGAGCTGAGGATGGCATCGGACATATGCTGCGGGCTGACGGCCAGCCTGGCCAGTGTGGTGACCGGCCGGCCTTCCATGACCTGTTGTGAAAAGAGCTGCTGGACGTCTTCCCCTGCGGCGTAGATCCAGATCTCCAGCGAGGGGTCGCCCAGACCGGCAAAGAGTTCGCGCACCCCGGAGGCGTCCATATTCTGGAGCGGGCTCTGGCGGTGGGTCACGACCTGCACCTGCTCCACACCGATCTGGTAGGCGTGGCCCGCAAAAGCCGCCGGCGCGCCAAGTCGTACAACCAGCTGTGCTTCTGAGGGCGAGGCCGCCACACGCAAGACGACCCCGGGCGGTGCGCAGGCATAAATCTCCGAGTACCAGGGTTGGGCAGCAGGCGTAGCATACAGGTCGATCCGTTCTGCCGTGAGAGTGTCCACCTCCGGCGTGGTACAGGCCGCCAGCAACAGGATCAATATACCGGTCAGGACTTTGAAGTTCATTCTCATCACCACTCGCGCAATAAGGCAGTCAGCAGGCGCACGCGCTCGGGCAGACTATCCGTAAGAATGTATTCGCGGCTGGAATGATAACCCTCGCCGATCGCGCCGAGCCCATCCAGGACAGGCACACCCAGCGGAGCCACAAAATTGGCGTCCGAACCGCCTCCTGAACCGCCGGCTTTCAGCTCCATCCCGATCGCGGCTGCAATCGTCTGAGCCCGCGCAAAGGTGGCCTGGGCGCGATCATCGAATGGCATGGGAGGGCGGTTGAGGTTCCCGCTCACTTCAAGCGAAGTGCCTTCCAATACAGGCCGGAGCGCCTGCATGGCTGCCTGCACGCGATGCCATTCTTCCGGATCCTGGATGCGCACATCGACGCGAGCCTCGGCAGTCTCGGGCACCACATTCGTGGCGGTCCCGCCCTGCAGCACGCCCACGTTGAGTGTCGTGCCGCGATCGTAATCGGTCAAAGCCTGGATGGCGAGCACCTGGTGCGCCATCTCCTGGATGGCATTGCGGCCCTCCGCATGCGCCCCGCCGGCGTGCGCCGCGCGCCCTTTCACACGGATTTCGAATTCCCCCACGCCTTTGCGCCAGGTCTTGAGCGAGCCGTCCGGTAGTGCGGCTTCGAGCACCAGCACGACTTCCGCTTCCTGCGCCAGGCGTTCGATCAACGGGCGCGAGGTGGGGCTGCCGATCTCCTCGTCGGAAGTGCACAGCAACGCTACCGGTCGCGGGAGCGGGCTCCCGGATCGACCGATCCCGGCCATGGCCCTCAGGCAGATGGCAATGCCGGCCTTCATATCCAGCACTCCTGGACCGTAGATCTTTCCATCCGCTTCCCGGTATGGCATCACCTCAAGGGTGCCAAGGGGGAAGACGGTATCCATGTGGCAGAGCAGCAGGACGCCTCCCGAGCCACTCCCCCAGCGGGCCAGCACGTGATCGCCAGCATCAGGATTGCGGAGTAATTCCACTTCCGCGCCAAATTGGCGGGCTTGCCCTGCTACCAGCGCAGCCACACGATCCACCGCGGATTTCTCATGAGAGGGAGATTCGGTTTCGACCAGCGCCTTCAGCAAGGGAAGCATTTCCATTTGTCAGGCCGCCCCTCCTGAAAAAAGGTGAATGGCCAGGCAGACAGTTCCTGCAAGCGCGCAGTAGGCTGAAAAAACGTACAGGGAGCCCCGCTGCAAGAAACGCAACAACCAGCCGATAGATAACCAGCCGACCACCGCTGCCGCACAAAAACCGACCGACAGCGCCGGCACGAAATCGCCTAACCCCGGCATGTGCACGACATCCAGCAATTCATAGCCTCCAGCCGCCAGCATGACCGGGATGGACATCAGGAAGGCAAAGCGCGCTGCGGCCGGGCGGTCAAAGCCGCGGAACAAACCTCCGGAAATGGTCGCGCCGGAGCGCGAGGCGCCCGGGAAGACGGCAATGATCTGGAATAACCCCACCACCAGCGCATCCCAGCCTGTCATGCCTTCCAGCCGGCGGGATTTTGCTGTCAGGCGTTCAGCCAGCCCCAACAGTAGGGCAGCGGTAAACAAGCGGATGGCCGCTTCCAGCAACGGCAACCTGAACAAGGCCTCAACAGCACCTTTCAAGAAATAACCCGCCAGCAAAGCTGGGAGCGTGGCAATGAGAATATACCAGCCCATTTTTGCGTCCCCCGGCAAGGATTTGAAATCACCCAGGCCACCCAGGTTTCTAAACGTGGCTACAAGGATGACCACCAGGTCCTTCCAAAAGTAGAGCAGCAAGGAAAGAATGGTACCGATCTGGACCAGGACCAGAAAAGAAAACATGGCATCACTTGCAGGCAGGCCGAGCATGGTTTGCCCGATCAATAAATGTGCGGTGGATGACACCGGGATGAATTCGGTCAGGCCCTGGATGATACCGAGCAGGATGGCTTGAAGGAGGGTCATAAGGGTAAGAGTGAGCTGTCAGCGATTAGCCATCAGCGATAAGCTATTCGGCATGCGTTGTAAGATATCTAACAGAATACGTCTGTCGTCCATTGTTTGCGGTTGATCTACCTTCCTCCATCTTCCACCTTCTTTCTTCTCTCGTTTGTCGACCATTGTTTGAAGTTCATGGATTGCTGTTCGTCATTCGACTTTTTCTTCCATCATCTATTTTTCTGCTTCAATCGTTTGCCGTCCCCCACCTCGCCCGGCATTCTGCGCCCACATTTCCAACAAACCCGGCAAGGAACCCTCGAATGTGCCCTTTTCGATGCAGTCGCGGATCTGATCCACCAGGCGCACCAGCGCCCGTAAATTGTGAATGGACAGCAATGTGCCTGCCAGCAATTCCCTGGCGGCGATCAGGTGTCTCAAGTACGCGCGCGTGAAGGTACGGCAGGTATAGCAATCACAGCTTTCATCGACGGGACGCTCGTCGCGCGCGAAGCCAGCGTTCATCAGGTTCAGCCGGCCTCCGGGCGCAAAGGCGGCATGATGGCGTGCCAGCCGGGTGGGCAAGACGCAGTCGAAGATGTCGACGCCGCGTGCAATGCCGTTCAGGATATCCTCCGGGGTGCCGACACCCATCAGGTAACGCGGTTTGTCCTCCGGGAGCAGCGGTGTGACCACATCCAGGGTGGCATGCATCTGCTGCTTGGTTTCGCCCACGGAGAGGCCGCCAATGGCAATACCCGGTGTGTCCAACGACGCAATAAAGCGCGCAGAGTCGGTTCGCAGGTCTGGGTCGACACCACCCTGTATGATAGCGAAGAGTGCCTGGTCGTCACGCGACTTGGCTTTCAGGCTGCGCTCAGCCCAGCGGTGGGTGCGTTCCATGGCATCCTTGATATAAACCGGGTTACTTGGGTCCGCGCACTCATCGAAAGCCATGATGATGTCCCCACCCAGGTTCTCCTGGATAGCTATGGATTTTTCGGGAGTAAAGCGATGCACCGACCCGTCGATATGGCTTTTAAAGGTCACACCATCTTCATCCACTTCGCGGGTATCAGCAAGCGAAAAAACCTGAAAACCTCCCGAATCAGTCAGGAGAGGGTGCGGCCACTGCATGAACCTGTGCAACCCGCCCAACTCGCGGATCAGGTCGTCGCCCGGACGCAGGTAGAGATGGTAGGTGTTGGCCAGCACCAAGCTGGCTCCCAGGTCGGAGACCTGCGCAGGAGTGAGCGCCTTGACCGTCGCCTGGGTACCTACCGGTGCGAAAACAGGGGTTCGCAGTTGTCCATACGGGGTGGTGAAGATGCCAGAGCGAGCATGCCGGTCTTGTGCAGTGATCTTGAATTCGAACATCGGAGTGATTATACGGCATAATAAATAAACGACTGTACAAGAATGTATTCCTAAAACTTTGGTACAAATCCGGATTTCCGTGTAAGATTGGGACTATGTCTGTCGAAGGCCCTCACTTCCAGTCCGCATTGAGCGACTTTAATGAGGCGCGCCTTAAAGCCTCCTTGCAGGAAGTCCTTTCGCGCCTGACGGGCAAGAGCAACGAATTGCTCTCCTATGACGAAGTGGCACAAAAGCTACGATTGAAGGCCCGGTCAGACCGCGGGGTGAAGAATATTCCGGTGAATTCCATTGTAGGTAGCGTGGGCCGTTACACGGATTTCACCCGCACCTTCCTGCCGCGTTCGAACCAGGACCGCGAGCGCTGGGCGCGTGTTAAGACCTTTTTGGCCGATCCAGTCGGCACCGGACTACCGCCGATCGAGGTCTATAAAGTGGGCGAGGCTTACTTCGTGCTGGATGGCAACCACCGCGTATCGATCGCCAGGCAGGAGGGCGTGCCCATCATTGAGGCTCACGTGATCGAGGTCAGGAGCGAAGTCCCGGTTACGCCCGATCTGGATGCGGATGAACTGATCCTCAAAGCCGAGTACGCCGGGTTCCTGGACGCCACAGAAATTCAAAACTTGCGTCCCAATGTCGATCTTTCCGTAACGGTACCGGGCAAGTACCCTTTCCTGGAAGAACACATCGAAGTACACCGCTACTTCATGGGCCTCGAATACCAACGGGAGGTACCCTACAGTGAAGCCGTGTCGCATTGGTACGACTTCGTCTACCTCCCGTTCATCGAGCCCATCCGCGAACGAGGATTGATGCGCTGGTTCCCCGGGCGCACTGAAACAGATCTCTATTTGTGGGTCTCCGAGCACCGCGCCGCCCTGGTGAAGGAACTCGAGCGGGACATCCGTCCGGAACTCGCTCTGGAAAACCTGGCAATCAAAGCCAATCCACGCGCAGCCATCGAAGAAACCAAGACGGGCGCCTGGAGATCCACAAGACTGGTTGACCGCTATCTCGACCACCTGTTCAATGATGTGCTGGTTCCTGTAAACAAACTTGAAGGCGCCTGGCCCGAACTGGAGCAGGCTGTCTGGATCGGACAGCGGGAATCCGCGTTTTTGCAGGGTTTGCATGTTCTCCCAAAAGAAACGGAAAAACCGGATTCGCTAACCATAGAGGCGCAGACTCGATTCCAACAGCGCTGCCAGGAAGCTAACCTGGGAGGCAAACTAACGATCAAATCCGGTGAGGTGGCGCAGGAAATTTGCGAGCAGGCCTTGCTGACCGACCTGGTCGTGATGAAAATCTCCCATCCTCCTGAGCGTGGCCTGGCCGGTCTGGGCTCAGGTCTGCGCACCATCCTACGAGGATCCGCACGGCCTATTCTGACCGTTCCAGGCGAACCGAGCCCTTTGGACCGCGCACTGGTGGCCTTCGACGGCAGCAGCAAATCCAAGGAGGCGCTCTTCCTCGCAACCTACCTGGCGGAACGGTGGGGTACTGCCCTGTCGATCCTGACGCTCAAAGAAACGGGCACGCAGGTGACCGCTGCCCAGCAGTACGCCCGAGCCTATCTGGAGTTCCATGAGATCCAGGCCGAATACCAGGTGGCATCCGGTCCAAAGGAGGTCCTGCTGGAAATCCTACGAGATAAGGACCTCAATCTGATCGTGCTGGGCAGTTACAGTGGGACAGTTGTGCAAGAAGTGACGATCGGCAGTACGGTCAATTTTGTCTTGCGCCAGGCACCTTGCCCAGCCTTGATCTGCCGGTAAGCCGATTTGCCTGCCCTACAGGTTGGTTCCAGGGCTCAAGAAGTAATGCAGCTTGCCACTACCCCTACCACCGTTTATACTCACTGAACAACCGCATGCGCACAACAGCCAATCCTCTGAACGGTCTATCTCGCCTCGACTTCCTGATCGCCTTCCTTGCTGGGGTGTTGGGCCTTGCGCTCTATATTCGTACGCTGGCGCCTTCGGTCTTATACGGCGACGTGGCCGAATTTCAGACACTCTCCTACACCCTGGGAATGACGCATGCCAGCGGATACCCGACCCAGATCCTTTTTGGAAAACTGTTTACATTCTTGCCCTTTGGAAACATCGCTTACAGGGTCAATCTGATGTCAGCCGCTTTTGGGGCGTTCGCGGTTGCGAACGTCTACCTGATCACGCGCATGCTGAGTGGCTGGCATACAGCAGGGTTGCTGGCCTCCACCGCGCTGACCAGCAATGTGTTCTTCTGGCGGCGGACGATCATCGCCGAATCATACGCACCCGCAGCCGGCATGCTGACGCTTGTATGGTTGTGCATGCTGCTCTGGCAGAAGACGGAGCGCCCGGCCTGGCTCTTCGTGGCCGGGCTGGCAGGTGGGCTTAGCCTCGGCATCCACAGTACTGTCATCATGACCGGAGCTGCAGTTTTGGCCTACCTGATCTTCTCCGCCCGACGGGGCCGAGACTGGGCCGCCGCGATGGCAGGAGCGCTGCTTGGGGTTGCTCTAACCTTTGCATTCTTTCTTTATCTTGATCAAAATGACCCGCCATCCAGTATCTATAACACAACCTATCGCACCAACCTCTCCGAACGGGGCCTGACGCCCGAAGCATTCGATAGCCCCATCGACCGTTTGATGGCGATCTTTCCAGCCGGGGGCATCGGCCATTATTTTTTCAGCGCTTCTACGGATGAGATCATTCGCCGAATGGATGAATATGTGCATAGTTTTCAGATCTGGCAAATGGGTGGGGCCTTCCTGGGAATGCTGGCGCTTTTTGCCTTCCCACATCACGGTCAATGGCGTTGGCGTGAAGGGTGCTACGCCCTGATCGCATTCTCCCTCATCTGGGGATTTGCAGTATCAGTTGAGTTTTCTGTCTACCAGGAGTTCTTTGCGCCGGCTGCGCCGATCATGTTTGTCTGGTTGGGGGTAGGCCTGGGAGCCCTACTGGATGGTGTACAGTGGGCATTGAAATGCTGGTTAGATCTTGGCCCTGCACGCAACAGCACCTTAGCCGGTCTGCTTGGGCTGGGTTTCGTGGCATTGTCGCTTTGGAACGCCCGCGCCGATCTGCGATTGGCTGTAACACAGGGAACTACGACCTTCATTCAAAATGAAAAAATCTACCCCAGCGACGCGGAGCGTGCCACAAAGGAAGGACGTCGCATCCTGGGTTACGTGGAGGACAACGCCATCCTGTTTGCCAATTGGGACAGGTTGTATTCCTATGTGTACACCGCCCATATCCTGGAAGGCCGCACAGGCATTTCGCTACACGAAATCCTTTCACCGCCCCTTCCCGGTTCGACCACCAAAGCCTATATCGATGCCAACCTTGGAAAACGCCCAATCTATTTCACACAGGAAGTACCCGAGCTGAAGAGGTATTACCAAATCGAGCAGGTCGAACCGCAACTCTTCCGTCTCAGCCCTAAAAGCCCATGACACACACGAAACGCTGGTTGATCCCTGCAGCCATTACCCTGGAAGCCGACTGTGCGCTTGCAGCGTTCCCTCCCATACTGCGCCAGATCCTCTTTAACCGGGGGTATGCCAGCGATGCTGAGGCGCGCGCCTTTCTGAAAGCCGATGTGTCCTTCGACAACGACCCCTTTCTTCTAACAGGTATGAAAATGGCAGTGGACCGCATCCGGTGGGCTCTGGAACAGAATGAACCAGTGGCGGTCTACGGGGATTACGATGTGGACGGCGTCACTGCCACGGCTTTGCTGGTGGACACACTCAAAGCCCTGGGTGGTGAGGTGCGTGGATACATCCCCAACCGCTTCGACGAGGGCTATGGATTGAACAATGAGGCTCTGACAGTACTGCACGAGGATGGCGTCCGCCTGGTGATCAGCGTGGATTGCGGCATCCGTTCACCCGGGGAGGTCGAACATGCCCGCGACTTGGGCCTTGATCTGATCATCACCGATCATCACCACCCGATCGAAGGCGAACTTCCTCCCGCGCTGGCGGTTATCAATCCGAAACAACCTGGAGACGCCTATCCAGACAAAGACCTGGCCGGGGTCGGCATCGCCTACAAGCTGGCGCAGGCGCTGCTCACCGGACAGCCTGAGGAAAACGGACCACTTCTCAAAAGCCTGCTTGATCTTGTCGCCCTGGGCACCGTCGCAGACCTGGCGCCCCTGGCAGGCGAGAACCGTTTCCTGGTGCGCCGAGGGTTGAGACAGATGCGTGAGACCACCCGGCAGGGATTGTTCTCACTGGCGGCTATCGCCGAGTTGAACCTGGCGAAGGTCAATGCAACCGATATCGGTTTCCGGCTCGGTCCGCGCCTGAATGCGGCCGGCCGTTTGGACGAAGCATTGGCCGCTTACCAGTTATTGACCACCGACGATGTATTCATCGCCGGACAACTGGCTCAACAACTTGACGTCCAGAACCGCGAACGCCAGCGTATTACCCGAGAGATCCAGGCTCAGGCTGAGGCGATCGCCATGGCGGACGACCCGCATGCCTACCTGCTGTTTGCAGCTCACGAAGACTTCAATCCCGGAGTGGTCGGCCTGGCTGCGTCACGTCTGGTCGAAACCTATTATCGCCCGGCCATTGTAGCGCACCATGATGTGGAAACCACACGCGCTTCTTGCCGTTCCATCCCGGAATTTCATATCACCGCTGCGCTCGACGAGTGCGCCGATCTGCTCGTGCGTCACGGAGGGCACGCTGCGGCGGCCGGATTCACGGTCACCAATGAAAAGCTAGAAGAACTCGTCTCGCGCCTGAAAAGCATGGCAAAGGATAAACTGGGAGGCATGGACCTGCGTCCCACGCTCACGGCGGATGCTGAGATCCCGTTGGAGCAGGTCCAGCCCGAACTGGTGGATCATCTTAAATACCTTGAACCCACCGGCTATGGGAACCCGGAGGCGGTCTTTGTTTCCCGCAAGGTTCTCATCCGGAACAGACGCACAGTCGGGCAAGAAGGCAAGCACTTGAAAATGAAGTTCGAGGATCTTAAAGGCATCACACACGATGCGATTGGTTTCCGTCTCGGCCACCTGCAAGCGGAATTGCCCGATCACGTCGATATCCTGTATACCTACGAGATCAACGAGTTCAATGGGCGCATCAATTTTCAGTTGAACCTGAAGGATATCAAAGCTGCAGGGATCCCTGATTAGCCTGGTTCTTAACCCTTAAGGTCCCCAGCGGGGCTGGTAGTCGCAATACGTATTGTTCGTCAATCGGCGCAGATCCGTACCATCCACACGAATGATATAGATCTCACAACCATGAATATCATTGAACTTATCGAAGTACGCGGTAAAGGCTACCCACTGCCCATCCGGAGAGAAGCTCGGGCCCTGGCTGTTGCCGCCGGCGGGCGTCAACTGGCGAGTGTTCGAACCGTCTGCATTCATCAGAAAGAGTTCCCGATTCCAGGGTGTCCCGGAGTACGTCACGATCTGGTTCAAAGACGACCAATCGCTGCGACCGCGGATAGCCGGCAGGTCAGACACCTTACGCAATCCACTTCCATCTACGTTGACGACCCATAACTGATTCTGGCCGCTGCGTTCCGAAGCGAAGAGGAGCCGGGTTCCGTCCGGGGACCAGGTAGGATCCCAGCCGGATCCCGTTACAACCTGGCGGGGATTACCACCATTACGGTCCATCACCCATACCTGGTATTGGTCCGAGGCGACCGTCCAGCGCATGAAAGCAATCTTTGTGCCGTCCGGCGAAATCTCCGGGGCGGTCAACACTCCAAGCCTGTCGCTCAAACGCGTGATGGTTCCATCCAGGCTGATTTCATAAATCTCGTATACATTGGTTTCGCGGAAGGCTGAATACACAACGCTTTTGCCATCCGGCGCCATGGAAGGGTAATAATGGCGAAAGCCATCTTCTGGTGTCAAACGCTGCCAACCTGATCCATCTGCGTTCATCAGGCAGATCTGCTCATTGGACTGGTACTTGTAAATCTGGCAAGTAAACGCGATCTTTCCGCTTGGTCCGTCCGAACCACCGGAAACTGAAACAGGATCCTCAAACGGGGTTGGTGTAAGCTTTGCAAGCTCTTCACCTGATTGACCGGGGGTCGCAGCCGCCAGCGTGGCGAACAGGTCGATCGTGGGTGTGGTGGGGGTAGAGATCATACGCGATACGCCCGATAGAACGATCGCTAACAGGAACAAAAAACCGCAGAACAAGACCAGTCCCGCGGCAATGAACCAGAGGCGGTTGGATTGGATCATGCGTCCATTATAGCGCGCCCATAACGGTAGTAAGCAGCGCAAGCCCCCTCAGATGAGACCATGGTCGCACCTAAAGGGTGCTCGGGGGTACACTCCCCTCCGAAGGCAGGACAATCCTTGGGCTTTTTGATCCCCTGTAATATTTGCCCGGCGATACAGATGGGCGATTCCTCCGACTGGATGGCCTCCAACTCGAACCGTTTTTCAGCATTGAACTGGTCAAATTCCGGCCGCAATTCCCAGCCACTCATTGGAATAGTGCCGATCCCGCGCCACTTACGGTCCACTTCCTGGAATACAGCGGCAATCATCTTCTGGGCAGGCTGGTTTCCCTCAAACGTCACCGCACGGGCGTAGGCATTCGCGACTTCCACCTTTCCGGCTTCAAGCAGTTGCACCGTACGTAAAATGCCCTCAACGATATCAAGTGGCTCAAATCCGGTCACAACCATGGGAGTCTTGAATGTCTCCGCCAGGGAGGGATATTCATGGAAGCCCATGACGGCGCAGACATGACCTGCCAGGAGGAAAGCCTGTACGCGGTTGGTGGGAGAAGCAAGGATAGCACGGATGGCCGGCGGTACGCACACGTGCGAGACCAGCACGCTGTAATTGGTAAGGCCAAGTTTACGAGCCTGCACCACGCTCATGACATTGGCCGGGGCGGTGGTTTCGAAACCGATCGCGAAAAAGACCACCTGTTTATCGGGATGCTTGCGTGCCAACGCTACGGCATCCAGGGGAGAATATACGACTCGCACGTCCCCACCGCGAGCTTTGATCGCGAACAGATCGTGTTCGGAACCAGGCACACGCAACATGTCACCGTAGGAACAGAAGATCACATCTGGCTGGGAGGCAATCTGAAGCGCCTTATCGATCAATTCGAGCGGGGTGACACAGACCGGGCAGCCCGGACCATGGACCAATTCGATCTCTGGTGGCAGCAACTGGTCGATGCCATATCGTACGATCGCATGCGTCTGCCCGCCGCAGATTTCCATGATGGTCCAGGGTTGTGTAACCGTCTTTCGAATCTCTGCGATCACACCGTTTACCAACGCTGCGTCGCGATATTCCGTGACGTATTTCATGGCATTCCAGGTTCCGGCCCAAGCTCTTCTTCAAAACTGCTGATCTGCTTCAAGAGGTCGATGGTTTCCTGAGCCTCCTGTTCGCTAAGCAAACTGATGGCGAAACCCACGTGGATCACACAGTACTCCCCTACTTTGGCTTCCGGTACGTAATCCAGACAGGCTTCGCGGAAGATCCCGCCAAAATCCACTTTCGCCATCTTTAGCCCCTCATCTTCTGTGATCTCTACGATCTTTCCTGGCACTGCCAAGCACATGTGAGCCTCCTAGCCCAGCAACCTTGTAGCTGCGATAACTGCCTGACCAAGTGACAAGCCGCCATCGTTTGCAGGCACCTGTTGATGTATGTATACCTGAAAATCAGCTTTTTGTAATAGTGATAAAGTACGTCGTAAAAGGGTGATATTCTGCCAGACTCCACCGGACAACACGACCTCCCTCAGGCCGGATCTTTTCCTGAGCCCTTCTGCTGCATAACACAACACGTTTGCAAGACCATTATGAAAACGCGCCGCGATGAGAGAAACCGGGGTTCCGGATAGGGTCTCGTTTACCAGCCGTCGCATCGCGCCACCCACAAGGATTTTGTCCTGCGACATCTCGAACGGGTACGCGCCTTTTTCATCGGGGTCAGCAAGGGCTTCAAATTCCATAGCGGCCTGGGCTTCGTAGTTAACCACCTGGCGGACTCCCGCCAGCGCCGCAGCCGCATCGAATAATCGGCCCATACTGGAGGTCCTGGTGGTGTTCAGCCCGCGCTCCAATTGTGTTCGTAATAGGGTGCGTTCCGCCTCTTCGAGTGCAGCAACGCTGGCGAGGTGCTCATTCCATTCCAGCCCCAGGGACCACATTAACGCAAGCGCAGTACGAGCCGGTTTGCGGATCGCGGCATCGCCCCCTGGTAAGGGAAAATATTCCAGATGAAGCGCCCGCTCAAAATCCTGGTAATCCGCTTGAAGCACCTCTCCGCCCCAAATGGCTCCATCTTCACCGTACCCGGTTCCGTCACATGCCATCCCGATTACTGGACGTGAGCCATCCAACCCGTGCTCTGCCATACAGGCTGCTATATGTGCATGGTGGTGCTGGACGGCGATCGCGGCCAAACCTTCCCTTTCCGAGCGCTCGAGTCCATAGCGCGTGGCGAGATAATCGGGATGCAGATCGTAAGCAATCGCTTGAGGTGTGACACGGAATAGACGCTCAAAATGCTCAACGCCCAAACGGTAAGACTGTAAAGTCTCCAGATTCTCCATATCACCGATGTGGTGACTTAAAAAGGCATAGGATTGATTGGTGATACAAAAGGTATTCTTGAGTTCAGTTCCACAAGCAAGCAAGGGTGGAGCTTCAAACGGCAGCTTGACCGGAAAGGGAGCGTAGCCTCGGGACCGCCGAATCGGATAAACCGAGGCGGGATAGCCTGGAGTGACGGCCAATCCACCTTCTGGCAATTCCTCGCTTTCTTGATACACCCGCACAACCGAATCATCACAACGAACATGGATATCTCGGTTGTGCATCAGGAAGGCATCCGCCAGAGATGCCAATCGTTCGCGAGCTTCCAGGTTATCCGTGGCGATTGGTTCCTCAGAAAGGTTTCCACTGGTCATCACCAGCACAGTAGCGGGCTGTGAAGGAAGCCGATCATCGCTGCGATTGGTAATGATTGGCACATCTTCAAGGATCAGGTAATGCACAGGGGTATAGGGTAACATCACACCCAGAGTATCCTGGCCGGGAGCACATTCCCTGGCTATGGATGAGCCGGGTTTACGCTTGAGCAGCACAATCGGACGAGCCGTCGATTCAAGCAGTGCCCGCTCCGCACCACTCACCTCACAATGCAGCTCGACCGTTTTCAGGTCGGGCATCATCAAGGCAAAGGGTTTGTCCACACGCATCTTACGCTGGCGAAGTTCGTGTACGGCAACAGCGTTGGTTGCATCGCAGGCCAGGTGGAAACCGCCGAGGCCTTTGATCGCCAGGATTTTACCTTCTGCCAACATCCTGCGTGTTTCCTGTACGGCAAGCTCGCCCTCCACTGCTGGTTCAGGTCGGCTGTTGTCGGCGTCAGACCTGGCAGGCAGCGTGCCGTTGAGCGCGGCTGGTTCAAGCCAGACTTTCGGCCCGCAGGCAGGGCAGGCTACCGGTTGGGCGTGGAATCGCCTATCAAGAGGATCTTGGTATTCCCTGGCGCAGGCTGGGCACATTTCGAAAGGCGCCATGGTCGTTTGCGGTCTATCATAGGGGATATCACGAATGATGGTGAAACGCGGGCCGCAATTGGTGCAGTTGATGAAGGGATAGCGAAACCGCCGATCATCAGGATCGAAAAGCTCGCGCAGACAATCCTCACACAGGCTGACATCCGGAGATATGGGCTGGAAGGCGCCCGCTACGGCCTCTGAGTGCACGATTTCGAAGGAGTGAAAGCCGTTGGCAGCCTGGAAGGAGGCAGCCAATTCATCAATACGGGCAAGCGGGGGAGCCTCCTGACGCAAGGCGCCAATGAACTCTTCCAGAACGGGTCGCTCCCCGTCCACTTCGATGTCAACTCCGGCGGACGTATTCTTCACCCAACCATGTAGATTCAAGCGCCGCGCCAGGCCGAATACAAAAGGCCTGAAACCTACCCCCTGAACAACGCCTGTAATGTGAATGCGTGCGCCGCGCAATGCGCTCATTCCCGTACGAGCTGCACGATCCAATCGATCCAGGTCTGCATACCTTCTCCCGTGCGACAGGATAGCGGGAACGTGACCAGACCCGGATTTAACGCTTCGACGCCTCGCTGAAAATAATCCATCTTGAAGTCGATATAGGGGAGTAAATCGATCTTGTTAATAACCAAGGCATCCACACCTCTGTACATCCCGGGATATTTATACGGTTTATCATCGCCTTCCGGGATGGACGCGATCAGAACGGATTGATGCGTACCCAGACGAAATTCAGCCGGGCAAATCAGGTTGCCAACATTTTCTACCAGTAAAAGATCGACAGTCGAGAGATCGATCTGGGTCAAGGCCTGTTGTAGCATTACCGCGTCGAGGTGGCATTCGCCACCGGTATTGATCTGTACCGCCACCTTTGCCCCGGCTGCAGAAGCGCGATCGGCATCGATAGAAGTCGCGATATCCCCATCGATGACAGCCACTCGCAGTTGCTCTGCGAGAAGCGGCAGGGTTTGTTCGATAAGCGAGGTCTTACCAGCGCCAGGTGATGCCATCAAGTTGACAGCGAGTACTTTCGAAGCATCCAGGCGAGCCGTATTCTCTTCCGCCAATTTATCATTGGAAGATAGAATTCTTTCGACGATTGAAATTCTTTCGGACATGGCACCTCTAATTCTAATCGCAATTCACAAAGCAATATCAGGGGGCGGCTCTATTCAACATCAATAGCTTCAAGTGAGAATTCTTCCCCTGCAATGATCTTGACGCCGACTGCACCACAATTGGGACAGGAGAATTCCTCCCCATCAGGTTTGTATTTGTGAAAACAAGCCATGCATTGAAACTCTGCAGGAACTATTCGGAAGTGGAGCCTGGCTCCCTCTGCAATTGTTTCCTTGGCTATGATTTCCCAATAAAATTGTATTGATTCATCCACCAGTTTGGATAACTCACCCATGATAATGTGTAGATCGGTAATGCGCGTTGCTTCAGCCTTTTTGGCGTGTTTGAGGGCAATCTCCAGGATAGACTGCGTGACAGGCAGTTCATGCATGTGAGAGATTATAGCATTGAAGGACAGGTGCGGTTTTTTTCCTGCCAGGGCGCTCATAGTGCAACAGGAACGTCAGCGTGAGTATACAGAAAACTCTATCGTGGAAAGACTCCTGAAGGCGTCATGGATAGGATTGCATACCATGTCCATGCAAAAGTTCAAAGTCCTGTGTTTGTATTTATTGGGTAAAGCGAGAATAACTGTTAAAGCGCAAAGCCGTTCAATTGATCCTCAATCACCCCTGCGCCGCAGCCATGCGATCATCTGTGAAATCCCCAACATTGCGACCAGCGTGAGCAATACAACCCATTCGAACGAAAATTCCAAACGTACCACCATCACAATACTGGCGAGGATCAAACCAAAAACTGCTACGATTGTCAGCCGTGCAAGATGGCGTCGCTCAAGATTTCGCTTCTCTTTCGTGTCTGGAGTGGACCACAATCTGCGAATAAAATCTGCCAGATCCCATGACATGAGACCGCCCAACGCACCTGCCAGCATCCATCCAGAGGATAGATCTGACCACAAACCGAATGCAGCCAATCCAAGGGAAAGAAAAATACCCAGAGTTGAAATCCAGGTCAAACGCCGCCAAGCGGAATACAACCATAACAACCCAAACAAGCCCAGAGAGATCGCCAACGCGGATTGGCCGATACGTGCAAAGCTTAAAGCCAACGAACCCAAACCCAAAACCAGGCTAAGGATGAAAGCGAACCAAATCATACCCTTCTCCTGAGATTGCGCAAGTATACAGGTGGACGAACCAATCTTTTTTTTACAACTAGGTCAAAAGGCTGGGATACGTCCCAATCCAGGATCTGGATACCCGCCCGCTGAAGTTTTCTCAATAACAAAGTACGCTCCAACCTGACCAGTCGGCCCGCCAATTCAACGGCGTGGTTCGGTGGTAGAAACCCCACTTCGAAGCTGACAGGGTCGGGGCTGATAATCAGAACCTGATAGCCATGGGCGCGGAGTTGAACGAGCACCGGATAATCCTCTTCATTCAATGGGCTCACCAGGATGATCTGCGAATTTGCGGGAAACAAGCGCGTTGGCAAGTGTTCCAAACCTGAAAAAACAGCACTGCCCCCAATTTGAGCGGTTGCCAGCGCCTGTAAGATCCGCTCACGTTGTATTTTCCCGTATCCAGGGAATGTCCACTGGAAGTATCTCCCATAATTCAACAACCCCACGCGATTTCCTTGCGATAGCAGCGCATCGGCCAAAGCAGCCGATACTTGTATGGAATATTCAAATATCGAATGGTTCCGTCCAAAAACATTGGTTTTTGCGCGGCCATCCAGCACAACCCCTACATCCGCCACTCGTTCTTGTTCATATTCATTCGAGTACATATTAAAGGTGTGCCTGGCGCTGGCACGCCAGTTGATCAAACGCGGGGAGTCTCCCGCTTGATACTCGCGTACTCCAAAGAACTCAACTCCATGTCCTCCCGTTCGCGCAGGGATCGTCCCGGCATAAACACGGGTCCGGCGTGTCTGAATGGGAAACTTTCTTAACGGCAAGACCGCGGGTAAAACGAATAATCCTCCGGATGTGGTCAACATGTCTGTTTTTCCGGTAATACCAAAAAACTCACGCGCCTCAACCTCGATCTCACGGAAGGGGTAATGACCGCGCGGGCCACAAATCGTATAAGTCCAAACTATCGATTTGCCTTTTCCCAGATAGAGAACCTGGTCCAAGGAACCCTCTTGGACGACAAGGGCTGGAGAAATTCGGTCGACTAAATGCAATTCCTCCAATGCGGGACCTTGATTGGCAACTTTTATCGTCACTACGACCGGCTGGTCAACAGACACACGATCTGCACTGAGCGTTCTTTCAATCTTAAGGCGGATTTCTTGGGGCGCTGAAAAGTAACTGGACAACAGATAAATTAATAGCGGTAACGATAGGGCCAGAAAATCACCCCGAAAAGTTACCAACCCAAATAAGATAAGACCATAGGCAGCCAGGCTGATCGAAAATGAACGATTCATGCTTCAGTCAATGACAGGAACCGGTGTCGTATTGAAGATATCTTTTATGACTTCCTTGTTCACTTCTTGCGCCATCCAATATTCCGGCTGCAAGATCAATCGGTGGGAAAGTACCGGGGATGAAAAATGTTTGATATCGTCAGGGGTTATAAAATCACGGTTTTCCATTGCCGCCCGGGCACGAGCCAACTTCAAAAAAGCGAGAGAGCCGCGAGGGCTGGCGCCAACTGCCACCCTGCGATCTGCCCGTGTAGCGTGCACCAACCTGGCGATATATTGTTCCAGATCAGCATGAACATGCACATTTTCAATCGCCTGACGCATTTCTAATAGCTGTTCCGCATTTGTAATCGTTTGTAAAATGACTTCATCTTGTCGACGCTCCATCCTACGATGCAAGATCGTACTCTCTTCTTCGATATCAGGATACCCCACGGAGAGTTTCAACATAAATCGATCCAATTGAGCTTCCGGTAACGGAAAAGTCCCTTCGTATTCGATCGGATTTTGAGTGGCCAGAACCAGAAAGGGTTCTGGTAAAGGCAATGTTTCTCCCTCGAAAGTGACCTGCAATTCCTGCATGGCCTCCAACAAAGCAGATTGAGTTTTAGGAGAGGCGCGATTGATTTCATCCGCAAGGATAATGTTCGCGAACAGCGGGCCTTTTCGAAGCTCAAACTTGTTCTTGTTGCGATTGAAAACATATCCGCCTGTGATATCACCCGGAAGCAGGTCCGGCGTGAATTGGATGCGTTTAAACTCCAATCCCAGTACAACTGCAAAACTTCTGGCAATCAACGTTTTCCCCAACCCAGGATAATCTTCCAGGAGAATATGCCCACCAGCCAGTACTGCAGACATGATGGTTGTCAGCAATTCCCGTTTCCCTACAACGGCGCGTTCGACCTCGGTCACGACATGGTCGCTTATTTTTGACACGTCTTGGAAATCAATCATGGGTTTGCTCCACCTGCGAGTCGATATAAGTAAGTACTTTCTCGACATTTATATCAAGAGGGGTATCAGGCCGCCGACGCAAAAGTCTCCGCCGAGGAAAATCCGCAAAGGTCAGGTTCAGACCCGATTCCAAATATGCCTGAACATCAACTGGAGGCTGCCATTCAGGGCCAAACAGCTCGTCCGTTACCACGCGATCACGCCCCCCCCGCTGCATCACCACAGACCGCGCCAGCTTTCCCAGCCGATTGGCTATCAACCACTTATAATAGATCCCTTCGCGGCTACGGGTGATTTGCCGGGCGGCGACTCCAACAGGGCCATATTGGGGCAGAAGGTCCTCTTCACTGCCCTCCGGGGAACCCAACTTTCCGTACAAACTGCCAAATCCGACCAGCGCAAAGATAACCACCAATACAAACCATAGGACGATTTGAGCTACCGAAAGATACATTAGATTTATCAGATACCACAAATAGGAAATCGGCATTAACAGAACCTCATGGATAAGGTCCTTTAAAAAATAGGCTATTGCAGCCGCAATCAATATCACCACACCAAGCAAGGTTTTTTGTTGGCGCTTCACAACTGCTCCACTCCCACTGACTGTAAAATGGAAACCAGGCAAGCCACAGCCTCATTGACCTCATTTGGGCTGGAAGGACTATTACCGTAACGAGCTTTTTCAAACAAACGGGTCAATCGACGAACTGGATCAGTTGGCAAACCAGCCTGTTCAAGTCGGCGAGCGAACTCTGCAGGTGTAGTGGCACTCTGACGATGCAGACCACGTTGTTCACTTACGGCAGCGCTCATGCGAATGTAACAGGAGATCACTGTATCATCCCATCTGCGTCCGGATGATAAATCTTTCAAAGCAGAACGAGCAGCTCGAGCCAGGTCCACCAGTGGCCGACTGGGGGGACGTATCACCCGGTAGATGACGAACCCGACCCCTACAAAGACCAAGACAACCGTTAGACTCACTAGATAAACAACCACATTTGGGATCGCAGGAGGGGTGTACGGAGGGAGTGCAGACACTATTTGTTGTGTTTGTTCTGTCGTCGCAAGTTGTGGATCAACTTCCAAACCTCCTTGTGCTTGAAATCTTGTAAGTACGTAGAAAATCGCCCAGGCCGTCAATCCAATCCGTAGAATGGTTTTGATCAACTGCTTACGCATCTCCGGGGATAACATCATCATGACCAAAACAAATATCAGCAAGATCCCCCCTACCAGTAAGAGCGCTTCACCCACAGAAATATTCGATGCGGATTGGACAACCCGGTCAAATTCAATGAACACACTTCGAGGTAATTCACGCGAAAAGAACATCTGTGCCGGTCTAAGTTTTAACCCGGTGAGGCTGGCGCCAAGTAAGGCCAACGCTATCACCGAAGAAAACGCCAGGAGCGCTCTCGCGACACGCGTGAATTGTTGTGCAGATCCTATGGGCAATTTCATATTCGACGACATACCACAATCTTCGGCAACCTTTAATAGATCACGAGGCTAGTATACAAGACCTCCATCAAGGATGGGAGATTCTCTAGTATGGTTTTGGCAGGAATGTGCCTTTTAGGTCGAGAACCTTGATGGACGCCAAGGTAGAAATTTTATTTACCCGGATAATTTTCGATAATCGCCTTCGCGAATGGTAACTCTTGCCAAATCTAAGTACTCCATCAGGGCCAGCATATATTTCCGACTTGACTTGAACAAATCCCGGGCATCAGCCACATTGATCCTTCCTTTTTCACGGATGAATACCTTTACTTTTTCAAGCATTTGCTCATAATCCTTAACTCGGAATACTACTTCTGTTGAAAGCTGGATCAGTTCCCCGAGTTCAATCAAAGCCCCGTAGACCTCCTCGCCGACCTGTTCCTGACATTCCTTAACGGATGGAGGCGCGAACGGACTTTTTTCAAAGCGGCGCATTAAACCCTGTGCTTTTGCTTGTTGGTCTTGATTCAAACGGATTCCATGATCAGGTACTGCTATCGCATTTCCTTTTTCAACCAGTTCCGACTCGGATACAAGTTTCTTCAGGACTACAATGAAGGAACGTCCCGACAATTTCAATTTACTTTTCAATTCTTCACGCGGGATACCGCGCCTTAATGGGAACTGGGAATGATAGGTTACGACGGCCTTGTGAATGCGCTCCATTTGCGCTTGCCACTGTGGCCTTGTGATCGCCAACAATGCGCTCACGCTGGTCAATTCTCCATCTTCGAGAAGCACCAACTGCCCATTTTCAACCACCTGACGAAGAGCCTGATCGGCCACATCCGATTCCAATCGGGAGCGCGCAACAATATCTTTCACGGTAGCGATCTGCAAGGAAGAGGCGGCCTCAAGAAGAACATCGGAAGGAGAACCGAGCGCGAGGGACTCGAACGATCTAAGCACCGCCTGATCCAGACGCTTATGTCTGCCTTTGGGCTGATGGTCGACAATGAAACCACCCCCCAACGTTTCGCCCGGTGAAGGTCTTCGCAGGATGAATCGGTCGCCGCGTACAGCCACGACTGGATCGCGCAACTCGAGTTGAACCCATCCCTCTTCAGCCGGGCCCAAAGTCTCGTCGCTGAGCAACCGCAGCGTCCCGATACTTTCGGTTGCACCAATAAACACCTTTACTTCTGCAGCATGTTTTAATGGAGCAGAAATGTCCTTTAGCAGTCTCAGGCGGGCGTCCAGTCGGCGCACTGCCTGATATTGCTTTGGCAACGCCAGCACATCACCACGCTTGACCTGGTCTGAAGACACTCCTGAAATATTTACAGCTGTTCTAGAACCGGGAATTGCCGTTTCTTCTTTCTTTTTATGAGTCTGCAATCCCCTGATCCGGCCTTTGATTCGATCCGGCAGGATGATCACTTCATCCCCCACGTTGAGTTGGCCATCGATGAGCGTACCAGTTACCACTGTTCCAAAACCGGACATGCTGAAGACACGGTCGATGGGCAAACGCGGGCGACCCAGGTCCACCCGCCGGGTTTCCCGGTTCAAAACTTCCGCTAGTTTTTCCAACAATTGCTCCAATCCGAATCCGGTCTTAGCAGAGGCGCGAACGATTGGAGCATCCTTTAGTACGGAATCTTTTACGACATTTTGGATGTCCGCCTCCACCAGCGCCAACCACTCTGAATCCGAGATCAAATCAGTTTTGGTCAGGACAATCAATCCAGCGGGAATTTGGAGTAAATCAATGATCGCCAGGTGTTCCCTGGTTTGCGGCATGACCCCCTCATCTGCAGCAATGACCAGCAAAGCCGCATCAATTGCGGCGATACCGGACAGCATATTCTCGATAAAATCACGATGACCTGGAACGTCAACAATACCCACCTCT
>CAZULT010000026.1:0-12450 GCA_964621295.1 uncultured Anaerolineaceae bacterium | reverse complement strand
TGGCAACGTCAACCAACCGAAACCTAACTCGATGGTCATCTCCCGCTCTTGTTCTTCTTTAAGACGATCGGGGTGCGTTCCAGTAAGCACCGCGATCAATGATGATTTGCCATGATCGACATGACCAGCTGTTCCTATGACCCGCATGGCTATTTTACAGTCTTGCGTGTGTGCCCCATGATGCGTTCGTAAGCGGTGAGCCATTCATGGGATAGGTTCATCAGTTCCTGTAATTGTTGTTCTGTTGTATCGGTTGTCTGGTGCAATTGATCCTGCAAGGTCTGAGACATGTCATCCATGGCCGTAAGCCGCTCTTCAATTTTATCCAGGGCCTTACGCATTTCTCTCATCGTTTCTTCCTGAGAGAGCGTATTGCTGGTCCAGCGTTTCTGGTCATCAGCTTTGAATGTCACCCACTCCTGCCTCAAGCGATCTTCGGACAACCGTTGCATTTCGGTGATCTCGTTGATCCGCCGCTCCAACTTCTGATTGAGATCCAGGTAAGTCTCTTGAGCACGCTTCGCAGCACGTAAGGTTTCATCCAGTGTCAGAGTTTGAGCTTCCAAGTTTTCAGCTTGTTGTCTAAAAGTATCGATTCTATCTCGCCATTCCTTGTAAACGCGATCGCGTTCAGTTTGTGCGAGGGCTTGCTGGTCCAGGAAGGTCTGCTGAGCTTGTTTCCTCTCGCCTTCAGAAGCGATCAACTCCGTGAAGCGGTTTTCAATGTTACGCGCAGAATCCCCTTGCACTTCCATCTTTTGACGAAAATCATCCACGCGCTTGCGCATAGCGGAAATCTCACCCTGCATATCTGCAATCCGTTTACTCTCCTGCCTACGAGTTTCTTCGAGAGCCAAATTCAATTCGCTGATTTCTGTGTTCTTGTGTACAGCTTCTTCCAATTTGGGTTTGAGCTCGGAAAAGGTGACATTTAAACGGATGTTCTCATCCGTCAGTTCTTTTACTTTTTCCTTAAGAGTTTTTATGTCTTTGGTTTTTTCAACAATTTCCAGGGTTTTCGTCAACTCTTCGAATTCAACCTGATGCCGCTTCAAGGCTTCCCGCTCGCGACGCTGATGTTTCTTCTCAAGGTCCGACAGAGCCTTATTGAAATCCTCACGCTGTTTGGATAAGATCTCATCAAACTGTTTTAAGCGCGCGGGGACGGGACCGTAATCAGATACTTTCTTGTCCAATTCCTTGATCAGCTTATTCAAAGTATTTAGATTGCCTTCGTTGGAATCAGAACGCTCCTGCAACGCGCGTAATGCAGTTTTTTCTTTTCTGTATTCTTCGTCAAGCCATTCCAACCGATTGACGATCTGTTCAAACTCCATGCTGGCCTCCAGAGAGTCTCATATCGGGAGTAAGGTGATTATAGTCTAATTGCCGAGATGTTCGAACATCGCTGGTAAATTTCCCAGGAAAGGTGCCGGGATTTGTGGAAAAAACCCGAGCAGGAATAACCCGATCACACCCATCCCAATCAGGAGCGCCCTTCCCCAGGGATCCCGAAAGTCCCAACCTGATCCTTCAGCCGGTTTAACCAATACCCCAAGCGAACGGGTGGCTCCCGCCAACAATCCCATAGTGCCGATCAAAAACCAGAATGCATCCCCCAAAGATTGGCTGGCCAATTCATCCCACAATACCAGCCGTATCGGAAAACTGGCAAGCAGGGGGAAACCTGCGATTGAAAAATAGGCTAACAACAACCCCAGCGTTGTGATTGGAAACACGCGGCTTATGCCCTGTACTGAGTTGAAATGAAGTGATTCGCTATTTTCATACAATCCCTGCAGGCTTAACGACCAAACCAACAATCCCAATGACCGTGGTACCAGGAACAGAAATACCAGTTGTATTGAGTCTGATGCGGGAAGACTAAGCGCAAGAAGGCTAAAACCGGTTTCAGCGATGACCGCATAAGCCATTAGCCTACCAAGATGTCGTTGGAAGGCCGAAAAAAGACCTCCGGTGACAACCATCAGCAATCCCACCGCACGCAATATTGGGCTTAACTGTTCCGAAGTTCGGATCCATGCATAACGGTCTAAAAATCCTAAACCAAAGATGATTGCTACGGTGGGCAAAATCCAGAACATGAACCCAAGAATATAGGGGGACACTTCTTCCGCCAGCATAGGCATCCAGGTAAATAAAGGGAAGATCGCCAAAAGAAAGGCAAAGCCCAGGCCTAATATGGTTGCAGATTGTGTCGCCAATCCCAGGTCCCCTGGACTGGCTTCCACACCTGCAAGCAACCAACCGGCAAAAAGGATAAAAGGCATTCCCAGCGTCTGATAAACGAGAAATCGCATCAGACCTGGCCCGGGAGGTCGCCCCGGTTCGGAGAACAATGGAATAGCCAAAAGGACGGCAAGTTCAATCAAAATCGCAGCAAACAAGAATGGTTCAACGGCGAGTGAGGCAACAGTCAAAGCGGATATGGCAAATCCCAACGGGACGAGTCGATTGGCAGTGCGCGTTGGATGGGAGCCAAACAGCCACATCGCAAACAACCCATAAAAGACCACCAGCAAAGAAGCATCGTTTGGAGTAATTACAAGCCGGCGACCTAAAACCAGAAAGGAGGTATTGATCTTGAATGTTAAATTGCCAATCTGCACAGCCTGATCGATGGGAAGCATGATAGCCAGAACGGTCAGGAGGAGTGCAAGACCACCCCCCATAATCGCCAGGTAGCGTTGATTACGCAAAAGCAACGCGATCACCGAGAATACTCCTGGAACCACAATCCAGATCAGGGGTGAACTCATATACCCACCTCTGGCTTGATCAAGGAGAGCAGGTAAGCTCCGGTTAAAGCCAACCCCAGGTTGACAACAGACAGTAATGCGGCCACCAAAAGGGAGCTTTCCAAGGCGGCGTACACAATTTCGAACCCGGATAGCACGGTCAATAGTCCAAGAATAATGCGCATCGGTTGAAATGAAATTCCCAATTGCAACAGTCCAATTCCCATCAAGACCATACTACCTGATATTACCGCCAGCCCTAATCCGGGCACGATCGCCTCAACCTTCGGCGCGACTGCAATAACAATCACTACTATAAAACTTGCTGCAATCAAACGGAATAGCCTTCCCTGCGACCAGAATTCTTCAAATAGGTCTTTGGATCGTGTGAATCCAAGACGTGTAATGCCCAGGATTGCAATAGCCATCCACCCTGTGATCAACTTGATCGCAGCCATGCTGAGCGGCCAATGCAAAGCGACCAGGCCTAATACACCAATATATTGAACCCCCAATAAACTCAAGCTGATACGCCAATCCTGGCTTAGAAGCAAACCAGAAGCGGTCACCGTAAGCGTGACGACTGCAAGCCAAGCAAGGAATGTCATGGGGCTGTGCTTCCTTGCGTAAGCAGCGAAATGATGGACACGAGAAGCAGGATTGTCCACATGATTCCGCCTTCTCCCTCCAGGGTATCGGTGATCACACTGGCAATACGTCCAACCAGTTGATAGATCCCCGATAGTATCCGAAAGAACCACTCGCCAATTGAAAGACCTTCTGGGCGCAACCAGTTTGCTCGAAAAGGTGTGATAGCCGGCAGGCGATTCGCCAACCAAACTAAAAGAATCGCCAGGACATTCGTTAACAAAGCGAGAGTTACATTCCCAACCTTAAAGGCGCCGTCCCAGCCCCAGATACCCAAAAGAAGGAGGACTGTCATTAAAACAGCAACACCGAGGTAAAAAGCATATAAGGATACGCGGTCAAGTTGCGCCGAGGCGACACGACCTGATGGCCGAACGGCATGATGGGCATATCCGGCCAACAAGCATGCCTGAGCCAATATCAAGAATGGCCAAAATGCATAGTAGGTCATATCAGGTAAATTCAAACTCATCGCAGTAATCGTAAATGGCAACGCCGAGAGGCCCAACCATCCAAGCAATAGCAAACGATTGACCCACTTGCGATAGACGGATGTAAGGAAGAGTACTCCACCAGAAAGGATCAATCCACATCCCCATCCTATCGCGCCAAGCGGATTGGCGCTCAACGAGGATACAATGGCCAAGGAGGCACATCCGATCAACCAGAAAGGTCGACCACTTAATTCATCCGAAGACCGGTACCATTTCCAGCCCGCATAGGTTGCAGCCAGAGCAGAAAGTGTCAACAAAACTGTCGTTCCGAGTGGAGAATCCAGCCTGGGAATCCGAGCTAGAATGATAAGGCTTGACGCCGCTGAAACAAGTCTCAACATACTCCCGAATCCACGGCGGATATTGATTTCAGATACGTATGGCAGGTGCAAAGGGAGCACTCCCAAACGCAAGCCGGCCGAAATCAGTAAGAACAAACCCGCCTGAGGCGGAGGATCTTGAAAATTCAAAGGCGTCCCGCTTGAAAGGCTCACCATGCTCGCCCAGAACAACATACCAATACCCGAAAGTCGTACGGCAAACACCGTTACAATCTTATCGCTTGTCTCCCCTACCTCCTGTTGGCGTAAATGAGCCAGCAACTCCGCAAAATCAATTGCAGCCCATACCATCAATAAGGTAACAGGGTTATCCGCCATCACCGCCAAGAGGCCTAACCCTCCCAAAACAAAAGATGCAGCCCAAGGCAGTGGTGCTGGAAAATTCTCTCGAATAATTGCGGTTAGGATAGTGGCTAACAAGAACGTCGCTAAACTAAAGACAAACGGCCAGGTAACCGCGTTTACTGTAAAGGAAAGCGAATCGTGGAATAGGGCTGCTGGTTCCCAGGGAGGAAAAACAAGGCTCAAGGGTAACCTCCCGCGCCAAGAAAACACGTTGACCCAGGCCAGGAAAGCACCACCCACAGCAATCAACCAGGTATACCTGAATCTTGCACGGACTTGGGAAATGATGACTAAAAAGAATGCGATACCAGCAAGTTCAATAAGCGTGAATAGTATAAACATTGCAGTCTGTCGGCAATTTTATCAGGTTTAGGCTATGTCAATTTGTTTTATTGTACAATCAGCTTCATGGTAGCATCACGACATGTGGCAATCCGCAGGAATCGGGTAGCCAATTTAGGGAACAAGTTGTTGGTCTTATTCTCGCTTTTTCTCGCGAGTAGCTGCCAAACCCAGGTCCAGGCGCTGGCACCGGACGTACCGCAGCAAGCGGCGGATTATCCTACCGCAACTCCCTTCCAACCCGAAACAGGTCTTTATACATCCCCCTACGAGTCGCCGGCCCCCGTTCCTTCATCGCTTGCCACGCTGCTCGCACCCGGGAGATTGCCGCTAGAACAATTACGGGTACCCACATCGCAGGCGGTCGAAGGTTCAGACCAACCTATATTCTATACTTCCTCCAGAGTGAACCCCATCACTGGATTGATCGTAGTAGATCCCCAGTTACTCGAGCGCAGACCCATAGCGATCAAAATCACCCAATATCCGCGGTATGTCCGCCCACAATTGGGCTTGACACTGGCAGATACGGCGTTCGAATACTATATTGAAGATGGCTTGACGCGTTTCATTGCTGTATTTTACGGGAACAATTCTGATATGGTAGGTCCGGTACGTTCGGGCCGGTACTTCGATGAAAACGTCGTGCGCATGTACCAAGCTTTCTTTGTATTCAAATACGCCGATCCACGCGTATATGATTATTACAAGAAAAGCGATTTAGAACGACGCCTGATCGTTCCAGGCGTAGGCGCCTGCCCCCCATTTGTTGTAGGTCCGGGAAATAGAGATACGTACAATAATATTTTCCTAAATACGACCAAATTCAATGATTGTATTGCGAAACGATCGGGCGTGGATAATAATCGCCCCTCCCTGCACAGCAGCTTTTTCAGCTTCATTCCTCCGCAGTCAAGTGAAAAAGCCGCTCGCATATTCACGCAATACTCGTTGGATGACTACAATTATTGGGAATATCTCCCTGCAGAGAGCAAATACCTGCGCTATCAAGAAGTGGACGATTTACGCAAAGACAAACCCCCCTCTTACGCCCCCTTATTCGATGCGATCACCAAATCACAAGTCAAAGCAGATAATGTAGTGGTTTTATTTGCACCCCATGTATTTGCCACTAAGAACGAGGAGGAAGATGAGGTCTATCACATCAACCTTTTGGACTCAGGTCCTGCCTACGTGTTCCGCAACGGCAACGCCATTCAGGCAGCATGGACCCGAATACAGGAGGATCAACCCCTTTTATTGACATCTTCACAGGGATTGCCGATCTATTTGAAGCCAGGAGTAACTTTCTACCAGGTGATCGGCACCTCCTCTGAAACCTGGCATGATAGCAGTGATTGGCATTTCATTTTCGATACACCTTAACGCGATGAACACCATCTCGACTATAATCAGGTAAAGTTCGCAACCCGTCTTGCTATCCAGCAGGAGGACCTATGACTTTTGACCCCACCTTCCTAAGTAATCTACTGCTGCTGTTGACCGGTTTCAGCGGTGCCTTTATCGCGGCGCTTTGGATCGCCCTGGTCATCTGGACGTACAGGGATATCCACAACCGTTCAAGAGATCCGCTGGTGCATATCCTTTCTACATTGCTGGTAGGCGTATTGAGTTTACCGGGTGTGATCGTGTATTTGATTCTCCGCCCCTCACGTACGCTCGAGGAGGATTATCAAAGAACGCTTGAAGAAGAAGCCCTTCTACAGGCGTTGGAAGATTTACCGCTATGTCCAGGATGTGAACGACGTGTCAAAGATGCCTGGCAGATTTGTCCAAACTGCCATACGAAATTAAAAAAGGCATGCGAGGAATGCGGAAACCTGATGGAGCTCCCCTGGAATCTGTGCCCTTTCTGCGGGACGCCTGCTCCTGGTGTTCGACATGAAGCCTCTGTCAGCATGGATGAGGCCTTACGTGAACTGGGACTCGATGAGGCGGAGGGCGAAGTCGATATTGAAGAATGAAACTGGACTCGTTAACACTCTTCCACCTGCGTTTACCTCTCGTTACGCCTTTTGAAACCTCCTTCGGACGCATCGATCATAAAGAGTGTATCTTACTGGCCTTGCGAGCTGAAGGGCTGACAGGATACGGGGAATGTGCTGTTGAACATGACCCTGGCTACAACTATGAGACGATCGGCACTGCCTGGCATATCTTAAAGGATTTCATTGCGCCTCTCCTCGTAGGACAGGGACTTTTCAATGTTCCTGAATTTCAAACCATCGTTGCCGGGATTCGCGGACATCACCTGGCAAAAGCGGGAGTCGAAATGGCTCTTTGGGATTTGCTTGGGCAACACGATGGCAAATCTTTAAAGGATATGCTGGGGGGAGTTCGCGAAAAAGTCGAGGTAGGCGTGTCGATCGGCATCCAAGACTCACCGGATGCCCTTGTACGCGTCGCCGGGCAATATCTGGACCAGGGCTACGGTCGCCTGAAGATCAAGATCAAACCAGGAAGAGACGTGGAAGATACCACCCAGGTACGCATTGCGTTTTCGGATACTCGTTTGCAAGTGGATGCCAACTCCGCTTACACACTCGAGACGGCCCGCAGGCTCGAACCTTTGGACGATCTGGATTTGTTACTGATTGAACAACCGCTCTATGAAGATGATATCTGGGATCACCGCCTCCTTCAGGCGACATTCAAAACGCCGATTTGCCTGGATGAGAGCATCATCTCCCCACGCCATGCACGCTATGCACTGGAAATGGAAGCCTGTAAAATCATCAATATCAAGGCCGGACGGGTAGGTGGCCTCAGCCTGGCCGTGGCAATTCACGATCTGTGCACCAATAACGGGATCCCGGTTTGGTGTGGAGGGATGCTGGAAACCGGGTTCGGGCGCGCTTCAAACCTGGCACTCGCCTCCCTACCAGGCTTTATCTTGCCAGGGGACATCTCCGCTTCTGATCGCTATTTCGCTCAAGACATTACCCAAGAACGATTCATCTTGAATCCAGACAGCACGATCGACGTCCCAACCAGGCCCGGGTTGGGTGTTACGCTCGACCCAAAAACTCTAACCGCTTTTACCGTTACAAAACTGGAGCTCCAACTTTGATGCACTCAATCCTCCTTTCCGGACCGGTAGGACAAGAGGACCTCTTGTCTAACCACCTTATTTGTGAGAAAAAAACAGGATGTCAAAATTTCATTCGAGCCTAGCACGTATTTCGCTAATTCTCCTCAGCTTTTCCGCCTGTTCACCCAACACAACAGTCCAATATTCCGACCCACCTGTTGCTACCCGATTGTCGCCCACGGAAACAGTCGCGCCAGTATCAAGGCAAGCGACGCTCTACCGCGCGCCCGAAGTGCCAAGCTTGCTGGTAGCTGAGTCAGAAAAATGGGGTCTGCAAATCGAAAATGACCCTTCGCAGGCCAGCCTATGGTTGCAGTTGGAGAACGGGGAAGAGACTCTACCAGTCGAATCTAGAACGAATTGGATCTACACAGTTGTGACAGCTTTCCCGACCACTCTGGATGGAGTCACGGGAGCTGATTTGCAGGATGCCTGGCGGGCTTCGAAGCACGGATCCCTCGCCGACTGGCACGTATTCATGGATGCTTCCACAGCAGCCGCAATGCACTCCTTATGGGGAGAGCCCACTCCAGGAGTATTGCAGATCGTACCATCAGACGAACTTGTCGAATCGCTTTGGTCCGAAAGACCAGCGTGGGGTATCGTACCCTTTGAAGCCCTTGAGCCTAAGTTAAAAGTTCTTATGGTGGATAGCCAATCACCAATCCACAAGGACTTCACGGTCGCGAATTATCCACTGCAGGTCAAGTATGCTCTTCGTGTGTCCGGTGATGTCCCGGATCCTGATACCTTCAAATTGCCCCCCTCAAATCGAGAGCCTGCACGCATGACATCTGTGATCCTGAGCGGTGTGACTGCGCTCGTCCGCGCTACCGCATTCACGATGGAAACCAAAGGTGTGACCTACCCTGCTAGCGACATCCGTGAGTTCATGCGTATGGCGGACATCACACACATCAGCAATGAGATCCCTTTCTACACCGGCTGCGACTTCCCCAATCCGAGCCGGTCGAAGCTCGTTTTTTGCAGCGATCCAAAGTACATCGATCTTTTGACCAATGTGGGCACCGACGTTGTAGAATTGACCGGTAACCACTTTGCCGATTACGGGGCGGGAGCCATGCTGGAAACGCTCGATATTTATGCCCAGCAAGGCATCGGGTATTACGGGGGTGGCGCCGATCTGGAGGATGCGCTCAAACCATTGCTGCTAAAGCATAATGGCAATAAGATCGCCTTCATCGGATGCAATCCAGTGGATTGGGGAAAACCTCCCATTGCAACAGAAAATAAACCTGGCGCTGCGCCATGCGATCCGGATTATCTGGAGAAGACGATTGCGGATTTGAAATCGCAGGGATATCTAGTCATCGCAACCTTTCAGCACCAGGAATACTATTCCCCAGAGGCGCGCCCGGACCAGATCCAGGATTTTCATCTTGTCGCAAATGCCGGAGCCTCGATTGTAAGCGGCAGCCAGGCTCATTTTGCCCAAGTCATGGAGTTCTATAGCGATGCCTTTATCCATTATGGGCTTGGTAACCTTTTCTTCGACCAGATGGGGGATATCCCGTACCATCCAGGGATTCGGCGTGAATTCATTGATCGCTATCTCATTTACGACGGAAAATTGATGAGTGTTGAATTAATGACAATGATGCTAGAAGACTATGCTCGCCCCCGCCCGATGACAGCTGCCGAACGCGCCTCCTTTTTAAGCGAGTACTTTGCCTACAGTGGATGGGTTCCTTATGCAGACACGCCTACACCCCAACCCACCCTTACGCTCACCCCCATGAGCCTCCCCAAACCTTTTCAGACCCTGGAACCTTCGCCGTAATCCGCCATGACCAATCCTACTAAAAGAGTAATTTTTCTATTCCTCTTTTTTACCCTGTTGGTTTCGTGTGGAACGCCAACACGAATTTCTATGCCCTCCATGGAAATTCCCCTTCGCGAGCTGGCGCTTGCCACTCACACAGCAACGTCGCTTCCAACAAGACCTCCCAGCCCGACCAGTACGCCCACTCCCTATGTTCCGCCCTCCTTTGCCGAGGTGGGAACCAACACGCCAGAGTCTTTTCCAATGTGGATCGACCCTGCGGTCCCCGAGACTTTAGTGGAGACGGCACTTTCCTGGAACTTACCTCATGCTTCCGGTCCTGCTGCAGCGAACCTACACCTCGTGATGGGCGCCGATGACGATGCCCAGAAGTCCCAATGGATCTATGCGCTCGTAGCCCCTTTCCCTACAGTCCTGGATGAAGTCAGTTTGGACGAGCTCCGAGCAACCTGGTTTGGTTCCAACTCAGGACCTCTATCAGGCGCTCAGTTATGGATGTCCGATTCCACAAAGAGTGCCTTCACAGCCCAGTGGGGCGAACCCAGCCCGGAAGCGGTTATGACGGTCCCTTCGGATAAATTGGTCGACACCATGTGGCAAAACCGTCCTGCCCTTGGAATCGTCCCGTTCGAATGGCTTGAACCAAGGTTAAAGGTTTTGGCGATCGACGGGCAGTCTCCCATCCGGAACGACTTCGATAACAGCACTTACCCGTTGAAAATCTTTTTTGTCCTGGCGGGCACTCACCCACAACATATTTCATTGCCCGCAACCAATCGTGACCCAGAAAAATTAACCGTCCTATTGATGACTGGGGTGACCGCTCTGGTGCGCGCCACAGCGGTGCGAATGGACTATGCCGGCGTGAATTACCCGGCGCAAGATATTGGTGATACGCTTCGTGCAGCGGATATCACTCATATTAGCAACGAAATTCCTTTCTATGGTGGTTGCCCGCCGCCTGATTCGCGCCAGGAGGGGCTGGTCTTCTGTAGCAACCCCAAATACATCGAATTGCTCGATTATATCGGCACGGATGTAATAGAATTGACCGGGAATCATTTCGAAGACTACGGCCCGCAAGCCACTTTACAAACCCTGGACATGTACAATGAACGGCAATTACCTTACTATGGTGGCGGAGCCGATCTGGAGGATTCACGCAAGCCGGCCTTCATCGAGCACCACGGCAACCGTTTTGCCTTCATTGGATGCAATCCGGTTGGCCCGGACTTCGCTTGGGCCACCGAGCGTCAACCGGGGGCTGCTCGTTGCGGCGATTATGAGTGGCTGAAGGCTGAGATCGCGCAATTGAAGGCCTGGGGGTATATCGTCATCACCACATTCCAGTATGTGGAGTATTACCAGGCAAAACCGACGGAAAAGCATGTCAGTGATTTCCGTGCTATCGCAGACGCCGGCGCCACCATTGTCAACGGCAGCCAGGCGCATATCCCCCAGGCGATGGAATTTTACAACGGCTCTTTTCTGCATTACGGGTTGGGAAATTTGTTCTTTGATCAAATGGCCTGGGAAACGCGCCGGGAATTTCTTGACCGGCACACCTTTTACGATGGCAAATACATCAGCACGGAACTGGTAACCGCCATGCTGGAGGATTTTGCCCGCCCACGCCCGATGGAGCCATTCGAACGAGAAAGGTTCCTGAATTCAATGTTTGTAGTCAGCGGTTGGTGAGGAATGGGACACAAGATCTATGATATTTCGTTGACCATTTCGGAGCAGCTACCGGTCTGGCCCGGAGACCCGCCAGTTGAATTGGAACAAATACAGTCAATGGAGTCTGGAGATTCAGCAAATGTATCCTATCTTGCCCTAGGGGTCCATACCGGCACTCATGTGGATGCACCCCATCATTTCATGAATGACGGCCAAACGGTAGAGGCTATGCGCCTCGATGTCCTGACCGGCCCCTGTTACGTGGCCTTGCTACCGGATAGCATCGAGGTCATTGATGCGGAAGTACTGCGAAAGATGTCCCTTCCGGGAGATGCATCTCGTATATTATTTGGCACACGAAACTCCCGCCAGTGGAAAAGCCCTTCAAATCAATTCACCGAAGAATTCGTCGCCATCAGTGGCAGCGGGGCACGGTGGCTGATCGAGTACGGTGTCAAACTGGTCGGTGTGGACTATCTATCCGTGGCTCCTTATAAAGAGTCACGGTTAACCCATGAAATCCTGCTCGGGGCGGGAGTTATTGTAGTGGAGGGTCTTGATTTATCAGCGGTCCCTCGCGGATTCTACGAATTGTATTGCCTGCCGCTCAAACTAATGGGAGCCGATGGTGCGCCCGCCCGCGTCATCCTTGTGCGAACCTAGCGCGGAACGCATGGAAAGCGAGACATAGCCAGTTGGAAACAATCACGTTATTCAATTGATCGATCTTTACATTCAATCTCAGGGTACGTTGGCGATCATTGGCAGCCAGACCGACTAATTGAGAGACCACCCCTTTTTAACAGTTTTTCAAGCCTAAATAGCACTTCCTACCTCAACCGTTTAATGCCTGGCCTGAAGGGTATAGCCACCATCGACCACGATCGTCTGCCCGCGGATCATGTTGGCTGCTGGAGTACATAAA
>CAZULT010000025.1:0-52915 GCA_964621295.1 uncultured Anaerolineaceae bacterium | reverse complement strand
CATCCGTGCCGAAGGTTTTTTCATCTGCGCCGAAGCGTTTTTCATCTCTCCCGAAGAGTTTTTCATCTTCCCAACAAGGTTTTTCACTTCATACCAGAGAAATTCGATCTCGATGATAATCATAACGATCTCGTTTGGAAGAATATTCATCTTCTTTAAGAACAGGTCGACCTGCTCCGTGAAAGAAAGCATTCCAATCGGGAGCAGAAAAACCTCGTTCAATAGTGTACAGATTTCATTCGAAAGCTCATTGAATTCGTACAAGCCCCTTGCAGCCATCAGGATCCATTAATCCTGGGAACAGGTTGTGATCGGAAGCTTCGGAAACGATTGAAGTTGTCGCTGGGCAACACTTCATCCTGGCGCTAGCCCGAAGGGGACATTTTAACTTTGGTAGAAGGGGACTCTACTACTTTGGGCTAACACCATCCTGAGCCATCTTGACAACTTTAAAGAATCTGATATACTCTCAGAAAATATAAACGTGTAGAGTATTTTATTTCCGCGTGAATCCACAGCCCTAAAGGGACTATCTGGCCCACGCGGGTTTGTGTGCGCATGAGTCTATATCGTCGCTGTACATCTGGTCCACATTACGGAGGTTAAACGTGTCAACACTGCTTAAAATTGCCTGGCGCAATGTCTGGCGCCAACGCCGCAGGACGCTCCTGATCGCCGCGGCGATGGGCATCATCATGTCCCTGCTGGTGCTGTTCGACGGTGTCATCGTTGGGTTCGAGCAATCTATCTACGGAAACGCCATCCAACTGTTGGGTGGCAACATCCAGATCCATGCGCCCGGCTACAACGAGAAATCGGAACAAAACCCTTTACTGCCACTGGCCAACCCGGACGCCGTCATTCAGGCAGCAGAAGCAAATACCAACACGGTGGCAGCGGCCAAACGCATCGTCACTGGTGGATTGGTCGCCAACCGGGAGGGCGCTTTCTCGGTTTCCATTGTCGGTGTCGAAACGGACAAGGAAGCCAGAATCAGCCCCGTAGCAGAGAATATCTCCGCCGGACGCTACCTTAAGTCCGACGATGGCGACCTGATCGTCATCGGTCAGGGACTTGCATCCGCCATGGATATCACCGTCGGCGATCGCATCACCATGGCAGGCGGATCCCTGCACGACCAGACGCGCCAACGCACCATGACAATCGTCGGTATTTACGATGTGGGCGTGCCCTCTGTCGAGAAGAACACCATTTACATGTCTCTGGCCGAATCGCAAAGTCTCTTTGGCCTGGATAACCAGGTCACCGAAATCGTGGTTTCGTTGAAACAGATCGGGCAGGAGCCCCCCGTTGTCGCCCAGATCAACAAGGCCCAACCCGGTTACGAAGTGGAAACCTGGGTCAACAGCATGCCTGACCTGAAGCAAACCATGGACATGAAAACGTCCGTGATGAATATTTTTGGTGTCATCATGCTAGCCATTGCCGCCATTGGCATCCTTAATTTGCTGATGATGGCGGTTTTCGAGCGAACGCGAGAGATCGGCATCGTTGGCGCACTGGGATTGAAACCACGTGAGATCACGCTCATGTTCTTGCTGGAAGGCATTTTGATCGGTGTGATGGGCGCTGTATTGGGCACGGTCCTGGGTCTGGCTCTGACCGGGGTTCTTGGTGCAGTCGGTATTGACTACAGCCAGTTTGCGGATCTAACCGAATATACCGCACTGATCACCGGAAAGATCTACCCCGAATTTTTGCCGTTCAAAGTGCTCAACCATGCCATAACCCTGGCCATTATCGCCGCCATCGCTGCATTTTTCCCGGCGCGCGAAGCTGCCAGGCGGGAACCAGCCGAAGCGCTACACTACGTATAGGAGCCTTCTCATGATGAATTACCTCAAAATGGCTTATCGCAATCTGGGCCGCAATCGTCGCCGGTCGATACTTTCGGCATTCGCTCTTTCCATTGGCCTTGCTCTCGTGTTGTTCATCGCTGCTTTCTTCAAAGGCGAAATGCGCAGTTCGATGGAATCCACCCTGCGCCTCGATAGCGGCCATATTCAGATCCGCGCAGCGGACTATGACCCTGACAAACTCAGCGTCGCCTGGGAATATTTGATCGAGAATCCAGAACAAGTTGCAACCCAGGTGGAAACGTTGCCCCAGGTTCAGGTAGCCACTCCACGTCTGATCGCCAGCGGGATCGTAGCCGTTGGGGATGAATCCAGCGGTGTCCAGATCATGGGCGTTGATCCTGCTTCAAGCGCTAATGATCCCTATCGCCAGGGATTGGTCTCGGGCGATTTTCTGGCCGCTGATGACCGGGAAGGGATCTTGATCGGCGTGCCGCTGGCAGAAAACCTGAACCTGAAGGTCGGCGACCAACTCAACCTGCTGGTAAACACGTCCAACGGCAACGTGGATGAACAGTTATTCACCGTACGTGGCATCTTCACCACAGGTGTCTCCACCTATGACAAAGGCATCGTGCTGCTCCCATTGGCAAAGGCGCAGGCCTTTTCCGGAGCAGAGAACCGCGCCAGCTATATCTTTGTGCTATTGAAAGACCGTGCCCAGACCGATGCAGTAGCCGCCGCGCTGCAAAGCCCGGACTACCAGGTCAAAACCTGGCAAGAATTGAATGAAATTCTGGTGCTTATGGAAGATTTCTCGAATGCCTATCTCTTGATCCTGAACCTGATCGTAATGGGCGTGACCGCCACCGTGATCGTCAACACTCTGGTCATGGCTGTATTCGAGCGTACGCGCGAGATCGGCATCCTGACCGCCATTGGCATGAAGGGGCGCCAGATCATCGGTCTTTTCCTGGCCGAAGCCAGCCTGCTGGCACTGGGCGGACTCGCCTTTGGACTGCTGCTCGGCTGGGGCGTTTCCGCTTACTTCGGGAAGGTCGGGATCTACTTTGGCGATCTGGGAATAAGCGGATTTTACCTTGGCGACCGCATCTATTCCTACCTGACCCTGGAAGATGCCATCAACCTGACCATTGCATCTCTCATTATCACTCTACTTGCTTCACTTTATCCCGCCCGATTGGCCTCCCGCATGGAACCGGTTGAAGCCTTGCATGGCGGCGATTAAGGCGCTACCTAAAGGAGAATTAGCATGGAAGTCGCAAAATTGACGGACGTCACGCGCATTTATAAAATTGGCGAGGTGGAGACCCGCGCCCTGAATGGCATCACCATGACCATCGCAAGCGGTGAATTCACTTCCCTGGTAGGCCCATCCGGATCAGGCAAGACCACCCTGCTGCAACTGATCGGCTGCCTAGACCAGCCTACTTCCGGCCAGGTAGTCATCAACGGCAAGGAGACCACAAATCTCAGTCGCAACCAGCGCGCCGACTTGCGCAAAGGCACGATCGGCTTTGTGTTTCAGTTCTTCGCCCTCATCCCGACCCTGACCGCCTACGAAAACGTGGAAATGCCTCTACTGTTGAACGGCAAGAACGTCACTGATCGCAAGAAACGCGTCATGGATCTGCTTGCAGCCGTTGACATGACCAGTCACGCCCACCACCGGCCTGACCAGCTCAGCGGCGGTCAACAGCAACGTGTGGCCGTAGCCCGCGCGCTCGCTCCGAAGCCCACTATGATCCTGGCAGACGAGCCCACTGCCAACCTGGACACGGAGAACGGTGAGCAGGTGATGGGCCTCATGCAAACGCTTAACAAGGACACCGGGACGACATTTGTATTTGCCACCCACGATCCCCGCGTGATCAAATATGCGCGTCGTGTGGTGACGCTTCAGGATGGTTTGATCGTAGATGATAAAAAGAATAAGTAAGGGTACAATAAAATCACAAAAAGAATGGAAGCGCCCATGAAGAAAACCCTCTGGATTTTATTCCTAGCATTGACACTGTGGATCACCGCCTGCGGATCATCCCCTCAATCTGAAGTCATTCCGACGGTCGAGCTCGACAGCGGTTCAACCGGGGCCAGCACACCTGTTTCCACATCAAATGGAACGGTTGTCGCGTCTGCAGAGATCCGTCCCGTGGACTTTGTGAACCTGAGCTTCCCTTTGCTGGGATCTGTCAAAACTGTAGTGGTCCAGGTGGGTGACCTCGTAACCGCAGGCCAGGTTTTGGCCACATTGGATACCGTACTCCTTGACGCGAACGTAGCCGAAGCCGAGGCGAATGTTCTGGCCGCTGAAACCCAGGTACGTTACCTGCGACGTGTGGGTGCGAGCCAGGAACAAATCGATGCAGCCCAGGCGGACGTGGAGCGAGCCTCTGCTGGAATGAATCGGGCAAATGCCACTCTGGCGCAGGCCAGCATGACCTCCCCAATCGATGGCACCGTCGTATCCGTGGATATTGCCCCAGGTGAAGTCGCAAATCCCGGACAGGTGGTGATCGTGATTGCGGACCTGAGCGATATGCGCATCAAAACAACAGACTTGAGCGAACGCGATATTCCGGCAGTGTCGATTGGCCAACCGGCCAGTGTCACCATCGATGCACTAGACGAATCCTTTGAAGGCCATGTCGTGGACATCGCGCGCAAATCAGAGACCGTGGGCGGCGATGTCGTCTATGAAGTCACGATCGCCTTGAACAACCAACCAACCGGAATGCGATGGGGCATGAGCGCTGAAGTCGAGATCCAGACGGAGCCATAACTATGAGACAAATGCTGTGGACTTCGCTCCTGGTCGGGGCTGTTCTGGTAGCCAGTTGCGGTTCCGCGACGACTCCCACGCCAGCCCCTGTGTTAGTACTTGGCACCCCAGAAGCAGCCAAAGTCACACGGGTCTCAGCCTCTGCGGAGGTCGTGCCTGTGCTTACCTCCCAACTGAGCTTTGTACTCTCCGGACAGGTGAAAACTGTTGACGTAGAAGAAGGGGAAATCGTCCAAAAAGGGCAACCGCTGGTAACACTAGACACCACCGAGCTTGAATTCGCTGTTGCCGCAGCCGAAGCGGTCGTACGCGGAAAGGAACTGGAGGCGGAAATTCAACGGTTCCGGCGCAAGGATTTCACTTCGGAAGGTATCAAATACTCAAGCGGACCGCGCGAACTTATTGAGGTCGCGGATGCCCGGCTTGCGCAGGCTCAGGCTGCCCTGGAGTCGACTGAAGCGATGCTTGCAGAAGGAACCTTGGTGGCTCCCTATGAGGGGACCGTGGTCAACATTGATGTGAAACCGGGTGAATATGTGTCCCCCGGCCAGGTGGTTCTCCTACTCGCGAACCTGTCGATTCTTCAGATTGAAACCACCGACCTGAGTGAACGGAATGCGACGCTGGTTAAAACCGGGCAACCCGCCACCGTTTTCGTTGAAGCGCTTGGTAAGGAATTTCCCGGCACGATAAGCGCCATTTCGCCCCTCGCTGGCACAATCGGAGGGGATGTGGTCTTCAAAGTTACAGTTGAGCTGGACCAACAATCGCAAGACTTGCTATGGGGCATGAGCGCAGATGTAGACATCAACGTAGATTAGCCAGTAGAAAACATACCTACCACGGAGTCGCGCGTGCAGCCTGGAATGTGGCGAATCGGAGTACTCCGTGGTATGCTGTTTAATGATCCGCAAAACCATGAGAACTCTTAAAGCACTATCGGACTGGCTTGTATTCCCACTGTTGGCATGCACCTGGCTGCTGTTTGCCACTTCCTGCGGAGCCGCTGCCCCGACTGTCGCCCCTGCAGAACCTGCGAAACCTGCAGCTCCATTACCTGAGGCAACTGAACAACGTTCGCTACAAGTGTGGATCGCAACCAATAAAAGCACCACCGAAATCCAAAGTCTGGTGGAACAAAGAAGCCGGAGAATTGGCCTTGACGTCGACCTTCACTTCTCCAATCCCGATCTGGTCCTGCCGGCTTTACAGGGATCTGACCCTCCAGATCTGATCCTGCTTTCGACAAATTCCCCCGTAGCCTTCTACGCCAGTTCTGGCCTACTGCTTGATCTGTCTTCCAATCTCGATCCTGAAGCCTTTTTCCCGGCTCTGGTTGATACGTGCTCCTTTAACGACCAATTGTTTTGCATGCCTTGGGGTGCGGACTTTCAGGTACTACTCTGGAATAAACAACTATTTACGGCTGCCGGGCTTGACCCAGATACGCCACCTGCGAGCCTGGAACAATTGACCGATATGGCTGATAGGTTAACCAGGTTCGGCCTGGAGGGTCAACTCGAACAAATGGGGTTCTTACCTGTGCTTTCGATCAATCAATCGGTCCTATTCGCCCGCATGTTCGGGGGATACTGGGTCGATGACACAGCCAGGCAGATCACCGCGAACAGCCCGAAGGTCATCGAAGCGTTGAGCTGGGAACAGCAATTCTACTTTAAATACAACTACGAAAATCTGAGCACGCTCTTTCCTTATGCCGTCAGCCTCGAGTCAAGCGAGCACCCCTTCTATTCCGAAAAACTTGCCATGGTAGTGGCAGATTGGGATCAAGCCAGGCCTGATTTTATCGCTGCACATAACACCAGTCTTGAATTTGGTGTGTCGCCGATTCCGGGAACTGGAACGATCACCTCCGATAAGACTCCTCTCCTGCTTGACGGGGCAGTCGTGATCCTACCAGCCCGAGCGCCCCATACCGAAGGCGCAATAGAGCTGATGCAGGCACTGGGAGACGCTGATGTCCTGGCCGAGGTGGCACGCCTGTTAGGGCAATTCCCTGCCAGTCCTGCAGTTCTGGACACTGATGAATTTCAATCAGAATCCCAGGCAACCCTGTTTGCAGATCTCTTGAATGCATCATCGGGCCTGACCACCGTAACCACACCTCTTTCTCCAGAACTTGAAAGTGCAATGTTACAGGTCGGAGAGCTGGTCCTTTACCAGGGTGCAGATCCATCCCCGCTTTTAGATCAGGTTCAATCCGCATTTGCACCCCTGTTGCAAGAAATGATCAGCCCCTGAATAGCATCGTCCTTTCGTCACGAATCTTATTCAAGCACCAGGATTTCCAATTTTATGACCTTGCCTACTAAGATCGTCGTTATAGGAGCCGGCAGCGCCTCCTTCGGGGAAAACACGCTTTCTGCCATTTTGCGAACGAAGCGTTTACGAGGCTCCACCCTTGCCCTGGTGGACAGGAACGAAGGGAGCCTTGATATCGTCCGGCGACTGGCTGACCGGCTTAATCACGAGTGGGCAGCAGGGTTCTCGATCGAGTCTCACAATCACCACAGTTCGGCACTACCTGGGGCTGAATTCGTTGTCTCTGCCATCGAAGTCGGCCCGCGAGAGGCGTTGTGGAAATCCGATTTCGAAATTCCACTCAAACATGGCGTACGGCAACCCTATGCGGAGAATGGCGGTCCTGGAGGCTTTGCCCATGCTGCCCGCAACATTCCTGCGGTGATCGAGATCGCACAAGAGATGGAACGGATTTGCCCAAACGGTTGGTTCATCAACTTTACCAACCCAATGACCCGGATATGCGATGCTGTCAATCGCTACAGTCACATAAAAGTAGTTGGGTTGTGCCATCAGATCTACATCGGCTATGCCTTTGTAGGCATAGCGCTGGCACAAGACCTGGGCATACAAATACCGGACGGACTGGAGGGCATGCATGCAGATTTCATTCAACACCACCTGCGTTCGCAGGTCATCCACCAGACCCTGCCCCGCGTAGAATTGCGCGCGGCTGGCCTTAACCATTTCACCTGGATGCTGGCGTTGCATGATAAGCGGACCGGCGAGGACCTTTATCCAAAGTTTCGCGAGCGCTTTGCTGCTTGTGACCCGAATTTTGAACCGCTCACAAGAGATGTATTTGATGCCATGGGGCTATTTCCGGTTCCCGGTGACACCCATTTGTGCGAATACCTGCCATGGATTAGTGACCCGGTCAAGAAACCCTGGGAGAAGTACCGGTTAAGGTTGTATGATTGGGACTCCTGGTCCGGATTTCGAGACTTCAGCCTGGATCGGTTGAACGACATGGCTGAAGGACACCTGACCGTCGAGGGATTGCTGGAAACGGACTCCGAAGGCGCTCAAGAATTGATCGAGACCATTGCAGGCGCCGGGAGCCATGACCACCTGGCTGCGAACCTTCCTAATACTGGTCAGATCTCCAACCTGCCGGTGGGCACCATCGTCGAGACACCAGTCCGGATCAATGGCGAAGGGATACAGCCAATCCAGATCGGGTCCCTGCCGGATGGTATCGCCGAACTCTGTCGGCGCGAACTCGCAGTTGGCCAAATAGGTGTGGATGCAGTCATGGAAGGTGACCGGGAGAAGGCACTACAATGCCTGTTGCTTGACCCTGTGATCACAGATATTGCCACTGCTGAAGGAATACTGACAGATTATCTGGAAGCCTATCGAGAGTACCTGCCGCAGTTCTGGGATCAGCCCCCATTATGACAACAGGCTCGCGCTACTGTGAACGCCATCTGGCAAAGACCGCTTGAGAGAGCAACCGTCCGCCGCTCTGTTCTCGCGTCACCAATTCCCCAAATTCGATCGTCTCATCTTTTTTATTCAGCATTTCGTCGACCGCCTGCGCAATATGCAGAGCGGAGGTTTTGACGGCATAGATCGTCGCTACCACAAATAACGGCTGTGCACTCAGCAACTGCCTACATGCCTGTAGCAAGGTGGGAAGGGATTTGTATACTTCCCACACCTCGCCTTTCGGTCCACGCCCAAACTTAGGAGGATCGAGCAATATCCCCTCATAGCGTTTTCCACGCCGACCTTCGCGCTGGACGAATTTAAGCGCATCTTCGACAATCCATCGCACTGGTTTATCGATCAATCCGGATAGGGACTGATTCTCTCGCGCCCAGGTCACTGCCTTCCTGGAAGCATCCACATGCGTAACCTGGGCTCCGGCTTCAGCGGCGGCAAGAGTAGCCAGACCGGTATAGCCGAACAAGTTCAATACTCTGACCGGCCTGCCAGCCGTGCGGATCAAATTGGAGACCCAATCCCAATTTTCTGCACATTCTGGAAAGACTCCCAGATGGCGTCCCGGTGTGGTCATGGCCCAGAAATTGAGCGGGCCATAATTCATCTGCCATTGATTCTCAACTTCTCGATTGAACTTCCAATGTCCGCCGCTTTCCTCTCTTGTGGGTTGAAAAACCGCATGCGCGAGGTCCCACTCCCTCTCAGGTAGCCTGCGCGGCCACATCGCCTGCACATCCGGACGCACAAATGTATAGGGGCCAAAGCGCTCGAGCTTTTCACGCTCTCCACTATCCAGTAAGGCATACTCTGCCCAATTCGATGATTCAAGCAGCAAAAAAGTAGTATTTTTGACCATTTTTATGGGTAATTAGTACTTACTTTGCAAAATTATTAAGTGCTTTGCTTGCTTTTTACCCCGGAAATCTGTATAATGTGGGAAAAAGTGGTACAAAGTGGTAGGAGCGCCGGGTTTCCCGGCGTTTACCCTTAATAGGAGAAGCAGAACAAATGTTCCTTGGCCAGTTCCAGCACAACCTCGATGAAAAAGGGCGCTTGATGATTCCAGCGCGCTTTCGTGAATTGCTGGAAGGCGGCGCATTCATCACTCAGGGATTCGACCGCTGCCTGATGGTCATGACAGAGGTGTATTTCCAGCAGGTGTATGAACGCATCAACGCCATGAACCTGGCTGATCCCACCGCTCGCCTGCTACGCCGGCTGATTCTATCTAATGCGTATCCGGTGGAAGTGGATAAAGTTGGGCGCATCCTGATGCCGCAAAATTTGCGCCAGTTCGTTGGTTTCGACGGAGAAGCGATCGTAGCAGGCCAAGGTGATTACTTCGAAATTTGGGTGCCTTCAGAGTGGAACAAGCAAATGGACCAGATTCACGACACCCAGGCCAACAATCAAAGGTTTGCCACGCTCGACCTCTCGAGTCAATCCAACGATTGAAACGGCAAAAGGATAATGGTTCAATCGCCGCACCAACCTGTACTTTACCAAGACATTATACTCGCGTTGCAGCCTAAAAATCCTGGCCAGTACGTGGACGGCACAGTTGGCGCGGGCGGACATGCCCGCGGAATTTTGGAGGCCTGCGCTCCAGACGGTCGCTTATTAGGATTAGATGTCGACCCGCAAGCATTGAAACTCGCTCGTAAGACCTTGGCTCCTTACGGCAAGCGCGCCCACCTGGCGCAGGCCTCCTACACCGAGATGGTAATGATCCTTGCTGAATTGGGGTGGGACCCAATCGATGGCATCGTGCTGGATCTCGGCCTATCCTCCATGCAATTGGACACGCCCGAAAGAGGCTTTTCCTTCCAGCATGAGGCGCCACTGGATATGCGGTTTGATCCGGCCTCCCCGCTCCGTGCTGCCGACCTAGTGAACACTCTACCGCAGGATGAGTTGGCTAATTTGATCTTCCGGTACGGCGAGGAACGATATGCCAGGCGAATAGCCAGAGCTATTGTCCAGGCCAGGCCTATCAATTCAACGCTCGCGTTGGCCGCTGTGGTCAAATCGGCCAAACCGGCCAGGCAGCGTGTCCACCCGGCCACCCAAACCTTTCAGGCATTGCGGATCAAAGTGAACAATGAGCTGGATCAGATCGAGGAGGTGTTACCTCAAACACTCATGGTACTGAAGGCTGGAGGCAGATTGGCGATCATCAGCTTCCATTCATTGGAAGATCGTCTGGTGAAAGAGTTCTTCCGCAGAGAAAGCCGCGATTGCCTCTGTCCGCCCAAGCAACCCGTCTGTACTTGCGGACATCATGCAACGCTGAAAGAGGTTACTAAGAAACCGATCACCCCGAGGAAAGCAGAAATCAATGCCAATCCTCGGGCAAGAAGTGCAAAATTACGCATCGCTGAAAAACTATAGGCAGGAAACAACCTGCCTGCGATGACCATCGCCCAAATTAAAAGGTCATCATGGATACTGTAGATCATCTTGTTCACGCTTATAAACAGGCTCCCTGGCGCGTTCAACGCCAGTGGGGAAGCGCTTTCCTATTATCTGTATTGGGAGGTGCTATGGTCGCGACCCTGTACCTCATGGTGACCTCACAAGCAGCCATTATTGGTCGAGAAATTCAAGATCTGCGCAATGACATTACAGTGAGTGAACGCCTGAGCGCGGACCTGCAAACCGAATTGGCTAGCCTGACATCCAAAGATGAAATGGAGAGCCGGGCGTTTGCATTGGGTTTCCAACCAGTTGGGCCGAATGAACTCGAGTATTTATTGGTGCCAGGTTACGTTGCCCCCAGGGGTGTCGTGCTGGCTTCACAACCTGAATTGAAACCAAATATACCGAGCATGCCGCCAGAATATACCCAATCATTACTGAACTGGTTGAATGAGAGTTTGAAAACCCAACCAAGAGGTTTACGATGAGACAGCAATACGCCTGGAGATCGCTAGTTTTGAACGGCACTCTTGCAGTCATAGCTGTCCTGATCGTATTGCAAATGGTCAGGATTCAGGCCAGTGCAGAGGCAAGTCAGTTTCGCATGCAGGCGGATGTTTTCTCCGGGACCTTCATCACCTATTATCCGGAGCGCGGTGAGATGCTCGACCGCAACGGACACCTCCTTGCCGGGAATAGAACAGTGTATGAAGTGGGTGTGGATTTGAAAGCCATGAAGGATCCATATAGTATCGCGTCAGCTGTTAGCAATTATCTGGGTAAGGATTACAACAAGGTATTCGAAACGATTACTAACCCTCCTTCTGACTTGTCTTTCTTAGTTATCGAAAACTTCGCCCAACCTGATGGTGTAGAGCAAATACAGAAGCTTCAAGATGATTTTAAGAATCAGGCGAACCCTACCCACAACCTGGTCGGCCTTGAATTCCACGCGCGTCTGCAAAGGAGTTATCCAGAAGAAGCGCTTGCCTCCAACCTGATCGGGTTTGTGAACCAGGAAGGTCGAGGTTATTTTGGGGTGGAGGAAAAGTACAATGATGTGCTGGCAGGCAATCCAGTACAAGTATGGGTACCATCGGATCCTAACCGGGCGATCGAAATTCCTCGCATTCCAAACGGCACAAGCCTGATCCTGACAATAAACCGCGATCTCCAGGATGAGGTTGAAAAGATCTTGGAACAATCCCTGTATGAATATGGAGCTGACGCAGGTACCATCACCATCATGGATCCAACCAGCGGAGAGATCCTTGCGCTTGCCTCCACTCCTCGCATGGACTTGAACGGGTTTTGGAATTACACCACTATCTATCAAAACGCCAGTGAATACAACCGCGCCATCAGTTCTCCCTATGAGCCTGGCTCGGTGATCAAGATCTTCACGATGGCGGCAGGGTTGGATACCGGGTTGGTTTCCCCTGAAACGACCTTCCTCGATACTGGGGAGTTCCAGATTGGCGGATCGATCATTAAAAACTGGAATGGGGAAGCCTGGGGCATACAGAACATGGTGGGATGCCTTCAGCACTCCCTCAATGTCTGTATGGCATGGCTTGCGACCCAGCTTGGCCCTCAAAATTTCTATGGCTATATGAATCGGTTTGGCTTTGGGCATCCTACCGGCGTTGATCTGGCAGGCGAAGCTGCTGGTCGCCTAAAGGTGCCCGGTGACGGGGATTGGTATCCAATTGATTTGGGGACAAACTCATTTGGGCAGGGGATGACGGCAACGCCTCTTCAAGTTATGACAGCTGCCTCTGCAGTCGCCAATAAAGGACACATGGTTACTCCCCACGTACTGTTTGCCATGTTACGGGACGGCCATCAATTCAATGTACCACCTCAATACACAGGTTCCCCAATCACAACCGAGACTGCCAACACATTGAACCAGATGTTGTCTATATCGCTGGAAAACGAAGCGTCCGCTGCGCTCGTTCCAGGATATCGCATTGCCGGAAAAACCGGTACAGCCCAAATCCCAACACCTTACGGGATTTACGACTTCAGCCAAACCAACACTTCCTTCATTGGTTGGGGGCCAGTCGATGATCCGAAATTCATGATCTATGTCTGGCTTGAACGCCCTTCCACTTCCATCTGGGGATCGGAAACTGCCGCGCCCATCTTTTCAGAGGTCGCCCAAAAGACCGTGATTCTGCTGGATATTCCACCAGATGCGGTTAGACAGCAACTTGCGATTCCATAAGAGAAGATCATGCTGACCTTAGCTGACGCACTCGAAGCCCTCATCAAAACCCGTCCTTCGACCACCAATCTGGTAATCACAGAGGCGGCAGTGGATTCGCGTCAGGTTATACCGGGTTCACTCTTTGTTGCCATCCAGGGTGAAAGGACAGACGGTCACGACTATGTGGCCGAAGCTTTCAAACGGGGCGCCTCCTTCGCCCTAATCCAGCATGAGATCGACCTTCAAGCTCAAGTCCTTGATCTCCGTTCTGGTCTGGAAGAAAGCGACATGCCAGCCATAAACCTGCCAGTTTGTCTGCGCGTGGAAAACACGTTGACAGCCCTACAGCAAATTGCACGCTACTGGCGTAGAAAATTGGATTTACGTGTGATCGGAATTACCGGAAGTGTGGGAAAATCGACGACGAAGGAAATGGTTGCAGAGGTATTGAGCATGCGCTACCGCACCCTTAAGAGCCTCGGGAACCTGAACAACGAAATTGGACTCCCGCTCAGCGTTTTGCGCTTGACAAGCGGTCATCAAAGGGCAGTGCTCGAAATGGGTTTCTACGTTCCGGGAGAGATCGCTTTCTTATGTGATATCGCCCAACCTCAAGTAGGGGTCGTTACCAATATCGGCACAGTGCATGCCGAACGCGCCGGATCCCAGGAAGCGATCGCGCAGGGAAAATCGGAGCTCGTGCAGTCTTTGCCACCCGCTCCTGAGGGCATCGCAATCCTGAACTTCGACGATCCATGGGTGAGAAAAATGGAGGAGAAGACCCATGCGCAAGTCTTTTTCTACGGCCTATCTCCAGAAGCCGATTTATGGGCTGACGAGGTCATCGGTCTTGGTCTCGAGGGAATCAGGTTTAGGCTCCACTACAATCGCGAAACCCTACATGTGCGTGTACCTTTGATCGGTCGTCACTCCGTCCATACCGCCTTGCGCGCCACAGCGGTTGGCCTAGTCGAAGGTCTGACCTGGCAAGAGATATTTGGCGGCTTAAAACAAGGTCATACGCAATTACGATTGGTCGCTGTTCGCAGCGTGACCGGCGCCCTGCTGCTGGATGACACGTACAATGCTTCTCCCGAGTCTATGCTTGCGGCGTTGAATTTGCTGGATGAGTTGGATGGGCGCAAGATTGCAGTTCTCGGCGACATGCTCGAACTCGGCCAGTATGAACGGCAGGGACACGAGATGGTTGGTTTACGTGCAGCCCAGGTGGCCGATATGTTGCTTACCTTAGGCATGCGCGCTCACACCATAGCAAAAGCCGCCCGCAAGGCCGGTATGAAGAAATCGACCATCCTTGAATTTGACGAAATGGATCCCATTGTCGATTGGCTCAATCATCACCTGACGGAGCAGGATACAGTATTGGTTAAAGGATCTCACGGCTTGCGTATGGAGAGCATCGTCAACTCCTTGGAGGCAGAATCATGAAAGACACGACTCTGGCTCTTAGTCTGGCGGGCCTGGCTTTCATGATGACCGTCATCTGGGGGGGACCCCTGTTGCGCATCTTGCGTTATTTCAAGATCGGGAAACTCATCCGTGTCGATGAACCGGGCCATCATGCCATCAAAATGGGCACACCCTACATGGGGGGTGTTATGTTCATCCTCCCCGTTCTCTTACTTACCGTGCTGCTCAATGCGGTAGCGTTACTCGGTCTGGATGTCGTGGGCCGGTCCGTGCTCGTCCCTTTGATCGTGATGGTTGGGTACGCGATACTGGGTGCGATTGATGATTGGCAGGGAATCCGCGGTAAACGCCGGGGTGAAGGGATGTCTGCCCGCACAAAATTTGCCGGTCAGGTCATCCTGGGCATCTGCACGGCCTGGGTATTAAAGTATTTGCTGGATGTACCCGAGATCTTTATCCCCGGTGTAAATGTCCCCGGCGGTATCGAGTTGGGGTTCTGGTATGTCCCGATTGCTGCTTTTATCATTGTCAGTGAATCCAATGCTATCAATTTCACCGACGGCTTGGATGGCCTGGCAGGCCTGATTGCTGCCACAGCCTTTGCAGCGTACGGCGGGATTGCCCTAGTACAAGGTCAAATCTATCTTGCACGCTTTTGCTTTACTCTGGTTGGTGCCATCTTCGGATTTCTCTGGTTCAATGTCCATCCTGCTGAGCTTTTTATGGGCGATACTGGTTCGCTATCACTGGGCGCAACACTCGCAGTCGTTGCGCTGATGACCGGCCAGTGGCCGCTGTTGCTCGTCATTGGGATCATCCCTTTCAGCGAGGCTTTGAGCGTTCTACTCCAGATAGGGTATTTCAAAATCACGAAAGGTAAGCGTCTTTTCAAGATGTCTCCCCTTCATTTGCACTTCGAACTGCTCGGTTGGAGCGAAACCCAGGTCGTACAAAGATTCTGGTTGATCGGCCTGCTGGCCGCTATGCTGGGGATAGGCATGACTTTGGTGTAGATGATGAAAGAGTGGACCGGGAAACACGTCCTCATTCTAGGAGCCGCGCGACAAGGCCTGGCCTTGGCGCGCTGGTTGGTTCGACATGGGGCTCAGGTAACGCTTTCTGATTCGCGCAGCGAATCAGACTTGCAACCCGCACGCCAGACTCTGGCCGATTTATCCGTCGAATGGACTTTCGGCGGCCACCCGCTTGATTTACTAAGGAATGTTGACATTGTTTGTCTTTCCGGCGGAGTTCCAGTTACGATCCCGATCGTGATCGAAGCCCAAAAGCGCGGTATTCCCCTCTCCAATGACACCCAGGTATTTATGGAAGCAACATATTGCCAGACTGTCGGGGTCACCGGCTCAGCAGGTAAATCCACTACTACCGCGTTGTTAGGGGAAATGGCCGAAATCTCCTACGCCTCCAAACCGGGCCGGTCCTGGGTCGGGGGAAATATTGGAGATCCTCTTATCAATTACGTCGACGACATGGAAGCCCAGGATCTTGCCATCATGGAAATCTCAAGTTTCCAACTCGACCAAATGACCATTTCGCCCAACATTGCAGCCGTGCTCAATATCACACCCAATCATCTAGATCGGCACGGGACCATGGAAGCCTATACTCAGTCCAAGGCACGCATCCTTGCATTTCAAAATGAAGATGACATCGCCATCTTAGGCCGCGATGACCCGGGTGCCTGGGGATTACGCAACCAGGTAAAAGGAAAATGCTATTCATTCGGTCTCAGTGAGATGCGTCCGGACCAATCCGGGACATATGCAAGCGATGGCCTTTACCATTTGCGGGTAGAAAACGCCTATATGCTCCTACCTATAAACAATTCCATCCACCTGCGCGGCGAACACAATCTGCTTAATATTTTGGCTGCTGTATTGGTGGGATACGCCGCAGGGCTAAGTTTCGATGCGCTGCTAGAGGCGATTGGAAAATTCCATGGTATTCCCCACCGATTGGAACTTGTGCGGGAACTGGATGGAGTGAAATGGTACAACGATTCGATTGCAACCGCTCCCGAGCGTAGTATCGCCGCTATTCGTGCGTTTGACGATCCCATCGTATTACTCTTGGGAGGGAGGGATAAAAATCTTCCATGGGACACATTAGCCAATTTGGTGCATGCCAGAGTTGATCATGTGGTGGTATTTGGAGAGGCAGCAGCGATCATTCGCGACGCGTTAGGTCCGCAAAAAAGCGGGGAGCGACCGTACTCCACAGACCAGTGCGAAAGCCTCCGCGAAGCCATCGATCTCGCCGCCAGACTTGCGACTCCTGGAGATGTCGTGCTTTTTTCGCCTGGCGGTACAAGCTTCGATGAATTCCGTGATTTTTCAGAAAGAGGAGATAGGTTTAAGGCATGGGTACAGGAACTTACGTAAGAAGCAGCGCCAACGCTTCACATTCCAAACCAATCAGTACTCCCGTCCGGGTTCGTGGGATGGATGTCCCATTGCTCTTGGTTGTGATCGCTCTTCTGGTATTCGGATTGGTTATGCTTTTTTCGGCTTCCTGGGATTTTTCACTGGGCGTGTATGACAACCCGATGGAAATGTTCAACCGCCAATTGCTCTGGATGTTGCTTGGACTCGTTGTTGCAGCGGCCCTCTCCCGAGTTGACTATCATTACTGGCGTAAATTGGCAGTGGTGGCCATGATCCTGACGATCCTGCTGCTCATTGCCGTGCTGATCATGAGCGAAATTCGTTTCAATGCAAAAAGAGCGTTCATCGAAGGCTCCATCCAACCTTCTGAATTGGCCAAACTCGTCACCATCATTTACCTGGTGGTCTGGCTGTTCAGCAAGAGACAATCCCTTCAAGATATCCAACTCGGATTGATTCCGCTTGGCGTTATTCTTGGAATTGTGGGTGGGTTCATTTACCTACAGCCTGACCTGAGCGCAGCCGGTACGGTGTTCATCTTGGGCGGTTTGCTCTTCTTCCTGGCAGGCGGGGATTTGAGGCAAATCACGCTGCTCCTATTGGCGGCCTTGTTCGTAGGATGGCTGATCGTACAGATCAATCCTACTGGAGCTGAGCGCGTGAATGATTTTGTGAACGGCCTCAAGAATCCCACCCAGGCCTCCTACCACGTCCGGCGCTCATTTGAGGCCATCGTCAATGGAGGTGTCTTCGGGACCGGGATCGGAAGAGGTGAAACAAAACTGTTGGGTTTACCTGTCCCCCCAACCGATAGTATTTTCGCGGTCGTTGCCGAGGAACTCGGGTTGTTGGGGTGCCTCGTATTGATCGGCTTGTACACCGGCCTGGTATGGCGAGGTATGGTGATCGCACGTCGCGCTCCCGACATGCTCGGTACCCTGCTTGCCTCCGGCTTGGCAATGTGGATCGGTATCGAAGCATTGATCAATATGTCCGTCATGGTCGGGTTGATGCCTTTTGCTGGAAATGCCTTGCCGTTCATCAGTGCAGGTGGTTCAAATCTGGTAGTCTCACTTGCTGCCATCGGTATCTTATTGAGTATTTCAAGACAAACCGGGTCGGTCGTTCAAGAAGAAGATGATTGGAGGTCTTTTGGTGCGGTTGTTGATTTGCGCTGGCGGAACCGGCGGAGGCGTGTACCCCGCTCTCGCCGTGCATAGCGCTCTGACGTCCATGTCCATGGATGTAAAGACGTTATGGGTCGGTGGAGAAGGTGGCATGGAGCGAGAATTGGTGATCCAGGCTGGCCTATCCTATCGTTCGATCCCAGCTGCCGGGGTGCATGGCGTTGAAATGCGTAAGTTGCCTCGCAACCTGTTCCAAATGGCTCGCGGTGTGGTGGCATCCCGTCGTCTTTTGAAAGAATTTCGACCAGATGTGCTCTTCTTCACCGGAGGCTATGTCGCCGGGCCGATGGCGTTTGCTGGTTGGCATATTCCAACACTGGTCTTTGTGCCTGATATCGAACCAGGTCTGGCGCTGCAAATCCTTTCCAGGTTCGCAGACCGGATTACGGTCACCTCGCCAGATTCCAAACCGTTCTTCAAGCAGGATGTCTTTGTCACAGGATACCCGCTTCGACCGGAATTGGAAAAGTGGAACCGGAAAAAAGCGCGCGCCGCCCTCCACCTCACTTCTCGCAAACCTGTATTGCTGGTTTATGGAGGCAGCAAGGGTGCGCAATCCCTCAACCGGGCAGTCATAGTAAACCTGCCCAAGCTACTGGAATTCGCAGAGGTCATCCATATTACTGGCAAGCAGGATTGGGAAGATACCAACCATGCGGTCAAGGTCAAGGAGTTGATTAAAGATCTTGGTAAAAGCTATCACCGGTTCCCATATCTTAATGAGATCGGTCAGGCTTTGGGAGCAGCAGACTTGGTTGTTTCCCGTGCTGGAGCATCAAGTTTGGGCGAACTGCCCTATTTCAGTGTTCCAGCCATTCTAGTCCCTTACCCTCACGCATGGCGTTATCAGAAAGTAAATGCGGAGTATCTGGCCAGAAACGGTGCTGCAGTGGTTCTTGATGATAGTTCCTTGAATAGCAGCCTGCTTCCCACTGTGAAGCAGTTGCTGGAAAATCCCAGGGCGCGTGAACGCATGAGCCAGGCGATGGGAGAACATATGCGGCCGCATGCTGCATATGAAATCGCCCAACACCTCGTTGAGCTAGCTGGAGAAGAAAGCCTATGATGAGTATTTTGTACGTTTTTTGGATGTATGTGGTTTTATTCAGTATCATCGGCGCCATGCGAGGCTGGGTCAAAGAATTGATGGTCGTATTCAGTGTTGTTCTGGCGTTGACCACCAACCATGTCCTGCGCAAATATATTCCTCTGGTAGAGGCTTTACCAGCCGATAGTTCTTCTTTGTTCTGGATTCGGTCTTTGGTATTGATCACACTGGTGTATTTCGGTTACCAAACAGTCGTAAGCATCGCTCGCCTGGCAGCCAGAGCTACTCGTGAGCGCTTGCAGGATACTCTATTTGGGATCTTTGTAGGCGCCATCAACGGGTATCTGATCGCGGGCACCTTGCTTTTCTATTTGCATGAAGCCAAGTACCCGTATCCCGAGATTGTCAGCTCGCCTACGGGAAGCGTTCTGGATAGTGTCACGAACATGATGGCCTGGATGCCGCCGCGCTTACTAGGAGAACCCGGCATCTATTTCGCCGTCCTGGTTTGTTTCATCTTCGTCATTGTCGTCTTTATTTGATGGAAAGGTATCATGCCTAAGGTTCATTTTATCGGCATTGGTGGCAGCGGTCTTTCCGCGATCGCCCTTCTTCTACTGGAGAGTGGGTATACCGTCACGGGCTCTGACCGCGTGATGACGCCTTTTGCCAGGGACCTGATAAAGGCCGGAGCGGCCATTCAGATCGGGCACGACCCGTCCAATCTCGGTAGCCCAGATTGGGTAGTCCGATCCTCTGCGATCCCAGATAACAATCCTGAGGTCGTGGCAGCCAAGCAAGCCGGGATCCAGGTCTTTAAACGTTCCGACTTTCTGGGCCAGTTGATGGAACAGAAAACCGGAATTGCGGTAGCCGGAACGCATGGCAAAACCACTACTACCGCAATGATTGCCTGGGTTTTAACCGAATTAGGCAGCAAGCCATCCTTCATTGTTGGGAGTGTCATGCTGAATTTAGGGGTAAACGCACACGCAGGACAAGGAAACACCTTCGTGATCGAAGCCGATGAATATGACCGGATGTTCCTGGGGTTGAAACCACGGATTGAAATCGTAACGAACCTTGAGCACGACCACCCCGATTGTTTTCCAACTTTTGACGACCTATTGCAGGCCTTCCAATCCTTTGTAGATTTGTTACCCCTGGATGGAACCCTGATCGTTTGTGCCGATGACCAGGGTGCCGCCTCGTTGGTCACACGCGCTCGAAAAGCTGATAAAGAGGTGGTGGCATACACCATCAAAGATGAGAGTACGCTCAATTCGCCAAGATGGATGCGGGCCCGTTCGATCCAACCCAATTCGGCCGGTGGATTCAGCTTCGAAGTGGCTTCCAACCTGGGCAGTGAATTTGAAAACCTCAAAGTGGACCTGCAGGTGCCGGGAAAGCACAATGTAAGCAATTCTTTAGCAGTACTTGTGGTCATAGCGCTGCTGGGTCTCCCAGCTAACCAGGCTGCCAATGCTTTAAGAACTTTCAAGGGAACCGGCCGCCGATTCGAAATTCTGGGGGAGGCGCATGGAATACTGGTGATCGATGATTATGCTCATCACCCAAGCGAGATTAGAGCAACCCTGGCGGCTGCGCGGGCTCGCTATCCGGGACATCGCCTATGGGCCGTGTGGCAACCTCATACCTATTCAAGGACCAAAGCCCTGTTCAGCGAGTTCAGCCACGCCTTTGAAGAGGCTGATGAGGTCATCGTGAGCGAAGTATATGCCGCAAGGGAACCCGCACAGGCTTTTTCTGCCGAACAGGTGGTGAAAGCTATGCCGCATCCTTCCAAACGCTTTATCTCTTCAATAGAAGAGATCAGCCAGTATTTAATCGATCATCTTCAATCCGGCGATATCCTGCTGGTTCTTTCTGCTGGAGACGCCGACGAGGTCAGCAAACAGGTTCTGTCCGGGATTCAAGAAAGGTAGGCAGGTATGCGAGAGAAAAACACCAAGCGCGTATTCGAATCCGAAGCCCTTCTTATGCCAGCCATCAAGATGGTGTTGATTGAATCAAACCAGCGCCAGTCCGAATCGCAAAAAGATACCGGATCAAAGAAAAAGAATCGGCCGAATCAAAGAACAGTGCTGCGGATCATTGAAGCATTGAACAAGGCAGATTAATCAGACCTAAACATCTTGGAGAACAAATTTCGATGATGGCATCCGCCCAATCAATCACCACGCTGCGCTCCGCCTTTGGAGACCGGTTGCAAGAGAATGTTTTGCTTGCACCGTATACCAGTGCGCGGATTGGTGGATCCGCAGACGCTTTGCTGATCGCCACTTCGGCTGACGAATTGGCCAAGGCCATGGCTGCCATCTGGAATCAGGATATTCCCTATCTCGTTCTCGGAGGCGGCTCGAACGTATTGGTCAGCGACAAAGGTGTACGAGGCGTGGTTGTTCTGAATAGGGCGAAAGCCGTTCACTTCGACGCCGAAGGGGAAAAACCTAAGGTTTGGGTCGAATCGGGAGTAGGCACCGCCAATCTTTCGCGTCGAGTTGCCTCGCATGGGTTGTCTGGGTTGGAATGGGCTGCTGCCGTCCCAGGCACGGTCGGTGGGGCAGTTTATGGGAACGCCGGGGCTTTTGGCGGTGACATGGCAGGCAATTTGATCCTTGCCGAAATCTTCACGCCGTCGGGACGTGAAGAATGGACTGCCGAAGACTTGGGATACGGTTATCGTACTTCTATCTTGAAAAGACAGCACCCCAAAGCAGTGGTACTTTCGGCGGAATTGAGCCTGCAGCACAGTTCAAAGGCCGAGGTCACAGAAAAGCTCTCGAAATTCAGTGCTCAACGCAAAGCCGCTCAGCCTCCTGGAGCCAGCATGGGTTCTATGTTCAAGAATCCTCCTGGAGATTTTGCCGGGCGATTGATCGAGGCAGCAGGTCTGAAAGGAGAACGCATCGGGAATGCCGAGGTCAGCCCTGTGCATGCTAACTTTTTTATCAACCGCGGCCAGACCAGCTCCCAAGATATTCGCAGATTGGTCACACGAGTGCAGGATAAGGTGCTTGAGAAATTTGGAATCGAATTGGAACCGGAAATCGAGTTCATAGGTGAATGGTAAATAACAATGGCGCACATTGACCGCAAGCTCAACCTCGCGATAATGTTTGGTGGACGCTCCGGCGAACATGAAGTATCCCTCATGTCTGCCCGCTCGGTGCTTACGATTCTTGACCCGGCCCGCTACTCGGTGACACAGATCGCCATCACAAAGTCCGGACGTTGGTTCACGGGAAATGATGCCATTGGAGCCTTAGAAAAAGGCCAGACGGAAGGTTTGGATCGCGTGCTGCTTTCCCCAGATCCCTCCGATCCTGGACCGTACACCCTCCGCGGGTCTGGGCTTGAAAAATTAGATGAGATCGATGTATATTTCCCGGTCATGCATGGAACTTTCTCTGAGGATGGAACCTTACAAGGTTTACTGGAAATGGCGGACGTCGCTTATGTAGGAGCTGGAGTGACCGGTTCTGCTGTTGGGATGGATAAAGGCATCTTCAAAGATGTGATGATCGCCAATGACATTCCGGTAGTCGATACGATCGTGGTCTTGCGCCGCGATGTCGAGCAGGATATGCAAACGATCATCAGAAAAGCCGAGCAGATCAGTGCATACCCGCTCTTTACCAAGCCGGCCAACCTCGGGTCATCTGTGGGTGTCACGAAGTGCAACAATCGTTCTGACTTACAGGAAGGATTGATCGAGGCAGCAAGTTTTGACAGAAGGGTACTGATCCAGAGAGGCCTCAAGCGGGCACGAGAAATTGAGGTAAGCGTGCTTGGAAACGATCAACCGGAAGCTTCCGTCCCAGGCGAAGTGCAGCCCAGCCGAGAATTCTATTCCTATGAATCCAAATACGTGGACGGGAGTTCCGGTTTGCTGATCCCTGCCCCACTTTCATCCGAACTTACCGCTAGCATTCGCGAAATGGCTGTCCGGGCATACAAGGCAATCGACTGCGCCGGTATGGCGCGGGTAGATTTCTTCGTTGAAAAAGACACACAGCAGGTATACCTGAACGAAGTTAACACCATCCCCGGATTTACTCAGATCAGTATGTACCCAAAACTCTGGGAAGCCAGCGGTTTGCCTTACAAGGAGCTTGTGGACCGTCTGATTGAACTGGCGCTGGAGCGTCAAGTGCAGCGAGACCAAACCATACACGACTATAGGAGCCAGGCATGAGCGAAAATCGACCACTCAGCCGCTCCGAACACGTCAGGCAACGGCGAAGAGTACAAATCCAACACCAACCGCGACCTCCCAAGAAGAAGTCGTTGGCTGGCAGCAAATCTCGTGAGAATCCACCAATCTCCCTGCGCGGAGTAGTCAATGAAGCGGCATATGAGCGTTATCAAAAAACCAATAAGCGTCGTTTCAATACCTCATATGACTTGCCGTTCGCTAACTTCCATTCATTGGGTTTATTCCACAGCCAGACCGGATTTGGTTGGCGCTTTTTGTCCGTTTTCATCGTTTTACTGCTGGGCGCCGCCATGTATATGATTTGGACCCTGCCCGAATTCCGTGTGACCAGTCCCCAGATCACAGGCAACCAACGTATCTCAGCAGGTGAAATTCAAACCATGCTCGGAATGAACGGCAGGCTAAGTTTCTTGCTGGCACCCAAACAAATCGAAACCCGGGTATTGCGCGACTTTCCAGAATTGCAATCGATCAGTGTCCAGGTAATGATGCCAAACCAGATTGAAGTCGTTGTGACCGAAAGGCAACCACTAATCCTCTGGCAGCAAGACGGAAGTTACACATGGATTGATGAGAATGGGATCGCGTTCCGCCCCCATGGAGAGGTACCCGGATTGATCCAGGTAAACGCGCTCAGCGCCCCCTTGCCTCTGGAAACAGCCTCCAGCAATCCGGAGTCCCCTTCCCTGTTCATCAGCGTAGATACTGTCCGGTCATTACAGATGATCAGCAACTTCGTGCCTCAGGGCGCCCCCATCTTGTACGAAGAAAGCACCGGTTTGAGCTGGATCGATCCTCAGGGTTGGCGGGCGATATTTGGAAGCGGTTCAAAAGAAATTTCACTGAAAGTCCGGGTTTACCAGTCTCTCGTAGATTGGCTATCTCAACGAGGGATCAGACCCGCCCTGATCAATGTGACCTACCCCAATGCCCCCTATTACAGGCTGGATCAAGGTCATGCGGAAGAGTAAGCCATGGAAGAAATAATTGTTGGCATCGACGTTGGTACGACAAAAGTCTGCACTCTGGTAGGCAGAATTGAGGATGACGCCTCAATTCGTATCCTTGGTGTGGGTATCGAACCATCGGAAGGCATCAAGAAAGGCTCGATCATTGATCTGGAAGCCGCAACCCAGGCCATTACCAAGTCCGTCAAGCAGGCTGAAAGCACTTCAGGTTTAGAGATTACTGCGGCGTTGGTCAGCATTGCTGGATCGCATGTCTCTTCCATCAACAGCCGCGGGTCTGTCGGAGTCACCAGCGGATTGATCGAGGAATACGATGTGATGCGCGGGCTGGAACAAGCCAGGACTGTTGCCATCCCTCACGACCGCGAGATTATCCACGTCATCCAACGCAGTTTTTCAGTAGACAACCAGGATGGCATCCGGAATCCGATCGGAATGCATGGATTCCGTTTGGAAGTAGAAGCTCATATCGTCACTGCCGCATCCGCCACCGTTGAAAATCTGCGCAAGTGTGTCAATGCGGCTGGAGTGCAAGTCCAGCAATTTGTGCTCAATCCGCTGGCTTCCGCGGAAGTTGTCCTGACCGAACAAGAGCGCCAAATGGGCGTGGCTGTCTGTGATATTGGTGGCGGAACCACAGACCTGGCAATTTACGTGAATGGCGACGTATGGCATACCATGGTGTTGGCAATCGGCGGGAATCATGTAACACAAGATATCGCCCACGGACTGCGATTGCCCATCATGCAAGCGGAGGAAATCAAAAAACAACAAGGGCACGCCATTCGGGCGGAAATCGGCGCGGATGAATATTTCAAGATCCGCCCTTTTGGAGAGGAAAGGCAGGTTCAGATCAACCGGCAAGATTTGGCTCATATCATTGAAGCACGTGTGGAAGAAATTTTCCGGTTGACATTGCGGGAGATTAAGCGGTCCGGATACGATGGGTTGCTCCCAGCCGGCCTGGTCATGACTGGGGGCGCCAGCGCTCTGCCTGGCATTCAGCGTATTGCCGACCAGGTCCTGGAACTGCCTGTACGCATTGCCGGCCCTGAAAATCTGCTCGGCCTTGTCGATCGGTTGTACTCTCCAGCCTATTCGACCAGCGTCGGGCTACTACTGTGGGCCTTGACCCTGCATGCCCAACCAATATCTTCATGGAAAGGCTCACAACGTCGCAAGTTGTTTGGAGACAACGGTTTGGATCTGAGCACCATTAAGAATTGGATCGATAGACTCTTACCATAGTAACTTTTCCGACTCACTATCGGGATTGACATTGCAAGGAGGTTCAAATGGACTCGACAAAGAAGCAACAAGCACAAGAAGCCTTCGCCCGCATTAAGGTCATTGGTGTCGGAGGGGGCGGCTCGAACGCCGTCAACCGCATGATCGAAGAAGGGATTCAGGGCGTGGAATTCATCGCCGTGAATACCGACGCTCAGGCCCTGACGCTCTCGAAGGCTACCACGCGCGTTCGCTTGGGTGACAAACTCACTCGTGGACTTGGCGCGGGTGGAGACCCGGAAGTGGGACGCAAAGCCGCAGAGGAAACCGCGGACGAATTGTACAACGTCCTCAAAGGATCCGATATGGTTTTCGTCACTGCCGGGATGGGCGGTGGGACAGGCACAGGAGCTGCGCCTGTTGTGGCGCAAGTGTCCAAAGAATGCGGCGCCCTCACGATCGGCGTGGTAACACGTCCGTTCACTTTTGAAGGCGCCCGCCGCATGCAATCCGCAGACGCGGGGATCAGCAAACTCAAAGAGCATGCTCACACGTTGATCGCGATCCCCAACGACCGCCTGCTGCAAATAGCAGATAAACGGTCGAGCCTGCAGGATGCCTTCCGCCTGGCCGACGATGTCCTGCATCAAGGCATCCAGGGTATTTCGGAACTCATTACGATCCCAGGTTTAATCAACCTTGACTTTGCCGACGTGCGTACCATCATGTCCGAAGGAGGGGCGGCGTTGATGGCGGTTGGTATCGGTTCTGGTGAAGACCGGGCGAAAGGTGCCGCCGAGCAGGCGATTTCGAGTCAATTGCTCGACATCACCATCGACGGAGCTCGTGGCGTGCTCTTCAACGTGACTGGTGGCCCTAATATGACCTTATTCGAGGTCAATCAAGCCGCGGCCATCATTCGTGAAACTGCACACCCGGATGTGAACATGATCTTCGGAGCTGTGATCGACCCGTCCATGGGAGATGATATCCGCATCACAGTGATCGCTACCGGCTTCGAGCGGAATGGGGTACCGCGAAGGGTTTTAGAACGTGTCAGCAGCCGGTCAGCCGAATCAAGACCGATGCATATGGTACAGCCGAACGAATCGGTCAGCGTGGGCGCTGAGCTAAGGCCGGGTGGCGAATCCAAACCTGTCAACAACAACCCACCGGCTGTGAACAGCGATGACCTTGATATCCCCACTTTCTTAAGGAACCGCCGGTAATTCTAGAATCTGATTGATCTTAGAGTGATTGAAAGTTTACCCGTGAAACAGATCTAGGAATTGCCGTTAGTCGGTCCATCCCCCTTTGCCGGGGCGGTCTATGTGTGTCTGGGCGAGACATACAGGACCGCCCCGCGCGTTTAAAAGTCAGGGAGAAAGGTCTTCAAAAATCGATTTAGGGTAAGTATGTTAAAATAGGACCATGAACCCCCGATTAAATAAAAATCACGCCTCTTATCGAAAACACCGCCGCCAAGTCTGGCTTCAAATTTACCTGCCGGCTTTTGTCCTTGTGATCCTTGGACTGAGTCTGTCAGTTTTGATTGGAATCGCCGCCTTTAATGAGACTGGCAAGCCGCAACAGTGGGCAGCCATCTCAACCATCTGGCTGGTGCTCCCCTTGCTGGTCTTTGGACTGGTTTTCGGTATCCTTGTGATCACACTGATCTACCTGGTGGCACGTCTCTTGAAACTCCTACCCCCCTATACCGCCAAAGCACAAACCTATGTGTACCAGGCCTCCCATAAAGCCAAATATTACTCCGATATGGCAGTAAAGCCTGTACTATTCCTTGAAGGGATCGCCGCAAGTATTAGATCCTTTTGGGGGAAGACTTGAAAGGAATTATTCACATGCCAAACAGACGCAACTCACTCCTGCTGGGCACCCTGATCGGTGCATTTACCGGATTGATCGCCGCCATGCTGCTTGAACGACGCGCGGAAAAAAATGAGAGTGAAACGGCCATCACTGCAGGCGAAGGGTTGAAGTTAGGCGTTCTGGTGTTGGGTCTCTTACGCGCGATCTCCTCGCTGGGAGACGATTGAAGCTGGGAATACCCCCTTCACTCTAGCGCACCAGACAATTCAATCCTTTTAAGTACGCCCCTTCCGGAAATTGAAGAGCCACCGGGTGATCCGATCCCTGGGTCATCATCCCAACGATTTGCACTTCCACTCTTGCATCCAATGCAGCTGATGCAACGATCTTCTGGAACAAGGATGCATCTACTCCCCCAGAACACGAGAAGGTGAACAATAAACCACCCGGCCTGAGTAAGAGAAATGCCAGCCGGTTTATGTCCTTGTACCCTCGCGAGGCCTTTTGCGCCTGAGCTGCTGTTTGCGCAAATTTTGGTGGATCCAAAATGATCATATCAAAGGTTCGACCCTCATCGCGGAACTTGCGTAAAACTTTGAAGACATCCCCCCCGATCCATTCGACAATTCGCGTATGGTGAGCGTTCAATGCAAGGTTCTCAGCGGCCAGTTTAAGTGCTTCAGTGGAACTATCGACTGCCACGACTGACTTGGCCCCTCCATTCAGCGCATTTACTGTAAAGCCCCCTGTATAACAAAAACAATCCAAAACCTCGCGGTCTGCAGCCATATCCCGAAGTCGTTTTCGGTTCGGGCGCTGATCCAGGTAGAAACCAGTCTTGTGACCCCTCTGCAGGTCCACTTTGAACCTCAATCCGAATTCTCGAATGACGAGGGGTAATTTGAGATCTGACCCGCGCAACGATCCTACCTGCGAATCCAAACCTTCGAGCTTGCGCACCTCAGCATCCGAACGCTCATAGATTGTCTTTAATCCAGTCTGTTCGGCCAGGATGTCTGCGATTTGCTGTTTCCACAGTTCGGAGCCTGCTGACAGGCTTTGAAGCACAAGTACGTCTCCGTAGCGATCGACAATCAAACCAGGCAGTCCGTCCGACTCGGCATGGATCAGGCGGAACGCGTCTGTATCCGAAACGATCGTTAGCCATTCGCGACCGCGGAGAGCAGATACGATCCTTTTCCGCATAAATCCTTCGTCCACCTGCTCTTCGTCAAATGTCCAGACTCTGGCCCGAATCTGCGAGTAAGGGGAATAGGCTCCCCGCGCGAGGAATTCTCCTTTGGATGACAGCAGATCGATGGTCTCCCCCAATGCCGGGTTGCCATTTACATTTTCAACTGCACCCGAAAATATCCATGGATGTCGGCGTAGCAGTGATTTTTCCCTGCCAGGTTTAAGAGATAGGCTAGCCATTGAACCGCTCCATCCAGCGCTCTGGATGGGAGAGCGGAGACCAACCAAACTGTTTATAGAGACCGTGCGCGTCGCGAGTGACCAGCAGCCAGCGCGTTAAATTCTGGAGATCGGGATGAGCCTGCACCACTTCCAACAGCCACCTCCCCAGACCTAGACTTCGGTAGTCCTCATGGATAAAGACATCGCATAAATAGGCGACAACCCCGAAATCGGTAACCACGCGCGCCAGTCCAATTTGATGCGTTTCATCGTATAACCCAAAGACCAGTGAGTTCTGTAGCGCACGCTCAAGATTTTCCCTCTTACGGTTCGTTGCCCAATAGGCGCGTCCAAGCATTTCTGCGATCAAATCAATATCTAGACGAACAGGATCTGTACTGATCAGGTATCCACCACGATGATTCTCGAGAAGGCGAGGCATGGACTGAATATATCACACATGATATGATACCGCCGCTTGTTGAAACGCTGCCACGCACTGATCAAATTAGGAGGATAAATCGACCACATGCCAGATAGTCATCAAACGATCTGTCTGCATCCCACCAGGTTATTAAGAAGCTTCATTGAAAAGCGTTTAGCGCCCACCCTTTTTCCCCTCCTCTGGGCAAAGATTAGCAGCTATAATTAATCCTAGGTTTCAACATGGCAAAAAAGAAGATCAAATTCCCATCTCATATCGATTTGGAAGAGAAGATTTCCACCTGGGCACATGACCTGCGTTCGCCCTTTAATCATGTGCTGGGCTTTACAAAGATCGTTCTGAATGGCCAGAGCGGTCCTTTGTCAGATTTACAAATGGAAGACCTTAAAACCGTTTATCACAGCAGTCTGAGAGCCATGTCCTTGGTTAACAACCTCATCGAAATTGCTCGTCTCCAGCAAGGTTTAAAAGAAATCAATCAAGACTCTGTGACTATAGACTCCTTTCTTGAAAAAGCATTGGCGCAGTGGAAGAAATACAATCCGGATAAGCAACTCCCCATCACGACTCTGCTAGCACCTCATAACGGACATATCATGATCGACAAAACCCATACGCAATCATTATTGAACGGATTCATTTCCTATCTAACGTCCTATGCAGATGGTACCGGCAACCTGAAGATCGAGGTTTCTGAGGAAAGCCAAATACTGACTTTCAAATTACATCTCACCGAGATCGTCAAAAGGGGAAATGACGAGATGTCCCTTGAGATGTATGGCGCCATTTGCAAGGCATATGTCGATTTATTACAAGGGGAAATTCAAAAAAGCGAAGTGGAAGATAGCGAAGCAATCATCCACTTTACTGTTCCCGTTGCTCATCCATCTTGAAAGCCAAGAGCTCGTTTCGAGAAGCGAATAATCGCAGGGTGTCTCCAACGATCGAGTAGGAGTCCACCTCACCGAGTAAATACAGGTATTGCTGTTCCTGCTTCATAATTTCCTCCGGTTCCGGACATGCCATCATCGTGGAGAAGAGGTTTTCAATGAAAATCCTTTGCCCGGTCAGGCGGTAATCGCCACCAAAGGTATTGCAACCTGCAGAACCCCGTACACGACCCTCCTCAAATCTCAACGTGATCGGCCTGCCATTCATTGGCATTCGATTTCCTGAAGCAAGCAATACCCATGAGCTCCCGGCAAGCGGATCCGGACCAGGTATTCCGCGACACGATGCCAGACAGAATACGATCATCATCATGATCAAGAATCGTTTCTGCCCCATTTTCACTCCCATGATTACCTTAGTAACGATTTCAAGTATAGTTTGGTTCCCCCCTTAGAAACCACAAATGCAATGGTAAAAAAAACCGGCCCAATTATCCTGAATAAGCTCTGGCAACTTCCGAGCCGTACTATCAGGTACGATTTGAGAGGTGCTTCTCTGCCTCCATGGCCACAAACACGATCAGGGCTGTTCCCGCGGCAATCGAAAGATCGGATGCGCTGAGAGAGACGACACCAAAGAAATCACGAAGAACTGGGGTATAGAGCACGGCCAACTGCAATCCAACAACCAGCGCCGCCATACCAATCAGCAATGGGTTGCTAAGCGCTCCTATCTGGAAAAACATTTCCTTGGCGGAACGTGAGGACAAAGCCTGGAAGACTTGTGCGAAGGCCAGGAATGTAAACACCATGGTCTGCCATTGAGCGCGCCCTGCAAAATAATAATAGGCGCCAAGGGCAAGGGCCAGTGCACCAATCAGTACACCCACCCAGACGACCTGGAAACCTGCGCCACGAGAGAAGACGCCCTCCTTGGGAGAATTGGGGGGACGCTTCATGGCATCGTGTTCTGCAGATTCTGCACCCATACCCAATCCAAGCAAGCCATCCGTCAGCAAGTTCAGCCACAACAATTGCAGCGGCAGCAAAGGGATCGGCTTGCCTAAGAACGGGGCAAGCAGCATAACCAGCACTTTACCGATGTTTCCGGCCACCGAGAAACGCACAAATTTACGGATGTTATCGTAAATAGTGCGACCTTCTTTGACGGCAGCGATGATCGTAGCGAAGTTATCATCCAGCAAAACCAGATCTGACGCCTCCTTCGAAACATCCGTTCCTGTAATCCCCATGGCTACACCGATGTCCGCACGGCGGAGTGCGGGCGCATCATTCACACCATCCCCGGTCATGGAGACGATATGTCCGCGTTCCTGGAGAGCCTGGACGATCCGCAATTTGTGTTCCGGTGAGACGCGTGCAAAGATATTGGTTTCCTCCACACACATTTTGAGTTCATCGAATGACATGGCATCCAAGTCTGCCCCAGTGAGAGTTCGCCCATTGTTCGCGGTGATGCCCAGCTGGCTGGCAATTTCCAGGGCAGTCAACGGGTGATCACCGGTGATCATCACCGGCCGTATGCCAGCTTCCTGACAGGTGGCAACCGCGTCTTTCACTTCTGCGCGCGGCGGATCGATCATGCCGAACAATCCGATCAGCGTCAGATCGGATTCAAGCGCTACCGAGGATTTGCCTGGCAGTTCATCAAGCAGTCGAAAAGCGATTCCCAGAATACGCATGCCCTTTGTTGCCATCTCGTCATTGGCATTTTCAATGCGGCTGCGCCAGCCCCGGTCCAGATCCTCAAATGCACTATTAACCCAAATGCGGGAAGAGAGATCAAGCAATCCATCCACCGAGCCCTTAGTAAAAGCAATATACCTGGACCCATTGATGGGCAACCCGACCAACAAACTGGGGTCGTGTCCTTCAAGGCTATGTACGGTGGTCATCCGTTTTCGATCCGAATCGAATGGCTGCTCAAAAAGGCGCACAAATGAACTGTCCAGAGATTCCTTCCAATATCCCAACTTGGCTGCTGCGACCAGCAAGGATCCTTCTGTCGGGTCGCCCAGACTGTGCACGTTCTCCCCATCTCGCACCAGTTGCGCATCGTTACAGAGTGCCCCTCCCACTGCCATCAATGAGATAGAGGAAGTTGCCTCCAAGGGGGTTTCGATTGTCCATTGCATCGAATCTCTCCGCATGGTTTCGCTCAGGTCAAGGCGGTGTTCCGCCACGTCCATCGCCATGACAGTCATGCGGTTTTGGGTCAGGGTGCCGGTTTTATCTGAACAGATCACGGTCACCGATCCGAGGGTTTCAACTGCCGGCAGTTTACGAATCAGCGCCTGACGCTTGAACATGCGTTGCGAGCCAAGTGCCAGAGTGATGGTCACAACCGCCGGTAATCCCTCGGGCACGATCGCTACAGCGACGGAAACGGCGGTCAACAGCATGTGACGAACCTCGTCTCCGCGCCACAATCCCAACCCAAAGATCAGCGCCGCAACGGCAACACCCACCACGGCCAGTTTCTTTCCCAGGCGGTCAAGCCTTTTCTGGAGAGGTGTTGGTTCACTCCTCACCTGCTGAATCAGTTCCGCAATACGCCCCAGTTCGGTTTCCATTCCAGTGGCGACCACCAGACCTACCCCGCGCCCCTGCGAGACCACGGTGCCAAAATAAGCCATATTGCGCCGATCGCCCAGAGGCAGGTGCTCCTCGTCCAGTGGATTCGTGAGCTTGCTGACAGGTTCATATTCACCTGTCAACGCAGCTTCCTGAATCTTTAGATTGACCGCTTCCAACAAACGTAAATCTGCTGGAACCAGATTGCCGGTCTCAATTTGAAGGACGTCCCCGGGAACGAGATCACGAGCAGGGAGTTCGCGCGGTAAGCCATCTCGGATGACCCTGACGCGCGGCACCGCCATTTTTTTCAAAGCTGCAATGGCTTTTTCCGCGCGGTATTCCAGGAAGAATCCAAGCAATACATACAAGAGAATGATGGCGGCTATGGCCACCGCATCTTTCACGTCCCCCAGAGCAGCGGCGGCGATCGCAGACGCCATCAAGATCAGCACCATCGTCGTGCTGAGCTGCTCCCAAAGGATGATCAGCGGGGCACGTCCTCCATGCTCGGTCAACTCATTGGGACCTTGTTGAGTGAATCGCCGGACGGCTTCGTCCTGGTGCAATCCTAGCACCCGGTCCGAATCCAAAACCTGGACAGCTAAGGAGACATCCGCCTTGTGCCAAATCATGGAGAGAATCCATTCGGGGCGATGCCCGATCGCCCCGAGGACCTAAATTGTACCGCGCACAGTGCGCATCGCGGAGCGAATCATTAGAAATTCGGTAATATTGTCGGAAGTGATCAAGCCAACCAATTGCCCGTCATGGGTCACCGGCAGAGTCTTTAATTTATTCTCTTGCAATCGCAACAACGCGGCCTCGATCATTTCATGCGAATCGATCACAGGCGGATTGGGCAGCATGGTTTCCGCCACCGAAATGCCCTGACCTTGATTAGAGAGTGTGGAAAGCAATGTATCTCTGAGGAGGAGGCCCACAACTCGGCTATCCTGGACGACGGGAAAGTCATGTTGAGATCCAGCCAGGACCAGTCCTACCACCCGCGCAAGCGTATCGCGCGGAGAAAGGCTTTCAAAGTCGGTCAACATGGCTCGCGTGACGGGTATGCCACTGAGCGAATGCTTCATTTGGACCATGTTGGCTTCTTGAGCAGCACCCATCCAGACAAAGAAGGCGATAAACACCAAGAAGGGGTTGCTGAAAAGACCGATAAATCCGAACAGGAAGGCTATCCCCTGCCCAATCGCCGCTGCAATCTGCGTGGCCTGCACGTATTCCAACCGCAATCCCAGCAGTGCGCGCAGCACCCGCCCCCCGTCCATGGGGAAAGCCGGAATCAAGTTGAATCCGACCAGCCATAGATTGACGATCATGAGTCGTTCAATCAAAGAGCCGGAGGAAATTGTGAGCCCCGTGAGCGGTTCGAACGACCCTGAGATGACCAGGTAAGTGAATAGAACCACCGCAATGACCACATTCACGGCCGGACCAGCCAGCGCTACCCACAATTCTTCAATCGGACGTTCAGGCATACGCTCCAGGCGCGCCACGCCGCCGATGGGATAAAGGGTGATGTCGCGGGTCCTGATCCCGTAACGACGGGCTGTCAGGGCGTGACCATACTCGTGCATGACCACAAAAGCGAACAACAGCAAGATGAACAGGATCCCAGAAACTACGGCTTGCAGGGAACCCTGTTCGATCCAGTAAGTGAATCCTACCCAGCCAACGATCAGCAGGAAGGTTGCATGAATGTAAACGTCAATCCCGGCAATACGGGCTAATTTCCACGACCATTTCATAGTAGTTGCTCCTGATCTTATCCATTACTACCGCTACGAAGAATTCTAGCAGGGATTTATTAGAATATTGTTATAAATATTCCTCAAAAACTATCAGAAAGAGAAAAGCGCCCTGTGTGGGCGCTTTAAGGAAACCGGTAATAACAAGGTTAGATAATGCCCAGTTTCTTGCCCGATTTGCTGATCACATCCATGGCCCGGGCGATCTCATCGGTCTCATGCGCGGCGGTAATGGTTGCACGTAGGCGTGCCAGCCCTTCCGGGACGGCTGGAGAAACCACCGGCAGCACGAAGACATCCTGGTGCTGGCACTCGCTGGTCAACGCAAAAGCCAGGTCATCGTTCCCGCACAAAACCGGGACAATGGCTGTTTCGGTCAGCAGGGTGTCGAAACCGGCCGCTTTCAAGCCGCCAATGAACTGGCTGGTATTCTGATTGAGCTTTTCGACCCTCCAGGGTTCATCCAGGATAACTTTGAAGGCCTCATTGGCCGCAGCCGTCTGGGCCGGAGGCAGCGCCGCCGAAAAGATGTATGCCCGGCTGGCGTGACGCAGGTAAGCAATGATCTCCTTACTGGCTGCAACATATCCCCCTATGGAGGGTATGGTCTTGCTGAGCGTCCCCATCTTGATATCGATGGCGTCCTTTATACCAAAATGCTCCTCTATACCCCGGCCGGTCTTGCCCAATACTCCCACAGAATGCGCCTCATCGATCATCAACCAGGCTCCATATTTCTGACACAGCTTTGCCATGGTTGGCAGGTCAATGATGTCACCATCCATGCTGAACACTGAATCAGAAATGACCAGCTTGGACCTGTCTCCAGGCACCTGCTTCAGGCGTTTTTCGAGGTCGATCATATCGTTGTGGCGAAAACGGCGGAACTCTGCACCGGACATCAAACACCCATCCACAATGGAGGCATGGTTGAGCTTATCGGATAGCACGTAATCCCCGCGCCCCATCAACGTAGATACCACGCTCAGATTTGTGGCATACCCTGATGAATACGTGATCGCTGCCTCAGCATGTTTGAATTCAGAGATCGTCTCTTCAAGCTCGGTGTGAATGGTAAGGGAACCAGCTAACGTACGAACACCATTCGTCCCTGTACCGAATTCATCCACTGCCTTTTTCGCTGCGGCGTTGATGCGAGGATGGCCAAGCAACCCCAGGTATCCGTAAGAGGCATACATACCCATCTCACGACCGTGGACCAGGACTTTAGCTCCGCCATGGATTTCTTCAATGGGTTGGTTGTAAAAGTACAAATCCTTTTCCTGTAACCCCCTGACGCGCTCGTTCATAGCCTGGATGCGGCGCAAGACAGCATCATCACGATTATTTGAATCCATCAAGTTTCCTCCAAAAGGGCTTGGCCTAGTGTAGTCCAGGCATTGCGAACTGTCAAATCAGAAGCGCCGGGTATTCTATGCGAATTTGTATTATGGCATCCATGGTTCGTCCGAGCAGAAGGCCAATTCAAGCAGGAGATCGACTTTTCCAAAACGTGCTTCACAAACCCGCAATCCGGTCGAACTCCCTAATTTCATTCAACAAGGGCTTTCAACTGGTCTCCGTTGATCACTTTGACACCCAGTTTTTGCGCTTTGGACAACTTCGATCCCGGGTTCTCTCCCAGAACCAGATAGGAGGTCTTTTTGCTGATCGAATCGGCGACTTTACCGCCCTTCGACTCAATAAACTCTTTGATTTCTTCTCGCGAGAAGTCGGCTAACGTACCGGTCACCACAAAGGTCTGTCCGGACAAGGCGCCGACAGTTTCTTGCTCTGGCTGAACTTCGGCCTCTGGCCAAACTCCAACCCGGCGTAATTTTTCCAGCACGCGCTGGTTAGCAGGGCGAGCAAACCAGTCTACAATGGCAGCAGCCGTATTTGGGCCGAACCCTTCGATCGCCTGTAATTGTTCCGGTGTGGCTTGAGAGAGGTGGTCCATATCACGAAAATTATGCGACAGGTCTGAAGCAGCCACTTCACCAACGCCGTGGATGCCCAATGCGCCAATCAGCCGCGCCAGAGGGCGTGTCTTACTGTTTTGGATTGATTCGAGCAAGTTGTCGGCCTTCTTCTCTGCAAAGCCTTCCAAGTCAAGCAATTGCTCCTTACGCAGAGTATAGAGGTCCGCTACATCCTTGACCAGACATTCATCAATAAATTGTTTCACGATCTTGATTCCCAGGCCAATGATGTCCATCGCGCCGCGGGACACAAAATGCTCCACATTTCGCACCAGTTGGGCCGGGCAGGCTGCATTGACGCAATACCACGCGACCTCCCCCGGGAAATGTTCGACAGCCTGTCCGCACGCCGGGCAGATTTCAGGAGGTATGTAAGGTTGCTCCTGCCCTGAACGCGCTGCTACCACGGGGCCAATGATATAGGGAATCACCTCCCCGGCTCGTTTGACCAACACGCGATCTCCACGACGAATGTCCTTTTCCGCAATGTAATCGAAATTATGTAGAGTCGCGCGTTCCACGATCACGCCGCCGATCTCGACCGGTTCCAAAACGGCATACGGAGTCAATACGCCGGTGCGCCCAACGTTAACACGAATATCATCCAGCCGGGTGGTCACCTCTCGCCCAGGAAATTTGAAGGCAGTGGCGCCCCGGGGGTCCTTGCCGACAAATCCAAGTTCTTGCGAAAGCATCAGGTCATCGACCTTGATCACCATCCCATCGGCTTCGTACGGCAGTTCGTCCCGGCGCTTATCCCAGGTGAGGGTATATGCCAGGGCAGCTTCGAAGTCGTCAAATCGACGCGCAACCTCCGTGACCGGGAAACCCAGCCCTTTCAAATACTGCAGTACCTCCCACTGGCTTGCAGGAACCTTTCCGCCCTCCGCATGAACGATTTGGTAAACCAGTAAAGTCAGCGGGCGTGAGGCAGTCAATTTGGGATCCAGCTGGCGTAACGAGCCGGCAGCAGTGTTGCGCGGATTGAGGTAAGTCTTTTCACCGGCTTCCTGCAGTCGTTGATTGAGGGCCTCGAATTCCTTGATAGGAAAAAAGGCTTCACCCCGCACGACCAGCAAATCTGGGGGGAGCGGTCCTTGATCATCGACAGGGATCTTCAACGGAATCGCTCGAATGGTCCGCAGGTTTGCGGTGATCTCTTCGCCCACTTCGCCATCGCCGCGAGAAGCGCCCTGGACAAACAGGCCGGCCCGGTAATGTAAAACGACGGACAATCCATCGATTTTGGGTTCGACCACAAATTTCGTCCCGGCTACACGCGGATCCAATTTCTTGATGCGTTCGTACCAGGCGCGCGCTTCGTCAGCGCCAAAGGCGTTCGACAGCGACAGGATTGGGGCCGGATGGCGAACTTTCTCGAATTTATCAAGTGGCGCAGCTCCTGCGCGCTGGGTCGGGGAATCAGGTGCCGTCCAGTCCGGATGTTCCGATTCGATGGTCTTTAATTCGTTGAGCAATCTATCGTACTCGGCATCACTGATGATGGGCGCATCCAACACATGATAGCGATAATTATGCAGTTGCAATTCTTTGACCAACTCTTCATAGCGTGCGCGCGCAGGTCCATTTTCCATGATGAGAAATTATAGCCGAAATAAGCACCTTACATTCTTGTTAACTGGAATTCGATAAAAATACTCATATTTTCTTTATAATTGATGTAACATATACTTGGAATCCCGTGACACAAATGACGACCCAATATACATCCAAACGACAACTAACTAATAGAACGCGCGTTAAATGACGTTTCACTCCGAAATCAGCGATGAGCAGTTGGTCAAAGAATTCGTGCAAGGTGATCAGCAAGCGTTTGAGACATTGTACGCCCGGTATGTTAGGGCAGTTCACAAACGGGTGCGATACGTTGTCGCAGATACGGATGTTGAAGATGTCACACAAGAGGTGTTTGTCGCCGCACTGCGATCGTTAGGTTCTTTTCGCGGCGAAGCACGGTTTAGCACCTGGCTCCGAACATTAACAAATCACAAAGTGGCCGAATACTATCGAAAACGGTCGCGTAAGAAGGAGACCATGCAAATCGATCTCATTCACGCGGAACAGCGAGGCGACCAAAACAGTGCCAGCTTGTGGGAAGAACGCATCGCTTTACGACGCGCGTTGCTGACCTTGCCCGAACAATACCGTGAGGTCATCCTGCTACGCTTTGCAGAGGGCATGCAATTCAACAAAATCGCATCCGTGCTCAATCAAAATCCGGAGGCAACCAAATCTCTCTTTCGACGCGCGATGTCAGCTCTTCGAAACACCCTGGATGTGAACGATGACCAACCCTGAGAAAAATGAAAAGATCCTTGCAGATCAATTAGCCGCATACACCGATCTACTACTGAGCGGCAATACCCATGACCGGGAAATCACCTCCCCCGTTCCTGACCCGGACTTGAACACCTTGCAGTTAACCGCACTTCGTCTGCAAACCGCTTTTGATAGCGGTGAACCGGACCGGGCCACCATCCAAAGAATGCATCGCAATATCATCCAGGAATGGCACCGACTTGAGCAAAGGAAGCTATCCACAATTTGGCAGGGTCTGATGGCAAGTTTCAGGGCACCCAGACAAAAATGGGCCTCACAACAAAGTCGCCAACGGTTCAGCCTCATTGCCACTCTGACGGCGGTTACGATCCTTTTGGTGATGGCGGTGCCATTCTTGAATACGACGGGTGATGAACTGGCTGGAACAAGCGGACAACATCCAAGCCTTTATATCCTGATTGCAATAGGCGCGCTGATTCTGCTGGCCGTGTGGCTGATGCGCCGCAGGCCATAAGAAGCAGCGGTTTACCGGATATCCAATTCAAACAAGGAGGTCCACTGTACGATTAGATCCAATTTATCGTGAGAAACTGTCTAATTTTGATCAAGAAGGAGACAAGAAATGAACATGAAAACCCAGAATCAACCTGATTGGCGACGGATACTCTTTATCGGTTTCGTGATAGCGATCATGATGTCGTTGGTGCTCTCAGCTTGCGCGCCCTTTGTAGGCGGCGAGGGTGGCGCTGGAGGCGGTAACCAGGGCAACCAGGGTAATCAAGGAAATCAAGGAAATCAAGGCAACCAGGGTAACCAGGGTAATCAAGGAAACCAGGGCAACCAGGGTAACCAGGGTAATCAAGGAAACCAGAGTAACCAGGGCAACCAGAGTAATCAAGGAAACCAGAGTAACCAGGGCAACCAGAGTAACCAGAGTAACCAGGGAAACCAGGGTAACCAGAGTAACCAGGGAAACCAGGGTAATCAAGGAACCCAGAGTAACCAGGGCAACCAGGGCAATACTGGTACCAACGGCACTCAAGGGGGAGGCAATGTGAATGGTGGCGTTCGCCATGTCAAGGGCAGTACAGACACCGATCCTTGTCTGGCTCAGGGTGCTCTACCATGCGGGCAGGGCGACCACGGTCGCGGCAACCCCATCAATGGCAGCCTGCACGCCAACTGCCGTGCCGCCCAGGGAGAAGTTGATCCTATTTGCAAAGATACACCTCCGCCGGTCTGTGACCCCGCTACGGACCCGGCGTGCGCGCCGCAACCCCCGATCTGTGATCCGGCAACCAATCCAGCTTGTGCACCACCCACTGGTTGTGACCCGGCAACGGATCCGGCCTGCGCTCCTCCGCTCCCACCCCAACCCCCTATCACACAGGTCGAGAGAGCAACTCCGCCAGGTCCCTTATGCCCTCCATGGATCGTCTTCCACTCCTTCCGCTTAGGTGATCTGGAGATCTTCCGCCTGAACGGTGTAGAAGCCGCTGACGGCAGCAATGTGGTCAACATCTCGAACAGTTCTGCCTCAGATTCACGCCCCAGCCGCTCCCCGGACGACAAGTGGATCGTCTTCCAGAGCAACCGCGACGGCAACGTTGAGCTCTACCTTTCTGACAGCGAAGGCCTGGCGCAGTCTCGCCTGACGAACACCACCGCCAACAATATCAACGCCATGTTCGGACCGGATAACCAGAGCGTGATCTTCCAAAGCGATCGTAACGGTAACTGGGATATCTACCTCATCGACATCGACGGAACCGAACGCCAGTTGACCACGGACACTTCCGATGACGTCAACCCCTACTGGTCGCCGGATAAAGATTGGATCGTCTTCCAGAGCAACCGCAGCGGCACATGGGATATCTATCTGCTGAACGTCGCCACCGGTAACGAATACACCGTCACCGACGTCCCCTACGACATTGCCTTCCCCAGCTGGTCGCCCAACGGCGAGCAACTGGCCTACCTGGCTGACTGGGGCGGTAACTGGGATCTGTACATCTCAGATCTGCAGGGCGGCAACGTGCAACGTCTGACTGCCTTTGGGAATGCCGGCAACGTAAGCTGGTCACCTGATGGCGACCGCCTGGCTTACCAGGTAGGTCTTGAAACGAGCACGGATGTGTTCACCTATGACCTGTCCACCGGCAAGCAATATCAGTTGACCGATTTCGCCGGTCCCGACAGCGCTCCGACCTGGGATTGTGCCGGCACCAACATCTCCTTCACCTCCCTCAGCAGCGGCAACCTGGACCTGTTCAGCGTCCCGTGGACGGGTGGAGAGATCAGCAACATCACCTTCAATCCGGCTTCGGACAAGTGGTCAGAATGGTCTCCTTCCAAGGAACCAGCTTCTCGCGGCTACTAATCGACCCGACAGACTCAGTAAGGCGACGGCAGTTACACTGCCGTCGCCTTACAACCGTTCTTCGAAACCCCTCAGTTGCACACCGAGGCTAGATAAGGTAAGATTTTGCCATGGGTATGATACTAGGTTTGCTGCTTGCCTTCACAATTCCATTGTTGTTTCTGTCGATTATTCGCAAATTTGATTTTTTTCAAACCGGTCATTTTCGCTTCATCGTATTGTCCCTTGCCTGGGGCGGCGCCGCTTACGCCCTGGCTGTATTCTTGAACAGCTCTATCGTCAATGCGGGCCTGGCTGATTGGGAACAGGTGGTTCGCTTTGTTGCCCCTCCGATCGAGGAAACCCTTAAGGCTTTATTCTTACTTTATCTCGTGGGGCGTCCCCAATTTACGTATTCGGTGGACGGAGCCGTTTATGGTTTTGCGGCAGGCATTGGCTTTGCCGTTTTTGAAAACTATGAGTACGTGACAGGCACACCTGAAATTGCGCTGGCGGTTGCATTACAAAGGGTATTCTCGACGAACCTGATCCATGCCTCCAGCAGCGCCATCCTGGGGAGTACCCTGGGAATCTTTCGGCTTGAAACCTCGAAATCTCGCTGGTTGATCCTGATAGGCGGCGTAGCCCTCGCCATCGGCCAGCACATGCTCTTTAATAACATGGTCAGCCGAGGAACCTACTTGATCGTAGCTATCATTGCCGGCTTCGTCGGCACAGCTTATATTTACTACTCTATGCGGCGGGGTATCAAGACCGCAAGAGGCTGGATCAAAGAAAAACTGGGGATGGCTGACCGTGTTACAAGCGGAGAAGCCAGCCTTGTGAACCGGCTTGAAAGCGCAGAAGAAATCCTGGCCCCGGTCGCTGACCGGTTCGGCTCGGAAATAGCTTCCCAGGTGGAAAGACTGCTCTTTTTACAGGCGCGGCTGGGGATCAAGCGTAAAACCCTGGATAGTTTTCAGGAAAATAAGCACATGCGGCATGCCATTGAAACTGAAATGATGGAAATGCGGGAAGAAATGGAAAAAATACGCCGTGGGATCGGTACGTACGTCATGTTATTCGTCAGAGGAACTTATACCGAGGATGTGATCTCTGTTTGGGACCAAATGCAAGCAAAGATCCAGGAACGCTCTGCTGCGGCTGGCGGACAAAAAGGCGGAGGCCTATGGTCAACGCTTGACGGTCGCCTCAACCAGCCCATTACTCCCGGAGGGGTGGAAGAATGATGGAAAATCAAGATACTGCCAAACAACTCAAGAAACTCGATTGGTTCGAGGATCTACCTGAAGACCTGATGAAAGCCCTTGTGGAAAAAGTAAAAGAGGTTAAACTCAACGCGAACGAAACCCTCTTCAGCAAGGGCGAAAAAGGGGAGGCGCTCTTCGTGATCAATTCCGGCCTGGTAAAGATCGTCACTGAAGATTCGCAGGGCAGTGAAGTGATCCTGAACCAGCTTGGCCCCGGTGAGGTCATTGGCGAAATGGCACTGCTCGATAACGAGCCACGCTCTGCAGGGGTTATTGCACTTAGCGAAACCACGGTCCTGGAATTAAAACGGGGCGATTTCATGGAATTATTGAAACAGCAACCAGGCATTGCTCTGTCTGTCATTCGAAACTTCTCCTCCCGCATGCGCTACAACACCAGTTACATCGAAAAAATCACGGAAATGAGCAAGCTCGTTGCCCATGGTGATTACTCTTTCGTCGACCTTGCCCGCCCAACTTCCAGCCAGGAAGAAGACGTAAGCGACCAGGAGCAAAAAATAGACCGGTTGCTTGCTGAATTCTTTGCAATGGTCAGGGGCGTGAAAGAGCGAGAAGAAGATTTGAAAAAACAGGTAGAAAAGCTTGCCTTCCAGATCGACCAGGAACGGCGTAAAAAAGAGTTCGAAGAAATTACCAGCACAGAATTCTATTCCAAACTAAAAGTACAGGCCAAGGCTTTGAGGGCCAAACGTACGGATAATAAGTAGGATTTGGAGACCTCATGGGAAAAATTGTATCCATCCATTCTTTTCGAGGGGGCACGGGGAAATCGAATTCCACCGCGAATCTGGCTGCGGAAGTGGCCCTGACAGGCAAGCGCGTCGGGGTGATCGATACGGATATTCAATCGCCGGGCATCCACGTCCTTTTTGGGTTGGATGTGGTCAATATGGGCAAGACGTTGAATGATTTTCTTCACGGAAAATGCAAGATCAACGAAGCCGCCTTCCTCGTCAGCGAGAATATTGCCAGTTCAAAAGGCCTCGCAAAACTGGCCGATCAAAAGTTATGGCTTATCCCTTCATCCATTCAAGCTCGGGAGATCAGCCAGGTTCTTAAAGAAGGTGTGGATTTCAATCGATTGAATGAGGGCATCCAGACTATCCTGAATGAACTGGAGCTGGATTATCTGTTCATTGATACACACCCTGGCCTGAACGAGGAGACACTGTTATCCATTGCGATCTCAGATATCTTGATCATCATCTTGCGTCCCGACGACCAGGATATTCAGGGAACAGCTGTCACCGTGGATGTGGCGCGTAGCCTGGACGTGCCCAACCTGTTCTTGATGGTAAACAAAGCCTTACCAAATATCGATCGAAATGATTTGAAATCACGGTTTGAAACCGAGTTCCAGGCAGAAGTCGCCGGGATTTTACCCCTGACATTTGACGTCGCAGAAAATGCGAGCAAAGACCTCTTCGCATTAAATTATCCTGACCACGAATGGTCGCAAGAATTGCATAAGGTCATGGAAGCGATTCTGGCAATCCCTTAGGAGACACACATGAAATGCTGGCATTGTGAAGAAGAGGCGCGTGCAGCCTGTGCTTTTTGCGGACGGTTCGTCTGTAAAGAGCATGTCAAGCCGATGTCTACCTTTATTGCGATGTTCCTTGGCGGAAATGAATCCCCAAAAGGATTGGCCGTCTCGAATGTGATCTGGTGCGGGGAATGTGAACCGCAACCGGAACCGATCGCAATGCCTGAACTGTATTAGAGAGGCGCCTATGGCTGGAGTATTTGATCGCTTACAAAAACAGATAGAAGACAAGCAGAGCGCGGGCGGGATCACTGCCCTTGACCTGGTCGACTTGCCGCCGGCCTTGCGAAAGATCATGCGCCTCATGCTTCGAAAAATGCAATTGAAGTATCCCGAGCTGTGCGACGCCATGGATCAAATGGCCGATGACGAGCGGATGTCTCGCATTGACCTTGATAATACCCTTGATACCCTCGTCCAGCAAGCGTGGTTGATGCAAATTGGGGAAGGCGATCGTGCCATTTATAAAGTTAATCTCCGGCGGAAATCAGGCAGCACACTCGCAGCTGGCATCTGGGAAAACCTGGATTCCAAGTTAAAAGGAAAACCCGATTCGTAGGGACCTGAACAAGGTCATTTATTGGAAAAAATGCAGCTCGCTTGCATTTGATCAAACCAACTGATATAGAGGAGACTATGAAAAAATCACTATTTCGTTCCCTGATCGTGTTGACAGTGTCCGGCCTCTTCGTGGGCGCTTGCCAACCAGCTGCGCAAAACACCAACCCCCCATCACCTGAAGAAGCAGCCACGCCCGAATCAGGAGTTGATCTCAGCAATCTGGAGGTACAGCTGGACCCGGCTCTTCTTCCGGATGCAGAAGCCAATGCTTATGTTTACGAGAGCTTGCTAAAAGTGGAAGAGGATCAAACAAGCCCCGTCCTGGCACTGGAAGGGACCGTCTCGGAGGATGGACTGGATTACATCATCAGCCTGAGACCGGGTGTACAGTCCCACGATGGAACCGTTCTGAACGCCGATGCAGTCATCGCCAACTTCACTCGCTGGTTCGATCCGGAATCACCCTATCACGGTTCTGGAACCTATGAAACCTGGGTGACCAATTTTGGAGGATTCAAAGGCGAGCAAGACGCCGATGGAAAGCCAAAATCCAATTTCGATGGGATCGAAAAGGTCGACGAATTGACGGTCCTCGTTCACCTTAATAACCCCGATCCGGAATTCCTGATGAAACTAGCAGATCCTGCCTTCGCCATTGTCAGCACAAACGCCCTGGAAACACCCGGATTTGGCACATCAGCAGGAGTAGACGGTGGGACCGGTCCGTATACCATTGGTGCATTCAACGCCGACAGCCTGACTCTTGAGCCCTACCCTGATTACTGGAATCCAAATGCCATCGCAGAGGGCAATCTAGAAGTCAAGCCCTGAACAGGCAACGAAAAGAAGAGAGCCGCTCCTTTAGCGAAGCGGCTCTCTTTCTGTTCCAGCGACTCGATATCAACGCGCGGTCCAGGCTGGTTCGCCATCAAAAGCCGAGACATGCGTCAGACGAACAAGTTCATGATCGGTCGAGAAAGTAACGATCGTGAATATTTCCATATCGCCATCCGCGTCTGCCTGAAATGCCAGGCGCCACCCGTCGGGGGACCAAACCGGATCCCCCTTCGGTGCAACTCCTGTGATCAGGCTTCGCCGTGAGCCTCCAATGGTTGGCATGAGATCAATTGTAGGGATACCTCCGCGTGGGGAACGGAAAGCCAACCAATCTCCTTCTGGAGACCAGGCCGGGATGCCGTTTTCCACCTGATCCTCTGTCAGACAATAGGGGTTGGACCCGTCAGAATTAACCAGACAAATATTGGCAACTTCGCTCGAGGACCACTCTCGAAAAGCGATCATGCTCCCGTCTGGAGACCATGCCGGATCGGATTCGGGGGTCGGAGCAAAGGTCAATTGTGTCAACCCGCTTCCATCCGATTGGATCAGGTAAATATCTGAATTCCCATTACGGTCACTCATGAATGCGATCCACTGACCGTCCGGCGACCAGACAGGACGATAATCTCCGGAGGGATTCGCCGTCAGGCGAGTCGTATGTGAGCCATCCGCATTCATCGTATAGATTTCGAAATTACCATCCCTGAAGGACTCAAAGGCAATTTTTGCACCGTCTGGCGACCAGGTAGGTGCGGAATCTTTGCTCGGGTGGTCTGTGAGTCGTTGTAAATTGCCCCCATCGGCATCCATGACATAAATATCGCTGTTCTCGTCGACCTTGGTAGTGAAGGCAATGCGGCTATCGTCAGGCGACCATCGCGGCATATCATCCTCAGAACCACTCGTGGACAGGAGGGTTTGCTGGTTTCCATCCGCTGCCATGACATAGATGCTTCTGATCCCTTCCCGGTTTGATACAAACGCAATTCGTCCAAATGCCGCCGGCGGCGGGAGCGTGGGAGTAGGTGACGGCTCAAAGATCGAGGCCGATTCTCCGATTTGGGGCTGTGGTTCTGCCCTTTCAGCACCTCCGGCGCCGGCAAGTCTGACGCCCACTGAGGCGCAACCCGCCAAACCGATCCCTATCCCCATCATCAAGACACAAAAAAACTTCATTGAGGCACTGGATTTCCTCATGACGCTCCTCTACATTCCATGGTCTGACCTTGGTGATTATACAAGGTAGAAGTCACCAGGGGATTATCAAATCTGATAATCCCATTTCTATAGAGTATGTTGCCCTTCATCCTCAAAAAGGTTTCAGCTTTCAGAACTGTTAACCGGCCCGTTGACCTGCCTCGGAAGAAACCAGGAGTACGATATACTTCACGCATGTCCACAGAACGCATCGGCGTCTTCGGAGGCACCTTCGATCCCCCGCATATCGGGCATCTTATCCTGGCGGCAGAAGCCGTTTCACAACTCCATTTGACGCGTCTCTTTTGGGTGCTGACGCCCACCCCACCCCATAAACTGGATCAACCCATCACCCCGCTCGAGCATCGTCTGGCCATGCTCAACCTCATCCTGGAGAAAGACCTTCAATTCGAGCTATCCACAATAGAAATGGATCGCGCCGATCCGCATTACGCCGCCGACACCATGTTCCTGCTGGCGGAGCAGCACCCAGAGGCGACCCTTGTGTTGCTGATCGGCGGGGACTCGCTGCGTGATCTGCCCACCTGGCATCTGGCACCCAACCTGGTGGCGGCCTGCCACGAGATCGGTGTCATGCGCCGTCCGGGGGATGCGATCGATCTGGAAGCGCTCGAAGCCCGATTGCCAGGGGTGCAGGCCAAGCTGCGCTTCATGGAAGCCCCCTTGCTGGATATCGCTTCGAGCGAAATTCGGCGGCGTGTGCACCAGGGACAGGCTTTTCGATACTACCTGCCGCCGGATGTCTACAACTATATCCTCGATAAAAGGATATACTTCTAAAACCCCTTCACCCCACATTTCCACCAGCCTGAGTGACGCAGATGCCATTACTATTCGATTCGCTGTTTTCCTCCATCGCCCTCGGCCATCTGATGGTCGATTTGTTGAATGGTAGCCGCGCGGTCCTGCTGGCCTACCTGAGCGTCCCATTGGGGCTCTCGAACACCATGCTCGGCCTGATTTCAACCCTGTACGTCTGGGGCGGCTCGCTCTCCCAACCGCTATTTGGATGGCTCACAGACCGACTGGGGCCGCGCTGGATCGCCGCAGGCGGCGTGCTTTGGATAATGATCTTCTTTTCATCAGCCCTGCTGATTCCGGGCAGGAGCGCGCTGGTATTTTTGGTGCTGGCCAGCCTGGGCTCCGCTGCTTTCCATCCGGCCGGAGCCATGCAAGCCACTCTGCGAGGCCGCCATCATTATGCCGGCAGGGAGACCACCGCCGCCTCGTTTTTCTTCATGTTCGGCCAATTGGGATTGTTCCTGGGCCCGATCATCGCCGGACCCTTGCTGGACCAGTTCGGTCCCGCAGGTTTGCTCATCCCGGCCGGTTTCTGTCTGCCCATCAGCCTGAATGCCTCCTGGCAGCTGCGACAATTCAAACCCGAAGTGGGAACGCAGGTTGGGGCTGCAGCGATGCTTTCGGGCTCTGCAGGCCGTTTCATCTTTGCCCTGGCTGGTTTAGGCGCCTTGCAAGCCTGGGCCCAGCAGAATATGATCACTTTCCTGCCCAAATACTTGAGCGACCTTGGGATCACGCCAACTTCCTACGGCCTGGTTACCGGACTCTTTATGGGGGGCTCTGCCCTGGGAAACGTGCTGGGCGGAAACCTGGCCGACCGGTTTGGTAAGCTGCGCGTCGCACGCACCGCACTGGCTCTGGCGAGCCTGCCGCTACTCCTGGTCTCAACGGTAGGGTGGTCGCCCTGGTTGTACCTGCTCATACCCCTTTCCGGCATGCTGACCGGGGCGGTCAATAGCATCGTGGTCGTGCTCGCCCAGCGCACAGTCCCGGGTAGTATGGGGCTGGCTTCCGGGCTGATCCTGGGTTTTATCTTCTCAACAGGGGCTCTTGGCACGCTGCTTTCCGGTCCGTTGGCGGATGCATACGGTTTCCCCCTCGTATTCCAGCTCACAGCGGGCCTGGTTGTGGCCGCCTCCCTGCTCACTTTCGCCATGCGAAAGATGCAGCTACTCTCCCAACCGACAGACTAGACCATCAACCAGCTACCCAAAGACAGCAGTCTTCGCTTTCATGCATCCAGGTGATAGGTGTGGTATGCGTTCTTACAGGGATTGCCCCAGGCAATGTGCATTTCGCGCGCGGTCAGGTCGATCACCAGGGCATTGACAGTCTTTTCCCTGTCCAGAGGGTCTTCATTTCCCAGGTCATGCTTGCAAATCGAATTGGGGAAGTTTACGTGGTCTTTCTGTATGGTTTGCAGCGACTTGATCGTATGGCTTTCGGATTGATGCAGTAAACGTTCAGCCCTGAAATACCTGATTCGAGAGGAGATCAATTCCTCCGGATCGCTCTCGATCTCCTGCATCTTGGGCGATAGATAGTGATTGGTATGGACCACGTAACCTTCTTTGTTGTAGCGGATCGACGAGCGCCGGGCTGATACCTCCACATTGTAAATCTCCCCACTTTCATGCACGATCACATGGTTGTAGCCTGCCGCGCGATGTGGGATCAAGGAGCGGTTGATGGCCCCGCCCGGGGTTTTGGAGGACAACACAGCCCGCGCAACGACCAGGCGCGGGATACCAATGCGAGAATCGTTCGGGTAAACGGAATCGATCAATTGCGCAATGCCGTAGGCATTGAACCCGATGTTGGGGATCAAACCGCCATAGGTCATAGCAAGATAGGGGGGGTCATGCTTCGGGGTAGCGCGGACCACAAAGACGTCCTCCTCATCCAAGGGGATCCAGTCCTCATTGTGTGCAGCCAATACATGACCGTCAGCAGTTCGTTCCTCGTTCACAGCGATGCTTGTGCAGCGGTAGAGATGCAATGCATCGGTGGTGACCGCTTCCATAGCCGTCAACATGGACAGTTCATCAAAGGTCACGCCTGCGCCTTCCGCGATACCTGCCATTTCATCGACATACTGGGGATACCGTTCTTGCGCAAAGGGAACGTATTTTCGCGCCTGGATCAGGGCCCCTTCCCAGGTAAGCTCCAACTCGTTGTAGGCTTCATCAAGCAATTGACGCGCGTTCTCAATGCTTCTCCGAACGTTTTCGCGGCGCGCTTCACCTATCTGCTGCCCCATCTCCCGATGCGTGCCTGAGATGGTGATAAATGGAACTGGATCTGCATGAATCGGTGCTTCAATAAATTCTTTCTTGCCGGACATTTCCTGTTGCCTCCTGAACACAGTCCTGCCCCGGTCAACGATTGCCGGGGCAGGAGTATTATACTACCGAGAAACTATGCGAACGGGTTACGACGCAGTCCCCTCATCTGCCTGCGGCGCAGGCGGCACAGCCAGGCGTGGGTAGGTGCGCGTGCCGAAAACGGTCAGAGCAACCCCGCCGATGCCCAGCAACGCCACCAGGAATGGCGCCAACCAGCCCACGCACGGAACCATGCCGATCCCTCCCACGACCAGCATCATGAGGAAAGTGCCCAGGCCGGCCACCCATGGAGCCGCCCAGGTCTGGTTGATGGCTTTGGCAAAGCGTTCGCCGATCTCAACCCCGATCGCGATCACCCCGAATAACCACGCCAGGGCCAGGACAGCCACGGCCAGTATCGCCACAGGGATCAAAATGAGCGTCACCACCAGGATCACGAGCGCGAAAGGAGCTAACACCACTGTCAGCAACCCAAAACTGCCTGCGATGACCGGTTGATTGACGATCGCCTGGGAAACCCGCTCGATTTGAGGCTGGAGGAAGAGACTCGCTACCATGGCAAGTAAGGCAATCACCACCGCCGTGGAGAGCATTCGTACCAGATCCACGAGCGGATTGACGTTGACGTTAAAGCCCGGAGAAAATGGTTCTGGCGGTGAGGGGACTTCGGGCGGTTGGGGAACTGCAGGAACATCCGGTACTTCGAAATCCGGGATGCGGATCTGCGGCGCCGGGATATTGCTGACCACGTCGCCTTCCACCTGAGAACCCGGATCGCGGTGTAACGACCCGCCCACCGTGACGAGATCCCCGCTTACAAGTGAAGCCTCTCCCATATTGGCAGTGCCTCCGAAGATGACCAGCGAACCTTCCACAGTGCCATCCAGAGTCACATTGCCGCCGATCACGACGGCATCCCCTTCAACCACTGCCTCAGGCTCAATGGTGACATTACCGCCAAACACCACCAGGTCACCGTTAAGGGTATCGCCGCTCTCCAGGGTGAAATTGTCCCCAAAGATAACGCGACCGTCCTGTAAGCCCTTGGCATGTACCGTGCCAGCCGGCAGGCACAACCAGGCCAGGAGCAGGGCAAACGTGGTCAATTTTTGAATTCTATTCATTGCTGGACTCCTTGCGGAAGGCGCGTGAGGCGCCAGATTGAAATGGACCCTAGCAAACCGAGCCCGCTCATTGCAGAGAAAAGCACCAACCATGCAAAGGGTGGCACAATACTTGGAATCACCCGTAAAAGGATCGAACTTGCTTCCACCAGCGCTGCAAGCAGCGTAAAACTGAAAAGCAAGGTTTGCACCACCATCGCGATCCACTCCGCTGGTTCTTCAAGGATCGATAGCAGGGTTGGCCCGGCCAATAATGCCAGCAGGGCTAATCCGCCCAGGGTGAACACCAGCGTGCCTATCCTGGCGCGCCTGCGTTCGGATTCGCGCGCCGTAACCAGCCGTACCTGCCAGCGCGCGGAAAAGCCCGGCGCCGGGCCGACCAGCCGCGCAGTACGCAGGGCCAGATTGGATTCGGCCACGGCGGTGCAGCTTTCGCATGTTCGCATGTGGTTTTGTAGTTCGCGTTGTTGTTCAGGGTCAAGAGGCTTGTCATCCAACAGCCACTCTTCAAAAGGCTGGTGATTCATAGACTCTCCTTTCCACAGATTGGGAAGCGGATGTTTCTCGCCATTGTTTTCCTAGTTGTTTGCGCGCCCGGTGCAACCGACTCTTCACAGCGCTGACCGTGAGGTTGAGCGCATCAGCGATCTCCGCTTCAGAGTATTCGTACCAGTAGCGCATGACGATCGCAGCCCGGTCCGTCGCGTCCAACGAACCCACCAGGGCATGGATCTGCTCACGTTGCTCGCCATGTACGACCTCGGTTTCGGGGTGAACCGCGGCCATATCCGGAATTTCGAAGGTGTTGTCTTCCTCCTCATCGACCGAAAAGGCCGGTAATTTCTTCCTGCGTAAACGATCGATACAGTAATGCGCAGCGATGGACAATAACCAGGTCGCAAACGAGCGTTTCAGGTCGTAACGATGCAGGTGTTGATAGGCACGCAGAAAAGTCTCCTGCGCGGCATCCTCAGCCGCCTGCGCCCCACCAAGCATGCGATAGCACAGGTTGAAGACCGGAGTTTGATAGGTCTCAACCAAATGTGTAAAGGACTCGTCGCTTCCATTTTGCGCCTGGAGAATCCAGGTTTTCTCTTCGTTCACGCTATCCTCATCATTTCCTGTATAAGTTTACGAAATAGGGGTAGAAAGGTTGCAACCGTGTTGCGGCAATTGCTCGGATGTCATGGCTTTCATGGGAATGCCAGGAAGAATCCCCCGTATACGGGTAGTCCAAGATCAATGCCGGTGACCAGGTTCAGTTTCTTCCGGGCCCAGGAACGGCTCCACCTTCCCCAGCCGATGCCGGTAGAGCGCAAAACCAGCGGCGAGCGCCGTGGTCAGCGGCACCGCAGCGATCAAACCGAGCGAGCCGACCAGCGTGCGCACCACTTCTTCGGCCACGAACGAGAAATTGACCAGGTAACCATAATCACCGCGCCCCAGCGAGAACAATAACAACATCGGCAGGGAAGTCCCGGCGTACGCCAGAACCAGGGTGTTGACGGTGGCCGCCACGTGGTCCCGCCCGATACGCATGGCTGCCTTATAGAGGCCGTTGAAAGCCAGGTTCGGATTCGCACCGCGGAGCTCGAACACAGCCGAAGCCTGCGTGATCACCAGGTCGTCCAATACACCCAGGGCGCCGATGATCATCCCACCGAGCAATAACCCGCGCAGGTTGATACGTGAGTCCAACATTTGCATCAGGAACAGGGCGTTCTCATCGCCCGTACCCGTGAGGCGGGTGGTAATAACAAAGATCCAGGCCAGAGTGCCGGTGATGACCAGCGCAGAGACCATTCCCAGCACAGCGGCATGGGTTTTCAGGTTCCAGCCGTACGTCAGGTAGAGGGTAACTCCCAGCAAAATGGCTGAGCCAATGATGCTGACTCGCACCGGATCCTCCCCGATCAGGATATGCGGGATGATGTAACCAATGATGACGAACAGGCTGAACAGCCCGCCGGCGAAGCCGCCGATGATGCCACAGATCGGGATCGCCAGCCAGTCGATGCCGTCCGCCAGCATGGTCGGCGTGGTGCCGAAATAGGTGTAGTTGCCGACGAGCCCC
>CAZULT010000024.1:3088-54233 GCA_964621295.1 uncultured Anaerolineaceae bacterium | reverse complement strand
AGGCAGTAGCTTCCCAAGCTACCATTCGTGGGTTCGAATCCCATCACCCGCTCTACCAGGCACGTTAATCCGATAACGTGCCTTTTCATTTTAATGAGTCTCAATTTGCAAGGTAGCTGTCATGGAATGAGAGAAAGCCAGCATGTAAAATCAAACCGAAAGAGGCCTGCATGGATACTGAGTTTACGATTCTTTACGTGGAAGATAACAACGACAATCGTCGGTTGGTTCGGCGAGTTTTAAACGCTGAGGGGTACGATGTCATCGAAGCTGCGAACGCGGCTGAAGCGCTTGAGCTCCTGGAGAGCAAAAAACCTGGTTTGATTCTAATGGATATCAACATGCCGGACATGGACGGGTATGCCCTGACCACCATGATCAAACATAAACCGGGATTTGAATCTGTTCCCATCTTGGCAATCACCGCAAACGTCATGAGAGGCGATAAAGAACGTTCACTTGAAGCCGGATGTGATGGCTATATTCAAAAACCTATCGATATCGATCTGCTTGCAAATCAAATAGAGCGATTCGTGAGGAGATGAAATGTCAAATTCGGACACCAACGCCACCAATGTGCAGGCCAAAAAGGGAACAATTCCAAAAGACACCACAGTATTGGTGGTAGAAGATAATGTTTCAAATTTTGTCCTGATCGCTCGCATGCTGGGCTACCTGGGAGTTCATTGTGAATGGAAGACCTCAGGATACGAAGTAGTTGAGTATGCAGATACCTTGCCTCGCCTCGATTTGATCTTAATGGATATCCGCCTACCGTATGAGGATGGCTACGGTGCCCTGAAAAAAATTCGCGCCTCCGAACACCTACGTACCACGCCAATTGTTGCCGTTACAGCTGAAGCAAGCACCGATCAATTGACAAAAGCTCGAGACGCAGGTTTTGACGGCTTTTTAGGAAAACCCCTTGACCCGGATAAATTCCCTGAACAAATTCGCCGTATCCTTAGCGGCGATCCGGTTTGGGAGATAAGCTAAGTGTCAATGACTCAGTCCTTCTCCCGAAAGATTCTAAACACCTTATCTGGCTCCCTGATGAGGGAAAATGTCATTGCGGAAGTATTCGCAGACAATGGGACAGGATTTCAATGGGTTTCTTCGTCTAAAAAAGAAACAGAGATCAGCTCTGGATTGTCCGGTGATTTTACGATTCCTTACGAAATCAAGCCCCAATGTTCGGAAGCTAAAATAAATTTCCTTGATCTCGATGAAAACACTCAAACGGTTTCTGAGATCGTGGAATTTGCAGAGCATTATGGGCTGAGACAACTGGCATGTGTACCTATCTCGAACCCGTCCGGGATAGTTGCTTTTGTGTTGATCGGTTCAGCACTTGAGGCATCTCTGACAACAGATGCATTAGCCCCTTTCCTTGAGTCGATTGAATTGGCCAGTATTGCATTGACTTCAAATGAGCAAACGGTTCTCGAACAAAGCCTGCCTGAGGAGGCAACATCGTCAAGTTCACCCTCCCTGCCCTTTTTCAGTGGCGGGAAAATCGACTTTGAAAATATCACATCAGTGTTTGCGACCATCCACGAAAAGATCAGACGATCGATCGGTGATTATTCCTTTTTTGTTGCCTTGTATGATGAAAAAACGCATTCCATCAGGATCCCTTACTTATATGAAGAAGGAAGACAAGGTTCCATCGACACGTTTCCGTTAGGCGAAGGACTGACTTCGATCTTGATCCGCTCGAAACAACCTCTGATGTTAAACCAGGATACAGAGCAACAAGCAGAATCCTTGGGTGCTAAGAACATAGGAAGACCGGCAAAATCCTGGATGGGGGTACCATTGATCAACGAGGGACGAGTCTTGGGAGGGCTGGCCTTACAAGATCTCGATCAGGAAAACGTCTTCTCCCAAGCGGACTTAGATACATTCTCCTCCCTGGCTCAACAATTTGCCGAAATCATCCAGATTGCAATCACACTGGATGAAAACAGGCGACATCTCTCTCAAGTACTCACCGCGGCAGACATCGCACGGGACATTAGCAGTGCGTTAAATCTGGATGAGCTTCTCTTAAAGGCCGTAGATTTAATCCGGGAACGATTTAACTTCTACCATGTTGCCATTTTCCTGACTGATAACACGGGCAGCCAGGCCGTCATCCGGGAAGCTACAGGGGAAGCCGGAATTCAAATGAAAAGATCAGGGTTCAATCTCGCTGTTGGATCGAAATCAATCGTAGGCTATGTCACCAGTCAAGGCGAACCGCTGATCGTTAATGATACCGATAAAGACGCCTTACATTTGCCCAACCTAATGCTCCCTGATACCCACGCAGAAGCAGCCATCCCCCTAATGATCGGCGACCGCATTCTTGGCGCATTGGACGTGCAAAGTGTAGTCCAATATGCTTTTGGTTCACAGGAGATCAGCTCACTTCAAATTCTTGCCGATCAACTTGCTATTGCAGTAAATAATTCGGAGCTTTTTGCGGAAATCCAGGAACACCTCTCTCAGCACCGGTTGCTCCATCACATCACAACCTCGGCAGCTTCCGGAACCACCCTGAACGAGGCGCTGATCAGCACAGTCCAGGGATTGCAAGTGACTATGGGCGGTGATCGGGTGGTAATTTTCCTCGTCGATGAGGAACGAAAGAATCTGGTCACTCAAGCGTATGTAGGGTATACCCCCGAAACCGCAAATACTGTGATTCCGATCGGAACCGGTATTACAGGTTGGGTTGCAGCGCATCGCAAACCCTTACGAGTCAATGACGTATCACAAGACGCTCGCTACATCGAATTAAGCCCTAACTCCAAATCTGAGCTTGCCCTGCCGCTCGTATTTCGCAACGACCTTCTTGGAGTCTTAAATGTAGAAAGCGAACAGCTGGCTGCTTACACTGAAAACGACGAGGAAATGTTGGGTACCTTGGCAGGATCAATTGCAGCTATTGTCGCAAATGCCAAGCTGGTCGAACAAATTCGCAAACAGGTGGACAGGGAACGGCAGCTCCACGAAATTACCAGCAAAATACGCCGTTCAACAAACGTTCAAAGCATCCTTCTGACAACCATCAACGAATTAAATCGTGTCACGGCCGCTCAGTATACCCAAGTCAAAGTTGGTATTGGCACATCAAATGCTGACGCACCAACCAAGGGAAATGGTTCCAATGAACCTTGACCAATATCTCGAAAGACTCCTCAAAAGAATCGGTGGATCCTACATCCTCCTCGTTGTTATCGCCTTGCAATTTGTGGCGATTGCAGGGATCGCCATCACCACATACCTGGTTCAGATAAATGCGGAATTCAAATTTGACCAACTTGTCAGTGGAATCCTGTTTTCTTCTGCCTTACTAATCCTGGGAGGCACAATCCTATTCGGGTATGCTCATATTTCAACCAGAACAGCCAGAAGCCGATTGTCCGCGAGGGCTGACGAGAAGCGATTTTTAAGCGGTGATGAGAAAGAGTTAAGAGCTTGGAAAGAAATCACATCCATGGCCTGGAGATACGGCTTTGCCAGCATAATTGTCGCAGTATTTGTTGAAATCCTTCCATTGTTGTTGTTCTTGAATTATTTTAACAGCGCCAGCCAGGACCAACTCTTATATGCACTTTTCGGCGGAGGTTTAGCAAGCATCAGCATCATTTCTTTCACCGTTTTGGCTTTAGATGCCTTGCTGCTCCCGGCCCGTAAAAAATTGATCCCATCAGAATTTGAAGCTCAGCTTTCTGGGGCAGCCGGGTTCAATATCCGTACAAAATTCCAGGTGATCGTGCTCGGGTTAATCCTGTTCGCGATCTTATTGATAGGACCCATCGGATACCACCAAACCGTAACGGTCCTTTACCGGGAAATCGGATCTACCGATGTATTCATAGCATTACAAAGACAAACAATTATCGTTTCGATCATTGCATTGAGTTTAGGGTTCGCTCTGGTTTATTTACTGGTCAATGCTATCTCACTTCCTGTCAATGCACTGATTAAAACCTTCGCCGGAGTCGAGAAAGGGGATTTGAGTCAGCGCGTCGAAATCACAGCCACAGACGAAATCGGCGAGTTATCGATTTACTTCAACCGTATGATTAGCCGTCTGGCAGAGCTACAAAAAGATCTGGAGAACCAGGTCGAACAAAGGACATCCCACTTGAAGGCCATCAACGAAGTCGGGCGTGTGGCTGCATCCATTCTCGAACCGGACGAATTGATCGCAAGGGTTGTCAATCTCATTACAGATGAATTTGGCTATTACTACTCTGCCCTTTTCATCATCGATCAAGAAGGACGGTACGCCGATTTGCGGGACGCAACAGGAGAAGCCGGCAAAGTCCTGCGGCAGAGCAAGCACCGGTTGGAAATCAACGAAAAGAGCATGGTTGGCCGGGCAATCATCACAAAGCAGGCCCAGGTTGCCCAGGATGTCGGCGAGAAGTCGATCCGATTTAATAATCCCCTACTGCCTTACACACGGTCTGAAATCGCTCTGCCATTAATGATCGCCGACCAGGTCATGGGAGCTCTGGATGTCCAATCCACGCAGGAGGCTGCCTTTGGCGAACAGGATATTGACACGCTACAAAATATGGCCAATCAAGTAGCTGTGGCACTGGAGAATGCGCGCCTCTTTCAAGAGGCCCGTCAGAGCATTCAAGAATTACAGAATATTCAAAAGAACTACCTGCGACATTCCTGGAATGTGAGCAATTTCCCCGAAGGTGAGATCGTACTTGCCATCGGCGACGAACCTGATGGCACCGGAAGCCATATCAATTCATTTCCGATCGCCTTGCGAGATGAAGCCATCGGAGAAATTAATATTACGAGTACACACGAGTTGAGCCCTGAAGAAAACAACTGGATTCAGGCGATCATTACGCAAGCGGCGCTGGCGCTGGAAAATGCACGCCTCCTTGAGGAAAGCCAAAACCTGGCCATGCGGGAACGGTACGTAACCGAAATAACCAACAAGATTTGGTCCGCGAATACAGTTGATGGAATCCTGCAGGTCTCACTCCGTGAACTCGGCCAGGTACTAGACGCTTCTGAAGCGACAATTGAACTAAAAATCGATGAGGAAAAATAGAGCTAGTATGGACAATGCCACTTCTTTAAAGCAGACTTCGGCGACGAAAGCACAACAAGATTGGCGGGAGAAGTTTCTCCAGACGATTTTGACTGGCTCAGCGGTTATCGGGTTGCTTGCGTTGATCCCCGCCGTTCTAAGCACGCCGGTCTTTGCATTAAGAGCAATCTATATCCTTGTCTATCTAATTCTGCTGGCTGCTGTCACCATCCGCCTAAACTATCGAATTCGGGCCTATATCTTTGTATTCTTGCCTCTGGTGTTAGGGATAAGCAGTTTTACAGAAACTGGCATCCGCGGTGATGGTCTGGTATTCTTGTTGGCTTTTGTCACCTTTTCCGCACTATTGCTGGGCTCAAGGGTGGGTATTGGTGCAATTCTAGTTAGTGAAGCAACAGTGATCGTGATGGGTTTTCTAATTTTTACAGGTACCTACAGGCTGACCGGCGAACCGTATTACGAGGGGAGTCTCGAGGATTGGGTCAGCGGTGGGGCAACACTTCTGTTGCTATCATGGGTTGTCATGACTGGATTGCGCATGTTGCAAGAGGGTTTTGAAAAAGCGCAAAAACAGGTTGAGGGCATGGTCGAACACCTGACTGCCGAACAGGCGAACCTTGAGGAAAGGGTTGAAGTCCGGACCAGAGAGCTTCAGATAAAAACAAACCAATTGAACGCCGCCGCATATATTGCCAGACAGACTGCAGAGATACAAGATCTTGAAACCTTGCTTCAAAATGCTGTTGATCTTATTTCGGAACGATTCGAATATTATCACGCTGGGATTTTTCTAGTCAATGAAACGGGAGAGTTCGCCGTCTTACAAGCCGCCTCTTCTGAAGGCGGTAAACGGATGATCCAACGAGGTCACCGCCTTCGCGTCGGATCTCAGGGTATCGTTGGGTTTGTCGCCTCAGAAAAGACGCCACGCATTGCATTGGATGTTGGCAAAGATGCAATTTATTTTGACAATCCCGAACTGCCCATGACTAGATCGGAAGTTGCTTGCCCATTGACCGCTAAAGATAAATTGATCGGCATCATCGATATCCAATCCACCGAGGCAGAAGCGTTTACACAAGAAGACATCGAGATTTTCCAGACTCTTGCAGATCAGGTTGCTGTGGCAATTGAGAATGTACGCTTGCTCTCAGAAAGTCGTTTTGTAATTTCGCAACTGGAAACGCTTTCTGGTGAAAAAACGCGAAAAAGTTGGAAGTTTTATCAAAGGACTGGAAATACAGCTCTGCATTTCTCGCCAACCGGAATTCGGCCTCTTGAGAAGGGATCGAAGCCCGAAATTCTAGGAAAGGTATTGGAGATTCCTCTTCTGATTCGAGATCAGCGGATCGGTACCATCACTCTCACAAGAAAACCTGACCATCCGGATTGGACCAGACAGGAACAGAGTGTTGTGGAAGATGTAGCTCTTCAGACCTCGTTGGCCTTAGACAATGCACGCTTGATTGAGCAAACCCAACAGCGCGCCGAGCGCGAGCAGAAGATCTCCACTATAGCCGGTAAAGTCCGCGAGACACTCGATCTTCAAACCATCTTGCGCACATCGGCAAGAGAGATCCAGCGAGCTCTTGATCTGGAAGAGGCTGAAATCAGACTGTTCCAGCCCGGAGATGGGTCTGACACACCCAATACTTCATACAAGAATGACAAATAGGGTAAGACATCCTTATGAAAGAAACCATGTCCAACACTTCACCAAAAAATAGCAAGGAAAAGCACAGGCAAGTGGCGCTACGCCTTGGAACCAAAATTACTCTGGGCAATATCCTCATCGTCCTGATCGCCGTTCTGAGCATGGGATTCTTTGTATACAATCGTTCTCAATCCGCCAACGCGTTCCTGATCGAACAATATGATTTAAGCTCCAGGCGAGAAATTGAAAACCTGCTTACGGCAACGGTTACGAGAGAGGCCAATTCAATCAACCTCTTCTTCTCGCGCATGAATGACATCATTGAAGTGTTTGGAAACACGACCAAATCCTATATCTCAACGGACGCCAGCTTGAACATAGAAAACGGCGGCTGGAATGCATTCCAAGAGCTTGTGCAATTACAGAATGGCAATTGGGACAATGCAAACACAGAGACTTCCTCCATCTACGTGCCTGCCCGGACAGGTATTGGGAATGAAGTCGCAACCGAACTATCAGCCTTGAAGGGCTTGGATTATTTTTTTGGTGGCTTACTTGAAAACAATCCTGAAATCATCGCAATTTATTTCGGTAGCAAGCTGGGCACGACGGTTTACTACCCGAATATTGACCTTGCTTCCATCTTACCGCCTGAATTTGACGTGACCGCCAGGCCCTGGTATCTGGCTGCAACCACCTCGCTTGATGAAGTATCTGATGTGACTTGGTCAGCCCCCTACGAAGACGCAGCCTTGAACGGACTTGTGCTTACAAGCAGCGTCCCTGTATATGATACGACTGGCGAATTTCGCGGTGTCTCCGCCATTGACATCCTGATCTCAACCATTTCCCAACATGTTTCAAGTATCGCACTTGGAAGAAACGGCTATGGATTCCTGATCGACCGCGAAGGACGGATAATCGCCATCCCAGAAAGAGGGTACGTGGATTTCAATCTCACGCCGGAGGCGCTTGAGAGTGGTGATATCAATGACCGCATGGTGTTGAATAGAGTTGAGATGGAGACTTTCGAAGTTCTGGCGAAGATGACCAGCAACCAAACAGGCGTGCGAAAAGTGACTCTTAATGGAACAGAACGGTTTGTTGCTTTCCGACCAATTCCATTTGTCGGATATAGCCTGGGGATTGTGGTCGATGAACAGGAAATGCTGAACCAATTTATCGAATCTCAACTTCGCGTTCAGGCTGAAACCCAACGAACGTTGCTGTATGCTCTTGGAATAGTGGCATTGCTATTGACCCTTACCTCACTGGCCACGATCGCAACAAGTAATACCATTACAGCTCCATTGAACCGACTGACGCAAGTCGCAGAAGAAATCATTGCAGGAAACCTAAATAAACGCGCTGACATCAATTCAACGGATGAAATTGGTGTACTGGCAAGCACCTTGAACAGTATGACGGCGAACCTACAAGAGTTGATTGCAAATCTTGAGGAGCGCGTGGCAGAACGTACACGAGTTATCGAAAGACGTGCAAACCAAGTTCAAGCGGCAGCTGAGATCGGGAAAACCGTGGTCGCCCAACGCGATCTGAAATCATTGCTTGGTAGGAGTACCCAACTAATCAGCGAGAGATTTGGATTCTATCACGTCGGTATCTTCCTCCTCGATGAACGCAAAGATTTTGCGATTTTGAGCGCAGCGAACAGCCCCGGGGGTGCGCGCATGCTCTCTCGTGGGCATAAACTAAAAGTCGGCGAAGTAGGTATCGTGGGTGCGGTTGCAGGAACAGGCCAGGCTCGTATCGCTCTGGATGTGGGCAAAGATGCCGTGTTCTTTGATAATCCCGACCTACCCCAAACCAGATCTGAGATGGCATTGCCATTGATCGTTGGAGACGATACCCTGGGCGTTTTGGACATTCAAAGCGTGAACGCGAACGCATTCTCGGAGGAAGATATTTCCACCCTTCAGATTATTGCTGACCAACTTGCCATTGCAGTCCAGAATGCTGATTTGTTCAAAGAGATCCAGGAAGCCTTGAACGTTGCAAGCCGTGCGTATATCGAATCCAGCAGGGAAGGCTGGCAACAACTGCTGGAAGATACTCCAGAACAGAAACCGATTGGTTTTGTTGGGCTTTCACGAGGGGATGTTGCCCCTGCTACCGGCCAGCTTGATGAGGATGCGCAGAATATCCTGCGGTCAGGAAGAATCGTATCCAGCGAGGATCAAAGAACCTTATTTGTTCCAGTGCAAGTTCGTGGATTGACGATCGGAGTCATGCGACTGACAAAACGCAACGATGAGTCAGGATGGGGTCCGGAAGAATCCGAAGACATCAGCTTGCACGACAAATCGGTATCTCTCTCGAGAGCGCCAGGCTCTACGAAGATGCTCAGAGGCGAGCTGCAAAGGAAAGCGTCATCAGTGAAGTCACAACTAAAATTGGTACCTCGGTCAATCTGAAAAATATCTTATGGACAGCGGTTGAAGAATTAGGTAGAACCCTGGGCGATTCCGAAGTAAGCATTCAATTTACCGATACGCCTCCAGATGGAGATGATGATGGACAAAAATGATCTCGTCCAAAATCAGACGAATCGGCACACGAAACCTTTAACAGAGCTTTCAAGTGCCTCCAACCGATTCAATGTACGGTTAAGTACATTATTATCGGTAGCATTTGCTGGTTTGGGGTTGTTGATCACACTGATGGCATTGGGCATTTACCGTCTGCAGGTTGAAAAACAACTATTAACCGGCCTCGGAGAACGTTTATATGATTTGGTCGCCATTACAGCACTTGAACAGGATGGAGATGCATTTGTGCAGATCAGTTCGGCGGATGATCCGCAGTATGCGCAAATTCACAACCAGAACACCAAAATTATGAACGTCGATCCTAACATCGCGTTCATCTATACGATGCGGAAAGATGAAGACGGTATCTATTTCGTTGTGGACGCCGGCGACCCCTACGATCCCCTCTTTTCGCAATTTGGGGAACGTTATTTGGAACCAAGTCCGGAGTTGGTAAAGAGGTTCGATACGGCTACTAGCCCATTTGTGGATACAGAGATTTACACCGACGAATATGGCACCTTCTTGTCTGCCTTTGCGCCTTTCTACACTTCTGAAGGTGAGCGTGCAGGTATGATAGGTATTGATATCTCTATTGAGACTATCAATGCGATGATTGCCAGGAATTTGGTTTCCAGTATTCCCTTGTTTGCCCTGCTACTGGTCGTCATCATATTCGGTGGTTGGTTCTTTGGCAATCGGCTGGCAACAATCAGTCATACCATGATTGAGGCTACGGCTCAAATCACGATGGGAGATTTTCACTTACGAGTACCTGAGAAATTTGCTATCCGAGAAGTAACAGATTTGGCCAGAAATTTCAACAACATGACGGAACAACTGGAATCGCTCATTGGCGGGCTTGAACAAAGGGTGCAAGAAAGGACCGCCGAATTAGCCTCGACAGTTAAACAAATGGAACGGCGCGCCAATCAGCTTGAAGTTGTAGCAGATGCGGCGCAAGCCATTGTAGCTACTCAATCCTCCGAACATACTCTCAACAAGATCGTCAGTCTGATCAGCCTTCGTTTTGAGTTCTATCACGTTGGGATCTTTCTTTTGGATGATAACAAGCAATATGCCGTGCTGCGCGCCGCGAATAGCGAGGGCGGGAACCGTATGCTTGACCGCGGTCATAAATTGGAAGTGGGCAAAAAAGGTCTTGTTGGTTTTGTCGCATCATCCGGATCTCCTCGTATCGCGCTTGACGTTGGCGATGATTCTGTTTTCTTCAATAACCCTGATCTCCCAGATACAAGATCAGAAATTGCCCTGCCCCTTAAGATTGGGGAACGGATCATAGGAGTGCTGGACGTACAAAGTCAAATACCTTCAGCATTCAAAGAAGATGACCAGCGTATCCTCTCAATCCTTGCCGACCAGGTCAGCGTGGCCATTGAAAACGCGCGCTTATTCGATGAAACCAATAAAGCCTTGGCTGAGGCAGAAATGCTCAACCGACAGTTTATTCACCAGGCATGGCGAAGACTTCCTAAAGAGCAGCGGATTGCTGGAGTGCATTACGCGCCGGGAGGAGCAAAGTTCATTGATAAATTTTCAACAGCGAATCCCGTAACCGATGATGAGGATGGTTCCTCAAAAGGGATATCTATACCGATTGAACTGCACGGAGAGACCATTGGTACCTTATCTGTTAAGATGCCCAAGACGAAAGAAATCAGTTCTGACCAATTGGATATCATCAGGGCGGTAGCCGACCGTGTTGCACTCTCTGCCGAAAACGCCCGACTATTTGAGGGCACCACCAGGAGAGCAGAACGCGAGCGCCTGGTTACCGATATCACAGCCAAGATCCGAAGCACAACGGAACCCGAAACCATGATCAAGATTGCGCTCAATGAATTGAAAACAGCTCTTGGGGCGACTCATGTCCAATTGTTGCCCCATAAAGTTAATGAAACTATTATTGATTCTAAATTCTCCAATGTGGAAAAGCCTTCCAAGAAAAATCACAGGGAATCCGGAGAGCAAGCATGACCTATACGATTGCTATTTCAAACGAGAAAGGTGGGGTGGCTAAGACCACCACTACGCTTTCACTGGGAGCCGCTCTCTCAGAGCTTGGACAGAAAGTATTACTTGTCGATCTCGACCCTCAAGCGAATTTGACTCTGGCCGTGGGACTGGAGATCAATCAAGCCGCAATCACTTCGAGTCATATATTGGTTGAGGGTGCTCCGCTCCTTAGTGCGAAGCAATCCACTGAAATTGAAAATATCGATATCATTCCCTCCCACACAAATATCGAAAGTGCGGAACAATTTCTTCCTATTCGCACCAATTACACGTCAATTTTACGCAGAGCGATTGAGAATACAATACCGAACCCGTATCAATTCATCCTATTGGATTGCCCTCCTTTCTTGGGTGCCATCACACACAATGCACTAAGTGCTGCAAATTTGCTGATCATCCCGACGCAATCAGAATTCTTCTCTGCATACGCTTTACGCAATATGATGGGATTGATACGGCGTGTCAGGCAGAATAGCAATCCCGAATTGGCCTATCGAATTCTGATCACAATGCTGGATCGCAGGAATAGAACCCACCGGAACATTGAAGAGCAACTCAGAAACACATTTGGGAAGGGATTGTTCGAAACAGTGATTGAAATTGACACAAAGCTACGCGAGAGTCCTATCGCCGGCTTACCGATCACTCATTACAAGTCCAACAGCCGTGGTTCCCATCAATACCGGATACTCGCTCAGGAGTTATTAGAATATGTCAAAGAAAAAGATAAACAAAAGGCTTGACAAACTCTTCGACGAGTTCAAGAAAGACGACCCAGACATCCAGGCTGAGATCCTGGAAGTAACTCCTTCTAAGAAGTCAAAAAGAACGCATAAGCAGGAAGAGGCTCAACCAGCACAAGATCATGAGCAACCTTTACCTGAAATTGAGATTGGAAAAGCGATTGAGCGCGTCTACGAAGTTGAAGAACTGGATGAAGCTCTCCCAAAATCAATCCTTGCAACAGCATTCCGTACAGAGGATAGCGGCTGGGCAACTTTAAAGGTGGAGGACGAAACAGAAGAACGAGCGTGGGGGAAAGAAGAACAATTGCTGATTAAACAGGTAGCGGACCAATTATCGCTGGCGCTGGAGAATGCGCGGTTGTTTCGAGAGACTCGCATCCGGGCCGAGGAATTAGCGGTGTTGAATGACCTGGCACGCACACTATCGGCACAATTGAGCATCCAACAAGTATTGGAACAAACTTATCATGGCGTTTCGCGCCTGCTTGATGCAAGGAATTTCTTCATTGGACTTTATCAACCCGAAAAATATGAAATCATTTATCCATTAAATGTGACCGAATCAAAAATCGATAAAGAAATTTCTTCTGTCCCGGCAGGTGAGGGTATCAGTGGATATATCCTGCGAACCAAGGAACCATTATTAATCGAATCCAATATGCAGGATTGGTTATTGCAACATGAAATCGAACCATTAGGCGAACTCGCCGACTCCTTCCTGGGTGTTCCGCTCATGATCGGTGATCAATTCTTGGGTTTGATGGCCGTCCAGGATTACAAAAGGCCAAATGCATACGATCTACATGCGCGCGATGTCTTAACTGCCTTCGCGAGCCAGGCTGCTATTGCAATTCAAAACGCACGCCTGTTCGAAGAGATCTCGAGAAGAAATGAAGAACTTAGCGCACTAAACCGCATTTTCTCTTCGGCTGGCCAATTGCTTGAGATCAAGGAACTCATCGATGACATTCTTGTTCAGGTGCTGGATTTGCTGGGATTCAATAGCGGACTTGTCTCGTTGTTCGATGAAAAAAGCCAGACGCTCGAGTTAGTCAGCACCTACAATTTACCGGAACCAGTGTATCAAAGCATTCAGAAAAAGGGCCTATCCGGCTCGCTTTGCGATACGGTTTATCAATCTTTTCAAACTTTGGAAATCGAAGACTTTCGCAAAGGCGCCCCGGTCGATGTCACCGGGCTTATCGAAAATGGCTTGCTCGCCTATTTTGGACTGGCGATAGAATTGCGAGGCCGAAAGATCGGCACACTCTGTGTCTTCAACGACCAACCCACAAAATTGGATGAGAAACACATTGACCTGGCCCGGACCGTTGGTATTCAGATTGGGTTCACTATCGAAAACGCACGCCTTTTCCAAGAAACCAAGCAATCAGAATCCGAATTCCGGGCGCTCTTTGCAGCCATGGAAGACGTGGTGATTGTTTACGACCGTGAAGGCTGCTATGTACGCATTGCTGAGACAAACCCAGACTATCTTCTTAAACCCAGCGAAGAGATGCTGGGAAAGAATTTGACGGAGGTTTTACCAGAATCCCTCCACAAGCCTTTTCTTGAGGTGATTGAGAACACCCTGGATACAGGTCAATCACACAAAATCGAATATCCGCTTCTAATCAATGACGAGGAATTCTGGTTCGAGGCAAACGCTTCAAAACTCAACGAGGATGAAGTCTTCTGGGTAGCCCGGGATATTACGGAGCGAAAAAAGACAGAAGAGGACCTGGCAAGATTTAAATTGGGTATTGACCAATCCGGAAGTGCGATTTTTGTAACGGATATTGAAGGAGCTATTCAGTATGTGAACCCCGCATTTGAGCACATTTACGGCTATTCAGCTGCTGAAGCGATTGGCAATACACCGCGGCTGATCAAATCGGGCTTGATACCACAAGAACAATACAAGCAGTTCTGGGATACGCTCTTAAGCAAAGAAACCGTATCTGGAGAAATCACAAACAAAACCAAGGATGGTAGATTAATCCCCATATCTGGAACGAATGCCCCAATTATGGATGTGGATGGCGAATTATTGGGATTTCTTGCTATACACACCGATATCTCTGACACCAAGAGAAACGAAGAAGCTTTGCAACGCAGAAATGAATACCTGTCTGCAGCAGCAGAAATTGGCCGCCTTGTCACCTCAACCCTTGATCTGGATGCGATCTTCTCCAGGGCAGTAGACCTGGTTGTGGAAAGATTCGGATATTACCATGCAGCCATTTTTATCGTGGACGAATCCGGTTTCAATGCTGTCCTTCAAGAAGCAACGAGCTTAGCCGGTTCCAAAATGAAGGAGCGCCGTCATTCGCTGGCCGTAGGCTCCAAATCAATTGTCGGTAGAACCACGGAATCAGGCGAAGTTGTGATCATTAATAATACCGCTCTCGATCCGATTCACAAGCCCAATCCACTGCTTCCCGAAACCCAAGCAGAAGCTGCAATTCCATTACGTATCGGTAGTCGTATCATAGGCGCACTCGATATTCAATCCACGGAAGTGAATGCATTTACAGATGACGACATTGCAGTCCTGCAATTACTAACTGACCAGATCGCAGTAGGAATTGATAACGCTCGCTCCTATGGTATTGCACAACAAGCCGTCGAAGATATGCGTGAGGTTGACCGATTAAAGAGTCAGTTCCTGGCGAACATGAGTCATGAGTTGCGAACACCACTCAATTCGATCATCGGGTTCGCCAGAGTCATTTTGAAGGGAATTGATGGCCCGGTCACCGATTTGCAACAACAAGATCTGACAGCGATTTTCAATTCGGGCCAACACTTGTTAGGTCTGATCAATGACATCCTCGACCTCTCTCGTATCGAAGCAGGTAAAATGGACTTGACCTTCGACGAGGTCAATATCTCTGATCTGATTTCAAGCGTAATGTCGACTGCGACCGGTTTGATTAAAGACAAATCGATCCAATTAAAAAAAGAAATTGATCCGAAACTCCCGTTAGTCAAAGCAGATGCAATGCGAATCCGACAGATCTTGATAAATCTGTTATCGAATGCAGCAAAGTTCACTGACGAGGGCGAGATCATTGTCAAGGCTGAGGTCGAGCATAACGCCAAAGTACCATCCGTAATGATTAGTGTCACAGATACTGGGCCAGGAATAGCGCAAGAGGATCAAATCAAATTATTCCAACCTTTTTCACAGGTGGACGCTTCTTTAACCAGAAAAGCTGGTGGTTCAGGTTTGGGACTTTCAATATGTCACCACCTTGTTCAAATGCACAATGGTCAGATTGGGCTTCACAGCGTCCTTGGGAAAGGTAGCACATTTTATTTCACTATTCCCATCTATCAACAACCTGTAATTCTATCCACATCGGATTCAAGAACCATCCTGGCGATTGATGATGATCCTCATATACTTGCACTCTATGAACGCTACTTGCAACCGAAGGGCTATCAGGTAGTAGGACTGAGCGATCCTTCAAAGGCAGCCGAACGAGTCGCTACAATAAGGCCCATAGCCATCACGTTGGATATTTTGATGCCAGGATACGATGGCTGGCAGGTACTATCAGAGCTAAAGTCCAACCCTGAGACCAGCGAGATTCCTGTCATCATCTGTAGTATTCTGGACGAAGAAGAAAAGGGATTTAATCTTGGGGCGACAGACTACCTCATCAAACCTATCAATGAAGATGAACTTATGGCTGCCATCCAGAGACTGAATTCAGATGGAAGAATACGCGAAGTACTGGTGATTGATGATGATCCAAATGATTTGCGCTTGATGGGAAAGATGCTTGCCAATCAAGGGATGTTCAAGCCAATTCTGGTAGAGGGTGGTCCAGCGGGATGGAAAACGATCACCTCGAGCACACCCCACATTATCATTCTTGACCTTTTCATGCCAGAATTGAATGGGTTTACGATCCTGGAAAAGTTACATGATGATCCTACCTTGCGGGAAGTACCAGTAATTGTCATCAGCAGCGCAGAACTTACCGCAGAACAGGAAGACCAACTAAAGGAATTCAGTGACAGGATTTTACACAAAGGCTCATTCAAAGAAAACGATCTGATCACTGCAATCGAAACCACGCTTGCACGTGTACAGAAAAATAAGTAGAGTACTCTTCAACAGGAAGTTCGCAGGAGATACATGTCCTTTGTGATTCGATGCCAGGACTGCAATCACGCAGAACCATTCAATCCCACCTCGGCCCATTGCACAAAATGCAATGGGCAATGGCGTTATGCGGAATACGAACTACCTCCAGTCGAGAAAGCCTGGAAGGCCAACTTAAAGGAACGACCATTCAATTTGTGGCGGTACTATGAATTGTTACCTGTGCGAGACCCAAATCCGAGTATAAGTCTAGGCGAAGGAGGTACTCCATTAATCAAGGCAGAAAACCTGGGATTAATGCTTGGTTGCCCCAATATTTATATTAAAGATGAAAGACAGGAGCCGACAGCATCTTTTAAAGACAGGCAGGCAGCGGTCACTATTGCCGCCTTGAAAGAAGCGGGAATCACAGAACTGGTTGCAGCCTCAACCGGAAATGTGGCAATATCCTATTCTGCTTATGCCGCCAGGGCAGGTATAAAATTGTGGGCATTTGTGACTAGCCTGGTACCTGCCGTCAAAATGCGAGAAATTGCATTGTATGGCAGTCAGGTCGTCAAAGTCACGGGGTCTTATGACCAAACCAAACAGATGGCAGCAGAATTCGCTCAACAACGCGGCCTTTACTATGACATGGGGGCCAAGACCATCACTTCAGTTGAATCCATGAAGACAATGGCTTTTGAAATTGCAGAGCAATTAACTGCTTTGGTTAATACCACCAGTTCTTCCTCCTTGACCTGGCAAACACCAGACTGGTACATCCAATCTGTCAGCGGAGGTATGGGGCCGCTGGGAGTCGCAAAAGGTTTCAGAGAACTACAACAAATGGGGTTTGTGCAAAAACGACCCGCTATTGCCGCGATACAAGTCGAAGGTTGCGCGCCCATGGTCACTAGCTGGAAACAAGGATTAGAGATACCCATCATTGTATCGTCGCCCCAAACCCATATCGAAACGCTAGCGACAGGAAATCCAGGACGGACATATAAGCTTCTTAGACATGAAGTTGATGAAACCCATGGTGTTTTTGAAAGCGTTACAGACAGTGAGGCTTTTCGAGCAATGCACATCATTGCCAAAATGGAAGGGTTGTCTGTAGAACCTGCTGCTGGTGTCGCCTTTGCAGGTTTGTTGAAATTGATGCGAAATGGCATGATCAACCACGATGCTACTATTGTGATCAATTGCACCGGCCATACAATGCCAGCCGAGCAATTTATCTTGGGAGACAATTGGTCACGAGATGTTGATATCTCGGAAAGCGAAGACCTGCCTCAACAAGATGGCCTTTTGGCAGCCCTAAATCGAGTTGCCCCAGACCGATTCCCACGCGTAGTAGTTGCAGACGACTCCGCAGACGCACGCCGCCTGATTCGGAGGATTTTGCAATCACAAGGAGACTTTACGATATTCGAAGCGGAAAATGGAAAAATTACACTTGAGCTGATTGAACAAGAAAAACCAGACCTGATCATCCTCGACCTCATGATGCCCCTCATGGATGGATTTGCAGTCATAGACAGCATAAAACGTAATCCTGAGACAGCCAACATCCCAGTTATCGTAGCTTCTGCAAAAGTACTTACCCCAAGTGAAAAAAATCGTCTGGAAGGACAAATTCAGGCTCTCATGCAAAAGGGGGATTTTCTCAACGACGAATTTCTAAAAGAAGTTCGGTCTCTCCTTGATTGAGATAAATTGATGGAAAAAAGAAATGCAGGCGTGAAGGCTGCGCTACTGTCTGCCACATTTCTCGGTCTGGCGCCGGTATTTGGTAAACAGGCTATTAATTTGGGGTTTCACCCATTAGCGGTGGTGGGTTTAAGGACTGTACTGGCTGCCGGATTGTTATTGATCATCATGGCATTGTTCAGTAGAAAATATTTTTATATCTATCCTGCAGGATTAATCGGATGCGGGTTGGCGGGATTATTTAATGGCGTTGGATCAATTCTGTATTACTCTGCGCTTGGACGGATTAATGTCAGTCTAGGTCAACTGCTTTACTCGCTCTATCCGCTATTCGTAGCAGTTTGGTTGATACTGGACTCACAACCTCCAAGCCGGTTAACGGTTCTCCGGTTGCTGGTTGCTTTCTTATCTATCTTTCTATTAACCAACGCAACAGACTCAAACGTTGACCTGATAGGCGTTGCCCAGATGTTGCTGGCTTCTGTACTTTACGCGCTCCATTTACCGATCAACCAGCGCGTTCTATACGATATCCCTTCACCAACGGTTACGTTGTATACCTTATTAGCCATGAGTGTCGTAGTTTTTCCGGCATTCCTGGTTTTTGATTGGAATTTCCCCGACCCAACCCCGTGGTGGCCAATTATTGGCCTTACCTTGGTAACATTCTTTTCTCGTTTGGCTTTATTTATGGGTGTAAAGCATTTAGGCGGTATGCAGACTGCCTTCCTGGGTTTACTTGAATTGATTGTAACTGTAGGATTAAGTATAATCTGGTTACACGAAAGCTTGACCTTGCCCCAGTGGATCGGAGGCTTGTTACTGGGCACCAGCATAATGATGGTTTACTTCGAAAAACCCACCGGCCAAACGTACGGAAAGGGCGGCTTGCTCAGCTGGTTGCGCCCACCCAATTCACCTGCAGACTTAAAATGATAGCAATGAGCTTATTCGTTATTCATCGGATTGCCCTTCGTACACGTATCCCGTCCCTCGGATACTGATGATCTTATCCGCAAGTAAAGGGAACGGATCCAGTTTGTGTCGCAAGCGGCTGACCAAGGGGCGTAAAATTTCTGGAGCTTCACGCTGGGAGGTATCATACCCCTGCACCAGCAATACCAACTCCCTGTGGGCAAACACTTTCCCTTCATTGGCCAATAATATTCGCAGCAACCGACCTTCTGCTGGCGTTAAATTCACCAGTGTGTCATCGCGCTCGATTTGTCTCCTGAAAAGGTCGATTTTTGTACCATCCTTTAAGTCAATGACTCCGAATCCTTCTTCGGGAGGTATTTCGACGATGCTTCCCTTGGTTTTCACTCGTAAAGACCTTCTTTCTAACCCCTTTTTTACGCTAGAGAGGACCTGGGCGGGTGAGGCTGGCTTCAAAAGATAATCATGGATTCGCAACCTTAGTGCTTGAATGGCAGTGTCCGTCGAACCAAAAGCAGTCAAGACAATAATCTCGGTATCTGGCGAAAGCTGGTTCACAACCTGTACAACTTCCAATCCGTCCATACCAGGCATGCGAAGATCCACAATCATCAGCTCAACATGATGAGTGCGAACAAACTCAATAGCCGCTTGACCATTTGGGACGGAGGTGACATTGAACCCTTCTAATCGCAAGATATCTGTCAGGGATTTTCTGGCGACAGGCTCGTCGTCAACAACAAGTATACTGGGTTTCATTCCTTTTCTCCCAGCGGTAAGAATATCCTGAAAGTCGCACCCGGACCGTTTGCTTGAAGAAGTTCGAGCGATCCTCCATGTGTGGTGATAATATTGTAACTGACAGTTAGCCCCAAACCTGTTCCTCCAGTTTTCGTGCTAAAAAAAGGCTCAAAAACGTGAGCGGCTCGCTCCCTCGGGATTCCCGGACCGGAATCGGAAAATTGGATCTCAACACCATCTTTCAGAACCCGACTGCGAATTATGAGCTTGCCTCCTTTGGGCATCGCGTCATATGCGTTTAAAATCAGGTTGAGAAACACTTGCTGAATTTGACTACTCACTCCAAAGATGGGGGGAAAGTCTTTTGAAAACTCTTTTTCAATTTGGATCTGGTGCTCTTCCAATTGCTGCGCCAATAAGTCCAAAACATGATCAAGCAAATCAATGATTTTAACTTCTTCTGATTTTGCCGAACCAGGCCTGTAAAAATCCAACATCCGTTGCACGGTTGACATTAGACGTTCCAATTCCGTTTTGGCCAGTTCAAAATATTCAGAGCGTTGTTCGGCTGATAGGTCCTCTCGCCCCGCTAGATGAATGCAATTCTGTAAAGCCTGTAAGGGATTATTGACTTCATGTGCAATCGAAGCAGACAACCTACCGGCTGCTGCCATTTTTTCAGCCTGAAGCAAGGCCTGTTGGGACTCCTCAATTTTTTGGACATAATTTCTCAATTCTTCATACAGCCCTGCATTTTCCAAGGCAACAGTTGCTTGATTCGCAAGGATTAAGAACATCTCCAGATCCGCATCTTTAAAAGGCGGAGCTTCCATGCTTCGCCCCACAAAGAAGAGGTTTGATTTCTTAAAACGCTGGACTTTCCCGAATAATGCGGCTGACAATCCCTTTTTCTTGATTTCACTTTTTATTTCTGGCTCACCGGGGCCTAATGCAGTTACCTGTACAAGTTGATTAACGGTTGTCAAGTCCTTCAGAAAGACTCCATTGTCAGGATCTTCTTCCAGGTCAAAATAAATACCTTCGCCTGCCAGGAGTTGCAATTGTTCACTTTCCTGATCAAACTGGTAGAATGCCACATTCTGGCATTGGAGGCGATCCCTAAACGAGTCAACGATCAGTCCAATTAATTTATCACGCCTGGTTTCCGAAAGCAGAGCCTCCGAAATAGTAAAAAGAGGTCTCAACGCCTGTATTTTGGCTGCATCACGCTTTTTTTCGCTATCAACGAACGCTTGCTTTACCGTGTCTACCAATTCCTTCCCTTGCTCAAAAGGTTTTAAGAGCAATCCATCAACTCCCTGTCGGAGAGCCTGGATGGCAGTCTCTACCGTTCCAAACCCAGTCATTACAAGTACGGCAATATCCGGCTGAAATTCCTTTGCCACATTGATCACCTCAAAACCATCGATTTTGGGCATCCGAATGTCGACCAATAAAAGATCGATAGAATTTTTCTCGAGAAAGTTAATCGCTCGCGAGGCTTCAGTAAAAGACACGACCTTGTAACCTTCGCGTGCTAACAAACGATCGCAAAGCATTGTAATTCCAGGTTCATCGTCGAGCACTAATATCTTTTCTTCCATGTCAATACCCTAATATGGAAGCCACACAGAAAATTTTGTTCCCTGGTTTTTGCGACTATCAACCTCGATCACCCCGCCGTGATTTGAAATAATGCTATAAGACACAGACAATCCCAATCCTGTCCCGCCCTGTTCCGATCTCGTTGTGAAGAACGGTTCAAATATCCTTGCTTTGTGCTCTTGCGAGATTCCATCTCCGGTATCTTCGATGGTCGCTAAAACCCATTTTCGTCCGTCGCGTTGGCGTTTGGTGGTATGAATAACCAATTTTCCTCCCTCCGGCATCGCTTGCAAGGCATTATGGCACAAATTTAAGAATACTTGTTTGATTTGATTTCGATCGACTGATACCCAGGGCAAATCTTTTCCCAGATTGATCTCAGGATCCACATGTTGGGTTTGCATGAGGTGGTTGATGAGAGAAAGGACATCATCGACCATCTCATTGAGATCCACCCGGGTTCGCTCGGTTTCGCTCCGACGGGAGAAATCCAATAAGCGCCTGACGACATCTCTTGCTCGTTTGGCCTCCCGCAGAACAAGTTCCAAATCTGAGCGGCTATCCATTGATTCTGGCATCCCGTCGATAACGAGCTCGGTGAATCCAGTGACGGTTGTCAAAGGGTTGTTCAATTCGTGAGCAATTCCGGCGGCCATCTCCCCCACAGCCGCCAACTTTTCGGCCTGGATCAACTTCTGTTCGGCTTCCAATTGCGCTTCAATACGCGTCTGCAGTTCTTGTTGGATCTGTCGTAATTGCCGCACCGTCTCCTGCAAGCGTTGGTATTGATCAGCATTCGATAGCACATTGGATAGGATCCCTGCCAGAGATTCTAAGGCTATAAAATCATTTTGGCCGAATGCATTTTTTGAACCGCTTTCAATGTCAATAAATCCAACGACCTTGCTCCCATCTTTTAATGCCAAACACAGCTCCGATCCAGCGTCCCAACCTCTGATTGAACGGTACAGATTCGATTTGGATACATCGTTAACCAGCATGCTTGTTCCTTTCGCAAGCACATGCTGAGTAATTCCGCCTCCTTTATCCGCTGCAAGACCGCTGAATTCCGCAATAACCGCTTTTGTGGAGGGTGCTCGCGACCCCCCCGTTCCACAGAGTATGGGTTGGTTCTCATCATCTACCAATAGAATGATCACAAATTCATACCCGAAATATTGGACAAGCAATTCTGCTGTGATTTGCACCACCTCCTGCTTGTCCAGCAATCCGATTACTTCCTGTACAACTTCATGGATCAATCCCAAATTGCGTGCTCGCGCTTCAGCTTCCTCTCGCAAGCGGCTGTATTCTACCAAGCCAGCCAAATGCCCGGCGATAACAGTGATGAGATGGACATCGTAGACGGAGAATGAATCAATCCTGGGACTCTCCATCACCAACAAACCGGTCACTCGACCACGATACTTCAAGGGTACGACGATCATTTCTTGTGTATCTTTTGACCGGAATTCTCTGCGGGGTTTTGTATTGCGATCAACCTGCAAGATCGCACCCTCTTTAAACGCATCTGCAAATGGGTGACCTGCAAGACTGTCTATAGAAGTTTGGACTTTGCCATTTTCATTCCGGTACTCACGAACGGTACGCTCGTCCGTTGAAAGAAGGTGGAGCCTGAGATGCTCAGTTTGGAACGCCCGCGAAAGTAGTATGAATACACGCTTGGATATTTGAACGAGGCTCTGAACGGATGAAACCGTCCATACAAAATCATTTAACATAGCGAGGCGGCGTAGATGCCCCCCTAACTCAGTGAAAGTGATTACAACTTCAACAGAGGGAGCTGAGCGCGAGACCGTTTCAACAAATTGTTTCCAATCCTGGGTGGTGAACGGCCGTAACCGCCATAGGCTTACTACACCGATCAATCTCTGACCAACCACAAGTGGTACACACCCCCAGGCGCCGGTGGTCGACTTTATTCCAACTTTCGGAATATTCGCCCAATCCTTTTTTCCTCGTTCCACACTGACTGCCTGATGGTTTTTACTGATATCCAAAAGAATTCTATTATTTTCGATCCCCAGAGAAACATCCTTACTCTGCGGGGCTCGCCAATGCGACTGGATTTCTAGAATATCACCTTTACGAACTGCTAACCACGCCCCTTGACAGGGCACTTGTTGCGCTATCAATGCCAACATCCGGTCCAAAGCGTCTGGCAGATCAAAAGGAACACCTTCCTGGATCGCAGGGACAAGTGTATTGGTTACAACGGGAGAAACTTCGGGTTCTTCGGTATCTTCCTTTGCAAATGTGCTTGCTACAAGTTTCCAAACTCGCTGTGAAGCGGTATCAAGTTCTTTGCCGCCAATGAGCAAGACGCTTGCCGTTCCGTGGATCGGATAAGCAAACAATCTGATGCAATTCAACGTTTCTGCTATTTTTTCTTGTATCTGTCGAGATCGGCTGGACCGACTTCCTAAGGCTCCACATAACCACGAATCAACTGATTCTTGTGCGAAAAAACCCTCCAAAGCAGATTGTTTGGTGTGATTGAGCCGGTAGGTGCTGATGAATTGCCACGTTCCGGCGTTTCTTTCAAGGTATGTAACCCAGGAAACTCCGGTGATTTGGGTGGCTTCTCTTAATCGGTATCGAATTCCGTATTTATCAGTCATAGCACCGCTGGCATAATTATACAGCACCTGCCAATTAATTCGCGAATGGTACAATTGCCAACATTTATGATGACATCTAACATTATGATCATCGGTGGTGGCCTGGCTGGAAGCGAAGCTGCCTGGCAGGCCGCTCAACGTGGCTTATCTGTCCAACTTTACGAGATGAGGCCTGCACTCAATACTGGCGCTCATCAAACTGCGGACCTGGCGGAATTGATTTGTTCGAATTCGCTGGGTTCGGTGTTACCGGATCGGGCGCAAGGTTTACTGAAGAAGGAGGTTCGCCGGATTGGATCCTTGTTGCTGGAATGCGCAGAGGCCTCCGCCTTACCGGCAGGTTCCGCTCTGGCGGTTGACAGGGTAGGTTTTGCCCGCCTGGTAACTGAACGCATTCAAAGCCACCCTCGCATCGAGATCGTCCGAAAAGAGGTTGTTGCGATTCCAGAGAGCCCCTGTATTATTGCTTCCGGGCCTCTCACATCGCCCTCCTTGTCCGCAGCCCTAGAAGTTTTCAATGGGGCCGGACACCACTATTTTTTTGACGCCATCTCACCTATCGTTTCAGTCGATAGCATAGATATGGCGATTGCCTTCCGGGCGTCACGCTACGATAAAGGCCAGATTGAAGCCGGGGATTACATCAATTGTCCGTTCACCCGGGAAGAGTACACAGCTTTTACTCAAGAGTTGCGCGATGCTGAACGTATTCCTTTACGTTCGTTTGAAGAGGCGATTCATAAAGGGGTCAAGGCGGGTGCGCACCAATTCTTCGAAGGATGCCTTCCTGTCGAAATCATTGCGGAACGTGGTCTGGATGCACTCGCCTTTGGACCTATGCGACCAGTTGGATTGACTGATCCACATTCGGGAAAACGCCCTCATGCAGTCGTTCAGCTTCGCCAGGATAATCTGGTTGGTAATCTTTATAATCTGGTCGGCTTTCAAACCAATTTGAAGTTTCCAGAGCAGCGCAGGGTCTTTCGGCAAATTCCAGGTCTTGAACATGCTGAATTTATCAGGTATGGTCAGATGCATCGAAATACCTTTATATCCAGCCCAAACCTTCTGCATCCCACATTGCAGTCCAAACATCGAAAAGATTTATTTTTCGCTGGCCAGATCACCGGGGCCGAGGGGTACATGGGAAATATCGCCACGGGACTATTAGCCGGCATAAATGCAGCCAGGTGGCTCAGCGGCAAATCGCTGCTTGAGATTCCAACAACAACCATACTCGGTGCACTCTGTTATTACATCACACACGCCGACCTTTCCGATTTTCAACCCATGAAAGCCAATTTTGGATTACTACCATCGCTCAGCGGATCCAAAAAGATGAACAAGCAGACCCGTTCAAAGTTGTATGCGGATCGAGCATTGACAGATCTTGAGTCATACCTCTCAACTAACCATGACTAAAAAAGGGATTCTTTTATACCTGCTTGGAATAGGAACGTTGCTCGCCATTGTAGCGATCTGGTACGCAACGGCATTTCAAATACGTTCCCTACAAGAGTTTGGTTTTTTTAATGGCTCCCGCGCTTTATCTGATGTCCAAACCCAGGTTGCATTTGGCCCGCGCATTCCTGGATCGGAAGCTCACGCACGAACCCTAGACTGGATGCGTATGGAACTCCAATCGGCCGGGTGGCGAACCCGCACCCAAAAAGGTGAAATCATGGGTCATTCGATCCAGAATTTGATCGCTTTTCGCGAGGAATCCGCCCCACTGATCATACTGGCCGCCCATTATGATTCACGTATCTACGCCGACCAGGATCCAGACCCCGACAAACGCATGGATCCAGTGCCAGGCGCCAACGATGGGGCTTCGGGCGTGGCTGTATTGTTGGAATTGGCACGCTCCCTACCTGAAAGTACCATCCCAACTTGGTTGGTGTTCTTTGATGCCGAAGACAATGGAAACATCATCGGATGGGATTGGATTCTGGGATCGAAATCCTTCGTGGACCAGCTCGATTTCGCGCCGATGGCCGTTGTAGTAATCGACATGATCGGTGATAGCGATCAGAACATCTACATTGAAAGCAATTCAGACAAGTATCTGGTGGATGAAATATGGGACAGCGCAAACCAATTAGGATATTCGGACCGGTTTATTCCCGAGCAAAAATACAGCATGCTGGATGATCATACGCCCTTCTTGCAAAAGGGGATTCCAGCTATTGATATCATTGATTTCGATTATCGATACTGGCACACAACCGAGGATACCCCGGACAAAGTGTCGGAAGAGAGTCTTCAGGTTGTAGGCAAAACCATCAGCAGCTGGTTGGGGAGACGGAGCTCGAATTGAGGTTTGCCAAAAAAGGCGAGAGGGCGTAAACTTTTATCATGGCTGCCGACGAACTGCTTGCCAAGATTAAAACTGCTTGGATGCACCGCGTGATCCATAATATGGCGCGTGGAGTAGATTTACGCGCCAATTTTCAGAAGGAATTGGAACAATTCTATTCGCGATTAGAACAAGCTGTGTCGACAGGAGACCCGGCCTGGCTGGATTCGATCCTGAGGAACTGGTCTGCCACGCCAACCCAATCAGACCTGGAACAAGGGATCACCGTCCTGCTCAGCCAGATGATCGAAGTTACCAATGATGTGGCTCGTGAACTGCTGAACGAACAAGAATCCCTGGAATTATTGACCACTTTGATTCCAATCTACACCCATTGGATGGACAAAGCTGCAAGATTGGAAATGGAAGCCCGCGTCGGCAATATTTCTAAGCAATTGTCTCACGCACAGGACCAGCTCGAACAACTGGAACGTACCAAATCCACCTTTATCTCCGTAGCAGCGCACGAATTGAAGACTCCCTTGACTCTGGTAGAAGGATACACCTCCATGTTGAGCGAAACCGTCCTGCAACCCGACCAGGGACAATTGGTTGAATTGCTCGAAGGGATGACCAAAGGCGTCAAACGTTTGCACGAGATCATTGACGACATGATCGATGTGTCAGTGATCGATACAGGCATGCTCGCACTTAATTACCAACAAACGACATTTGCCCATATACTCAAACTGCTGAAGACCGATCTTGCAGTATCTTTTGAGGAACGCCAGCAAATACTGGAGGTCAAGGATTTTCCTGGGATTGACACCTGGATGTATGCGGACCCTGAGAGGATCTACCAGGCATTATTCAACGTCTTGACCAATGCGATCAAGTACACGCCTGACCATGGAAATATCATTGTGGACGGACGTACCTTACCGGGTTTCATCGAGATCACCATCACAGATACCGGCATCGGGATTGCGCCCGAATATCATGCCACTATCTTCGAAAAGTTCTCTCAGCTGGGACATACGAATTTACACTCAAGCGGTAAGACGAAATTCAAAGGCGGCGGCCCGGGATTGGGCTTGCCGATCACTCGAGGCATCGTCGAAGCCCACGGGGGCTCAATCTGGGTGGACTCGCCCGGTTTCGACGAGGCAACCTGTCCAGGAGCGACATTCCATTTGCTGTTACCGATCCACGAAAAAGCCCCGGTGAAGAACGCAAACCAGGCTATTGATCCACAAAGGATCACGACATAATTCATCATGGCAAAGAAAAAACCTGAACCCACAACACCTCCTAAGGAACGCGCATTCCTGGTTGGTGTTGACCTGCACAGCAATCCAGGGTTGCTCGCTTTAAACGATTCGCTGAGAGAATTGGCTTTGCTTGCCGAAACAGCCGGACTAAGAGTGGTCGGCGAATTGACCCAAAAATTAAGCCACCCGCATGTGGAAACGTACATCGGACCGGGCAAAGTAGATGAGTTGAAAACGCTTGCAGAAGAGACTCTGGCTGAAGTGGTCGTATTCGACGACGAGCTAAACCCAAGACACCAGCGGGAATTGGAAAAGGCGCTGGGCGCTAACCTGCGCGTAATCGACCGGACTGCATTAATTTTAGATATATTTGCCCAGCATGCCAACACCAGTGAGGGAATAACGCAAGTGGAATTGGCTCAATATGAATACTACCTTCCGCGCCTGACTCGCCAATGGACTCACCTCGCCCGGCAAGCCGGCGGTGGGGGCAGCCGGGCTGGATCGACCGGTGGGGTTGGTCTGCGAGGACCTGGCGAGACTCAATTGGAGGTTGACCGTCGCCAAATCCGCACGCGGATCGCCAATTTGAAGAAACAATTGGAAAAAGTCCGGGCGCATCGTGAAAGATACCGCGCTCAAAGGCGGCGGGCCCGTCTTCCAACCGTGGCCCTTGTCGGTTACACCAATGCAGGAAAATCAACCCTCCTCAACCGGTTATCCAATGCGGAAGTCTACGTCGCCGACCAGCTCTTCGCTACCCTGGATCCCACCACGCGCCGCGTAGAACTGCCGGGGGGTTACCAAGCTCTATTCACCGATACGGTCGGATTCATACAAAAATTACCCACTTCACTGGTTGCGGCGTTTCGAGCCACCCTGGAAGAAATCGCAGCTGCCGACCTGCTCCTGCACCTGGTTGATATCTCACACCCCAACGCGCTTAATCAATCTGAAGCGGTTGAGCAAACATTGCAGGAAATTGGAGCGGGCCATATCCCGGTCATCACTGTGCTCAATAAGATCGATCTTCTAGTTGACCCGAATTCGGCGCGGGAAGTCTTGAAAGAGTTCCAGAGCGCGGTGGCAATCTCCGGCCTGACCGGGGATGGTATTCCGGATTTATTAAAATTGATCCACATGGAATTATACGAATCCTACACCCCTATTCAGGTACATCTTCCCTACCAGCAAGGTGCCTTGATCTCGATGTTTCATGAAATGGGACAGGTTGAACGCATCGAGCATGGACGCGGTGGTGTGGATATCAATGGACGCATCCCAGGTCGCTTGCTTGCTCGCTTTACCCCCTGGTTGAAGATTTCTTCGAATAGCGCCCAATCGACTGAACCCACCGCCCCACCTATTGAAGAGGAACAGGCATGATATCCAAACTTCTTGATTTCATTTCGAATTTCCTGGCCCGCCGCAAAGGATTGCTGCCTTTCATTGGAATTGGATTCGTTATAGCCAATTACATTCTCCAGTGGTTCATCTATCCGCACTGGCTGGCTGCCAGCAATTTATGCCTGCATATTGGGATCATCATTGCCATCTTTGGGATGTTGTTGGCCTGGGCTCTATAGCCCTCCTTGTGTTGAACCATATGCAAAGCTTCCTTATCCTGCCTCATGTCCCACGGTGTACGGCCAAAACGACTCTTTAGCAAAAAATCTCGGCCTCGCTTGCCGCTCAGCCTGATCTTTCTTGCACTGCTCGGCTTGATCCTTTTTCTTATCCCTACAAATCCCCCTGGCATCTTCACACCGGTTAGCCTTTCTCCTTCTCCTACCAGCTCCCCTGAAAAGACTTCAACTCCTGCTCCCAGTCCAACTGCATTGCCACTACCGACAGGCTTGCACGGTGGTCGAATCGTTTTCACTTGTACGCGCGGTAGTTTCAATCAGATTTGCATCATAAACCGCGACGGTAGTGGTTTATTACAGCTGACTGATGAGGCCGCTAATCATTACTATCCGGCCATATCTCCGCAAGGCAATACGCTGGTCTTCGCTTCCAATCGCAGCCTGGGCACCTTTGACCTGTATTTACTGATTTTCAGTACATCTAAATTATTGCAACTGACCGATGAAATTGGAAACGTATTTTCTCCAGATTTTTCACCGGATGGAGACAAGATCCTATTCATCAACCGTACGGAGGAGGAACAGACCGGATTATGGGTGGTAGATTGGAATGGCAATAATCCGCGGTTGATCTTGGGTGGTCCAAATTACTCCGGACCAAACACCCTGGTCGGCGCAGCCTGGGCTCCCAATGGACGCAAGATCGCCCTGGCCATGACCGTAGACCAACCGTTTGAATATGAAATATTTTTACTCGATACAGAATCAAACGACCCACCTCGCCGTGTTTCCTTCGGCTTGTTGGGGATTGGCGGCAGCCTGGACTGGTCCCCCGATGGACGCTATCTGCTCATCGTGGCTGGCCCACCTGAGGATAAGGATATTTTCCGGTTAGATGTGGATACTGGTGCTGTGGTGCGGCTGACTGTCGGCGGAAATAACAATTCTCCTTCGTATTCCCCCGACGGAGAGTGGATCGTCTTTAACTCACTCCGTAACAATGGACAGGCCGACCTGTACGTGATACGTGCGGATGGTTCTGAATTGCGCCAATTGACCACCGACCCTGAACCCGACTGGCAACCTCAATGGGAACCCTAATCACAGTCGGGTGACCAGAGATTAACAAAGGGCTTTTTATTGCTTGCCTTGGTATGCAGTCTTCTTGTAGATGAAGTTTATTGCATAATGACCTGGGTATAAACCGGGTAGGTTTCTCCGTCCATATCTTCAATAATGAAGCCTAATAAGTATTCACCTGGTGCCGCGTCCAGGACTTCCCAGGCAAATGGGGCATCGCCAAATGTCAGGTTTTTTCCGGACTGGTAGCTTACTTCAACAACCTTTCCAGCATCGTCCAGATCCATCCACTTATCCAGAACCGTGAATTGATCTCCGGCTTGAGGGATGATTTCATGTGGGGCACCTACTCCTTGCGATCCGCTATATCCATACACCGAAAGCAAGGACCCATTCTGGAACAGCAGACGTGCATCCAATGTGTCACCGGTATTGTAAAAAGTATAAAGCCCTTCAACGGCGTAGATGGCCTGTTCAGGTGTTTCGCCGTAACGGAGAGGTGTAAACAGCGCTGGTACAGAAGTATTGCCATCGGAAATTGCAAAAACAATCGGATCCCAATTGTAAGCCAGGGTGAATGCTCCAGTGCTACCCCACACTGGGTATTCGACGCCCTCCACTTGTCTCGATTCAGGACTTTCTAGAAAATCAGTATCAGCAACGTATATCGAATTTGCACTTCGATCGTAGTAACCGACAAAGAGAAAGATATAACCGATGTTTTGCCCGCTGATATCTGCACTCAACCGGACAGGTCGGCCCTGCCCCGTGACGCTTGGAGAGCTTGCCAGGGAGGAGACCGTGATATTGCCCTGGCCGGGAACCCGCGCGGGCGCATTCGGAGGCGGTATCACTCTCGTCATGTCCTGGGGTTGGAATATCCGATCGGTGTAATGGAATGCCAAAAAATCGTCCCAAAGAGAGCCGATCGTAAATCGTTCAGCTACCCCAGTATAGGATTGCGGCCCGGTTATGGAAGAACTATACAGCGTGGAATTCGGAAAGTAGACTGAAATTCCTGTCGAACCCGGGAGTCCCGCGCCATGCTTCTCCTCCACCACGGTCTTATCAAGGGCTGCCAGAAGGTCCACCGCTGCCTGACGAACGGATGATTCACGCGCATTACGCTCGAGCAGGGCAGCGAAGTGTCCTATATCGATATAGGCAGGTGGTACTTGCCTGCCAAAAATGCTGGTATAAGATTGGCTGTAGCTGCGTGCCTGAGCGATTACATTCTGATCCTCAGACTGCAAAGCGTGGGCCAAAAGGTTAAAACGTACCTGCAACCTCGAGAAGGCATTCAGATCAATTGCAGAAAGCGTTGAATTGTATTCCAGCTTTTGGATCTCTTGCTCTATGCTGCCCCCAGAGTCTCTGAACAGACCGCCTAACACCGATCCTTCGTTTAAATATTTATCGCGCGCATCCGGATCAAGCAATCGAAGATCTTGCCGGATGTAGCTTTGAACGATCAATCGACTGAAATCCTCGGTCGACATGCTTGGGTCCGCAACCAGACCGTTCAAGAATCCTGCATAAGCCCATCCTAGGGCGGGCTCCACTTCTTCCGAAACCACTGCGAAGCGTGCGTGCGGTTGCAGGGCCGCAAGGACTTCCATTTGCGCCATTAAACAGGCATCCAAACCGATCAAATCGAATTGTTGAATTCCAGCTTGTGCGCGCGCTTCTCCAAGGGCTTGATCCAACTCCATCAAGTAGAGATTCGCACCGAGGCGAGAGACCAGAGGAATTTCACTGGGTGGATTGATCCCGGGGTCAGGGTCACTCCAACCGCCCGGCCAGCCCATTCCGTGATCTGACAAGATCAGCACATAGCGGTCCGCAGGAATATTTGCCACCGCCCATGTCACGAAAGAGACCAGCGAATTTCCGTCTGCCATATCCGCCTCACCAATTTCGCTGACCATTTGTGAGCTAATTCGGGTCAGGTCATCATCACGAGTGACGTAATATCGTCGCGTAGTGGTCCAATCTCCATCCCCATTGAAAGCCGATCGATATCGATCGATCTGAGCCACAACATGTACGTGATCGCTCGAGCCCACGCGCTCTGCTTCGTTCAGGTCGAAGAAAATATCTTGTTCCAGAACCTGGTCATCAGCATCCTGGTAGAGCATCACCAGCCATGTCTGATCGCTTTCTCCTGAAGCCCCGGGCGTAAAGCCTGGCAGTACTTGCGGTAGGCTGGTCGAAGGTGCCAGAGGGGCTTGGACCGCTGGTGAATTCGAACTCAATACACCCCCTCCGCCAGATAGAATAAAGTACCCGACCAGAAGAACTAATAAAAGGAGGCCGCATCCACCAACCTGGTTTCCTGTGGACCGGACTATTCGCCTTCCGCCAGAAGCGTTCTCGACCACAGGGTGCCCGGTCGTTGGCCTGGAATTCGGCCTTTGGCGTCGGGGAGCCTCTGCCCTGCCTGTTGGGGCAGATCCTTTTCGCCTGCGCCCGGCTTCAATGTTCTCTCGCTCGTTTCGATCTGGCACCTCACACCTCCAAAGAAGTTGGGCACTAATAGAAAATTTCGAGCTTCAGCTCCAATTCAGGAGGCAGCCAATTCAACGTGCGGACCAGCAGCGATCACCTCCGGTGGCGAGCCTGCCTCAAATTTCTTGAAATTTCCAATGAATCGCATGGCCAGATCCCGGTAGCGTTTGTCGTACTCCTCCCTGTTGGGCCAGGATGACCAGGGTTGCAACACTTCTGCGGGCACATCTGGACAGGATTTTGGCACTGAAAACCCGAAGACCGGGTCTGTGTAATATTCGACTTGATCCAATTGCCCGCTCAGCGCAGCATTCAATAAGTTTCGTGTATAACGAATACTAATGCGTTTGCCTTGCCCATAGGGACCGCCTACCCAACCGGTATTGACCAGCCAGCAAGTGGTGCCATGCCGCTCGATCCTTCCCTTCAACAATTCGGCGTATCTGGCAGGATGGTGTACCATGAATGGCCCTCCAAAACAGGCCGAGAACGTGATCTCCGGCTCTTCGCGCAAGCCTACTTCTGTACCACCGACTTTGGCTGTGTAACCCGAGATGAACTGGTACAAAGCCTGATCGGGAGTCAGGCGCGCGATCGGAGGCATTACCCCACTGGCATCGCAAGTAAGCATGATCACGTTCTTGGGGTGGCCGGCTTTCTTCTCAGGCACAGCGTTGGAAATAAACTCCAGTGGATAAGATGCACGTGTATTCTCTGTCAACGTGTCGTCTTCCAGATCGATTAACCGCGTGACCGGATCATACGGTACATTTTCCAGGATCGTTCCATACATATGTGTGGTGGCGTAGATTTCTGGTTCAGCCGCTTCCGATAATCCGATCACCTTGGCGTAACATCCACCTTCAATATTGAAGATGCCTTCCTCGCTCCAGCCGTGCTCATCATCCCCGATCAAACGCCGGGTCGGGTCAGCAGAAAGCGTAGTTTTCCCGGTACCAGATAAACCAAAGAAAAGAGCTACATCGTTCGTATCCGAGGGATTGACATTGGCCGAGCAATGCATCGAGAGTACATTTTGACGCGGCAGCAAGTAATTTAAGATTGTAAAGACGGATTTCTTAATTTCACCTGCATAGGCGCTGTTGCCGATGATCGCCAGCTTCTTGGCAAAATCCAGGGCAATAAAGGTCTCGGAAACAGTATTGTCAACGCTGGGCGAGGCTTTAAACCCTGTAACAGCCATTACGGTAAATTCAGGAACAAAGCGTTTGTATTCCTCCAGCGATTCGGGCAGGATGAACATATTGCGCACGAACATGCTATGCCAGGCCAACTCCGTCACGATCCGCACCGGCAAGCGGTAGGATTCATCTGCTCCAGCGTAGACATCCTGCACGAAAACGTCCCGACCCTGTAAATATCCGAGCAGCCGGGCAAACAGATCATCAAATTTTTCTGTTGCCATCGGTCGATTGTATTGCCCCCACCAGATGTCACGCTCCGTGGTGGCTTCGCGAACCACGAATTTATCGTTGGCCGAGCGGGCAGTGTGTTTTCCGGTATAGGCTACAAAGGGACCCTGGTGCACAGTTGCGCCCTCTCCCCTAAACACTGCTTCTTCATGCAAGGCTTCGCCGGGCAGATTCCAGTACGCCAGGCGCAAGTTTGCAACACCATGATTGGAAAGACTATACTCCGCTTTGCGGGTTTGCGCTGTGGCTTCGGAGGGGGTTTTGATATTAAGAAGATTGTTCATGGTCAGTCTCTCTACCTGTCGGGGGGGTTGATCGTCAGCCAGGAGGGCTGAATCGATCAATAGCATCTAGCACTACGGACTCAGAGCCAATCGCGAATTAATTTTCGATCGCCAATATAGATTTCATTCGGACTGGTCGGATCAAGCGCCCAGCGCATGCGGGCGATTCCTTCCGTTACATCCTTCACCGTGCCGCTGAAGGAAAGCCGGATGAAACCTTCCATGCCGAATTCTTTGCCCGGTACAGTCACTACCAACGCTTTTCTTAACAAGAACCTGGATAGTTCAACGGATTTTGGATTGAAGGCTCGCAAATCCGGCAAGGCGTAGAATGTGCCATCCGGAGGAATTAAACGTGCACCATTGAATGAGGTCATTTCCTGCATGAGCACGTTGCGGTTGTTTTCGATTTGCAACCTCAATGCCTCTACTACGGATTGGAGGCCATTCAGTGCTCCTTCGGCAGCTGCCTGTGAGACCGGAGAAACTCCCGATGTAGTTTGGGCCGTGATATTGGTCATCACGCGCACCATTTCACGCGGCGCGATGACCCACCCAACTCGAAATCCGGTCATCCCATAGAGCTTGGCTACGCCATTAACGGTAATAACGTGGGAATTCTCGACCTCGTTCTTGGTGAAATGGTAGGCCGGGGTCGCCACTTTTCCATCAAATGTCAATTTGTGGTAAATATCATCGCAGACCAGGAAAATGCCGCGCCGCTCACAAAAATCCACCAATTTTTCGATCAGCTCATCTGGATAGATCACGCCGGAGGGATTGTTTGGGCTGTTAACGATGATGGCGCGCGTATAGGAAGTCACCGCCCGTTCAATATCTTCAAAGCGCGGCGTGAAAGTTCCATCTTCCGGTGTAACCGCAACCGGTCGCGCGTTGCACATCTTTATGATCTCAGGGTATGAGACCCAATACGGAACCAATAGGATCGCCTCGTCTTGAGGGTTCAATACGGAGAACATGATATTGAACAGGGATTGCTTTGCTCCGTTGGTGATCAGGACATTTTCAGGCGCAACCTGACGATCGTAATTCTCTTCAGAATAACGGATGACTGCTTTCTTCAATGCCACCGTGCCATCAATGGGTACATACTTCACTTCCCCGCTTGTGAGCTTTGCCGCGGAAGACAAAATCGCATTGATCGGTGTTTTATTCTTCGGTTCGCCGATCCCAAGATGAATGACTGGTTCACCGCGTTCACGTAACAATCGCGCTTCTTCATTCAAAGCTAACGTAGGTGATTCGGCGATTGCTGCAGCCAGCTTACTCAATTTCATAGTTTCTCCTCTGTCCGTATCGGAAGGCTGCGTCTTCTCCAACCTTGAGAGCCCAACCGGATGAGAATACACCTGGTCAGGCTGTGCCGACCAGGTGTTCGGATAGCTCCACGCTGAAAGCGGGACTGACAAACGAACTGCCAGTGAGGTTAGACATATCGGAATTATACCTTACCGGAATCTCATCCTGACAGCTTGTTATAATGGCTGTTTTTCTTACGAAAACCTGTATAATCTCATTACTTCCACTCCAAATTCAAGGAGAGTTCCCTATGCCTGCAAAACCTGCCAGCTACACTCGCTTCTCAGATACCCTGACGAATTCCCTGAACGATATCACTCGCATGATCAACTCGCATAAAGAGATGATCGATGCCATTCAAGAAGTGGCTATCGAGCTCACAGGCGCCATGAGCACATTGCATACACTCACCGTGAAGTATGCCGGCATCGCCAATGCGATCCTCGATTCCTTGTTGCCAATCGTCAAAGGTCTGCCGATCATCCCGAAAAAGAGTACCGATATGCTCGTCAACCTCGAAGCAGTCACACAAAAGATCATCGACAACAGCAAGAGCACTGCTAAAACTATCACAGATGTCAACGCCGGATTGAAGACCGGTGATGTGTCGAAACTCAAAGGGCACGCGGTACAATTAAAATCCGTGACGCGCTCGATCACCAGCATCCTGCCTAAGTAATACATTTGGCTCTGGTGTCGTCGATAGATGGGCTACGATGCCCAGGAGCTGTCAACCGGCTGGTGTGTTAACCACTTAACAGCGTTATGTTACCATTGTAAAACCCACCTGGTGGGAAAATCGGTTAGATAAAAAGGAGAAAACTCATGGCAAAATTAATCGACGTAGAGGGCATTGGACCCGTGTACGCCGGCAAATTGAAAATGGCTGGCCTCAGCACTACAAGTGGCTTGCTTAAGAATGGTGCCACCCCAGCGGGTCGCAAAGAAATCGCTCAGCGGGCTGGCGTGAGTGACAACCAGGTGTTGGAATGGGTCAATCGTGTCGACCTGTTCCGGATCAAGGGCGTTGCCGAAGAATATTCCGACCTATTGGAAGCTGCCGGGGTAGACACGGTGGTCGAATTGGCTCAGCGCAATGCGGCCAACCTGTACCAGAAGATGGCGGAGGTGAACGCCAGACAGAAGAAAGTCCGCAAACTTCCGTCGCAGTCGCAGCTTGAAGATTGGATTTTGCAGGCCAAACGCATGCCACGCGCTGTGTCATACTAAGTTCAATCCCTCTCGAAACACGAAAGGTGGCTGAGCCACCTTTTTCATTTGGGTTTGACCCTGAAATAGGATGCGCATTTCTGTTGTAAAATTACAAGGCAAACCCTGGAAAAATATGCGAGGGCAAAATGGAAGACTTCGAAAAACTTGGTGCATTTTATCTTGGAAAAGTGTACGACCTGCAAGCAAAAAAAACGAAGGATGAACTTCTGCTCTATGATTCAAAGGATCTGACCACGCACGCAGTCTGCGTCGGCATGACCGGCAGCGGCAAAACGGGGCTGTGTATTTCCCTGATCGAAGAAGCTGCCATCGATGGCGTGCCTTCCATCCTGATCGATCCCAAAGGAGACCTGGGAAACCTCCTGCTAACCTTCCCTGATTTGAAGGGCGGGGATTTCCTCCCCTGGATCAACCAGGATGATGCCCGCCAGAAGAACCTCTCTCCCGAAGAATTTGCGGACAAGCAGGCGGCGCTTTGGCGGCAAGGCCTTGCCGACTGGGGCCAGAGCGGGGAACGCATCAAGCGATTGCGCGAAGCTGTTGATATGTTGATCTACACCCCGGGCAGCCAGGCTGGACTGCCGGTCTCCATTTTAAACTCCTTCGCTGCGCCGGGAAAAGAAATTCTAGAGGATTCAGAGCTTTTGCGCGACCGCATTGGTACCACGGTGGCCAGCCTGCTGGGCCTCGTGGGCATTGATGCCGACCCGATCCAGAGTAAGGAACATATCTTACTTTCCACCATCCTGGAATCTGCCTGGCGTGGTGGAAAAGACCTCGACCTCGCAGGCCTGATCCAGCAAGTACAATCCCCTCTGGTAGCTAAGATCGGCGTGCTCGACCTGGAATCTTTCTTCCCTTCGAAGGAACGCTTCGAACTGGTCATGGCCCTCAACAATCTGCTCGCCTCGCCGGGCTTCAGCGATTGGTTGGAGGGCACGCCGCTGGACATCGGCCAGATCCTGTATACGCCTTCCGGTAAGCCCCGCATCGCCATCTTCTCAATTGCCCATCTGAGCGACGCCGAGCGCATGTTCTTCGTCTCGCTGTTAATGAATCAGGTTGTCGGGTGGATGCGTACACAATCCGGCACGAATAGCTTGCGCGCGATTGTCTATATGGATGAAATCTTCGGTTTCTTGCCTCCTGTCAGCAACCCACCTTCCAAACAAGCCATGTTGACCTTGCTCAAGCAGGCGCGTGCCTTTGGGGTGGGCATGGTCTTTGCCACGCAGAACCCTGTCGACCTGGACTACAAGGCCCTTTCGAATGCCGGTACGTGGTTCATCGGCCGGTTGCAGACCGAACAGGACAAGGCGCGCCTGCTGGATGGGCTTGACAGCGCCAGCACCGCCGCCGCATTCGATCGCAAGCAGGTCGAAAAGATTATCTCTGACCTGGATAGCCGAGTCTTCCTACTCAACAACACGCACGAGGACGCACCTGAGCTGTTCCAGACGCGCTGGGCGCTCTCCTACCTGCGCGGACCCCTCACACGCGATCAGATCAAGACCTTGATGAAAGGCGTCAAAACGCTCGGTAACCAAAAGGACGGGACATCTTCAGCATCAGCCGAGACTATCCAGCCCGCTGCGATAGCGGCGAACCGGGGACAACCCGCATTGCCGCCGGAGATCCAACAATTCTTCATCCCGGTCAGCGGTACAGTTCCAAAGGATAAAAGCCTGGTCTATCATCCCAAGGTCATTGGTGTTGCCCGCATTCATTTCAGCGATAGCAAAAAGGACTTAGACTATACGAATCAGCTGGTCTTCACGACAGACATAACCGACAACGCCATCCCGGTCGCATGGGAGCAAGCCAGCTTAATCCCGCTCCAGGCGACAGACTTGGAAAAGCAAGGCCAGGCTTCAGCGAGCTTCGGCGCCCTGCCTTCAAGCGCCACCCAGGAGAAGCAATACGCGAAATGGGCGAAGGATTTCAATGCCTGGCTCTACAGCTCCCAGCGGCTCGAATTGTTCAGCCATCCCGGCTTGAAAGCGGTCTCGCAACCTGGCGAGGACGAGCGCGATTTTCGCATACGTTTGGGCCAGGTCGCGCGCGAACAGCGCGATGCCCAGGTTGAAGATCTGCGCAAAAAATACGCACCGAAGATCAAAGCCCTGAAAACTCGCCTGCGCAAGGCGGAAATGGCGCTGGATAAACAAAAAGACCAAGCCAAACAGGCCGGGTTGCAGACGGTCCTATCGGTCGGAACAACGCTGCTGGGCGCCTTTACCGGCCGCAAAGTGCTTAGCAGGACCAATATCAACAAGGCGGGCACTACCATACGCCGGGCAGGACGTGCATCCGAAGAAGCCAAAGACGTCGATCGTGCGCAGGATAATGTGGAGGCTCTTCAGGCGCAGCTTGAACAGTTGGAAGCAGAATTCCAGGGCGAGATTGCCGCCAGGCAGGACCAAATGGATCCCTTGACGGAAACATTAGAAACCGTCAGCCTCAAGCCCAAAAAGACCGATATACAAGTTCAACTCGTGTCGTTGGCCTGGGAACCATACTGGCAGGACAAATTGGGAAATCTACAGCCGGCTTGAAGAAAAACCGCTGAAGAACCTACACCCTTAAAAAAAAGCACCTGGCAAATTTGCCAGGTGCTATATTTGATTGGCCTTTGAATTAATCGAGTAACTCTTTCGGGATGTTGCCGCCGTTTTCCGCAATCTTTCTAAGCACAGTTTTATGCAGCCAGGTGTTCATCGCCGCAGAATCCTTCATTTTATCGGGGGGGCATCCAAGTTCGGTTGCCAATTCATTGCGGGCCGTGCGGCTGCTGTCAAGGTCCAGAAGTTTCAGCAGATCTACGATCGAAACCTTCCAATCAAGGTTGGTACCTTTGCCCATGGTTTCGAGCTTGCTCATCACATCCACCATTTCCATCGGGGCAGAGGTCTTGGGTCTTTCAGGTAGCACATACCTTTTGGCAGGTGCGGTTGCTACGCCCTTCTTTGCGGCGGGGGTGGGCGCTGATGTATCCTTCTTAATGCCTAATTTATCTAAAATCTTGCTAAAGAGACTCATTGAATATCCTTTCATCATTTGAAGCAGGGAATTGAGGAGTACACTTCCTCCAATTTTTAATTATAACATATACACCCATCGCACTCCTCCAAAGTCAAAGGAATGTCGCAGGAGTTCTAAAGTTCATACAAGGAGTTGGAGATCTTCAGGAGTGCCCAAAGGATAACCAGAGACAGCCGGCATTCCGGCCGAGGACTGAGCGATGCGCTTGATCAATCCCAGCAGCACGCTTCCGCTGCCCACCTCGAGGAACTCCCGCACACCCTCCCCCAGCATCACTCCCACAGATTCGGTCCAGCGCACGCGCGAACCCATTTGCGCCTTGAGGTCGGCGCGGATGTCGTCTGCTTCTGGAAGCATCTGAGCCTGCACGTTTCCAACGATGGGGATGGTAGGGATCGTCATTTCACTACCATCGACAGCCTGGTCCCACTCCTCCTGGATGGAAGCCATCAGCGGGGAATGCGCTGCAATACTGACAGCCAACAGGATGCCTCGTTTCGCCCCCGCAGCTTTCGCACCTTCGATCGCACGTTCTACAGCCGCTTTTGCCCCGGAGATGACCACCTGTCCCGGGCAATTGTCGTTGGCCACCTGCACACGTTCACCCTCCCGGCCAGCCTCCCTACATACCTTTTCCAGTGCTGGGATTTCCAACCCAAGGATGGCTGCCATACTCCCGGGATGTAATTCACCGGCGCGCTTCATCAGCTCGCCGCGACGGCGCACGAGTTCCAATCCCACTTCAAACGGCAATGCCCCCGAGGCGCTCAAGGCTGATAGCTCGCCCAGTGAATGCCCGGCTACACAAACAGGCTGAAAACCCGGGAAGTGCGAACGAAAAACGGTCAGGGCTGCCACCGAATGCACATAGAGTGCAGGCTGCGTGTGGACGGTGTCATTCAATTCATGCTCCGGTCCATTCCACATCAAGGAAGACAGGGCATACCCCAGCGCACCATCTGCTTCTTCGAAGATCCGCCTTGCCTCCGGAAAATTATCCACCAGTTTACGACCCATCCCGACGCTCTGCGATCCCTGGCCTGGGAACACCCAGGCGGTCCTATTCGATTCGAGTTTCATGATTTCTCCAGAATTGATCCTACTTCAATAAAAAAGTTCATTTTCCCCTTAAACACAAACGGGCCGTGATCGTCACGGCCCGTCGATGACCAGCTAAGCGCTCTTTTCTTTTTCCATTTGAATTACTTCGCGGCCCTGGTAGTGGCCGCAATTGGCGCAAACGGTATGGGGAAGCCGCATGGAACCGCAATTGCTGCAAGCCACCAGGTTGCGCGTCCTCAAGGCGTCATGCGCGCGCCGGCGGTCTCGGCGACCCTTGGAAATTTTCCGCTTTGGTTGTGGGGCCATGGCTTTCTCCTTCTTGCATAAACAGGCCGGGCATCTGCCCGGCGCATATTCAGACTAGCGCGCGAATTATAGCGGGTTCAGGCAGTGACGTCAAGCCCGAAACAGATTAGAATTGAACTATGGAAGTACAGGTTGCTGCTGCAAAGACCAATAAATACGCCTCTTCTCAGAGCGGCGATACACTGGAGATCGTCGAACGACCAAACGGTGGCCTTTCGGTTGTGCTGGCTGATGGACAGACCTCAGGTCATGGAGCCAAAGCGGTCTCCATGATGGTAGTGCGCAAGGTCATCGGTCTGCTGGCAGAAGGCGTGAGGGATGGGGCCGCCGCCCGTGCCGCCTCGGACGCACTGTACACCGAGAAGAACGGCAAGGTTACCTGCACGCTCAATATTGCCTCGATCGACCTTGAGACCGGCACGTTAGTTTTATCGCGAAACAACCCGGCGCCTATATTCATTTGCCACAGCGATCAAGTAGATTGCCTGGACCGTGAGAGTGAAACACTCGGCACACGCAGGGCCATCCGGCCGCTCATCACGGAGATCGAGCTGGAAGCCGGGTTGTTCGTTGTGATGTATACCGATGGCCTGATGCATGCCGGCAAACGACGTGGCCAACCCATGGACGTGTGTAACGCCATTCAGGCCATGCTTGACGAACAAGATCCTTCGCCTGATCAAATCGCTGACGCTCTGTTGGCGCATGCACTCAACCTTGATGACCAGCGTCCTGCAGATGACATCAGCGTGGTGGCCTTGAAAGTCTCCGTCAACAACGGTGACAACATCCGCCGCATGAACGTGCGTCTGCCCCTGGAATGATGGACGGCAAGCCCTACCAGCGCTCCAGACGCCTCCAACTACGCGTCGCCTGGCGCGATACTAGCCTGCTCTTGCGCGAGTTTCGGACACCGCTCTTCATCTTTCTGGTTGCCATCGTCGGAGGCGGGTGCGCGTATTACTTTATCGCATTGTATGCTGGCGAACCTGTAAAGAATATCCCGGAAGCTATCTACATCGTATTAACTCTGGCCTTCCTGCAACCGACAGGAGAGTTTCCCAGCCATCCAATACTCGAATTGTACAATTTCATCATGCCGGTCATCGGTATCAGCATATTGGCGCTGGGTCTTGCAGATTTCGGGTATTTGTTATTCAACCGGCGCGCCCGCAGCAAGGAGTGGGAAATGGCAATTGCATCAACGTTAAACAAACATCATATCCTGGCCGGCCTTGGCCACCTGGGGTACAACGTCATCCAAAACTTGAAGGGTATGAATCAGCAGGTGGCTGTCATTGAGCAAAATCCTTCAGCTGACCTCATCACCGCCGTACAACGCCTGGATGTCCCGATCATTCACGATGACGCCACCCGTGAGACGGCCTTACAGGCCGCCGGTGTCAAGCGAGCAAGTTCAATCATCTTGTGTATCCAAGATGATACCCTTAATTTAAAGATCGCCTTGAAAGCGCGAAGCCTGAATCCGGAAATTCGGGTCGTGATGCGCACCTTCGATGACGATTTTGCCAAAGCGCTCAGTGCACAATTCGGATTCATTGCCATCAGCGGAACGGGACTGGCTGCTCCCGCATTCGCCGCTTCTGCAACAGACTCGGATATCACACGGCCGATCAGCATCGAAGGGGAATCACTGAGTCTGGGGCGCATCACCATCGCTCCCGGCAGCCATCTCGAAGACCAAACTATCGGACAGATCGAAGACCATTACCTGGTCAGCGTCATCCTGGTGCGTCACGAAGGCCAAACCCACTTTCACCCCACGGACGCTCATCCAGTCAGGTCCCAGGATATGGTCGCGGTACTCGGCCGTCCGGACCGGCTGCACCAGGTGATCCATGACAGTCAGTAAAGACCGCCTGATCGGTGTGGTTGGCCCTTGCGGGGCTGGCAAATCAACTCTGACCAAGGCGCTGGATGAACTCGGTTATCAAACACGGCACATCGCCCAGGAACATTCTTATGTCAAGGATATGTGGAGGCGCCTGACCAATCCTGATGTGCTGATCTTTTTGTATGTATCTTATGCAGAATCCCAGGCCCGCCGCCCCATGAATTGGACCGAGTCTGATTATTTGGAACAGCTCCGACGATTGGAGCACGCCCGAGAGCACGCGAGCCTGCTGATCGATACGGACGGGCTACAGGTGCATGAATTGATCGCACGCGTAACAGACTTTCTTGACCAATAGGCACGAAAAAACCCCTCTCAGGGCGCATGCCCTTTCCAATTGAATTTGATACCATAGAGAAAACTTACCTAGGAGCCTAGAATGCGATCCTTCCAGTCTTGGTTGCTGCTCTTCTTGATGCTTTGCACAGCCTGCACTCCCGTCCTTTCCCCCACACCTGTCGAACCAACACCCACGCCCCCAGGTTCAAGGCCTCGTTGGCAGGACCTCTCCGTCTTTGCACCCGGATTGGTCCCTTCACAAAGAGGGATCTTGGATCAGATGGAAGGGGCAACGCGTTATCGAATTGACTACACGATAGACGCTGGTTTGAATTCACTGCACGGTGAGCAGGCCATCCTGTACACGGACCGCGAGAACCAGGCATTGCAAGAAGTTGAATTGCGCCTGTTGCCCAACGTTCTGAACGGGCGCATGCAGGTGTCCGGACTATCTGTGGAAGGAGCACCCGCACAGGGCAGCTACGCCCTGGATGACAGCCTGCTGCGCGTTCCCCTGGAGCAGGAATTACTCCCGGGTCAACAGGTGGAGCTCAGTCTCACGTTCGCAATCGAACTCCCGACCGAACTCGAATCGAATTATGGCATCCTGGCCTTCTACGACGGCGTGCTGACACTGGCCCACTGTTACGCCATGGTCGCAGTGTTCGATGACGAAGGTTGGAATGCCGAAATTCCCCCCGACCAGGGTGATCCGACCTATGCAGACGCCAGCTTCTTCGAGGTCAACGTGGACGCGCCGGAGGACCTGGTGCTGGTCGCTTCCGGAAGGGAACTCTCCCATGAAAAGCTCGGCGACCGGCAAAGGGTCTCGTTTGCCGCCGGTCCGGCGCGCGACTTCTACCTGGCAGCCAGCCCGGATTACGCCTCCATCAGTGAGACCATCGCAGGCATCACTTTCAACAGCTATGCGCCCGCCGACGACCAGGCGGGAGCCCAGGCTGCACTTGAATACGCCGTGGCGGCTTTCAAGGTGTTCGAGGCGCGCTATGCGCCTTACCCTTATACTGAATTCGATCTGATTGCCACACCCACCTACGCCCTTGGAATCGAGTATCCCGGTATTGTGGCCATCACCGACCGGCTCTACAACCTGAACGGCTCGCTAAGCGGTATTTCGAATCAGGTCCTTATAGAGTCCGTGATCGTGCATGAAGCCGGTCACCAGTGGTTTTACAACCTGGTGGGCAATGACCAGCTCGACGAACCGTGGCTGGACGAATCCCTGGCACAGTTCATCACATGGCAGTACTTCACCGACCGCTACGGTGAGGATGGCGCCAACGGCTTTGAAGCCTCGCTTCGTGAGCGCTGGTCTCGCGTGGATAACCAGCCCATCCCGATCGGTTTGCCTGTTTCCGAGTACGCAGGCGCTTCGTACGGGGCCATCGTGTACGGCCGCGGGGCACTCTTCTTCGAGGCCTTGCGCGAGCAATTGGGCGAACCGGCCTTTGATGATTTCCTCCGCGCCTATACCCAGGAGAATTCCTGGGGCATAGGCACCGGGGACGAGATGCAGGCTCTGGCGGAATCGTATTGTGACTGCGACCTTGCCGGGTTGTTCGCGGAATGGGTCAACCCATGAAGAGAAAGCAGGTCACGCTGCAAGCGTGACCTGCTTTCAATGACGTACGGGCTCGTGTGCTGGGGGACCAGTCCCCGGCGCACGAGCCCGATCTGTCTATCACATCAATCCTCAAAAAGGTGTATAATCCTCATCGCCAGCCAGCGGCTGGCATTTTCGTGGACGGAGAATTGAAATCCTATGATTCGAAATATGCACACACGTTTGCTTGTGATCCTGGCCATCCTCGTGGTGGCATTGTGGATCGATCTGAACGACCGGATTTCGATCTTAAACCCGGTTAACAACACACTGCTGTTCGACCGCAATGTAGTCCCCCGGTTGGGACTCGACTTACGCGGTGGCTTACAGGTCCTATTGGAAGCCGACCTCCCTGCAGATACCCCCGTGGATTCCGAGTCGATGCAGATCGCGCGCACCATCATGGAAAACCGCACGAATGCCCTGGGCGTAAGCGAGAACGTGCTGCAGGTTGCCGGTGATCGCCGCATTGTGGGCGAGTTCCCGGGGCTGGAAAATTCCGACGAAGTGCTCGCCACCATCCAACAGACCGGCTTGCTGGAATTCGTGGATACCGGCGACACCCCTTTGCAAGAGGGCACGATCGTGCAGACCGACTTTGCCACGGGCAGCGATTCCACGCCTCCTGCACAGGGGGACGGCACCCAACCAGAAACGGTCTATCACACCATCATGACCGGCAAAGACCTGCGCCAGGTGAACGTCACGCAGGATCAACTTGGCCAATATGTGATCCAGTTCGATCTGACTCCCGATGGGGCGGATGTATTCGCCGCCCATACCGCCGCCAATGTCGGCAAATACCTTACCATCGTGCTTGACAAACATGTGATTTCCTCACCCGTCATCAACTCCGCCATTCCCAGCGGACAGGGTATGATCCAGGGCAATTTCACCGCCGAGACGGCCAACGCGCTGGCAGTGCAATTGCGCTACGGTTCACTGCCTGTTCCGCTTAAGATCGTTGAGACGCGCATCATCGGCCCCACACTTGGCGAGGACTCACTGAACCGCAGCCTGTTGGCAGGTCTGATCGGATTTACGATCGTCATCCTATTTATGGCGATCTATTACCGCTTGCCTGGCATTACCGCTGATATCTCCATCCTGTTCTATGCGGCCATCGTCTTCGCCGTCTTTAAATGGATCGGTGTGACCCTGACCTTGCCCGGCATCGCCGGCTTCATGCTCAGCACGGGTTCGGCGCTGGATGCCAATATCCTGGTCTTCGAGCGCCTGAAGGAGGAATTGCGCGGTGGAAAATCACTACGGCAATCCTTCGACCAGGCCTGGACTCGCGCCTGGCCTTCCATTCGCGATTCGAATATCGCCGCCCTGATCACTTCAGGCATCTTATTCTGGTTCGGCAGTACTTTCGGCGCAACGATCGTGAAGGGGTTCTCCCTGACACTTGCGATGGGCGTGGTCATCAGTTTGTTCTCTGCGCTCTACATCACGCGCACTCTGCTGGCGCTGGCGCTGACCTGGTTCAAACCCAAGAATTTGGAACGCTGGATCGGTATTTAGGAAAGTAGGCAGGCTTTTATGAACATCCTTGGCAAACGCTATTTCTTCTTTGGCTTATCGCTGTTGATCATCATCCCCGGCCTGATCATCCTGTTCACTGGTGGACTTCCGCTCTCGATCGATTTTACCGGTGGGAGTTTGCTGGAAGTCTCTTTCACGGGGGCTCAACCCGCTCCGGCTGATTTGATCGCCTTGTACGAAGCGGACAATATCAAAGACGTCCAGGTACAGACAACGGAGACGAACAGTTTCATCATACGCTCTGAATTTCTAGAGAACAATGTGCGCGATGAACTCTTGGCGAAGATGGCAACCGCGATCAGCGAACCCACCGTGATCCGCTTCGACAGCGTCGGCCCCAGCATCGGGGAACAGGTCACCTCACGTGGGGCCATGGCAGTCGCGGTATCTTCCATCCTGGTCGTACTCTTCATCGCCTGGTCGTTCCGGGGCGTTCAAAATGCCTTCCGTTACGGTATCTGCGCAATCATGGCCATGATCCACGATGTGGCGATCATCTTCAGCATCACTGCGTTCGGCGGATTGATCTTCGGCTGGGAACTTGATTCACTCTTCCTTACCGCGCTTCTGACTGTGATCGGTTTTTCGATGCAGGATACGATCGTGGTGTTCGACCGCATTCGGGAAAATGCTCGCCTTTTACGCCGCCTGGATTTCGAAACCCTGGTCAACCACTCCATCGTACAGACCCTGCAACGCTCGATCAACACGCAGTTGATGACGGTGGAATTTTTGCTTTTAGCATTGGCGCTCTTCGGAGGCGTAACCCTGCAAGAGTTTGCCGTGATCCTTCTGGTGGGACTGCTGAGCGGTACGTACTCCTCGATCTTCATCGCTGCCCCCATCCTGGTGCTGTGGGAGAAACAGGAGTGGAAGACCTGGTTTAAGCGTGGCGAAGCCGCGGCCTAATTACTAAACAAAGGTTGTCATTCTGAGCCCCGCGAGGGGCGAAGAATCTCGAACATGTAATTCCACGAGATTCTTTGCTCCCGCCGATCGCTCAGAATGACATTTTTTATATATGCAATGGACTACATTCTCCGCGGTCTGCTGATCGGCTTCGCGATCGCCGCGCCGGTCGGGCCGATTGGCGTGCTGTGCATCCGCCGCACACTGACGCAGGGACGACTGATCGGGTTTCTCTCAGGGCTTGGCGCTGCAAGCGCAGACCTGGCCTACGGTGCTCTGGCCGCCTTCGGCCTGACCATCGTCCAGAACCTGCTGCTCACGAATGCCGTTCTGCTACGCTTCCTGGGTGGAGGCTTTCTGGTCTACCTCGGCGTACGCACACTGCTTTCCAAACCTGCGGACCAACCCGCGGAGGCGAGCAGTGAGAGCCTGTTCCAGGCTTACCTTTCGACGTTCTTCCTGACCCTGACCAATCCAATGACGATCCTATCCTTTATGGCCATCTTTGCCAGCTTTCGCCTGGGTGACGGCCAGGGCGATCTGGCTTCTGCAGCCTTATTGGTCCTGGGCGTATTCCTCGGATCGGCTGGCTGGTGGTTGACCCTCACTTCGGGCGTTGGATTTCTACGGGGGCGCTTATCGCCGGCCCTCTTGCTGTGGGTAAACAGAGGAGCCGGTGCGATCATCCTGATCTATGGGATAGCTGCCTTTCTGGTCAGGGTCTGATCCTTTAGCAAATTCCCTACTTTTTTCGGAAGAAACCGTATACAGCCAATCCCAGGGCAAACGCAGTTACAATCCAGGCAGTAGTCGCCACCAACGGGGCAGCGGCCTGTTTCTGGGCGATGCCTGCAAAGGACCAGGCCAGCACCAGCGGAAAAGCTATCTCGCGACGCATGACGACGATGCCTAATCCGATCATACTGGCGATCACCAGCATGAGCACCGCCCATACTTGCGGTGTGATTCCCAACCCACCCCATGCGATCCAATCCAACCAGTCCGTGATATTGGCCACTGTGGCCACGCTGATCCATCCGAGGTAGATCCCGAAAGGCACGTCCACGGCCCAGCGCTCGCCTGCACCAACGATAGCTCGACCGACGTCCAATCTAAGGTAACCGACGATCAGGGTCGCCAGCAAGGCCAGCATGACCAGTACGCTCAGGCCAAAGAGGTTGTAATGCCAACAGAACAGCCAGGCGGCGTTGAAGACGCCGCTGAGTGCGAACCAGTAACCCAGGCGCCGCATTCGCGGGCTCTGCTTCTGCGCCGGTAGGGCCTGGTAGATCGCAAAGGCGATCCAACCGATATAGATCACGCCCCAGATGGCAAAGACATATCCCGCCGGTACGAAGTAAACCTGAAAGCGGTCCGAGATCTCGCCTGTGTTCTGGCCATTGAGCGGCAGAGTGCTGGCGAGCACGTTTACCGTTAGCGCGAGCAGGACGGACAGCACATTCGCCCATTGTCGTACAGTATCTTTGTTCATTTTCATCTCCTGGAATTCTATGTGAGAGTGGTTCCAACAAACTAATCTTGTCCTAGCGAGGAGTTGCGAAACAGCGACGACACCGTCCCCCCTTGTACCGCCCACGACACCGTCCCTGTGTCCATCGGGAGGTAAGCAATCCACCCTATTATTTTACAGTAGATTGCTTCGACCCTTGCAGGGTCTCGCAATGACAGTCACTATAACTGCAGTTGCTCACCGTGCGTCTTCAGCCACGCTCGCTGTGCCTTAAAGTCTGGCAAGATGCGCGCCACCTGCGCCCAAAAGGCTTTCGAATGGTTCAAATGCTTGAGATGGCACAGCTCGTGCACCACCACGTAATCGACGACCGCCTCCGGCGCCATAACCAGCCGCCAGGTGAAGCTGAGCGTGCCTTTCGTGCTGCAGGAGCCCCAGCGGGTGCGTGCCGAGGAGATACGCACCTTTCCCGGCTTGAAACCGTGTAAGCCTGCATAGTGTGCCACCCGCGCCTGGATGTGCTTTCGAGCCTGGCGCCGGTACCACCCTGTGAACAATGGCTCGCCTTCTGCCTGTCTTGCAGAGTCAAGCTTGAAACCGCCCTCGAAGCGCAGTCCCTCTTTGAACCTGGCGACAAGTTGCAGTGGATATGCGGCGCCCAAATAGAGGAAGGTCTCGCCTTCCTGGTAATGATGAGTCACCTGCGGATGGCGCGCAAGCTGGGCCTGTTTTCGTGCGATCCAATCGGACTTGTCCCGCACGAAGCGTTCGATCTCGGCCTGTTTGAGGTGCAGCGGGGCGCGCACGGTCAGGCTCCCGTCTCGTTCTACGATCAGGGCCAGGCTGCGGCGCCGGCTGCGGATCAAGCGCTGGATGGACGGCATGGTTGCATCCAACTATATCAGAGGAGTTGGACACGGTCGAGAGACACTTCACGAAGATAGAGAAGCCGGGGCCAGCGGTCCATGCCTGAAGCGGCTGCTCACGAACGCATACGCGCATCCAACACCCGAGCACACTTCGTTTATAATCAACCCAGTTAGCGATGGAGGACATGTATGCGCCCTGATTGGGATTCCTATTTTATGAAAATCGCTCACGCCGTGTCTGAACGCTCGACCTGCGACCGCGCCGAAGTGGGCTGTGTGCTGGTGCTCGACAAGCGCATCCTGACAACCGGCTTTAACGGGTCACCAGCCGGTCAGGACCACTGCGATGAGGTCGGCCATTTGATGGTGGATGGGCACTGTGTGCGCACCATTCACGCCGAGACCAACGCCATCATTCAGGCTGCTCTGCACGGCATCTCCACCAGGGGTGCTACCTGCTACGTGACCCATCTGCCGTGCATCAACTGCACCAAAGTGCTGATCAACGCCGGCATCACGCGCATCGTGTATGAGGCGGACTACCGCAAGGATGAGATCGCCACGTCCTTCTTGCAAGCGGCGGAAATCGAAGTCGACAAGTTCGAGGAAGGAGCGAAGGCGGATGACTGAAAACCGTAGACGGAAGGCGAGGGTGATATTTCTTTCCAACCGGACCTGGCGATAGTATCGTACGGCCTGACGATATTATCGCCTATGGAAACGATAGTATTGTACGTATATACAGTCTGTTTGCATAAACGTACGATCTCATTGCATAACTAAACAACTCAATTGCATGTATAAACAATCGTAAGGATAGATTATTCGATAGTATCGCGAATGCAAACGATGATATTGTAAATCTATGCAATCCGATTGCAACCCATGTGCGGGTGATCTTGAACGCCGCGCAGCTCTCACACGGGTGAAAAGATGGTATCATGCGGGGAGCGCAAATGCGAACAGGAGCGAGTTCCTATGGCAAAAGACCAGACACGACGTTTGCCGCCAGCCGTTCTCAGGGCCGACCAGGAAGCCGGTATGGCGTTGAACGCGATGGACAATTACCATCCCTATGATACGGCCTACAGCCAGGAGGCCATCCAGGCCAGGCTGGTTGCCATGCTGCAGGCCCAGGAAAGGGAAGTCAACCTGCGCATGGAGCTGGCTGCCGCGCGCGATGCGGCCAACGCCGCCGAATGGGAGTATCACAACACGATCCTGGGCGCTAAGGTCCAGGTGCAGGCACTTTTCGGTATCGATTCCGACCAGGTGCAATCATTGGGGATACGCAAAAAATCCGAGCGCAA
>CAZULT010000024.1:0-2988 GCA_964621295.1 uncultured Anaerolineaceae bacterium | reverse complement strand
CACGTCAACAACGTGGTCTTCGTACAGTGGATGCAGGATGCGGCCGTGCGCCATTACGAAGCCATGGGGGGCACAGGACCCACTCAGGCGCTGGACGCCACCTGGGTGGTGCGCTCCCACCTGATCGAATACCTGCGCCCTGGTTTCGCAGGTGAGCTCCTGCTTGTGCAGACCTGGGTGATGGACATGCGCCGGGTACGCTCAAAACGGGGCTACCGCTTCCTGCGCCTGTCAGATGAGCAGCTCCTGGTCCGCGGCGAAACCGATTGGGTCTTTGTGGACGCCACAAGCGGAGCGCCTCGCGCAGTACCGCCTGAAATCGTAGGTTTGTTCACGCTGCTGCCCGATCGAACTTCCCGGTAACTACACATAAATCAGTCTCTCCGGCGCTTCATGACTTTTCCTGGAATTTGTGATATGTTAAGAGAATTAAGATCAAACGCGAGAGAGGCAGGCGGCTCATTTCCACAGAAAAAATCATCTTCTGGCTGATCCTCGACCCCATCACCTTTGGACTGGGTTCCATCGGAGGCTATATCCTTTTTCGTGAGTTCGTCGAGCACGAACGCCTACCCAGGCGAGACGAATGGATCCCCTTGTTCAAGCAGCACTGGTTCGCGATACTGGCCCTGGGTATCGCCATCGGGTTCTTCTTCTTCCGACTGCTTCACGTGCTGAACGGCAACTGAACCCGTTCAAATGGCCAGACGTCTGATCCCTTCTACCCCTGGAATGAAGTTTTTCCTCCTTCTTCCTGGGCCATCAAAGACGACGCTATGTTGCTGAAACCCTGGGTGTTCACTTACGTGCTGGTTTGCATGGCATGCAGCCCTATCAAAGACCAGGGGATCTCGAGCCTACCCGTCACCCCTTCTGATGCTTTGAGCGAGATACGCCAGTACCACGTCCGGCAGGAGTTATCGTTCACCAACGCTGGTGATCGTTCACCCACAAAACAGACTCTGTGGGTGGCGCTGATCCGCGATCTGCCTCCTTACCAGGAGCTGCTCAGCAGGACGATCAACCCGTCGGAATACACGCTGGTGAAAGATGAATATAAAAACCAGTATGCGGAATTCGATTTTTCCAACCACCCTCCCGGAACGACTCTGTCGGTCGTGGTCGAATATCAGGTCGCTGTGCATGAATTGACCTACGATCTGTCCAGGTGTGAAGGGGAGACACCGGAAGACTTCACCCAACCCGAACTGCACGTAGAATCAGCCAACCCGCAGATCCTCGCGCTTGCCAGCGAACTCTCAAACGGCAAAAAAAACGCCTGTGACCAGGCGCGCGCATTCTATGCATACGCCGGGGATAAATTGGTCTACACCTACAACCGCGAGGATTGGGGCGCCCAGGCCACCTTCGGCCTGATGGGCTCCGATTGCAGCGAGTACGCCTCGCTGGTGATGGCGCTCAGCCGCGCCGAAGGGATCCCGGCGCGTTACTACGAAGGCTTGTTGTACTTGAAGCAATCGGAAAAAGCGGCCGAGATCGCGCAGACCGAGCATGCCTGGTTAGACGTCCACCTGCCCGGGATCGGTTGGGTTGCGATGGACCCCACGTTGGGCCGCTCGCCGAACGACCGGGAGAGATACTTCGCACACTACACCCCCAACCACATCATCGTCACTACCGGACGCAACCCCTCAACCTTACGCGGGGCAAGCTACTGGACACACCTTTACTGGCCCGGGAACAGCACCACCATCCAAGTTACACAGGCAAACTGGACGGTCACTCCGATCGAACCTTAGAACCCGTCGCACCGCTCCACCCCAGACCGGTCAGGCGCGCATGAATTGACGTTCCCCGTATGGTCGTTTTAATGTATTCAGTGGTGACGGAATGGTGGATAATTTTCACATTTTGATATCTACTCTAGCATTTCACACACTTAAAGTCTATAGACGGTTACGTAGACAACCTCAACCCAATGTCTAGTTAGCCAGCAATAATTTTGAATTACGAAATGACTGAATATACATTTTCCCGCTTCGCATATATGGATACGAATATTCTGAGTTACCTCGCGAACAATAGGGAGTTATGGCCGAAACTTCTTGAACATTTTCGTGCCAATGATTTAACTATGGGAGTCGGTGGGCCACAAATTGCAGAATTGTCTGATGCAGACAGGATACATCAAGAATTAGTGGCTCTTTTTATGAATGTCCCAACTGGGATATTAAAGAATTGGGATATGATAATCGACGAAGAAGTGAAATCTCATCCCAATATGCGAGATGAATCCTTATTGCTTTTCCCTTTGAACGCCATACTTCTTGAACCAAATGGCATAGATAAGTTGGGAAAATTTTTGTCTTCGGATGAGTTGAAAGAAGCGAGAAGGGAACAAATAAGTTATGCCAGCCAGTTGCAAGACCGTATGGCAGAGCTAAAAGGTAATTTCCCACCGGCTAAGGGAGGTAAATATATTCGAAGCCAAGCAGATGAATTTGCTATTTATATGGCAATGCAATGGCTAGCTATTGATCACAGGGATTTTTTGGGTGCCTTAAGAGATCATTTTGAACCCAAAGATTTTCATTTTGAAGTTTTTCATTCAATACGGCTTTATGCTTATGTGATATTTTACAAATATTACTTAGGTCAACGTGAGCCGAGAAAACTTTCAGATTTTGCTGATTTAGCGCATTTCTTCATCATTCCTTATTGCGAAATAACAATTATGGAACGTGATCTTTGTAATGTTTTAAATCAGATTAAGAAGAACCATGATATTTTGGAATCGACTGAGATATACAATATTGACTTCATTTATGCTATAAGTTCAGAGAATAGAAATGCTGGCTAACCCAAATTGCAGCGGACTTGGCTACGCCAAGCTGGTACGCGGGGCGAAATATGCAAGTCGAGTCTTGCAAAAGCAGTTTTTGGGTTCAAAACGCCAAGCCGCTGAATAAACCGTTGGGCTTCACGATCGGTTTTGGGCAGAGGCCTCGCCTCAGGACCATTGCAGCT